>JBJXFB010000157.1:0-29119 GCA_046155895.1 Planctomycetota bacterium | reverse complement strand
GACCAGTAGGGACAACGCGGCGGCGTGAACATGAGAATTCTCCTCGAGCAAGGCCAAGGAGGGCCTGCTCGACCTCACGACTCGCGCGCGGAGCTCTGGTGGCAGGTGATTCCGAGAATTCCGGAGCGATGCACCCACACCGAAGCCAGGCAGTATTTAACGATCACGGTCCGGACCAGACGACGACCCGCGCAGGATCCACGCGCGGGGTCGATCGATCGCCCGGCAGCCAGGTCGCGATCGACGCCTCCCTCTGCAAGAGGATGCGGATGCGCGCTCCCGCCCAGCTCGCGACGAGCACGCGCGTGGGGCCGAGGTCCTCGACCATCTCGATCGTCGCGGGTCCCGGGACCCCGGTCCATTCCACGTCCTCCGGCCGGAACCCGATCGTGGCGCGCTCGGGCGAGCCCGGCGCCGCCTCCGCGATGCGCGTCCCGTCGCTCGCGGTCCACCAGCCGCTCTCGAGGCGCGCGCCGACGACGTTCATCGGCGGAGAGCCGAGGAGGCCCGCGACGCGCGGGGACGCGGGCTGGAAGTAGGCTTCCTCGGGGCGCGCGTCCTGGAGGATTCGCCCCGCGACGAGGACGGCAATCCGGTCGGCCATGGACAGCGCCTCGACCTGGTCGTGCGTGACCCACAGGACGGGGGTCCCGAGCCCGCGCGCGAGCTCTCGCAACTCGGTGCGCAGCTCCTCGCGCAGCTTCGCGTCGAGATTCGTGAGCGGTTCGTCCATGAGGAAGAGCCTGGGACGGCGGATGATGGCGCGTCCGATGGCGACGCGCTGCATCTCGCCGCCGGAGAGCGCACGCGCGGACCGGTCGAGGAGCTTCTCGATCCGAAGCAGCTTGGCGGCCCAGTCCACGCGTTCGGCGATCTCCGCGCGGGGCAGACGGCGCCCCGGAGCGCGCAGGGGGAACTCGAGATTCGCGCGCACGGTGCGGTTGGGGTAGAGCGAGAAATTCTGGAAGACGAGCGCGACGTCGCGCTCGGCCAGGGAGAGTTCGGCCGCATTCCGCCCGAAGAGGCGGATCATTCCCGCATCGGGTCGCTCGAGACCCGCGATCAGCCGCAGGAGCGTCGTCTTGCCCGCACCGGAGGGTCCGAGGACGACGACGAACTCGCCCGCGCCGACGACGAGATCGACGCCGTCGAGGGCGCGGACTTCGCCGAAGGACTTGGCGAGGCCACTCGCCTCCAGCGCGGGCGACGAGGATCGGGCGCCTTCAGCCATCGACCGTCAGGGTAGCCTAAGGCGCGACCGCTGGACCGAAGACGACGCCCCCGAGGAGCGTTCGGCTGCCCTCGTCCTGCCGCCATGCGCGCGCCTCGGGACTCCCACCGAGGCCCGGTTTCAGGCACGTCCACCGCACGTGCCACTCCGATCCGCCTTCGACCTGGAAGAGTTTCCCGAGGAAATGTCTCCGAGCCGATTCGCTCGGTGGCAGCGGAGCCTCCCCATCCGGCGCCAGCACCCCGACGGGGAGGCCGAACGGCTCCCTCACGAAAGATGGCAGTTTCGCGAAGCAATCGATGCGCAGGCGCGATCCATGAGGCATCCAGAGCTCGAGGACGATCTGGATCGGCTCTTCGAACGGGTTGCGCACGGGGAAGTAGGCCGTAGGGACGTGGGGATCTTCTCCCCGCACCCGCCATTCTCGCGAGCCCGTGGGGAGCGAGTTGCCCGGGATCCTACACCTGGATGGCTTACCGAGCCGAGTGGCGCCCTGGCGAGCCCTCTGCGCGAATCAGGAGGCCCTCCTCCCCGTGTCGACGTCGAAGACTCTCATGGATTCCTGCTCGATCGACACGCGCACTTCGTCACCGGCAGATCCCCCGCGGTCCGCCTTCTCGCGCACGGCGATGCGGCCGAAGCCTCCGTCGACGTGGAGGTACCGGCACGATCCGTGGAAGGCCTCGACCGCGATCCGGCCCTCCAGCGGGCCCTCCGAATCCAGGTGCGCGCGCTCGGGCCTGAATCCGAGCACCGCCGGGCCCGCGCGCGAGAGCGTCGGGAGCCGCAGCGGGGCGGTCGATCCCTGTGCACGAAAAACGGCGAAGCCGTGCTCGCGGCGGATCTCGCCGTGGAGGAGATTCATCCCGGGACTGCCGAGGAATCGCGCGACGAAGAGCGTCCTCGGCTCGTCGTAGATCGTTTGCGGCGATCCGGCCTGGATGATCTCGCCCTCCGACATCACCACGACGCGGTCAGCCAGGCGCATCGCCTCGTCCTGGTCGTGCGTGACGTACACGGTCGTCACCTTCTGCTCGAGCTGGTGCGCGCGCAGGAACTCGCACATCTCGCCGCGACGCTCGGAATCGAGCGACCCGAGGGGCTCGTCCATGAGCCAGAGGGCCGGCTTGCGCACCATCGCGCGCGCGAGAGCGACGCGTTGCTGGTCGCCGCCGGCGAGCTCGCGCGGCCGCCGGCGGAGGAGCGGCTCGAGTTGCAGGCGCTCCGCCACGCGCGCCACGGCGGCGCGACGCTCGGTCCGGGGCACGCGCGCGCAACGGAGCGGGAACTCGACGTTCGCCTCGACGCTCATGTGCGGGTACAGCGCGTAGAACTGGAAGACGAACCCGACGTCGCGCCGCGAAGGAGGTAGCGCGGTCACGTCGCGTCCGTCGAGGAGCACGCGGCCCGACGTCGGCGCTTCGAGGCCGGCGATCATGCGCAGCGTCGTCGTCTTCCCGCACCCCGAGGGGCCGAGCAGGACGACGAACTCGCCTTCTTCGATCGAGAGATCGGCACCGAGGACGGCGCGCGTGCCGTCGGGCCAGGTCTTGGCGAGGGACTCGAGGCGGAGGAAGCTCACGGAGCGCGCTCCCGTCGGTCATCCGGCAGGTGCGAGAGCACGATCTGGGCGAGCGTGCCCGCGGCTGCGAGGAAGAATCCGAGCCGCATCCCGCCGTCCCACCACGGCTGGAGCATCACCGCGACCCCCAGACCCATGCCGAGGAGCGCGATCCTTTCGAGCCGCTTGCTCACTGCTTGATCGTCCCGAACGTCATCCCCCGCAGGAGATGGCGGCGCACCGCGACCGTGAACACGACGATCGGCAGCACGAAGAGCAGCGCTCCGGCGGCGATCTGCGGCCAGGGCATGCCCTCGATGTTGCCCTGGAGGCCCGCGAAGTAGGCGGGCACGGTGATCGCGCCCGAGCTGTTGAGTGTCATCGCGAACCCGTACTCGTTCCACGCGGAGATGAGGCAGAAGACGGCCGTGACCGCCATGCCCGTGCGCGCTTCCGGCAGCACGACGCGCAGGAAGGTCTGCGTCCGCGACCATCCGTCGACGAGCGCGGCCTCCTCGTAGGCGCGCGGGATCTCGTCGAGGAAGCCCTTCATCAGCCACACCGAGAGCGAGAGATTGAAGACGGTGTAGAGGAGAACGAGGCCCGCGTGCGTGCCCTGCAGATCGAGCTGCCGGTACATCATCAGCACGGGGACGACGACCGCGAGGGGCGGCATGAATCGCGTCGAGAGGATGAAGAAAAGCCAGTCCTTCGCCCCTCGGACAGAGAAGCGGCTGAATCCGTACGCGCAGCAGGTCCCGAGGAGGACCGAGGCGATCGTCGAGAGGAGGCCGATGATCGCGCTGTTGCCGAGGTGGTGCCAGAAGCTGTGCTGCGCCCCGGCGTGGACTTCCGCCAGACCGCGGTAGGCATCGACGGTCGGGACGAACAAGGGCGTCGCTTCGGACTCGGGCGCGACGATGGCCGGGATCACCTTCGGATGCTGGCTGATCGTCGCGTCGCGGTGCTTGATCGAGGAGAGCCCCATCCACAGCAGGGGGAGGGCGGCGGAGAGGAACCCCACGGCGATGACGAGGGCGCGCAGCAGCTTCATCGCGCGAGCTCACCCGAGCGGAGCCGATCGACGTAGCGCGTGAAGACGGTCGCGAGAGCGACCACCACGACGAGGACCGTGCACGCGTAGGCTGCGCCGAGGCCGACCTTCCCGTCGCGGAAGACGATCTGGTACAGCAGCGTCGAGAGCGTCTGCGTCGAGGGGTCGTTCGGGCCGGTGACGGCCATGACGAGGTCGAACTGCTTGAGCGCGTCGGTGGCGCGGAGGAGCACCGCGAGGCCGAGCAAGGGCGCGCACAGCGGGAGCGTGATGCGCGTGAAGACGGTCCAACGGGAGGCGCGGTCGATCTCGGCAGCCTCGTAGATCGACGCGGGGATCGACGAGAGCCCCGCCAGCGCGATCAGCATCATGAACGGCGTCCACATCCAGACGTCGACCAGGACGATCGAGAAGAACTTCAGGTCGCGGTCGGTCAACCACTGCGGCTGCGCGATGCCCGCCAATCCGAGGAGCTGGTTCAGGATGCCGTAGTTGCCGTTGAGGACGAGGCTCCAGACGAGACCCATGACGGCGGGGGAGAGCATCATCGGGACGAGGAGCGTCGTGAGCACGAGGGTCTTCGCCTTGAAGTCGCGGCGCAGCGCCAGCGCGAGGGAGAAACCGATCAGGAGCTCGATCGAGACCGCGAGGAAGACGAACAGCGCCGTACGGCGCAGCGCGGCGCCGAACTGGGGATCGGTGAAGACGCGCCCGTAGTGGAGGCCTCCGAGGAAGCGCGCGTCGCCCCCGACGAGCTCGGCGCTCGTGAAGGAGAGGACGACGTTCCAGAGCAGGGGGAAGACGTTGAACGCGACGAGGAGGAGAAGCGTGGGACCCACGAGGGACCACTTCAGGACGCCGTCGCGGTCGCGCATCGCGGAGAGGGTACGGTGATCGAAAGTACGGAACCAGGTTCGTTCTCTCGCACCGCGAGCCGAACCGGGCCGCCTGCCTCGGCCCGGCTCGCGGTGCGAGAGAACGAACCTGGTTCCGTACTTTCGATCGGCCAAGCAGGGCGTCGAGAGGCGGTTCCAGCGTACGATGGCCGCCTTCGCCGATGCCCTCGCCCTCGACTTCGCGCCATGTCGCACTGCTCCGCGGCATCAACGTCGGGGGCAAGAACCAGCTGCCGATGGCGGATCTCGTCCGGATCTTCACCGAGGCCGGATGCTCGGACGTGCGGACGTTCATCCAGAGCGGGAACGTCGTGTTCGACGCGAACCCGAAACTGGCCCAGCGGATTCCGGCCATCGTCGAGAAGGAGATCGATGGGAGCTTCGGCCTGCACGTGCCGGTCGTCCTCCGGACTTCGGACGAGCTGCGCGAGACTCTTGCGCGCAATCCCTTCGTGAAGAAGGGCGTCGATCCGGATGGGTTGCACGTCGCCTTCCTCGCGGACGCTCCAGACCGCTCTCGCGCGGCTTCCCTGGATCCGAAGCGATCTCCGGGGGACTCCTTCGTGCTGCGCGGCCGCGAAGTCTATCTCCACCTCCCGAACGGCGTGGCGCGGACCAAGCTGACGAACGCCTGGTTCGATTCGAAGCTCGCGACGACGAGCACGCTTCGGAACTGGCGGACGGTCGGGAAGCTCCTCGAGATGACGCAGGCGCCGAGCCCTCCCGCCCGATGACCCTCCTCTCGCTCCAGGACGTGCGGAAGAAGTTCCACGAGCGCGTGATCCTCGACGGCGTCACGTTCTCGATCGCCGACGGCGAGCGCGTCGGGCTCGTGGGGCCGAACGGGTGCGGCAAGACGACCTTGATGAAGATCCTCGCGGGCCGCGAAGGCTTCGAAGCCGGAGAGCGGACGCTGCGTCGCGGCCTGCGCGTCGGCTATTTCGAGCAGGAGCCGGCGCTCGATCTGGAGAACAGCGTCCGCGACACGGTCCGCAGCGGCTGGGCCGAACGGGAATCGGTCCTCGCCGAGCTCGCGCGCGTCCACGCGGTCCTCGAGGGTGCCGAGCAGCACGTCGGCGGCCACCTCGCGCGCCAGGCCCGGCTCGAAGCGGAGCTCGATCGCCTCGGCGGCCACGACATCGAGCACGAGGTCGAATCCCTGATCTCGCACCTCGGGATCTCCGATGCGGAAGCCCTGTGCGGAGCGCTCTCCGGCGGCGAACGTCGCCGCGTCGCCCTCGCGCGACTGCTGATCGGCCGGCCCGAGCTCCTCCTGCTCGACGAGCCGACGAACCACCTCGACGCGTTCGTCATCGATTGGCTCGAAGACCTCCTGCTCGAGACGAAGGTGCCCTTGTGCATCGTCACGCACGACCGCTACTTCCTCGACCGCGTCGTCGACCGGATCGTGGAGCTCGATCGCGGCCAGCTCTTCTCCTACGAAGGCGGCTACGGCGACTACCTCCTCGCGCGCGCCGAGCGCCTCGATTCCGAGCGGAGCGCGGAGAGCGCGCGCCAGAACGTGCTGCGCCGCGAGACGGTCTGGATGCGACGCGGAGCGCCGGCGCGCACGACGAAGGCCAAGGCGCGCATCGACCGCTTCCACGCCCTCGTCGCGGCGGCGCCGGTCGCGCTGCCGGGCGAGCTCGAGCTCGAGATTCCGCCGGGACCGCGCCTAGGATCGCGCGTTCTGTCGCTCGCGGGGGTCTCGAAGCGCTTCGGAGAGAGGGTAGTCGTGCCTCCGCTCGATCTCGAGATCGGTCCGGGCGAGCGACTGGGACTCGTCGGTCCGAACGGCGCCGGGAAAACGACGCTGCTGCGCCTCCTGATCGGCGCGCTGGCGCCGGACACGGGCACGATCGCGATCGGCGAGACCGTGCGCTTCGCGACCATCGACCAGATGCGGGACGATCTCGATTCGTCGAAGAGCGTGCTGGAGGAGATCGCCGGCCGGGCGGAGCACGTCGTGGTCGGAGGGCAGACGTTGCGTATCGAGGGCTTCCTCGAGCGCTTCCTCTTTCCCGGTCCGATGAAGTACGTGCCCGTCGGGCGGCTTTCGGGCGGCGAGAGGAATCGAGTGCTGCTCGCCAAGCTGTTCTGCGCCGGTGGGAACGTGCTCGCGCTCGACGAGCCGACCAACGACCTCGACCTCGCGACGTTGAGGGCGCTGGAGGAAGCCCTGAACGCATTCCCGGGTGCGGTGGTCGTCGTCAGCCACGATCGCTGGTTCCTGGACCGCGTCGCGACGCGCATCCTCTACCTCGACGGGAAGGGCGGCGCGCGCGTGCACTTCGGCGACATGAGCGGGCTGCTCGCGACGCTCGCGGCGGAGCGCGAGGAAGCCCGCGTCCCTCAGCCTGCGTCGAAGCCTGCCCCCCCGCGCGAGAGCAGGCCCAGACGCCGCACGCCGTGGCAGCAGAAGGAGCTCGACGCCCTGCCCGACCGCATCACGATCGCGGAGAAGGAGATCGCGGCCCTCGACGCGCGCCTCGCCGACCCTGCGCTGTACACCGGCCCCAAGGAGGAGATCCAGCGCATCCACGCGCAGCGGGCCGAGCTCCAGGCGGGCGTCGAGAAGATCTACGCGCGCTGGGAGGAGCTCGAAGCTCTCGGGCCGTGAAGTACTTCAGTCCTACGGCTACAAGAACCTAGGGCTGCGTCTGCGTGAGCGCGACGTGCGCGCTCTCCGGCAGCTTGTACATGGCACCGGTCAGCGGGTCGACGATCAGGAACCCGATGAGGCCTCCGAACAGCAGGTTCCCGATGTACCACCCGTTCATGTCTGTATCGAGGATGCTCGTGCCATCGGAGTACCCAGCCGCTGTGCCCCTCAGCGTGTACTTCTCGCCGTCGAAGTATCCCTTGCCCGACTTCAGCGTCACCGTGAAGGGGGCCTTGGCCTTGTGAATCACGGAGCCCGATTCGTTGACGATCTCCACTTCCGCATCCGCGGGCGTAGCTGTGACGTTCACGGGCCAACTCGACTTGCTGACGATGCTGGCACAACCCGACAGGATGGACAGCAGGCCCGCGATTGCGACGTGGGAGGATCTCATCGCTTGTCTCCTTCTCTCTTGGGTGTTTTCGATCGTTGCCTTCGGCTGCAACACACAGCCCGGGAACGCATTCGAACAGGCTGGAATCCTACATCGATCGATCACCTGCCTGCACGCGGCTCGATCTCGCCTGCATGAGGTACTTCACGGCAGCGTCGCGGTCTTGAGCCAGAAGTCGTCGAGGCGTGTCAGGAATCCGCGCCAGCCGTCGAGATCGACGGGCTTGCGGACGTAGGCGTTCGCTCCGAGCCGGTAGCTCTCCCGCACGTCGGAGGGCGCGTCGGACGAGCTGAACACGATGACGGGTATCGGCCGAAGCGGGGAGATCCGCCGGATTTCCGAGAGAACCTCCTTGCCGTCGCGGCTCGGCATCTTGATGTCGAGCAGCACCAGCCGGATCCGGTTCCCCTCGACCTTGAGGCGCGCGAGGCCGTCGGCGGCATCCAGCGCGTAGCTGAACTCGAAACCCGTCGTGGCCTTCGCGAAGACCGTCGCGAACAGCTCGACGTCGTCCTCGTTGTCGTCGATCATCAGGACAAGGACTCGGCTCATCCCGGCTCGCTTTCGGCCCGCAGGGTGAAACGGAAGATGCTCCCTCCCTCGGGCAGGGATTCTAGCCAGATCCTCCCGCCGTGGCGATCGACGATCTTGCGGCAGATCGCGAGCCCCATGCCCGTGCCGCCGTACCGCTCGCGCGTGTGGAGCCGTTCGAACATCTCGAAGACGCGCGCGTGGTGCTCGGGCGCGATGCCGATGCCGTTGTCCTTCACGGAGATCTCGAAGAAGTCCCCGTCCCGCCGGCAGTGGATGCGCACGTAGGGAACCACGTCCTCCCGTCTGAATTTCACCGCGTTGGCGATGAGGTTCTGGAAGAGCTGGACGATCTGGCTCGGATCGCAAGTCACGGTCGGGAGCTCCCCGACCTCGATGCGCGCTCCGGCGGCCTCGATCGCGGGCTGGAGGTTCTCGAGCGCGAAGCCGACGAGCTTCTCGAGCGGCACGCGCTCCATCTTCGTCGCGCCGCCCTCGACCCGGGAGAGCGCCAGCAGCGCGTCGACGAGCGCCTGCATGCGCCGCGTCGCGCCCAGGATTCTCTCGAGGAACTTGCGGTGGTCCGGCTCGAGCTCGACCGCGGACTCGCCGAGGAGCTGGGCGTAGGAGCCCATGGTCCGCAGGGGCTCGCGCAGATCGTGCGAGGCGACGTGCGCGAAGCGCTGGAGCTCGAGATTGCTCCGCTGGAGCTCGTCGTTCGCGCGCGCGAGCTCGCTGGTGCGCCTGGCGACGAGCCTCTCGATGTGGATGTGCCGCGTGACGAGCTCGAGCATGAACGCACCGAAGAGCCCGGTGAAGAGGAGCCCGCCCGCGAGGACGTACCACGCCGACCAGATGCGCGGCAGTCGTCCGGCCGGCCCGATCAGGATCTCCCACTTGCGGTTGCCGTGCTTCCAGTGATGCTCGTCGACGACTTCCGCGACGTCGAATTCCTCCTTGCCGTAGAGCCGGCTGTTTCCCGGCGAAGCCGAGGGATCACGGATCTGGATGATGAGCCCGGAGCAGTCGAGACCCTTGGTCGCGCTCCGCACGAGCTCGTCGAGGTTCAGGACGCCGACTACCAGGCCCAGGATCAAGCGGGATCGATCTGCGAGAGGCGGCGGATGAGGCTCGAGATAGACCGGAACGAACAACATCACCGTCCAGGCGTCGTCCACTTCATGCGTGCGGCGCAGGCGCTCCGAGACAGTAGGCCAGGTCGTTTCGATCGCGGCCCTCATGCCGTCCCATCGAGTGGCCTCCGAGGCCAGGTCGAAGCCCAGTGTGGCGAAGTTGGGCTCGCGCGGTTCGACGTAGTACACCGGGAACAGGCGATCCCGGTCGCCGGCTGGTTGGAGGCGTGTGGGAGTCGCCCATTCCTTGATGTAGAAGCCTTCGACGCCCTCTTCCCGGGCTTTCTGCTCCACCTCCGCGCGCTTCTCCCTGGGAACGGCGAGACTCCACTGGAGCGCCCGCACGCTGGGCCTCTCTTCCAGCATCTGCTTCGCGAAGATCTCGAACTCGTCCGGGTCGACTCGATCCGAAGCGCGGAACAGGCTCGCGAGGGCGATGACCGCGGAACTGGCTCGCTCGATCTCGCGCACGATCGCCGCCGCGATCGGTCGCCGACGGATTTCGAGCGCCGCTTCCGCGCGACGGTCCTCGGCCGATCTCGAGTAGAAGAAGAGGGCCACGACCAGAACGAAGCACGCGACGAGAGGAAGCGTGAGCGTCCATCGGCGGACGCGCCAGACCTCGGCCGGCTTCGCCGTCCAAGCGAGCAGCACGGGAAGGAAGATGAGGACGCCGATGGTGTCCCCGGCCCACCACGTCGCCCACTCGAAGGCGGGGTTCTCGAGGAATCCCGGCTGCACGATCATGATCGTCGCGACTCCCCAAGTCGGGCTGACGAGGCAGGACAGCGGAGCCGCGACGAAGAGCGTGGAGAGTACCGACCCGGGACCATCGAGGGGGTTTCCGGGGCCCGCGATACGCCGCGCGATCCACGCGCCGGTCGCCGCCTGGAGAACGGCTCCGACCCCGACACTGGAAGCCACGATCGGATCTCCGTGGCTCTGCGTGAGGTTGACGGCGAAGGCTCCGATCAGGACGCCCGCGAGGACAGCGTGACCCCAGAGGATTGCCGCGGCCAGAGCAGCCCCGGCCGCGGGCCAAACCGCACTCGCGTAGTCCGGCGGAATGGCGAGCAGATTCGAGAGTCGGCCGACGACGTAGTACGCGACGGCGACGACGACGATCCGGAGTGCGAGAGTTCCGGTGGACCGCAGCACTGCGGACACGCTATCACGGCGCCGTTCGCGCCGCCTCCGGGGAACCCTCCACCACCAGGAAGGGGGGCGACGCGGATCCGGCGTCGGCGGATCCGGCGTCGGTGCCGGGGTCTTGCTAATTTTAGAGGCGGTGGCGCATGCAGCTCCCGGTGATCCAGGGTCTGATCCGGCGGCGGATCCTCGTGAACTTCCGCGTCGATCCCGAAGTCATGCGGGCGCAACTTCCCGCCAAGTTCAGGCCGAAGCTCCACGAGGGTCACGCGATCGCCGGGATCTGCCTGATCCGGCTCGAGGAGATCCGTCCGAGGCTCGCGCCGTCCTGGATCGGGATCTCGAGCGAGAACGCCGCGCACCGGATCGCAGTGCGCTGGGACGCGCAGGACGGCGAGAAGGAGGGCGTGTTCATCCCTCGGCGAGACACGAGCTCGTGGATGAACCACCTCGCGGGCGGTCGGATCTTCCCTGGTGAGCACCACCATGCGCGTTTCGGGGTGCAGGAGGATCCCGAGGAGATCGATCTCGTGATGCGCTCGGCGGACGGCGAGGTGTACGTGCGCGTTCGGGGCAGCCGCGGAGGGGAGCTGGCGAGCTCGTCGTGCTTCGGTTCGATCGCGGACGCGTCGCGGTTCTTCGAGCCGGGCTCGCTCGGCTACTCGGTGACGAAGGACGAGGGCAGGCTCGACGGGATCGAGTTGCGCACGCAGGGTTGGAGGGTGGAACCTTTGCAGATCCGCGAAGTCGAGTCGAGCTGGTTCTCCGACACGGCGCGCTTCCCGCGCGGAAGCGTGGAGTTCGACTGCGCGCTGCTCATGCGCAACGTGGGGCACGAGTGGCACGGGGCAGAGGACCTGTACGTGTAGGGAGAGTCGCGAGCATGACCGACGTCCCGAAGCTCTACCGTGTGATCCTGCAGGTGTCCGATCTCGACCGCGCGGAGGAGTTCTACGCGAAGCTGCTCGGCGCGAAGGGCCGGCGGGTCCACGGGTCCCGGCACTACTTCGACTGCGGGCCCGTGATCCTGGCGCTCGTCGATCCGAGGAACGACGGAGAGAAGGCGCGGCCGAATCCGGATCACGTCTACTTCTCCGTGAAGGATCTCGAGACCGTGCACGCGCGAGCGAAGCGGCTCGGTTGCCTCTCGAAGGACGACGTCCACGGCGAGCCGGCCGGCGAGATGGTCGAGCGGCCGTGGGGCGAGCGGTCGTTCTACGCGCGGGATCCGTTCGGCAATCCCCTGTGCTTCGTCGACGAGAAGACGCTGTTCACGGGGCGGTGAGGCGGTGGAGGCCGCGCGGCGGCTGTTGGGTCCGGTTCCGAAACCCCACCTCGAGAAGAAAAATGAAAAAGGCCCGCAACCTCGCTGATCCGGTCGGTCCTGGCAGTGAAGGGACTTCAGGCGACCTCGATGTCTTCGTGCGGATCGGCAACTCCAGATCGACATCCGGTCGTGGAGACGAGGCCAAGGTAGTTCGATCCCGATGCCCACTGTCCTTCGGATCGGACCTGCCCGATTCTTCTTCTACAGCAACGAAGGGAGAGAGCCGCCCCACATCCATGTGGAAGAGGCGGGTGCCGTGGCCAAGTTCTGGCTGGATCCGGTATCCTTGGCGGCCTCGAGTCGTTTCCGGATGAGGGATCTCAGCCGCCTCCGACGGAAGGTGGTCGAGCATCGACAGGAATTGCTGGAGGCGTGGCGTGAGTTCTTCGAGGCCTAGCGTGGATCCCCGAGCTGTAAACGTGTCCGTGGGCGACGACGCGCTGACCGTGGAACTGGCGGACCGTCGGAAGCTCAGCGTTCCGCTCGATTGGTTTCCGCGACTCGTTCGTGCCAAGCCCGAACAGAGGAAGAACTGGCGGCTGGTGGGGGAAGGGAAAGGAATCCACTGGCCGGATGTCGACGAGGACTTGAGCGTCGAAGGATTGCTTCGAGGGGCGGACGCTCCCGGAGCGTCGAAGCGGGCGATCTAGTGGGATTGGCTCGATCGCGGGTGTCGGACGCACGGGCAGTCCAGGCCATCCCGTGGTCCGGTGCTGCCGCAGGGCATGGCTACGCAAGTGGCCACGTCTCGTAGCTCTTGCTCAGAGGGATGACGGAGTAGCACCAATCCGTGAGGCTGGTGTTGTTCCAGTTCCTCTCGTCGCGAACCGCAGCCACGGCGTCGACCCGATCCAATTCACGCCGCTCTTCGGGCTTGCTCCATGGCTCTGCTTGCAGGCCGATGTGTCCCAGTTCGAGAAGCTCGATCAACTTGGCTTGAAGACGCGAGCGCGCTTGAGCATCAGGCATGTCCGGCCATTCCGCCCGATGGTCCCACAGGAATTCCCAGAGGAAGAGCTCTTCGTGCGAACCGACCCAGATCGCGTAGTCGAGATCCTGTCTGAATTCGCCCACGGCTGAGGCCAAGCCCTACAGCAACCCCGCCTCCCTCAAGATCCTCTCCTTCTCCTCCGCCAGCTTCCTCATCGCCTCCGCCGTCGGCATCTCCCCGTCGACCGCCATCCCCACGTACCGCTGCGTCGCCGCGAGCAATTCGTTGTAGCAGGGCACGTTCCAGAAATCCTGCATCGCGTCCACCGAGTCCGCGAACGGGCCGTTGTACTTCGTCTTCGTCCGGAAGGCCTCGCTCGCGAGGATCTCCGCGTTCGCCGTGAACCCCGCCGGCTTCGTGATCCACTTCTCCTGCGTCTCCTTTTTCAGGAACCAGGCGATGAACTTCTTCGCCAGCTCCTGCTGCTCCTTCGGGATCTTCGTCGACACCGACATGCCCTGCCCGCCGAGCGACGCCACGCGCCTCCAGTGGTGCTCCGGAACGACGGCGAATCCGACCTTGTCCCCGAACTTCTTCTCGATCCCCGGGAAGAACGCGAAGTAGTTCAGGAGCATCGCCGTCGATCCGTTCGTGAACGCCTCCAGCACCTGCCCGTAGTCGAGCCTCTCGCACCCGTTCGGGCCGTACTGCATCAGGCCCCGGAAGAAATCGATCGCGGCGACGGTTCCCGGCGTGTCGAGGTGCCCGACCACCTTCATCGATCCTTCCTCGTGCCACTTCCCTCCGAAGGCCCACAAGAGGTTCTGCACGCCCATCGTCAGCCCGTCGTACGCCCGATCGCTCGGCATCGCGCACCCGTACCGCTTCTCCGCCGGCCTCATGAAGAACCGCGAAACGTCGCGAAACTCCTCCCACGTCTGGGGGACCTTCAGTTCCCGGCCGTAGGCCTGTTGGAACGCCGCCTTCTCGGCCGGATCCTCGAACCAGTCCTTCCGGTACGCCATGCCGATCGCATCCGTCTCGCACGGCGCCGCGAACCACTTCCCGCTCCCGGAGGGATACTCGCACAGGTACTTCGCCGCTCGCGGGTGGATCGTCTTCAAGTCCACCACGGTCGGCAGCCAATCCGTCAGCTCGAGGTACAGCCCCTTCGTCGCGCCTCTCCCGATCCACTGGCTGTCGCCGATCAGGATGTCGAAGCGCGTCCGCGATCCGCCGAACTCCAGGAACGCCTTCTCCTGGTAGCTCGAGAGCGCGATCTGCTCCACGTTCACCGCGATCCCCGTCTCCGCCTCGAACTCCTTCCCGAGTTCGGCCAGTCCGTCCGCCGGCGCCCACTGGAACCACCAGAGGACGATCGAGGGCTTCGCGCCGTTCTTTTCCGAGGCCGACGGCGCGGACGCCTCCTCTCGGCCGCAGGCGGCGAGACCGAGGAGCGCGAGGCCGAACAGGATTCCGTGGAGCTTCGTTCGCATGGTTTTCCTCCGAGGCGGGGAGTGTACCCGGGCGGGATTGCACGACGAGGCGCGGAGGCCGGGCTCCTTCGGGCCTCGCCTCAAGTTGGCCGCCCCCGGCGCTCGAAACCCCTTGCGTGGCGGCCAGCGACCTCGAACTCACCTGCGGCATCCGCGGCGTTCTCACGCGGCACGCGATCGACCTCACGAAGACCAACTTCTTCGCTCGCCGGGGCCACGTTCACATGTCCGGCGAGGTCGCCCTGGTCGGTGCGAACCGGCCGCCCGAGCAGACCGCGGACACGCTGAAGGCCTGCGAGTCCGAGCTGCGACGGCTGCAGGAGGTCCGAACGCTGAGCTTCGAGTTCACGAACTGGATTCGCGACGATCTGGGCGGCTGGATCTGCCTCGAAGACGATTCGGCTTCTTCCGAGGGCCAGACGACGATGGGCGAAGAGAGCCACCCGATCGCCGATCTCAGCGCGGGAGCCGGATGAAGTAGGCTCCCGGATCCGCCACGGACTATCATCCCAGGGCGTGCCGCCGCATCCGACTCGAAGCCGCCAACTGCTCATCGCGCTGCTGCGATTGGCCTACTCCGGCGAGCTCGCCGCGGCGCACGCCTACCGCGGCCACGCGGCATCGGTGGCGGATGCCGGGGAGAAGGATCGCATCCGCGTCATCGAGGAGGAGGAGTGGCATCACCGGCGCCTCGTCGGGGAAATGCTGTCCGATCTGGACGCGCGCCCGAGCCGCGCGAGGGAGTGGCGGGCGATGGTGGTCGGGCGCGCGCTCGGACTCGCGTGCCGAATCTCGGGCTGGTTCGCGCCGATGTACGGCGCCGGGAGGCTCGAGAGCCGCAACGTGCGGGAGTACGAGACCGCCGCGCGACTCGCGCACGACGCGGGGTGCGACGGCTTCGTCGACTGCCTCCTGACGATGGCCGAGGTCGAGTGGGAGCACGAGCGCTATTTCCGTTCGAAGGCCCAGAGCCATCCCTTCTCGCGCTGGGTGCGGCTCTGGCCGGCGCCGCCGCCGAAGGGATCGATCCGGGCTAGCGCCCGGGCTTCCGACGTGCTTGCAGATAGTCCCACGTCTCCGGCTGAATCCCTTCAAGGTAGTTGAACGTCCCTGCGCTCCGCGCCGACTCCCCGCCGTCGATCGTGACGCAAGTTCCGGTGACGTAGGCCGCGTAGTCCGAGATCAAGTACGCGGCGAGGTTGCAGAGTTCGCGGTGCTCTCCGACGCGCCCCGCGGGGATCCGCTCCTCCACGTCGTACGCGTCGAGCACCTCCGGCGGCATGAGGCGCGACCACGCGCCCTCGGTGGGGAACGGACCCGGCGCGATCGCGTTCAGACGGATCCCGTACTTGCCCCATTCCGACGCCAGCGAGCGCGTGAGGTTCCAGACGCCCGCCTTCGCGACGGAAGAGGGAACGACGTAACCCGAACCCGTCGCCGCGTAGGTCGTGGTGATGTTCAGGAACACTCCGGAGGTCTTCTCGGCGATCCAGCGCTTGCCGAAGGCGAGCGTGCAGTTGACGGTGCCCTTGAGGACGATGTCGACGACCGTGTGGAAGGCGTTCGTGGAGAGACGCTCGGTCGGGCAGATGAAGTTGCCCGCAGCGTTGTTGACGACCGCGTGGACGCGGCCGAAGCGCTCGTTCGCGGCCGCGCACAGGGCTTCGACCTCGGCGGGGTCTCGGACGTCGCAGCGCACGGCGAGCACTTCGCCTCCCGTCGCATCGGTCATCTCCGCGGCCGCCCTCTCGAGCACCTCCGCGCGCCGGCCGCAGATCACGAGGCTCGCGCCGAGCTCGAGGAACGAAGTGCCCATCGACCGCCCCAACCCCGTTCCTCCGCCGGTGACGAGCATCGTCCGGCCGGCAAGGGCGCGTTCCGGGAGCATCGAATCGACGCGGGCAGGCAAGCTCATCGCGGAATCCTCGAGGGGTGCATGATCCGGAGCAGCTCCAGAACGGCCGCTTCCGCGAACGCGGAGTCGTTGATGTGGAGATCGAGCTCGAGGACCTTGGGACCTCGCGCGTGCTCGCGGATCGCCGCGAAGAGCGTCGATCGCGCCGCCGGATCGTCGAACGGCTGGCCCGCGCGATCGATCGCGGATACGCCGCGCAGCGGCAGGAGCAGGGTGACGGGCCCCTTCGCGGCCGACAGCTTCCTCCCGATCTCCTCGCCGAGACGCGCGTTCTCCTCGGGTGTCGTGCGCATGAGCGTCACGTTCGCGTTGTGAGCATGGAGCTTCCGTGCGCGGAAGCGCTCGGGAACGGCTTCGATCCCGTGGAAGTTCACCATGTCGAGCGCGCCGACGGACACGACCTGCGGGATCCCCCGCTCGCCCGCGGCAGTCAGGCGATCCGGTCCGGCGGAGAGCACGCCGCCGACGAGCTCGTCGGCGAGCTCCGTCGTCGTCAGATCGAGGACGCCGGCGAGCATTCCGTCGCGCGCTAGCCGCTCCATCGTCCGGCCCCCGGTGCCCGTGGCGTGGAACACGAGGACCTCGTGCCCCGCTACCTCGAGCACGACCCGCGCTCGTTCGACGCAGGGAGTCGTCACGCCGAACATGCTGGCCGCGACGAGAGGGCGGTCGCCGTCGCCCTCGGGGATCCTCCCGCGGACCATTCCTGCCATCGCCTGCGCCGCGCGCGCGAGCACGGCGCGGCTGATCCGGTTGATGCCCGCCACGTCGACGACGGAGTTCATCATGAGGAGGTCGGCGGAGCCGACGAAGTGTCCGACTTCGCCCGACGCAAGCGTGCTGACCATCAGCTTGGGCACCCCGATCGGCAGCGAGCGCATCGCGGCCGTGCCGATGGTCGTTCCCGCCGACCCTCCCAGGCCCAGGATCCCCGAGAGCTTCCCTTGCGCGTGCCAGCGCCACACGAGGGCCGCGGCGCCCTGCGCGGCCAGCGTCACGGCCTCTCCGCGGTCTCTGCGCGCGTGGACGGCTTCCATCGTCGTCCCCGCCGCGCGGAACACCTCGTCGCGCCTGACGTCGGGCGCGACCGCCGGCTCGCCGAGGCTGCCGCAGTCGACGAGCTTCGCCTCCACGCCCGCCGCGCGGAGCTCGTCCCGCACGAAGGCCGCCTCGCGCCCCTTCGTGTCGAGCGTGGCGAGGACGTAGACGGTCATCTCGCGGCTCGCGGCCGTCTAGTGCGCCTCGACCACGAGCCCGCCCGTGAAGTGGAAGTCGAATTGCGTGCCTTCCGTCGGGAGCTTGTAGATCCACTCGATGTAGTCGCCGCGATCCGCTTCCTCGTCCGGCATCCCGTAGGTGTCGCGGATGCGCTGCATGTCCCAGAGGACGTGGGCGCGCTTCACCTCGTCCTCCTGGCCGCAGTTCTTGAGTGCCTGGAGGTAGTCTCGGACCGCCATGCCGGGCGGCACGGCTGGCTGGAGGAGCCCCGTCCCGATGCGGTCGACCGACAGGAGCTCACGCTGCGTCCGCTCGAATCGCTCGAGTCGCGCCAGGATCTCCTCCAGCGCGTCGGAAGACGGAGCCTGGGCGATCGGTTCGCGCGCGGACATGCGTGGGGACTCGGCCGGAGGGGTCGCGACCAGGGCGCGCGGCTCGGGGCGTTCGAGGTCCCGCTGCGAGCGGAGCTCGAGCGCAAGGTCCTCCACGAGCTCGCGCAGCGCGCGGAGATCCTCGGATCCGCTCGTCTGCTGCGGCGCCGGTTCCGCGGCACGCGCGGGCGTCAGCTCGCCGCCGATCCACGTGCCCGCCAGGACACCGAGCGCGAAGAGACCGCCTCCCGCGAGCAGCAGCAGCACGGCCGGGGAGCTCCGGCTCTCCATGCGTGCCTAGTCTAGTCGCGATCCCCCGGAGCCCGCCAGCCGACCCGCGCCGGGGGCTCCGCCAGTTCCCACCCGCCGCCGAGCGCCTTGTAGAGAGAGATCAGGCTGATCGTGATCGCGGCGTCGCTGCGCGCAAGGTCGTCCTCGAGATCGGCGAGGACGCGCTGCGAGTCCAGGACCGTCTGGAAGTCGGACAGGCCCTCGGCGTACTGCGACCGCGCGAGTTCCACGGCGAGGCGCGCCTGGGTCGCGGCCTCGCCGAGCGCGTTCCGCCGCGAGTGCTCCCGCGCGAACTCCACCATCGCGTTCTCGGTCTCCTCCAGCGCCCGGAGCACGGTGCGCTCCCAGCGGACGCGCGCCTGCTCGGTCCGGGCGTCCTGCGCCTCGACGAGGTCGCGCCTCCGGCCCGCGTCGAACAGGTTCCAGCGGATCGTCGGGCCGAGGCCGAAGAACACGCTGTCGCCCTCGGCGAGATCCTGGGCGTCCTCGGCCGCGAGGCCGATGCTGCCCGCGAGCGTGAGCCGGGGATAGAGGTCCGCCTCGGCCACGCCGATCCGCGCGTTCTCCGCGGCGAGGACGCGCTCGGCGCTGCGCACGTCGGCGCGCCTGCGCAGGAGATCCGCGGGCATGCCGACCGCGATGCCGACGGGCGCCACGGGGATGGGCTTCGTCTCGGCGAGTTCTCCCGCCAGCGATCCCGGCGGGAGACCGAGCAGGACCGCCAGGCGGTTCTCCGCGACCCGGGCGCCCACCTCGAGCGCGGGCACGCGCGATCTCGTCGTCTCGACGTTCGTCGCGGCCTGGGCGACGTCGCGCTCGCGCACGATGCCCGCCTCGAAGCGCGTCCGCACGAGCGCCAGCGTTTCCTCCTGGAGCTCGACGTTCGTCCGGGCGATCGCGACGCGGAGCTGGAACGCGCGCAGCTCGACGTACGTGATCGCCGTCTCGGCCGCGACGCTGACCGCGACGTCGCGCGCGTCCTCGACGGTCGCCTGGAGGCCGGCGTCGGCAGCTTCCACGAGGCGCCGGACGCGCCCCCACAGGTCGAGCTCCCAAGCGGCGTCGAAGCCGGCGGAGAACTGGTTCGTGTCCTCGACGAAGGAGCCGAACTGCGTGTTCTCGCTCTCGGCGCGGCGCACGAAGAGGGCGTTCGCGTCGAGAACGGGGTACTTCTCCGCGTTCGAGGCTCCGCGCAGGGCGCGGGACTCGCGCACGCGTGCGAGCGCTTCCCGGACGTCGAGGCCGCCGCCGACCGCGCGCTCGACGAGCCCCTCGAGCACGGGGTCCTCGAGGCGGCGCCACCATGTGATCGGGTCGCTCGAGCCCGTGAAGAAACCCGAGTCCTCCTCGCGCCAGGTCTTGGGCATCGCCGCCCGGGTCTCCGGCGGTTGGTGGTCAGGGCCCACGGCTGCACACGCGGCCGCGAGGACGAGCGAGGGGCCGAGGACGGCGCGCTTCATGCGATTCCCGCGGCGACCTCGGCTCGCGGCATCGGTCGGGTCCCGGGCTCGATCGTCGCCTCGGCGGGCTCGGTCCGGCGGTGCTGCTCGGCGAGCAGCGAGTAGAAGACCGGCACGACGAACAGCGTGAAGATCGTCCCGATCGTCATCCCCGCGACCAGCACGATCCCGATGCTGTTGCGAGCTTCGGCTCCAGGTCCGGAGACGAGCACGAGCGGGAAGTGCCCGAACACGGTGGCCGCCGAGGTCATCAGGACCGGGCGGAGCCGCGTCGAGGAGGCCTCGCGCAGGGCCTCGAGCTTCGACTGGCCCTGCTCCTGGAGCGTGTTCGCGAACTGCACGATCAGGATCCCGTTCTTGGCGACGAGCCCGACGAGCGTGATCAGCCCGACCTGCGAATAGATGTTGATCGTCGTGAGGTCGAGGAAGCTGAAGACGAGCGCGCCCGAGATCGCGAGCGGCACCGAGCCGAGCAGGACGATCAACGGGTCGCGGAAGCTCTTGAACTGCGCCGCGAGCACGAGGTAGATCAGCACGACCGCGAACGCGAGCGTCACCGTGAGCGCCGCGCCCTCGCGCCGGATCTGCCGCGATTCGCCGGCATAGTCGAGGACGGTCCCGGGTCCGCCCGCGGCGGTCGCGGCGGCCTCGAGGACGGCCAGGCCCTCCTCCTTCGTGACGCCCGGCTGGACGCCGCCGAAGACGCGCACCGCGTTGCGCTGCTGGAAGCGGTTCAGCGTGCGCGGCTCGGTGCTCGGGACGATGCGCGTGAACGAGGAAATGGGGACGAGATCCCCGCGCGGGGTCTTGATCTTGAGATCGATCAGCGGGCCGACCGTCGCCCGGTCGCCGATCTGCGGGATGACCTTGTAGCTGCGGTCGAAGTAGTTGAACCGGTTCACGTAGGCGCCGCCGAGCAGCGTGCCGATCTCCCGGCCGACGCTCGCGAGGTCGAGCCCGAGGTCGGCGATCCGCTCGCGGTCGATGACGACGCGCGCGAGCGGCCGGTCGAGCTTCAGATCCGTGTCGACGTACAGGAACTTGCCGCTCTGCCAGCCGGCGCCGACGACCGCGGCGGCCGTCTCGAGCATCCGCTCGGGGGGCAGGTCGCTCTGCAGCACGAGCTCGACGTCGTACTGGCCGGCGTTCGGCAGCGGCGGATCCAGGCGCGGGAACACGCGCAGCCCGGGGACCTGGCTGACCACGCCGAACACCTCGCCGTACATCTCCTCGGTCGAGCGCGTGCGCTCCTTCCAGTTCTTCGCGACGAGGCCGCCGAAGCCGCCCCACCCGGCGGTCAGCGACCACATGAACTGCGTCTCGGGGAACGAACGGATCCGCCGCACGACGTCGAGGGACTCGCGGTTCGACGCCTCGAGCGTCGAGTCGGGCGCCGTGTCGAGGAAGAGGCTGATGTGGCTCTGGTCCTCGACGGGCGCGAGCTCCTTGCGCGAGTAGGCGTACAGCGGCCAGGCTCCGGCCATCACGAGGAGCGAGGCGCCGACGATCGCCCAGCGCATGCCGAGCGCGCCGTCGAGCAGTCGGACGTAGGTGCGGCGGACGGCCTCGAAGCCGCGGTTCACCAGGGCGGTCAAGCGGCCTTCGCGGCCGTGCTCGTGGACGAAGCGCGAGCTCATCACGGGCGAGAGCGTGACCGCGACGATTCCGGACACGACCACGGCGGCCGCCAGCGTGATCGCGAACTCGAGGAAGAGGGAGCCCGTCAGTCCGCCCTGGAAGCCGATCGGCGTGTAGACCGCCGCGAGCGTGATCGTCATCGCCAGAATCGGGCCGAGGAGCTCGCGGGCGCCGATCAGCGCGGCATCGATCCGCGAGCGGCCCAGGCGTACGTGCCGCTCGACGTTCTCGACGACGACGATCGCGTCGTCGACGACGAGGCCGACCGAGAGGACGATCGCGAGGATCGTGAGGAGATTGAGGCTGAATCCAAAGGCCAGCATCACGACCGCCGCGCCGATCAGCGAGACCGGCATTGCGACGAGCGGGACCAGGGCCGTGCGCACGGAGCCCATGAACAGGAAGACGACCAGGCCGACGATCAGGATCGTCTCGGTCAGGGTCTTCGTGATCTCCTTCAACGCGTCCTCCATGAAGACGGTCGCGTCGTAGGCCAGGCGCATGTCGATGTCCTTCGGCAGCGTCGGCCGGAGGCGGTCCATCTCGTCGCGCAGCCGGTGCGCGACCTCGATCTCGTTCACGCCGGCGAGCGGCCAGACGCCCAGGTAGACCGCCTCCTGGTCGTTGAACTTGGCGATCAGATCCGCCTCTTCGGCGCCGAGCTCGACGCGCGCGACGTCGGAGAGGCGCACGATCGCGCCCCCGCGGTCCGCGACGATCAGGTCGGCGAACTCGTCCACCGAGCGGAGGTCGGTGTTCGCGAGCAGGTTCACCTGGACGAGGTTCCCCTTCACCTGCCCGACCGCCGCCAGGTAGTTGTTGCGCTGGAGCGCCGAGTGGACGTCGCCGGGCGACAGGTTGAGCGCGGCCAGGCGATCGGGATCCATCCAGACGCGCATCGCGATTTGCTGGCCGCCCTCGATGCTCACGCGCTGCACGCCGGCGAGCGTCGTGAGCTGCGGCTGGAGCGTGCGCGCGAGCCAGTCGGTGACCTCGGGGACGCTGCGCTCGGTCGAAGTGAAGCTGAGATAGAAGGAGGCGTAGGGCCGGTCAGCGCGCTGGATCTCGACGATCGGCGGCTCGGCCTCGGACGGGAGCTCGGATCGAACCTGCTGCAGCCGCGCGGTCACCTCGGCGAGGGCCGCGGTGCTGCTGTGGTTCAGCTTCATCCGGATCGTGACCTGGCTGACGCCGGCGCGGCTCGTCGACTCGATCGTGTCGATCCCGCTGATGGCCGACACGGTGCGCTCGATCGGCGTCGTCAGGAACCCGCGGACGGCTTCGGCGCTGGCGCCGGTGTAGACGGTCGTGATCAGGACCGAGGAGCTCTCGATCTTCGGGTACTGCTGCACCGGCAGGGTCGTCAGCGCCCTCCAGCCGACGAGGACGATGACGAGATTGACGACGATCGCGAGGACGGGGTGCCTGATGAAGATGTCGGTGAAGGAGCGCATCGCGGTCGTCCCCGTCACTTCGAGTCGGGGAGGTGCGGTTCGACCGCCGGCTCGTCCACGACGGACACGAGCACGCCCTCGCGGAGCTTGAACGAGCCCGAGGCGGCGATCGTGTCGCCCGCCGAGAGGCCGCGGAGGACGAGGACCTCGTCGCCGAGGAGCGCGCCGCTCTCGACGAGGCGCAGGTGGGCGCGTGGCCGGCCTTGTCCGTCCGGCTCGATCGTGAACACGTGGTCGCCCTCCGGTCCGCGCCGCAAGGCGGTCACGGGGATCGCGACCGCCGTGATCGGCGCGCCGACCGGCACGCGGACGCGCACGGACGCGCCCGGCGCCGGCTTCTTGCCGGGGCCCTCGATCCGCGCGCGGATCAGCGCGTTGCGGGTCGCGCGGTCGACGAGCGCGTCGATCGCGACGATCGTGGCCGTGACCGCCGGCGCGTCTTGCGCGGCGAGGACTTCGACGCTGCCGCCGACGTGGAGCCCGGCCGCGATCTCCTGTCCCACCGAGAAGTCGACGTTCACGCCTTCGTCGACGCCCTGGAGGGTCGTGAGATTGCTCCCCTCGTTCAGGAACTGGCCGACGTGCACGTCCGACAGGCCGACGCGCGCGCGGAAAGGCGCCCGGATCGTCTTGCGGGCGATGGTCGCCTTCGTGCGCTCGGTGTTCGCGAGCGCCACGTCGCGCTCCGCGCGCGCGCGGTCGACGTCCATCTCGGAGGCTCCGCGGTTCTGGTTGGCGCGCTCCATGCGGCCGAGCATGGTCTCGGCCAGCGCGGCCTGCGCTTCCAACGCCTTCAGTTCAGCCTGCTCGACGGAAACGTCGAGTGCGACGAGCACCTTTCCCTCCTCGACGATCTCCCCGGGGACGAGCGCGACTTCGCGGACGGTGCCCGAAAGCTCGTTCCGAAGGACGATCGAGCGCAGGGCCAGCACCGTCCCGATCGACGTCGAGTTCCGCGTGTGCTCGCGCGCCACCGCCTTGGCGGAGGTGACGACCTCCATCGGCTCGGGATAGCTCGCGGAGGCGGCTTTGGCTTCCCGGAGCGAGGCGATCTTCCACGCCGCCAGCCCGAAGCCGACGCCGGCGACGATCAGGAGCAGTAGGGCGGATCCGATCCAGCCACGGGAGGTCATGGGGCAATCCTAGCAGGGCCTCCGACCTCGAGTGAGCGTGGAGGTCGTCGTCGATGTTGATATTGAATGTGCGGAACCGGACTGTGTCATGCTGATCCATGTCGGTTCGAACGATGGAAGCGGTTGCGGTGACGTTAACGGGACGACACGTACGGCTCGAGCCGCTCGCGGAGCGCCATGCGGAGGACCTCGCGGAGGCTGGAAGCGACGCGGAGATCTGGCGGTACATGCCGCGCGCGCCGCTGACGGGAGTCGCGGACGCGCGCGACTACGTCAAGACGGCGCTCGAAGCGGCTCGAGACGGCTCGCAAGTGCCGTTCGCGATCGTGTCGATCGCCGGGGAGAGTCCGGCCGAGAGTCGCGCGAGCCGAGCCATCGGTTCGACGCGCTACCTCGACATCCGGCGCGAGCACCGGGGGCTCGAGATCGGCTGGACCTGGCTCGGGCGCGCGTGGCAGCGGACGGCGGCGAACACGGAGTGCAAGCTCCTCCTGCTCCAGCACGCGTTCGAGGAACTCGGTGCGCTGCGCGTGCAGCTGAAGACGGACGCAAGGAACCTGAAGTCGCAGCGCGCGATCGAAAGGATCGGCGGCGTGCGCGAAGGCGTGCTGCGCGCGCACATGGTGCTCCCTGACGGGTTCGTGCGCGATACCGTGATGTACTCGATCACGGCAGGGGAGTGGCCGGCAGCGAGATCGAGGCTGGAGGAGCGCCTGGGAAGGCGCGGGGCGATGGACGAGGGCAAGCCCTAGCGACTCCAGATCCTGCTCGAGAACTGCCATCCACGTGCTGGTTGGGAGCTGTATTGTCGATCCGTCCCCACGATCGCCTTCGACGTTGACTTGCCGACGCTATTGATCCGAAGGGTGCCCCTCTCCTTGGCAGATCGGCCTGCTGCTCCGCTTGGGGAGTGAACCGGGGACTCCGATCTTCATGACCGAGGACGCAGTAGACCCCCAGCGTTGCAGCGCCCGCGATCAAGATGATCGAGAACCCCGAGGTGCATCGGGCAAGCCATGTGGGAAACGTCGCCCTGATCACAGGTCCTCGGATCGATCCCACCGCTCGTCGACGAGCTGCCGACCGTCTTCGACCGCCGTTCCGGTCCATCGGGATTCCCATGCAACCGCCTGACCCGGCTGCGGTCACTCCAGGGGGAGGGGTCCTCCCGCTTGACGGATTTCGCAAAATTGCGAACAATCGAGGAGGCATGCTTGCCCCGGATCGAGATTCTCCTACACCGCGACGGCGACGGCACCGTCCCGGTCATCGCATGGATGCACTCACTCCCGCAGAAAGCCCGCGACAAGATCCGCACTCGGATTCGACGGCTTCTCGAGCTCGGGTACGAGCTCCGGAGGCCGGAAGCAGACTACCTGCGCGACGGGATCTACGAGCTGCGGGCGAGTCAGCGCGGGGTGCAGTACCGCATCCTCTACTTCTTCCATGGAAGAGGCACGGCGGTGATATCCCATGGCCTGATCAAGGACGCGATCGTGCCACCTGGCGAGATCGATCGGGCCGTACGTCGAAGGAAGAACTTCCGTTCGAATCCTGACGCCCACGTCAACATCGAGGAGATCGAATGACCAGGAAGAAGAAGACCACGCGCGATGCTCTCGAGATCATCGACAAGCACTTCTACGCCGGGCATCCGGAGCGCCAAGCTGGGTTGGAAGAAGCCGAGGCTTCGGCTGCGATCGCCCGGCAGATCTACCAGATGCGCGAAGAAGCCGGCATCACGCAGCGCGAGCTCGCGGATCGAGTCGGCACCACGGCGTCCGTCATCTGCCGGCTCGAGGACGACGACTACGAGGGGCACTCGCTCGGCATGTTGCGGCGAATCGCGGCGGCACTCGGGAAGCGAGTCGAGATTCGGATCCTGCCCGCGAAGCGCCGCTCACGGTCGGCCTGACCCGGAGGCGGATACGAAGGCATGGCCGGTTCGGTACCCTAGAGGCCGAACGTGAGAAGGGAAGCCGACACCGATCCCGGCGGCCTCGTTCGACTCCGCCGGCTCTTCGATCACGACGCGTGGGCGAATCGCGAGGCGATCGCTTCCCTGATCGGCTCGGGGGAGGGCGCGCCGCCGCTGGCGCAGGCGGTGAAGGTCCTCGCGCACGTGCTCGGCGCGGAACGCCTCTGGCTCGACCGTCTTCTTCGCGCGAAGCCGAGCGTTCCCGTCTGGCCCGAGGCGAGGCTCGAGACCCTGCGCGCGGACTTCGACGACATGGCTCGCCGCTGGGAGGACCTTCTCGACGACCTCGAGCCTTCCGATCTCGACCGCGAGATCGAGTACGTGAACAGCAAGGGCGAGCCCTGGAAGAGCACGGTGGGGGACGTCCTCGACCACGTCGTCCTCCACTCCTCGTACCACCGCGGCCAGATCGCCTCCCACCTGCGCGCGGCCGGACGCGAGCCGGCGTACACGGACTTCATCCACGCCGTGCGGCAGGGGTTCGTCGAGTGATCGGATGGGTGCCTGATCGCGGCAACCTGAACCCTTGTTCCGTCGAGCCCGCGAGCGACAATACACCCTGCATGGATCATCCCGACGATCCGCCCGACGCTGATCGGGTCGGCGAGGCTCCGGATCGCTCCAGCTACCCCGTGCTAGTCACTCGCCTCCACGATCCGGAGGATGACGCGTACCTACGTTCGCTCTCTCCTGCCGAGAGGATCGCGATGGTCTGGCCCCTCACCCTCCAGGCCTGGGCCTTCAAGGAGGGCCTCGACCATGAACCGCGACTTCAGCGACATGTTGTCCGCGTTGTCCGCGGCCGGGGCTGAGTTCCTCGTCGTTGGAGCTCACGCGCTAGCTGCTCATGGGCGACCGCGTGCCACGGGTGATCTGGATCTATGGGTACGGCCGACACCCGCGAACGCCGATCGCGTCTGGAAAGCCCTCGCGCGGTTTGGGGCGCCGCTCAGCACACTGAGTGTCGAAGACCTCGTGCGTCCGGGGATCGTCTTCCAAGTCGGTCTACCCCCTTGCCGAATCGACATCCTCACGGCGATCGACGGCGTTGCCTTCGAGGAAGCATGGCCTCGCCGGATTCGGGTCAGGATCGGCTCGCAAGAGGTTCCCGTGCTGGGAAGGCAAGACCTCATCATGAACAAGCGCGCAACGGGCCGGCCCAAGGACCTTGCGGATCTGGCGTGGCTCGAGTCCGCAGAGTGAGGCGAAGGATCGGCCAGTCGACTCTCGCCGGGCATCGAGCGGAAAATACGAATTCGGAGCCCGAGATCCGGTGGCGAGGCTTGTCGGGAGCGGGATCCTGGGGAGTATGAACACGCTCCTCGCTCCCTCCTCCGTGAAGACCCTCCCGCCTCCCGACACGATGTACCGCGCGCTCCTCGCGCGCGACACGAGCTACGACGGCGTCTTCCTCGCCGCCATCAAGACCACCGGCATCTTCTGCAGGCCCGGCTGCGGCGCGAAGAAACCCAAGCGCGAGAACGTCGAGTTCTTTGCGAGCGCGCAGGACGCCGAGCGCCGCGGCTATCGCGCTTGCCTGCGTTGCCGTCCGCTCGAGCGCAAGCTCTTCGACGGAGCTGACGCATCCAAGTGGACGCAGGACCACCTCGGGATCACTCCGCGCGCCGCGGACCGAAATCGCCGGCTCGGGGAGGCCTTCGAACGGCTTCGTTCCGGTGCGTCCGTCACGGAAGCGGCCGGTGAGAGCGGATTCGAGTCCGAGAGCGGCTTCCGGGAGGCGTTCACGCGCCTCTTCGGAGCTCCTCCGGGCCGCGCGGCGGCCGCGGGAGCGGACGTCCTCCGCGTGCGTTGGCTCGCGACGCCGCTGGGGCCGATGCTCGCCGCGGCGACGGACGAGGGCGTCTGCCTCCTCGAGTTCGCCGATCGTCGGGCGATCGCGACGCAGGTCGCGACGCTCCGGCTGCGATTCCCGCTCCCGGTGATCCCGGGCTCGAATGCGTGCCTCGATCTCTTCGCCGGTGAGCTCGAGGAGTACTGGAGAGGCGAGCGGGCGATCTTCACCGCACCGCTCCTCGCGCCCGGCACGCCCTTCCAGTCGGCTGTCTGGAAAGTCCTACAGTCGATCCCGCCGGGCGAGACGCGCTCCTACGCCGACGTCGCGCGCGCGGTAGGACGTCCCGCGGCCGTGCGCGCCGTCGCACGCGCGAACGGCGACAACCGAATCGCGGTCGTGATCCCCTGCCATCGGGTCATCGGCTCGGACGGCTCGATGACGGGCTACGGGGGCAAGGTTTGGCGCAAGGAGTGGCTGCTCGAGCACGAGCGCAAGATGCGCGGGCACTCGTGAGCGCGCGGACGGCGCTGAATCCGACTACTTCGGGAAGAAGACGACGTCTCCGCCCGGCGTCGATCCTGGAGGAGAACCGAGGACCGGGATGTGCCCGACTTCCTCCTCGATGAAGGTCTTGGTTATGCGGCTGAAGATCTCGTGGCCGGTCACGGGCGCGCCCCCCGACTCCGACAACGCCTCGAGGAAGGATCGGACGAAGGGGGAGTTCTCCCCGCTCACGCCGTCGCTGACCGCTTCGAAGGGCCGGCCGGAACTGATCACGACCTGGGCGCCGCGAGTGAGCAAAGCCTCGCCGTAGGCTTCGCGGCGGTCGCTCCCGGCGGTCGAAGACTCTTCTCCGCGCCACGTGGTGAGCCGGCCCCCGTAGCAGCAGTCCATCGCCACGAGCACGTGCTTCGCCTCGCTCTCGTCGAACACGCGGGAGAATTCGTCGAAGCGCACCCACGAGACGTGGTCGGGATCCTCCGCGGCCGACTTCGCGTCGGCGGGGACGATCCAGCCCGATCGGTCGGAGATCGGGTGCTTCGCCCCGTGGCCGGCGTAGTAGACGAAGAGCTTGTCGTCCCGCTTCGCCGAGCGCGACATCTCGCGCACGCGCGAGCAGATCGCCGCATTCTTGGCCTGCGCGCCCTTCAGCGTGACGATCTCCCAGTCCTCGCCCTCGAGCTCTCCGAGCTTCTTTGCGAGCGCATCGACGTCGCGCTCCGCGTTCGGGAGGGGCTGGAAGCCGATGTCGCCGTAGGCTTCGCCGATGCCGATGAGGAGCGCGCGCGACTTCGTGTAGGTGCCGGAGTACGCAGTCGGCGCGGACGAGGACTTGGGGGCGATCCCGCGCAAGGTGAAGGCATCGGAGTTCGGGTCGACTTCTTTCCCGGCCGAGGAGAGGCTCCCGCGAAGGACGAAGAGACCGGCGACCAACACGGCTCCCACTCCCGCGCCGGCGGCGACGAGCTACCTCCGGCGGCCCGTGCCCGAGCCCGCCCCC
>JBJXFB010000154.1:0-5626 GCA_046155895.1 Planctomycetota bacterium | reverse complement strand
GGCTTCCCGTCCGGGAGGAACCCGCGGATGACGCGGCTCCTGGGATTGCAGGGCGCGTAGATGGCCGGGTCGCGCTCGCCGTGGAGCGCGACGCTCGGCGCGCCGACGGCGCTGGCTAGGTGCTGGGGTCCCGAATCCGCGCCGACGTAGAGCCGCGCGCGAGCGAGCATCTCCGCCAGATCCATGAGCGAACGCGTCTCCATCGCCACGACGGCGTTCGACGCGCCTGCGATCTCCTCCGCGAGCGGCCTCTCGCCCGGACCCCACGCGACGAGGGTCGGCAGACCGTGCTCCGACTCGAGGCGGCGCGCCAGCTCGGCGAAGCGCTCCGCGGGCCAGCGCTTTTGCGGCTCGACCGCGCTCGATCCAGGGTGCACCAGGACGTACCCGCCGTCCTCGAAGCCGATCCCGCGCAGGAACTCGCCTACGGTGCGCACGCTGTCGGGTCGCGGCGGGAGCTTCCAGACGATTCTCGGCGACTCGATCCCCAGCGGCTGCAGCAGCGTCAGGAACTTCCTCGCGCGCAGGATGCGCTCGGAGGGCGGCCGGACGTGCACGTTCGTGAACCGGTGGCTCCCCTCCTTGCAGTGTCCGCGCGCGAATCCGATCCGCGTCGGGATGCCTGACAGCGCCGCGTGGAGCCCGCCCTTCAGGTTCCCCTGGAAGTCGAGGAGCACGTCGTAGTCGCCCTCGCGGATGCGGCGGACGTGCCCCGCCGCGGCCGCCCACGTGGCCGGCGAGAGCGCGCGGCCCCGCCAGCGCTTGTTCGGGAACACCGTGATTTCGTCGAGGTCGGGGTGACCCGTGACCACCTGCTGGGCCTTGTCCTCGACCAGGTAGCCGATCCGGGCCTGCGGAAAGGCCTCGCGCACGGCGGAAACGGCCGGGAGCGTGTTGACGACGTCCCCGACGGCCGAGAGCCGCATGAGAAGGATGCTCCGGATCGCGGACCGGTCGAGCATGGCGCGATCGTACGGGTGCCCGCACTGGCGACCAAGGCGGGGTAGGTTTCCATGTGCCGTTCTCGCCCCGTTCGGCCCCTTCGTGGGCGTCCAGCAGTTCCCTCCTCGGCCTCGCGCTGGCGATCGGCTCGGCTTCCTGCCAGGTGACGCCGCCTCCCGCGCGCTTCGACGGGGGGATGGGCGTCGTCCGCGCGCGGAGCGAAGAGGAGGCCCGCAGCGTCGCGCAAGCCCTGGACGGATTCCTCCCCAAGATCGCTCGCGAGATCCCCGACGCGCGCCGGGCGATCACCCAGCGCGGAAGCGGCGCGCGGACCCTGGAGGTCTGGGTCCAGGAAGAGCCGGCGCTCTACGCCTTCCCCTCCTCGACGGCCTACCGCGACGCCGACGGGTTCTTCTCGGACCGGCTAGGCCGGATCCACCTGCGCGCGGGCTCCGACGACGTCGAGCGGACTCTCGTGCACGAGCTCGTGCACGCGAGCCTGGGTTCGTCCTGGCAGTCCCTGCCGGGGACGCTCGAGGAAGGACTGTGCGACGTCGTGGCCTCCCGCCTATGCCCGCAGAGCGCGGCGCGCCTGCGGGCGGGGCGTCTCCTGGCCGCCGCCCTCGCGATCGGAGGCCTGGACATCGAGATCCAGATGCCCGCGGTCGCCGGTTCGGAGGATCACGTCTCGGAGCCCCGTCTCGTGCAACGGATCCTCCCCGCGGAAGGTGCCGTCGACGACCTCGACCCGCTCGAGGTGTTCCGCACGCGGGCGGGGATCTCCAGCGCTTCGATCGGCAGCGACCGCAAGAAGGCCCTGTACGGTCTGGCTTTCCTCGTCGCGGAGCGGGTCATCGAGCGGCGCGGGATCGAGGGCCTCCACGATCTGGTCCTGCAGGCCGGACCGGGGGACATGACGGTTGCCTTCCTGGCCGCCGCGGAGCTGACTCGCGATCCCGAGGACTGGCGCCGCGCCCTGGCGGCGGCGCTGGGACCGGCCGAGATCGCCGAACTCTCGCGGCACCACCCCGGATTCCTCCTGACGCCCCCGATCCGGAGACCGGAAAGGGAGCCGATCGATCGCCTGGCGCGCGCTTCCAGGCAGGAGTAGCCGGGAAGATCCTGGGTCCGGCGGCGTCTCTGGCCCCGCCGTGAAGCTCCCCGCACTCCTCCTCGTCGTCGCCGCAGGCGCCGTCCTGTCCCTCGGAGCCCTCCGCTCGGGGAACGGCACGGGCGAGATCCGGTCACAGACCACCTACTTCGCCAACGGCCAGATCGACACGGAGTGCACCTTGAAGAACAACCAGCGCGACGGGATCTGCCGGCGGTTCTACTCGGACGGCAGCAAGCTGGCGGAGGGCAGCTATGCGGCCGGCAAGATGGTGGGCGAGTGGACCTTCTGGCGCCGCGATGGGGAGCTCGACGCCGAGCGTTCCGGCACCTATGTCGGCGGGGCGAAGGTCGGGCGCTGAACCGGCCCCCTAGCCGTCGAACCCGCGGCTCCAAACGCCCTGCTGGCCCGTCGTCTCTTCGACCCCGACCATCAGGCGCGTCACCGGAACCTCGGGAAAGCGGCGCTCGAGCTCCGCGGAGAGCTCCCTCCCGAACCAGGCAGCGAGGTTCTCCGAGCTCGTGTTGTTGATCGGCAGGACGAGGACGTCCTCGGTCGGAGCCGTGTAGACGCGGTCGCGGTAGCGCACCTCCGTCGTTCCGTTCGCACGCGCGTCCGCGCGCAGCTCCGCGTGCTCTCCGGGGACGAGCCAGTGCTCGTCGAGGCGGTCGCAGATCTCGCGGACGACGGGCTTCACCGCCTTGAAGTCGAGCACGAGGCCGAAGGGAGAGAGGTCGGCTCCCAGACGGACCCGGACGCGGTAGTTGTGGCCGTGCAGGCGCTCGGCGCTCCCGTCGGGGAAGATCAGGAAGTGGGCCGCGGAGAACTTGAAGTACTCCTTCTGGAGATCGATCGACCAGCTCTCGCCCGTGCGCGCCATGGTTGGGGGGCGAGAGCTTAGTGCGGACCCGGTTTCGATTGCTACATTCGCGTCGCGATGAGCTCCCCGACGCGCACGGTCCGTCCCCGCGAGCTCGGGATCGAGTTCGAGGTGCTCGAGGGGGACTCGATCGTGGGTCCCTCCATCGAGCGCGGCTCCTGGGAGGAGCACGAGACGCGCCTCTTCCGCGCGCATCTGGCTCCCGGAGCCCGCGTCCTCGACCTCGGCGCGAACGTGGGCTGGTATTCGGCCGTCGCGGTGCTCGCCGGGTGCGAGGTCCACGCCTTCGAGCCGGTTCCGGCGATCGCGGAGGTCTGCCGGCGCAACCTCGAGCGCGCCCAGCGCGCGGGCCCTGGCCGCGCGGTGCTGCACGAGTGCGCCGCCGGAGCCGCGCCGGGGAGGGCGCGCATCGCGCTCGGCGCGATGAACCGCGGCGACAACCGCGTGCTGGACGCGGGCGCGCAGCGGCCGGAGGACATGGGCGCCGGGTCGCTGGTCGAGATCCGGGTCGAGCGCGTCGACGACCTCGCTCCCGGTCCCGCGCGCGTCGTCAAGATCGACACGCAAGGCTCGGAGTGGCTCGCGCTGCAGGGCATGCGCGGCGTGCTGGCGGCGAGCCCCGAGCTCGCCCTGCTGATCGAGTTCTGGCCCTACGCGCTGCGCGGAGCCTCACCCGAGGAGCTCCTGCGCTACCTGGCCAAAGAGGGATTCACGGTCGGCAAGGCGAGCGCCGCGCCCTATCCGATGACGACCGAGAGAATCCTGCGTCAAGCGCTCGCGCGCGATCGCGTGCGCGGCGGGCTCGACCTGTACGCGGCGCGCGGCGTACCGTTCCACGTCGGCGGGCTCGCGCGCAGGATGCGAGCCATGATCCGCAGCGTGCGCGAGGAGGGCTGATGAGCGGCATCGATTTCCATTCGCACTTCTTCTCGGCCTCGTTCTTCCGGGCGCTGGCGGAGAAGTCGCCGCTGCCCGGGACCGTCGAGACGCGGCTGGCGCAGGTCGCGAAGGTCGCCGGCCTCGATCTCCCGGCCGACGACGACGCCCATCTGGCGCGCTGGATCGCCGAGCTCGATCGGCATGCCGTCGAGCACCTGTGCACCTTCGCGAGCGCGCCCGAGGAGATCCCGTCCGTCTGCGCGGCCGCGGAGAGGTCGCGCGGGCGGCTCTCCGCCTTCGCGGTCGTCGACCCGCGCGCGGAGGGCGCCGCCGGGAAGATCCGCGCGCTCCTCGAGGCGGGGAAGATCCGCGGAGCGCTCGTGTTCCCCGCGCTGCACCACTTCGACGTCGGGGGCGCGGAGGCCCGGCCCCTCCTCCAGGCCCTCTCCGACCATCGCGCGGTGCTCTTCGTGCACTGCGGGATGCTGGTCGTGAAGCTGCGCGACCTCCTGGGGCTTCCGCGGACGCAGGATCTCGCCTGGGCGAACCCGTTGTCGGTGATTCCCGCCGCGAACGCCTTCCCGGCCTTGCGCTTCGTGATCCCCCACTTCGGCGCGGGATTCCTGCGGGAGACGCTGATGGCGGGCACGCAGAGCGAGAACATCCTCGTCGACACCTCGTCCTCGAACTCGTGGATGTCGACGCAAGTCCCCAAGCTCGACCTCGGGGCTGTGTTCCAGGCCGCGCTCGCCGTCTTCGGACCGGACCGGATCCTCTTCGGCACGGACTCGGGCACGTTCCCCGCCGGCTGGCGCGCCGACCGGATGAAGGAGCAGCGCGCGGCGCTCGTCACGCTCAAGGTGAGCCCCGGCGACCGCGAGAAGATCTTCGGCGGGAACGCGCGCGCGATCCTCGGGCTGCGTTGAGCGCTACTTCGCCCCGGCTTTCTTCTGCCGCTCCAGGTCGTTCTTCAGCACGCCCTCGACGTATTCCATCTTCCCGCGCAGCTTCCCGTCCGGGTACCAGCTCGTCCACACGCCGTGGCGCGCGCCGTCCTGGTAGGGCCCCTCGAGGATCTTGTGCCCCTCGCGGCCCCATTCCGTGAAGGGCCCTTCGAGCAGACCCATCTTGTAGGACGCGAGGCTGCGGTCCTTCCCGTCCGGCCAGCGCTCGCGCCAGGGGCCGTCGAGGTAGCCGAGCTCGTAGTTGCACTCGAGGATCACGGTCCCGTCCTCGTGCCACTCGGTCATCCGGCCGTGGAGCCGGCCGGCCTTGTGACCGCCTTCGCTGCGCTTGTTGCCGTTGTCGTACCAGGTCGTGAACGGGCCCTCCGGATGGCCGTCCACGAAGGCGATCTCCGACCAGGGCCGGCCGCCCGCGTAGAAGGTCTTGCGAACCTCGTCGCCGTCGGCGCAGGCCGCCGTCAGGCACGCGAGGGCCAGGAGCTGCGCGCGCCTCACTTGTCCCCCGTGTAGCCGAGCGCCTGCAAGCGCTCCTCCTCGGCCGGCGTCAGCGTCGAGGTCTTCCGGTGGTCGTACCCCGACGAGATCGTCCGGCAGTGCTCGAGGCGCTCGGAGATCCGCGCGCGCAGCTTCCCCGCCACGTCGGGATGCTGCTCGATCACGTTCACGGCCTCGGGGAGATCCGCGGCCTTCTCGTACAACATCTCCGCGGCGACCTCGCCTCGGCGGCTGTCGATGAGCTTCCAAGTCCCCTGCCGCAGCGACTTCATGTCCTGGCCGAACTGCCAGCGCACTTCGGAGAGCGCCTCGCGGGCCTCGTCCGCTCGACCGGAGAGGAGGGGCAGCAGGCTG
>JBJXFB010000150.1:0-93416 GCA_046155895.1 Planctomycetota bacterium | reverse complement strand
CTCGGCCGCCTCGCGCGGCCACGCGACTCCGCCTTCGGGGCGGGCCGAGTACGGCCCGCCCCGAAGGCGGAGTTCAGTTAAAAGCATCGACCTCCGGCCCGGACCCGCATGGGATCCCGACCGGAGGTCGGTGTCTCGAGCCCGCGCTCCTACCAGACCAGCATGATCGCCTGCGTCGCGTTGAACGAGCTCCCCGTAGGCGTCGGGCAGAACGTCTGGTTGCCGTCGCGGTAGTAGGTCATGTACACCCGCGTCGCGCCCGGAGCGATCGGATCGCCGAGCGAGGCCGACTTCGCCGAGATCGACTGCTCCCCGATACCCGGGTAGCTCGCCACCCCGCCGACCGCGTCCTTGGTCGAGATCCGCTTCAGGGTGCCGGTCACGCAGCGCTTGCCGTCGCCGTAGGGCACTGCCACCTGGGTCGCGTCGCCCTGGAGGAAGATCGACAGCGACGTGGGCCGCTCGCCGCTCGCCGTGAGGACCATGGTGTCGGGCACCGTGCTCCCGGAACCCTGGAGCAAGGCTCCCGTGCTCCCCGGATTCGAGTTCTTGCAGCCGCGTCCCGGCGAGCCGTTGTTCGCGCAAGGACACGCGGTGTTGCCGAAGCAGAACGACACGGCTCCCGACTGGCACTCGTCCGGCACGCCGTTCTGGTTCGTGTCCTGGCTCGAGCCGAGGCTGATGTCGCAGTTGTCCGGGATCCCGTTCAGGTTGCAGTCGGGAGCACCGGCCAGGATGGCGCACTGGTCGCCGACCTGGTCGCCGTCGCAGTCCTCCTGGTTGGGGTTGTAGAGCCCCGGGCAGTTGTCCACGCAGTCCGTGATCAAGTCGTTGTCGATGTCCGTCTCGGCGACGTTGCAGCCGCAGGCACCCGGCGCGACCTTGGCCGGGTCGTTCGGGCAGCCGTCCGTGCAGTTGGGCGTGCCGTCTCCGTCCGAATCCGTGTCCGCGACGTTGCACCCGCACAGGCCGGGCGAGGTCTTGTTCGGATCGGTCGGGCAGCCGTCGTTGCAGTTCGCCACGCCGTCGCCGTCGCCGTCCGTGTCGGGCGTCCCGCAGCCGCACTGGCCGGGCGACGTCTTGGCCGGGTCGAAGTCGCATCCGTCGGTCGTGTCCGGCGTCCCGTCATTGTCGTCGTCGGCATCGCAGACGTCGCCCTGGGAGTCGCCGTCGAAGTTCGCCTGGTTGGCGTTCGCGTCCGACGGGCAGTTGTCGGTCGTGCAGGAGTTCGCGAAGCCCGGGTTGCCGAAGCCGTCGCCGTCCGTGTCCGTGCAGGGGTCGCACACGTCACCCGTCGAGTCGTTGTCGGCGTTCGCCTGGTTGGCGTTGGGGACGTTGACGCAGTTGTCCAGGTTGTCGAAGACGCCGTCCCCGTCCGTGTCGACCGGCGGAGGCGGCGTGCCGGGCATGTCGATCTGCGTGGTGACCGTGCCGACGACCTTGAAGGTGTCGAGGGTGAGGGTCCCCGTGTTCGGCGGCGCGTTCGCGTCGAAGCGGAAGCTGTACGTGGTCCCCCAGCGCAGCGCGTTGGCATTCGAGTTCGCGGCGAAGGTCGGCGCGGTCCAGGAGACCGAGCTCCCGTTGTTCGCGAAGGCCCAGTCGGTCCCGTCGAAGTTCTGCGTGCCGCCGATCCCGTCGTTGGCGCGGTATGTCACGTCGCGGAAGCCCACGTTCGAGATCGTGACGCCCGGGCCGATCGGCACCGTGAAGCCGCGGACGCTCCGGTCGGAGTTCATGTTGTAGAGCGAGTACTCGTAGTGGTGCTGGCCCCCGCCGAGGTTCGTCGTCTTGTAGCCGAGGATCAGGAGGCCGTCGCTCGGGATCTGCATTTCGCGGAAGGTGACGCCGCTCTCGCAGGTCGCCCATGCCTTGATCGCCGGGACTTCGCGCACGGTGTTGCCGGTGAAGCCGAAGTCCCAGTTGCCACTGACGACGGCGGTGGTCACGCCGCGGTAGGACGCGTTGTTGTTCTGGTTGCCGGCCGCGGCGTCGTCCGGGGAGACGTACTGCGCGCTGCCGAAGTACTTCGTGGTCGAGCCGGTCGTCACTTCCAGATCCGCGAGGTCGACTTCGATCCGGCCCGCGTTGCCCCCAGAGGGGCTGTGGTGCGGCGGGTAATTGAAGAAGCCCGTGGACGCATTAACCTGGTAGCGCGGGCCGAGGCCGCTCTGCGTACCGTTCCGCGAGGCGGTGTAGGGGTCCGCGCAGCGCACGCCGAGGTGCGTCCCGTCGGTCGACAGGCAGTTCGTGCAGCACAGGTTGTTGCTCAAGGCGAAAAACCCGTGCTTGAGCCAGGACAGGCCGACCTGCTCGAAGCGGCCCGCGCCGTTCACGATCTTAAACCGGTAGAGTTCGCCCCCGATCACGGGGTGCTGGTTCGTGCCCGAGATCCAGTTCAGCCAGACGTCCCCCACGTTACAGGAGTACGTCCCGAGCGCGAGCGCGTCGCGCCCACTCGCCACGGCGTAGTCCTGAGGTCCCGTGATGTCCCCGACGATCACGTCGGGCCCTCCGGGGCTCGTGCACGGTGTCTGCGCGGACGCCGTGCCGCCGAAACAGGCCACAGCGAGGAGGGCGATCGAAGCTACGAACAGGGAGCGGGATTGCATCACGAGGAACTCCAGGGGCGGGGGTGGATCCGGGACGAAGCGGCGAGCCGACCGATCAACAGAGCGTACCCCTCGTTGCGGGGGGCCGCCATGGGCCCCACGTGACGTTTGAAGCCCGTCCGGGGTTCCCTCCAAGCCTTCCTGACGAACTCGACATCCGGTGTCCGAGCCTCGCTCGGCGCCCCATGGAGTCCTTTGACCCGCGCGCGCCAGACAAGCTATAAGCGCCGCAATGCCCGCCGCCGGCTTGGTGCTCGCACTTCTCGGTCCGGCGCTCGCATCGGGGCAGTCCGCGGAAAACCCCGCACCGAAGACGTTGGCGGATGAATTCGCCCGCATCCACGGCGAGGCGCTGGCTCATCCGCAGGCCTACTCGAAGCTCGCGGAGCTGTGCCTGGCCGCCCCGCACCGGCTGTCGGGCTCGGCCGGCGCCGCGAATGCAGTCACCTGGGCCGCGAGCGAGATGGAGGCGATCGGCCTCGAAAACGTGCGCCTGGAGCCCTGCACCGTTCCGCACTGGGAGCGCGGCGCGCGCGCGACGTTGACCGTCGTCGCGCCCGAGGACAAGAAGGAGACCTTCCTCCCGATCCTCGCGCTCGGCGGGAGCGCCGGGACCCCGCGCGAAGGCGTCCAAGGCGAGCTCTTGATCGTCCGCAGCTTCGAGGAGCTCGATTGCGAGGCCGACGCCGCGCGCGGCAAGATCGTGCTCTTCGACCGGCCGATGGATCCGCGCGAGCTCGATCCCTTCGAAGCCTACGGAGGCGCCGTGAACCAGCGCGGCCGCGGCGCGATCGAAGCCGCCAAGCGCGGCGCGGTGGCGGCGATCGTCCGCTCGATGACCTTGCGCCTCGACGACGTCCCGCACACCGGGGCGATGCGCTACGAGGAGGGCGTGCCGCGCATCCCGGCCGCCGCGGTGAGCACCGCGGGGGCCGAGCGGCTCGGAACGCTGGCCCGCTCGGGCAAGAAGGTGACGCTCTCGCTGCGCCTGGACTGCGTCGACCGGGGCGAGGCTCCCTCGCACAACGTCGTGGGCGAGATCCGCGGAGCGAGCCGTCCCGAGGAGATCGTCCTCATCGGGGCCCACCTCGACGCCTGGGACGTCGGGCAGGGCGCGCACGACGACGGCGCGGGCTGCGTCCACGTGCTCGAGGCCCTGCGGATCCTGAAAACGCTCGGGCTCCGTCCGGCCCGCACGATCCGCGGCGTCCTCTTCATGAACGAGGAGAACGGGCTGCGCGGCGGCATCGCCTACCGCGACGCGCACAAGGACGAGCTTCAGAGGCACGTCCTGGCCATCGAATCGGACCGGGGAGGCTTCGTGCCCCGCGGCTTCGCCACGGATGCGCAGGGGAGCGCGCTCGCGGCGCTGCGCGAGATCGCGGCTCTCCTCGAGCCCGCCGGCGCCTCGATGATGCGTCCCGGCGAGGGCGGCGCGGACATCAGCGTCCTTCGCAGGGACGGCGTCGTCCTGATGGAGCTCGTGACCGATCCGCAGAGATACTTCGACCTGCACCATTCCTCGCGCGACACGCTCGACACGGTGCACCCCCGCGAGCTCGAGCTCGGCGCGGCCGTGCTCGCGGCGATGGCGTACGGAGCGGCCGAGGCGGGAGACCGCCTGCCCCCCGCGGGCGTGCGCTAGCTTCCGCGAAATACCGAACCAGGTTCGTTTTCTCGCACCGCGAGCCGGGCCGTCGCGTTCTCCGGACCGCTGCTCGCGGTGCGAGAAAACGAACCTGGTTCGGTATTTTCCTGCGACACGGCCAGCGCGAGGTTGCGCATCGTCGCGTTGCTGGGCGAGTCCGCCATCTCCTGGTTCAGCGCCGCGAGCATCCCGTCGATCCGGTGGTCGGCCTTCGTGCGCGCGGGCACGTCGACGGGACCGCGGGTGCCCTTGAGCGCGTCGAGCACCGACTTCACCGTGATCGTGTCGAGGTCGCGCGCGGGCAGGAAAGCGTCCTGCGAGCCCGTCGGGGCGACGGCGAGCACGCCGCCCTCGATCAGCAGGTCCAGCACCTCCTCCATCGGCCGGATCGGCACCGCGAGCTCGGTCGCCAGGCCGTCGGCGGTCCAACCCGGGCCGCCGGAGAGGAAGCGCTGGCCGATCCGCGCCATCGCGCGGACCGCAAGCAGCTCCTTGAACGCGTGGTCCGAAGGGCGCGAGCGCGCGACGCGCAGGTAGTCCGGCTCGCTCTGGTGCGCGAAGCAGACCTCCGCGCCGACGAGGACGGCCACCCAGGAGAACTGGATCCAGACCAGGAAGATCGGGATCGCCGCGAAGCTCGCGTAGATCGCGTTGTAGTTCGCGACGCCGACCTGGAACTTGATGTGGAGCAGCAGCGTCAGGTGCCAGAGGCTCCCGCCGACGATCGCCCCGATCACGGCGGAGACGATGCGCGTCCGCGCGTTGGGCATCACCAGGTACACGAAGGTGAAGCCCAGCCAGAGGGCGATCAGGGGCACGGCCTTGACGAGGAGGTCGAGGATCAGTCCGAGGTGGAGCTTCTCGCGCAGGATCTCGGTCACGCCGTGGCTCTCCGCGGCCGCCGTGACCGCCGTCGCCGTGAAGAGGAAGATCGGGGCCACGATCACCATCGCCAGGTAGTCGGAGAACTTGCGCACGATCGAGCGCGGCCTCTGGACGCCCCAGATGTGGTTGAAGGAGCGCTCGATCGTCCCCAGGAGCTTGAGCACGGCCCACAACAGGATGACGAGGCCGAGGGCCCCGAGGCTCGCGACCTTCGTCTCCTTGACGTAGCTCCCCGCCATCGCGAGCACGCGGTCGACCGCGACGCGGATCTCGTGGCTCTGTGCCGGAGCGTCCGGAACGAGCGCCCCTCCGGAGGCCACCGGACCGAAGGTGCTGTCGAGGAAGGGATTGATCGTGTCCGCGACGAGCTTCTCGTAGAACCCGAACCCCTGGGCGACCGAGAACGAGAACGCGAGCAGCGGGACGAGCGAGAGGACCGTGATGTACGTCAGCGCGGAGGCGCGGAACACGCAGTCGTCCTGGATGAACCCCCGCACGCACAGGTGCAGGATCCGGCAGACGCGGTAGAAGAGCCCGCGCAATCCCCGGCGGGGGCGGGCCTCGCTCCACACGGTTTCGGAGAAGAAGCACGAGACGGAGCCGAAGAGGCCCGGGTTCGACTTCTCGCGCGGCGGCTCGCCGTCGCGCGATCCCCGATTCCGCGCCGCGTAGGGCGAGCCGGCGCGCTCGAGGCTCGAAGGCGAAGCCATGCCGGGAGTCTAGCGGAAGCGTCCCACGCCTTCCGGATCGGCGGCTCGCGGGCGCGGGCCTACGGCCGCGATCTCACTGATCGTCGTCGCGACGGCGCGGACGGCCGCCGCCGCCGCCGCCACCCCCGTCGGAGTACCGATCTCCCTTGCCTCCACGCTCGCGGCGTTCGCTGCCCCCCCCGCCGCCACGGCTGAAACCGCCTCGGCTTTCCCCACCGCCTCCGCCGCCATAGCCACCGCCGCCGCCATAGCCACCGCCGCCGCCGCCGCCGCCAAAGCCTCCGCCGCTGCCACCGGGCCGGGGGCCGCCGGGTCCTCCGGGCCCGCGCGGCGTCCGCTCGCGGGCCTCGTTCACCGTCATCCGGCGTCCGGCGACGTCCTTCTCGTGCAGCGCGGCGATCGCGGCCTGCGAGGCCGTGTCGGATTCCATCTCGACGAATCCGAAGCCGCGCGAGCGGCCGGTCATGCGGTCCATGATCACTTCGGCGGAGCGAACCCCTCCGTAGGCGCTGAAGACCTGCTGGAGATCCTGGGAGGTGAAGGTATAGGGCAGATTGCCCACGTAGAGCCGGCTAGCCATCGCGACGGAATCCTTGCTGAACGGAATGCGGACGAATCGGGATCGACGGGAAATCGACTGCGCCTCGTGCGAGCGATCGCACTCCCGATCGCGAGCGATCCTCGGAGGGACGTACCTGCGTCATCCGTCGTAACGGACGAGCAGCGCGCGAAAGTCCCGGATCGGCTGGCACGGACGGGGCGAAGAGAGGTCGTGAGTCGAGACCGATTCACTGTAGTGGCCCCCCCGTGGAAGTGTCAAAGGCCGCTCATCCCGCGACGGACAGGATCGCCAAGGCCAGGAGGACCAGGGAGGCGATCCCCAGGACGAGGAGGAGGATCTTGACCCAGCTGTACGGCGCTTCCCCGACGACCCTCCCGGTCTGTCCGTGGATCAGGACGGGGTACTCCTTGCCCGCGAAGGAGTAGGTCAGGCTCCACACCGGGAGCAGGACGTGCTTCCAGCGCACCTCGCTGACGTGGTTGCGGACCGACAGGTTGCGGTGCGTGTCGCCCGGGACGTCCCCGCCGCACCGGCCGGCCTGGATCTTCTCGATCTCGGCTTTCCCGGACTCGAAACCCGTCGCCAGGTCGACCGCGTACTCCTCCGCGCGCCAGCCGGCCAAATACTCGGGCCGGTAGGGAACGAGCGCGGACGTGTCGAAACGGCCGAGCTCGGCGGCGAGCTTCACGGGCAGGCCCTTCGACGCGTGGACGAGCAGATCGTCGAAGCGGTCGTCGCGCGCGCCGTAGGCCGGCTCCCAGCGGATCTTCCGGACCTGCCGCATCTGGATCGAGGGCCGGCCGCGGACGATCACGACGGTCGGCTCGGTCACCCAGTAGTAGTAGCCGGCGTCGGCGGTCCAGTCCGAACGTACGCGCGCGTCGAAGGTCCAGAACGGGACGTAGACGCCGACCGCGCGGAAGTCGCGCATGCGCCGGAGCGCCGAAGGCCGGAACCAGAGTCGTCCCAGCCACGCGCGGAACTCCTTCTCGACGGTCGCGCGCCCGATGTCGAGGGGAACGAGCGACTCGGGACGGAGGGCGTTGCGGTTCGCCTCCTGCTCGAGCACCTGGGGCGAGCCGCAGAACACGCAGCCCTTCGAGGTCGTGCGCTCGTCGAAGGTGACCTGCGCGCCGCAGCGCGCGCAGCGCGCGACGCGGAGCTCGATGCCGAGTCCGTGCGCGGCCGAGCCGGCCTCCTCGAGAGCGCGCTCGACGATCGTCCCCGAGCCGCGGGGGACGGGGACGGAGCTCCCGCAGTGCGCGCAGACCATGGCGTCGGCATCGGGGTCCCACGCCGTCTGCGCGCCGCAGTTCCGGCAGGGAAAGCGCGCGGAGGTTGAACGATCGGGCGAGCTGCTTGCGGCGGCGAGCGGGGGCGGATCGGCGTTCTCCAAGCCCGCGTCCTACCGCTGCGCACCCGCGCTCTTCAATCGGAAATCCCGTCGACGACCATGGCGGCGGTCCACGCCAGCACGTCCAGAAGCCCAATGTCCCGCGCCAGGCGTTCGTCGGACGACCCCACCGTCCATCCGGCCAGGGTCTGGGACTGGGCGCGCTCCGCCTCGCGCTTCAAGCGCTCGACTTCGTTGCGGTGGGCCTTCACGAGCCCTCCGGAGCGGACGAAGGCGAGGATGCGCTCGAGCTCCCGGTGGTCGAGCCAGACGCCGTGGCCACGGCAGACGTCGATCAAGACGCCCGACGACCGGCCGAAGTTGCGCCGCGTCATCAAGCTCTTGCACGTCGGACAGGGAACGTACGCGGGGCCCTTCGAGACGTCGACGGGACGCGTCGGCACGGTCTCGCCGAGGGCGCGGGCGGCGAGGTCCTCCTTGTCGGCGCGCTCGCACAGCGCGTCGAGAACTTCGTGCGCGAGCCAGAGGCCGGCGCAGCTGCCGCACTCGACGAAGGCGACCGCACCGACCGTCCGGGAGCGCAAGGCGCCCTTGCAGCGCGGGCAGGCGGCGTCCTCGCGCACGGCCTTCAGCGCCTGCGGAGCGATCTCGACGCCGCACTCCATGCAGTAGCGGGCGTCCTTCAGGAGCCGCGCGAAGCAGTGCGGGCAGACGCCCGAGAGCCCGCGCTCCTCGAGCGTGATCTCCCCCTCGCAGTAGTCCCACTTCGAGGCCGCCTCGCGCAGCTTCCCGCCGCAGCGGCCGCACCGCATGGGTCGCGGCGCGTGGGGACGCGTGGCGCTCGTCGTAAGGACTTCGGCGCACTCGCAGTGAACGCGCGTGCCGGCCGGAAATCCCGTGACGTCGTACTGCCGGCGGCAGCGCGGACAAGCGAGCAGGCTCCGTTCGGTCGTCGCTCCCATCGCTCCTCCCGCGAGTGTGTCGCCGGCCGGGGGCCGGAGTCCAGCGCTGGCCTCGGAGCGACGGGGAGCCTCCGGCTCAGGGCCGGATCTCGGCGAACCACGCTTCGAAGTCGGCCGGGTGGTCGCGGCCCGTGATCACGCGCAGCGCGGCTCCCGCCGCCTCGCGCACGCTCTCCTCGGGCCGCCGGAGCGCCTCGACGAGCGCCGGGACCGCGAACAGGGAGCGCAACTCGGCCAGACCGGCGCAAGCCGCCAGCGCGAGCTCGGTCGGTCCCTGCGCCAGCGGGTAGGCGATGTCCTCCCCCAGCTCGTGGCGGAAGAGCGGCCGCCGGCAGAGCTCGGCGATGGCCTCGAAGGCGGCCGTCGGTTCGCTCGAGCGAACCTGGAGCCGCAGACTCGGGAGGCTCTCCGCCCGCCACTTCAGCTGCTCGGCGTGCCACTCGCGCCAGCGCGCGCTCTCGCCCGGCAGGGAGAAGCCGGACATCGTCTCCAGGGCCCAGAGGCCGGCATTCCTCAACCGGCCGTCCTCGCTGTCGAGGAACTCGATGAAGGCGGGCACGCTGGCCGCGTCCTGCGCTCGCGCGAGCACGAAGGCCACGCGGCATCGGGTTTCCGGATCCGTCGATTCGAGCGCGGACCGGATCTCCGCGCGGTCGTGCTCCTCGATCCAGGGCGCGGACTTCAGGGAGAGCTCATCGATCGACTCGAAGAGGAAGGCCTTGTCCGCGCCGGGCCGCGCGAGGAACCGCATCAGCACGGCGAAGCCTCGGGGCGACCCCGAACGGGCGATGCCGCGCACGACGATGCGCTCGAGTCCCGGAGGGAGCTTCGTCGACCGCTTCTCGAGCTCGCCCCATCCATGGTCGGCGCCCGAGAGGATCGAGGCCACCGCGTCGGCCGCCGGCTCGTGCAGTCCGGGGAGCGCGAGCTCGAAATCGGAGAGCTCCTTGGCGCTGTCGAGCAGGGCTTCGAGGCCGCGCGTCGTCCCGACCGCGCCCAGAGCCCGGAACCCGTTCGCTCGCACCTGGATCGGGACCGTTCCCATCGCCCGCGTGCGGATCGCGGCGACGACCTCGCCCGGCGGAAGCGCCTTCAGGGCGGCGAGCACGACGTCCTGCATCGCGGGGCGCTCGGTCGTGTCGAGTGGATCCTGGGGCGCCAAGGCGGCGTTCTCCGGCGGATGCGGGGGCTCGACGGCACCCACGTAGATCGCCGCGAGTTCCTCCGTCGCCGCCGGGCCGAGCCGCGCGAGGCTGCGGACGAGGTCGCTGAACGGCGGCGGCTTCGGATCGTAGACCTTGAGCAGGAGGCGGCCGACCTCCCGTCCCGACTCGACGGCCGGCTTCTCGGCCGTCCTGGCCATGCCAGGACGGCTCGAGTCGGCGTGCTGGATTCCCGCATGCCCGGTGGCCGGACCGGCGAGGAACACGAAGAGGAGAGTGCTGGACATCACGGGGTCTCTCACGGCCGGGGCGTCAGTTCGCGCCAATCTGTCTCCACGACAGCACCGTGTAGGCGGTGATCGGCGAGGTCTGCGACGGGATCCCGGGCAGGGTGATGGACCCGCTCACGAGACGGCCGTCGTAGTTCACCGTCAGCTTGGTGTGCGTGCTCCCGTAGTCGCGGTTCACGAGGACCTGGTTGCCCGCGACGACATTGCCGTCGATCGTGACGTTGCTCGATCCGGACTGGTTCAGGTTGTTGTCGTAGAAGTTGTTCTCCGCGTACATGAACGCCTGCATCTTCCGCACCGTCCCGAAGGTCGGGTCGCCGAAGTACGTGTTCCCCGTGGTGGTGGGTCGGGTCGGATCCTTGATCGCGATCAGCGCCACGCCGTCCTTGGATGCGTTCCCGTAGTAGATGCTGTCGCCGATGTAGATGTTGCCCATCACGGCGATCGTCACGCCGACGCCGGCGGTCCCGGGCGAATTCAGCTTGAATGAGAGGGTGTTCAGGTTGTGCACCCAGAGGTTGCCCCGGATGTAGAAGACCTTCCGATTGCTGTTCACGCCGGGCTCCCCGCCGACACCCGAGAGCGTGATCATCGTGGCGTCGCTGCCGTCCCCGGTGATGTCCGTGCGGACGGGCTCGTAGGGGTCCTCCAGGAAGAAGTCGTCGCCCGTCGTGGCGTTCGTCAGGGAAGTACGGTCCGACGGGTTCCTCCGGAAGATGTGGACGGGGCTGCTCTCCGGCATCTGCCAGGCCGTGCCTCCCAGGGAGCTGTTCGTGACGCTGGTGGCCGTCGCGAACAGGTTGTTGACGTTGTAGTTGTTGTTGACGGGGTAGTTCTGGGAGGCGAAGTCCGGCGCCGGCTGCACGACTCCGGGGGTCCCGCCGGCTCCCGTGATCGTGCCCTTGGCCCGGATCGTCCCGCTGATCAGCGCGCCGCCCGTGACCGTGACGTTCCCGCCGCTGTACACGTCGCCGTTGATGCGGTCCGCCGATGTCCCGGTCCCCCCGAAGGGCAGCGTGTAGCCTGCGGTGTTCGAGCTGTTCCCGGCGAAGACCGCGTTGTTGCCCAGGGGGTTCGTCACGGCGCGCACGACGGCCTCGATCGCCTCCCGGTCGCCGCCGTAACTGGCGCGCGAGAGGAGCGAGTAGATCCGGTTGGTCGCGTCGAGGGTCGTGAGATCGACCCAGTACTGGCCGCCCGCAAAGTTCCGCTGGTTCGTGGCGGTGCCGATGTCGGCGGCGTTGTTCGCGATCAGCTGGGAGATCTTGTCGCTGATCCCCGCCTCCGCCAGGTACGCGGCCTTGAGGTCGTCCTCGGCGCCCCGGTGCTCGCGATGCGAGGCCAGGCCGAGGGCCATGACCGTTCCGGCCATGCCCATCAGCACGACGAGCACGACGACCGATGCCACGAGAGCGGCTCCGCGCCGCGCACGATTCCCCACGCCCCACTTCTTCGTCTTTTTCATGCGTCTCCCTAGTTTCGAAGTCTCACCGAGGTTTCCACCGTCCTCGTGAGGATCCTGCCGCTCGCTCCCTCGCCCTTCTCGGCAATGCCCTGCAGCGTCAGGCGGATCGTGAGGACCCGGCCCGTCAGGCTGAAGGAGAGTCCCCGCTCGTCGATCAGCCCGTTCGCGTTGTCGTCGGCGACGTTCGGGGTCTCGCGCGCGAGGTACTCGCGCACGCCGCGCGCCCAGCGGACGATGCGCTGCGTCCCGGCGCCCAGGTCGCGCGTGAACTCGACCATCCCCTCGTCGATCAGGCCGTCGCGGTCGTCGTCGGCGCCGTTGTCGATCTCCGTGGGCTCGAGGACCCAGCGGATCCGTTGGTTGGTGCCGAAAGTGGCCACGCCGCCCGCATAGCCGGTGCACTTCTGGTAGGTCAGGGTCGAGCTGCCGAACGTGCCCGTGGGAGAGGGGTTGAGCCCGGTCGTCCGCGCGGCGACGAGCTCCTCGGCGATGCGGTCGACGACGCCGCGGGCCTGCGTCTCGAGCTCGGTCGCGACCATGGTCTGGGTGGCGCTGGACTGGCCCGAGAGGGCTGCGCGGCCGATCGCGCCGAGGATCACCGCCGTGATCGCGGCGGCAATCGTCGCCTCGACCAGGCTCATCCCCGCCCGGGAGCGCGCGCCGCGTCGGTAGAGCTTGTTCCTCATCGGTTCGTCAGGAGATGGCGGACCGTGATCGCCCGGTTTCCCGAAGCCCCTCTCCAACGGATCGTGATGGCTACCGGCAGCAGCACGTAGTCCAAGGCGTGGTCGAGGGCGTCCGTGGCCCCGTTGCCGTTCAGATCGCGCGGCATGCCGAGTGCGGCGTCGACGACGTTCTCCAGGAGCTGCGTGCCGCTCACCGGGAAGTTGATCTCACCAGGGAAGCCGTCCGCATCGGTCCGCTGCGGTTGGAGGCCGGGCACCTGGAAGTTCCGGCCGGGGGCCGTGCCGACGCCGCCCGGATCGTCGGCCGTCCGCGTGTTGTAGGTCGCGAACACCTGGGCGAAGTTCGTCTCCTGCATCCGCTCGAGCATCTGCCGCGCCGCCTGCTGCGCGACCGTGGACTCGGCGTTCACCCGCGACATGCGCGAGTACTTGATGATCACCGAGAGCACGGCCGAGATCCCCATCGTCAGGACGACCGTCCCGATGGCGACCTCGAGCATCGAGAAGCCGGCTCGCCGAGCGCGCCCGCGCCTCTCGGCAACGACCTCTTGTCCGGTTGAAGTCATGGTGTGTGAGCCCTGAGCCTCGGTGCGCGCTGCGGATGCGGCGCACTCATCTCCGGCCCTATCGGCGAGGGCGGAATCGAAAGCTGAATGCAATTCGGTACATCCGGGGCCTCCCGGCAAGTCCTTCCCCCCCCTGCGGGCCGTCCGGAACGCGCAGCGCGAAGCGGGGGCGCGGCGGCCGGGCGCGAACCCGAAGGACTTTCCGGTCGGGAAGCGGCGGAGGTCCGGCCGGAGGACGAAGGCGACGTCTGGCCGCGCGATGAATGAGTTCCTATCGTTCCCGTAGCGGGCGGCTCTTTCAGGCCTCCCTGGACGTTCGAGAGGAGAGATTCATGGGCGTAGTCGACTGGTTCAAGCGCGGCGTGGGCGAGATGATGATCGCCCGCCCGGACGACGCGAAGGCGCACGTCGTCTGGAAGCACTCCGACCCCACCATCCCGATGAAGAGCCAGCTCACCGTCCAGGCGGACGAGCAGGCGGTGTTCCTCCGGGACGGGAAGGTGGTCGGCACGCTCCCGCCGGGCCGGCACACGCTCGATTCGGCCAACATCCCCTTCCTCTCGAACCTGGTCGACAGCTTCACGGGCGGGCGGGTGTTCATCGCGGAGGTGTTCTTCGTCACGACGCGGGAGAACACGGGCGTGCTGTTCGGCGGGCCGATCGGGCACGTCGAGGACCCCAAGAGCGGGATCCCGGTCGAGACGATGGTGCACGGGGAGTTCAGCTTCCGCGTCATCAACCCCGAGCAGCTGATCGTGAACCTGGTGGGGACGGGGCGCGCCGAGAGCTACCAGGTGCGGTCGTGGATGAAGGAGCAGGTGCTCAAGGTGCTCCGCGACCGGATCGCGCAGCTGTTCGTGAAGAACAAGTGGCCGCTGCTGGACGTGACTTCGGGCGCGTATACGGAGGAGATCGAGGTCGACGTGCTCAAGGGGATCGGCACGCACGTCGAGTCGTACGGGATCAAGATCGCGCGCTTGGGCAATTTCGTGATCGCGATCGACGAGAGCGACGCGGCGAACTTGAAGCGCCTGTACACGGACGCCGCGTACCTGAAGACGGTCGGCGGAGTCGGCGCGTACCAGCAGTTCGCGGCGGGCAAGGCGATGCTCGGCGCCGGCGAAGGGATGGCGAAAGGCGGCGGAGGCGGCGACGGCGGGGCCGCGGGAGCCGGGTTGCTCGGCGGCGCGGGCCTCGGGGTGGGCCTGGGCCTCGCGCAGATGCTGGTCAAGGACCACCGCGGCGGCGAGACGCTCGCGCCCGCGGCGCCGGGAGTCGTGTGCGGCAAGTGCGGGAAGAGCGTGCCGCCGGGCAAGTTCTGCAGCTCGTGCGGCACAGAGCTGGTCGCGGCCGCGCCCGCCGCCGGATTCTGCGCGTCGTGCGGCAGCCCGATGGCCCCGAACGCGAAGTTCTGCGGCCAGTGCGGGAAGGCGCGCTAGGGTTCACCCGCGAGGAGCCACAGGGCAGGCTTCGTCGTGGGGCCGTCGCCCGTTGATTTCAGTTGATCGCAACGATCGGGCGTTGCTCGACAACCACGGTGTCGGAGTTCCTGTGCAGCGCATGACGACTACGTGTTCAGCCGTCCGGCCGCTCACGGCGGGGTGACGGCTGGAAACGGCGGGCCATGCGGCCCGTCGGCTGCAACGGCGGGTCAGGCAGCGTGTAGTAGGCGTGACGGCTCGACGGCGAATCATGGCCAGAAGCTCGAATACATGCTGAGCACCTCGTACGAGCCTCGGGCAACCGTGACGCCAATGTACGTGGGGTGCCACCCGACGAGAGCACCCGATGGGATGGCAACATCGACAGTGCTGAAGTCGCGTTGATCGAGGTAGTACTGGATTCCCTTCTCGGAGAGCTCGGTAAGCCCCTCAGCGCTCTCGGGGAACTCGAAATAGCGAGCCCACGTGTCGGGCGAGACGACGGCCTGCCAGGCGACCTCCTTGCAGCGTGCGCGCTCCTGCTCGCTGAGTTCAGGTGCCCATCGCTGTGACGGCTCATCGGCCGACTTGAGAGATGCAACTCCCTGGCGCGCCCTGGCGTGAACACCGGACCACATGCCCGACGGCTCAGACTGCTCCGATGAAGGGCTGGCAGTCGGGCTACATGCCGAGACAGCAAGCACGAGGACGCCGTAGGCCAAGCACTTCATGAAAGCGCTTGGACAAGTCGAAGTCCTTTGCCGGCAGGAAAGGCCTGGCGATCTCGGGCCTGCGGGGATTGACGCATCCATGGAACCCTCAATCACTTGCCCGCCTGACACTGAGTTGAGCTGCGCAGCCTCCAGTCGTTGACCATGGGCTTCGTCAGCACCAACTCGTAGTCAGGCCGCCCCTCGCGACACCGAGAGTGCCTTCTTGAGAATCACGATTTGGCCCGCATGGTACAGGTCGTGCTGAGGCGTGCCACAGAACTGAGTGTACGCCGTGTACTCGGAGCCCAACTCCTCCGCAAGGCGCTCCGTGGGGAAGGCGCGCACGGCGCTCTCGAGCTGCTGATTCAATTGGTCCAAGGTGTGCTGGCTCTTGCGCCAGGCCTCTGAACTGAACTCTCGCACTGGAGGCCACTCTTCCTCCGGAGAGAGCTGGGCACCCTCTCCACGAACACGCCGAAGAACCAAGCTATAGCCGCTGGTCAGGTGAAGGACGATCTCCCAAATGCTGTGAGCGCCGGCTATCGGATGGGCTGCGGCGTCCTCCGCCGAAACACCTACCAGCACCTCGCGCACGGAGGGCCCATGCCAGGACTCGCCCCAAAAGGCTCGACGGATCTGATCAGCGAGGATCTCCACATCCAGAGTCATCGTCTCTCCCATTTCGCAAGGTCGGCCTAACGCTCAGCATCAGCGGCGGCGCGAAGCGCTGCCCGCTGCATGCTGTTGTTATCTGCCATCAGGATAGACCTCGAGGAGCGCCTCCGCCGCCGCCTCGGCGAGCATGTCGAGGAGCACGACTACGTCAGGTACCGGGGTTTTCCTATTCTCCACAGAGCTCCACTCACTCAACGCCTCGAAGTGTGGAGCGACCGTGTCCACGAGGTGCTTCCTTTCTTCGACCGACGCCTGCTCCATGAAGTCGTTTCGTTCGACATCGTCCCCGATCGCCCAGATCCTCGCCAGAGGGAGGAGGGCCCGAAGTTCCTCCGGCACGTTCTGCTCATCGATCGAGACGTCTGGTTGATCCGCGTAGCGGGAGGTCATGGCAACACGCGCCCCTCTCTGTGCAGATAACGTGTTCTAGGCTGGTCTGCCTAATCCTTCTGAACGCAGCGACGCCGGCTGCCTGGTGCCGACCGGGGCTCGTGACCGCCGTGAATACAGGCACTCACGATCTAGGGAGATGCACGACTCCCAGGCACGCATGACCGAACGCGTTAGGCAGACCTGCCTACTCCGGTCCGGGCTCCGCGCGCTCGCGCTTCCGAAGCCGTGCATCGATCTGCCCACAGAAAGCGTCAGCGGCGTCTCGCTCATGCTTCGCCCCCTCCCATCAGCCGAGCTGCCCGACTCCCGACTCTCGCCGGCGCGCGGTTCAGCTCGTGCCTGTAGATCATCGTCGTCGCGACATCCTTGGGCCGGGCAGCGCCAGTCCCTCGACCTCGAATGGATGAGCGCATCGCTGCTCACGCAGTGTAGCCAACCGCAGCCCGCACCGACGGCTTGCGGCCTTTCTGAGGCTGCGTCACCGGAGCACCGCGATGCCGCGGTAGCGGAACGCGAGCGCCTTGGGGCCTTTCAAGAAGCCCTTCTCGAGACGTTCGATCCTGAACCCGGCCGACTCGATCTCGCGGTCGATCGCGCGGTCGACGTGGCAGCCGCCGCAGAGCCGCATCTGCCAGGGATTCCAGCGCCGCTGCCACTTCCGCACGCGCTCGTCGTCGGCGAGGCCGTGCTCGACGAAGTGGAAACGGCCGTTCGGCGCGAGCACGCGGCGCATCTCGGCCAGCGCGCTTGGCAGATCGGGGATCGTGCACAACGTGAAGGTCGTCACGACCGAATCGAACGAGGCGTCCTCGGCCGGCAGCCGGCCGTCGGCGAGTTCCAACCTCTCCACGGGGAACGGCGCGCGCGCGATCCGGCGGCGCGCGAGCTTCCAGGCGACGTCGTTGGGATCCAGGGCCGACAGGCGGGCGACGCCTCCCGGCCCACACGGGTAGTGCTCCAGGTTCAGCCCGGAGCCGAAGCCGACTTCGAGCACCCTCCCGCGCACGCCCGCGAGGCCCTCCTTGCGCTCCGCGGCGATCTCACCCCCGCGCATCCCGAGGTCGATGATCCGCGGGAGGATCGATCGTTCGTAGAAGCTCATCCGCCCGAAACGAGCTCGGCTTCCGTCTCCCGCGCCGCCGCCCGCCCCTTCTCCACGTCGACGAGCAGCAGGAGTCCCGCTCCGACGACGAAGAACACGATCAGCCACAACACCGCCGCCCGCGTGCTCGGCGACACGAAGAACACGAGCGGCCCCAGGATCCCCGCGAACTTCTCCAGCGTCGAGAAGAGGCCGAAGAACTCGCCCGACTTGTGCTTCGGCACCAGCGTCGAGAACAGGGACCGCGACAGCGCCTGCGCGCCGCCCTGGACCATCCCGACCATCATCGCCATCACGACGAACTCCCATGTCTCTTCCACGCGGGAGGCCCACACGCAGATCCCGATGTAGCCGGCGAGCGCGATCAGGATCGCGCGCTTCGTCCCGATGCGGCCCGCGAGCCGGCCGAAGAGCACGGCGAACGGGATCCCGATGAACTGGACGAGCAGGATGCAGAGGACCACCGTCTTGGCCGGGATCTTCAGCTCGGCCGCGTAGAGCGCCGCCATGCGGATGATCGTCCCGATCGCGTCGCTGTAGGCGAGGAACGCCAGGAGGAGGAGGACCGCGTGCTTGTACTTCCGCAGCTCGGTGAACGTCTCTCCGATTCGCGCCAAGGCCACCCGCACCGGATTCTGGCCGGGGCGCTCGTCGGTCTCGAGAGCGGCGGGCGGTTCGTGGACGCGGCGCAGGAACGGGATCGTGAAGGCGAGCCACCAGAGCGCGACGACGAGGAATCCCGCCCGCGCGGCGAGCGCGTCCTCCCCCGCGAGCCCGAGCGGCTCCTCCCAGGTCATCATCGCGACGACGAGAGCCAGGCAGAGTCCCCCGCCGAGGTACCCGACCGCGTACCCGGTCGTCGAGAGCCGATCCGCCTCGCCCGCGCGCGCGACGTGCGGGAGGAACGCGTCGTAGAAGACGAGGCTCGTCACGACGCCGAGGTTCGCGATGCCGAAGAGGACCGCGGCGAAGAGCCAGTCCCCGCGTTGGAGCGCGAACATCGCGCTGGTGGCCGCGACGCCGAGGAGCGTGAATACGACGAAGAGCCGCTTCTTGAGCCGCGCGTAGTCCGCGACCGCCCCGAGGATCGGCCCGAGCAGCGCCGCGATCCCCATGGCGATCGTCGTCGTCAGCGTGAACCGTCTCCGGACCTCGTCGTCCGAGAGGTCCGCGCCGGGTACCGCGCCGAAGAAATACGGGAACACGGCGGTGATCACGACCGTGAAGAACGCCGAGTTCGCGCAGTCGACCAGCGCCCACGCGCGCAGCTCCGGACGGTGGAGCGCCAGGCGCTCGAGGAGCGACGGCCGGGCCTGCGAGATCGTGCCCGGCTCCGGCGTCATCGCGGGGAGGCTACTCCCCAGCCTGGCCCGATCCAACCGGCCGAGGACGCGATGCCAGCCCCGAAGCTAGAACCCGATCCCGAGGAACAGCGCGAGCTGCACGTAGTCCGCGTCCGTGTCGACGCCGGCGATCTCGATGTCCGAGCCGATCAGGAAGCGCAGGTCGAGGCCGATCAGCAAGGCCTCGGAGGCCAGGATCGCGAGCCCGCCGTGCGCGTAGAACGCGGCCGAAGCATCGTCGTCATCCCCGAGCCCGGACGTGTCCACTTCGAGGTTGACGAGCGAGAGGCCGGCCCCGACGTACGGCCGAAAGACCTCCTCCCCGAAGGTCTTGCGGATGCCGCCGTAGAACTCGCCCGTGCTGACCTCGACGTCGCTGCCGGCAACCGTGTCCTCGTCCGCCGAGCCCATGATTCCGACTTCGAACCCGACGGTGTCGCCCTGCGTCTCGCGCGAGTACTCGAGCCCGAACATCGGCTGTTCGTCGAGAGGCGACCATTCGTCCTCGTCGAGCTGACGCTGGCCGAGGTAGATGCCGAGCCGATTCTCCCGCTCCGCGCCGGAGACCGGGACCGGAGTCGGGCTGCTGGACTGGACGGCGGCGCAGGCGGCGAGACTCGAGAGCGCGAGGCAGAGCGGGAGCTTCATGGGGACCTCTTCGGGGACAGGCGAGGCTCGAGTCGTCGAAGAGGTTAGCTCGATCGCTCGATGCCCGCCATCGGGCCGCGCGCTACCATCTCGAGCCTCCGGATCCCCGATGGTTCCCAGGCTCTCCCTCGTCCTCGTCGCGCTCCTCGCGCTGCCGTCTTGCCGGTCGAAGAGCGCGGAACGACTCTACCCCGACTCCCCCCGCATGGAATTCGTCGACGACTACCACGGCACGCAGGTCGCCGACCCGTACCGCTGGCTCGAGGATCCGGATTCCCCGCGCACGCGCGAGTGGATCGAGGAACAGAACGAGGTCACGCGGTCCCTCCTCGACGGCGTCCCCGAGCGCCCCGCGATCCTCGCGCGGCTGACGGAAGTCTGGAACCACGAGCGCTTCGGCGTGCCGAGGAAGCAGGGCGGGAGATACTTCTTCACGCGCAACGACGGCCTCCAGGACCAGCCCGTGCTCTACGTCTCCGAGGGGCTCGACGGCGCGCCGAGGGTCCTCGTCGATCCGAACAAGCTCTCGAAGGACGGCACGACGGCGCTCACGGAGTTCTTCCCGAGCGAGGACGGCAAGCTCCTCGCCTACGAACTCTCCGTCGCGGGCTCGGACTGGTCGAGCGTGCGCGTGCGCGACGTGGCGACGGGCAAGGATCTGGACGACCGCGTCGACTGGGCGAAGTTCTCGACCGTCGCCTGGCTCCAGGACGGCTCAGGCTTCTTCTACTCGACCTACCCCGAGCACGACACGACCGGGAACGTCGCGCTCAAGAACCACCGACTGGTGTTCCACCGCCTCGGGACTCCCCAGTCGCAGGACCAGGTCGTCTGCGAGCGGCCCGACGAGCCCGATTTCGGCTTCGGCGGCGCGGTGACGAGCGACGGGACGCTGCTCGTGATCCACGTGTGGAAGGGCACGGAGGAGAAGAACCGCATCTACATCCAGGACCTCACGCGCACCGGGGCGCCGATCGTCCGGCTCCTCGACGATTTCGACGCGTCTTACGACTTCCTCGGGAAGCGCGGGCGCGAGCTGTGGTTCAAGACGAACCTCGATGCTCCGCGCGGACGCGTGATCGCCATCGACCTCGACCGTCCGGGGCGCTCGGACTGGCGCGAGGTCGTCCCGCAGCAGGCGGAGACCCTCGATTCGGCGCGGCTGACGTCGAACGGCCTCGTCGCGGCGTACCTGCGCCATGCAGCGAGCCTCGTGCGCGCTTTCGACAGGGACGGAAGGCCCGTCCAGACGCTCGCGCTGCCCTCGCCGTGCTCCGTCTCCGGCCTCTCGGGCTCCGACGACGACCCCGACGCCTTCTTCGCGCTCTCGAGCTTCACCGCGCCGGTCTCGATCCTGCGCTACGACGCCGAGGCGCGGAGGACCTCGGTCTTCCGCGAGCCGCGCGCGGGCTTCGACCCCGCGCTCTTCGCCACCGAGCAGGTCTTCTACCCGAGCCGGGACGGGACGCGCATCCCGATGTTCCTCGTGCGGCGCAAGGACCTCGTGCCGGGCCCCGCGACGCCGGCGCTCTTGTACGGCTACGGCGGCTTCAACGTCTCGATGACGCCCGAGTTCTCGCCGGCGAACCTCGTGTGGATCGAGCGCGGAGGGATCTACGCCGTTCCCTGCCTGCGCGGCGGCGGCGAGTACGGCCGGGAGTGGCACGAGGCGGGGACGAAGGAGCGGAAGCAGAACGTCTTCGACGATTTCGTCGCGGCCGCGGAGTGGCTCGTCGCTCAGGGACTGACCTCGCCCTCGAAGCTCGCGATCCGCGGACGCAGCAACGGCGGCCTGCTCGTCGGCGCGTGCCTGACGCAGCGGCCGGAGCTGTTCGGCGCCGCGCTCCCGGGAGTCGGCGTGCTCGACATGCTGCGCTACCACCGTTTCACGATCGGATGGGCCTGGGCCTCGGACTACGGGACCTCGGACGATCCCGAGGCGTTCGCCTACCTCCGCGCCTACTCGCCGCTCCACAATGTGCGCCAGGGCACGCGCTACCCCGCGACCCTGATCACCACCGCCGACCACGACGACCGGGTCGTGCCGGCGCACAGCTTCAAGTTCGCCGCGGCGCTGCAGGAGGCGCAGGGCGGGCCCGCGCCGATCCTGATCCGCGTCGAGACGCGCGCCGGGCACGGGACCGGGAAGCCGACGTCGATGCAGATCGAGCAGACGGCGGACGAGTGGGCCTTCCTCGCGCTCGCGCTGCGCTCGCCATGACGCGGACGCCGCGCACGCGCAGGTCCCTCCTCGCGGGGTGGATGCCCTTCGGATGGACGAGCGTGAAGCCCCGGCACTTCCGCGACATGGCGCGGATCGCGTGGGAGAACCGGGACAATCTCCCCTACGCCTGGCGCGTCTTGACGCGCGGGGTGTGCGACGGCTGCGCGCTCGGGACGAGCGGGCTGAAGGACTGGACGATCGACGGCACGCACCTGTGCATGGTGCGGCTCGAGCTCATGCGGCTGAACACGATCGGCGCCCTCGATCCCTCCGTGCTCGGCCGCGTCGAGGAGCTGCGGAAGCAGACGTCGAAGGAGCTGCGCGCGCTCGGCCGGATCCCCTACCCGATGCGGCGCCGGAGGGGCGAGACGGGCTTCAGCCGGATCTCCTTCGGCGAGCTGTGGGCCGAGGTCGGCCCGCGCTGGCGCGGCTTCGACCCCGAGCGCACGGCGATGTACGTGACGAGCCGCGGCGTCACGAACGAGGTGTACTACGTCGCGCAGAAGGTGATGCGGTTCCTCGGGAGCAACCAGGTCGACAACTCGGCGCGCCTGTGCCATTCGCCTTCGACGAGCGGATTGAAGAGCACGGTCGGCGTCGCGGCGACCACGTGTTCGTACAAGGACTGGTACGAGGCCGACCTGATCGTCTTCCTCGGCAGCAACCCGGCCAACGACCAGCCGGTGACGACGAAGTACCTCTACGAAGCGCGGCGTCGCGGCGCGCGCGTGGTGTCGGTGAACGCGTACCGAGAGCCGGGGCTCGACCGGTACTGGATCCCCTCGAACGTCGACTCGGCGCTGTTCGGGACGGAATTGTGCGACCGGACCTTCCTCGTGCGCATCGGCGGCGACGCGGCGTTCCTGGCGGCGGTGCAGAAGGTGCTGATCGCCCGGGGCGCGGTCGCCCGCGAGTTCATCGCGAGCGCGACGGAAGGCTTCGGCGAGCTCGCGCGAGCCCTGGAATCGCAGAAGATGGAGGACCTGCTCGCGCTCTGCGGCCTCCCGCTCTCCGAGGTCGAGGCCTTCGCCGACGAGGTCGCAGCCGCCGACCGCGGCATCCTCGTGTGGTCGATGGGGATCACGCAGCACCAGGGCGGAGGCGACACGGTGCGTGCGATCGCGAACCTGGCGCTGCTCCGCGAGTGGGTCGGGCGTCAGGGGACCGGCCTGATGCCGATCCGCGGACACTCGGGCGTGCAGGGCGGCGCCGAGATGGGCTGCTATTCGACCGCGCTGCCGGGCGGATTGCCGATCGACGAGACGAGCGCGAAGCGTTTCGAGGAGCTGTGGGGCTTCGCGGTGCCGTCGAAGCCGGGCCGGACGAGCGTCGAGGTGCTCGAAGCCGCGGGCGAGGGCGCGATCGACGGCTTCTACTGCATCGGCGGGAACTTCCTGGAGACGATGCCGCAGCCCGAGCGGATCGAGCGCGCGCTCGAGCGGATCCCGCTCCGGATCCACAGCGACATCGTGCTGACGTCGCAGATGCTCGCGGAGCCGGCGGAGGTCGTGTACCTGCTCCCTGCGCGGACGCGGTACGAGCAGCGCGGCGGCGGGACGGAGACGACGACGGAAAGGCGGGTGATCTTCTCGCCCTACGTGCCCGGGCACGACGTCGGCGAGGCGCAGAGCGAGTGGGAGATGCTGCTCGAGTTCGCGCGCGCGGTGAAGCCCGCGGAGGCGGGGAAGATCCACTTCGACGACGCCGCGGCGATCCGCGCGGAGATCGAGGAAGCCGTGCCGAGCTACCGCGGGATCGCGGCGCTCTCGAAACAGGGCGATCAGTTCCAGTGGGGCGGCGAACGCCTGTGCGAGGGGCGGAAGTTCGGGACTCTGGACGGCAAGGCGCATTTCGTGCCGGTGAAGCCGATCGACCGTGTGCCGCGTCAGGGCAAGTTCGTGCTTGCGACGCGACGCGGGAAGCAGTTCAACTCGATGGTGCAGCGCGACCGAGACCCGCTGAACGGCGCCGAGCGCGACCACGTGCTCGTGTCGAAGGCCGACGCGGAGCGCCTCGGCCTCTCGACCAACGATGCGATCGTCGTGCGGAGCGCCGTCGGCGAGATGAAGGCCCGCGCCTTCGTGACGGACGTCGCGCCGGGAACGCTGCAAGCGCATTGGCCCGAGGCCAACGTGCTGCTCGCGCACGGCCGCGTCGATCCCGACGGCGGCGTGCCCGACTACAACGCCGAGGTGACGCTAGCGCGGAATTGAGGACCGCGAAGGACCCGGATCCACGCCGACGAGCATCCTCACCATCTGGTCGAGATCCAGCACCGACGGCACTCCCGGATCGCCCGGATCGAGCGTCACCTGCCGGATGTTCAGGTTCTCGGCCGCCTTCTGCGCGAGCCAGTAGCGTCCGCTCCCGCCCGCGAGCGCCTTCCGCATCAGGCTGTCCTTCAGCGCCACCGCCTGCGTCATCGCGCGTTCGCCCGCCATCACCAGCCGATCGTGCTCCGCCGTCCCCGCCGCGCGCCGCGTGTCCGAGTAGAACTTCGTCTCCGTCCTGATCGCGGCGATCTCGCTCTTCCCTATCGCCGCGCGCTCGGCGATCCGCGCGTCCCACTCCGCCACGATCGCGCGCGTCGAATTCTCGATCTCCTGCTCCGCGAGCTCGTTCCGCGCCCGCAGCGCGTCCGCTTCCGCCGCGGCTTCCCGCAGCCGCTCCTGCTGCACCGCGAGCTGCTTCGCCTGGAGCTTCTTCTCGTACTCCGGCCCGAACCGCACCTCCGACACGAGCACCGAGAGGACCTCCACGTGCTCGCTCGCGAGCGCCTCGTCCATCCCCGCCTGCAACCGTTCCGCGCACGCGTAACGCGTCTCGCTCGTCGCGATCTCCACGGCCGACAGCCGCCCGAGCTCGCGCGGGAACATCGCCTCCGCCGTCGCCTGCACGCGATGCTTCCACGCGCCCTTCAAGCCGTCCGCGACGAGCTTCCACGCCTCGTCCTTCCGCACGCGGTAGACCAGGCTCGCGCCGACGTGCACGACGTCGCCCTCGCTCGTCCGCACCTCGAGCCACGGAGCGTTCCCCGGCACACCGCCGAAGGTCAGCACCTGCAGCTTCGTGTCGATCAGATGTCCGGACTCCAACACGGGCAGCCGCAGGAAGAACCCCGGCGGATAGTCGCGCTCCGTGATCCCCCGGTCGCCGACATCGACTTGCTTCACGCCCACGAACCCGTGGGGCACCGGCATGAAGCAAGTCGCGTCCACGAGCAGCGCAAGGAAAGCCAGCCCGGCTGCGGCGACCACCACGAGCACCGCAGAACGCAAGGGAGAGAACCGGACGAGTCCTCGCACGGCTCGCGCCGTCGCGCGCGCGACCTCCTTGGCGATGCGCACGATCCCGAACGCCGCGGCCGCCACGACCCCCAGCCACCAGCGGGCTTCCGGGATCACTTTTCCGATTCGTTCCCTGATCATCTCACGCACCTCACGGCTTGGACTTGGGATCGCTCGGCGTCTGCGACGACGCGACCTTCGATCCGACATCGGCCTCTGCTCTCGCTCCGGAGTCCCGCGGCCTCGGCACCAGATCGATCTGGATCTCCCCCAGCTTCTCGACCAGCGCCTTCCGCACGGGCAGATCGCCCGCGGCCTCGAGCTCCACGCCGTCGCGCAGCACGTCTCGCGCCGCCGCGACGTTCCGGGCCTTCACGAGCGCGGCCTGCGCCGTCTTCTCGAGCCGTGCGGCCTCGCCCGCCTTCGATTGCGCCACGAAGTAGTCGTCCGCCTCCTGCCGCGCCAGCCGGCTGTCGCGGATCGCCATCCCGCGATCGCGCACGAGATCGCCTTCGAGCTTCGCGAACTCGACCGCCTTCTTCTTCGACACGGCCGTCTCCTTCGCCGCGCGCCCGCGTTCGATCTGGTCGGTCTTCTCCGCCAGCTCGTCGGCCTGCTGCCGGAACGTCTTCGTCCGCTCGATCGTGTCCTCGTACACCGCGTCGAACTCCGGCTTCGCGATCGAGATCCCCAGCACCGCGATCCCGTGCCCCGCGATCGCGGCCTGCAACCGCGCCGTCGTGATGCTGACGACGTCCTGGATCTTCTCGCCGCGCGAGATCTCCTCGGCGGTCACGCGTCCGAATTCGTCCCGCAGGATCGAGCGCACGTGGGCTCCGATCAGCCCCTGGGCGCCGCCCGCGTCCGGCCCGAAGCGCTCGAGCACCGTCGCGGCCGCCTCGGGCGAGATCGCGTACTGCACGACCGCCTGCTCGACGCGGAAGCTCGATCCGTCTCGAGCGCGCACGAGGAGCTGCCGGCTTCCACCCTCGACGCCATTCGCCTCGAGCGGGGCGCCGATGATCGCCGAGCCCGGGCTGCGCGGGAGCAGCGTGATCTCCTGCAACCACGGCAGCCGCAGCACGAAGCCGGGGACGCTCGTCATGCGTGTCTTCCCGCTCCAGCGGTCGAGGATCACCGCGACCTGGTCGTCGCCGACGCGCACGAGCTCCGACTTGCCATGGAGCTTCCGCGTCGCGAGGCCGATCAAGATCGGCGCGAGCATCGCCGCCGAGAGGAGCTCCACGGCCAGGAACCATCGGGGCCTGCGTCTGGGGGCGCGGTCGTCCGCTCTGGGTGCATCCATGATCTCTCCGTGCGCACCTCGTCCTGTTCGTCGGGACGATCGGGGCGCGGGCGTCGAACACCCGACGCGCGGGCTGGTTCCGAGGGCGCCTTGAATTCGAGGGGCGATTGCGCGAGCCTGTTCGCCCCGAAAACCCCGCGAGACCCATCCCCATGACGACCCGCCGACCCCGCACGATTCTCCTCACCCTCTCCGCGACGATCCTCGGCCTCGCCGGCCTCACGCTGGCGGCCAAGCCCGCCGTCCAGGCGAAGGCTCCCGCGGCCCCCGCTTCGGGCGCCTACGCCATCGACGCGGGCCACTCCTCCGTCCTCTTCCGCATCAAGCACCTCGACACGGCCTGGGCCTTCGGGCGCTTCAACGAGTTCTCCGGCGAGGTCGCCTTCGACGAGAAGAACCCCGAGAAGTCCTCCATCAAGATCACGCTCGAGATGGAGAGCGTCGACACGGGCATCGGCAAGCGCGACGACCACATCCGCAGCGGCGACTTCTTCGACGCGGGCCAGTTCCCGACGTCCTCCTTCACGAGCAAGTCGGTCAAGAAGGGCGCGGGCGGGAAGTACACCGTCACCGGCGACCTCGAGATGCACGGCGTCACGAAGCCGATCACGCTCGACCTCGAGGTCAGCGGCGCCTCCAGCGGGAAGATGGGCGTCCGCGCGGGCTTCTACGGGACCTTTTCCTTCAAGCGCAGCGACTTCGGGATGTCCACGATGCTCGAGGCCTTGAGCGACGAGGTGCACGTCACGGTCAGCCTCGAAACGGTCCAGAGCGGGGACAAGCGCTGATCGCCGAGGGGGCGAGCCTCGCCAGGCCGCCCCCCCCACCCGTGCCGAGCCCCATCGAGATCGGCCTCGGGATCTTCCTGCCCGCGGTCCTCTGCGGGCTGCTGCTCGCGTTCGCGAGGCCGAAGGGATCCGGCGGCCACGCCGCGCTGTGCGGGATCGCCTTCGGCGCGCCCTGGCTGGTCTCGTTCTACGTCTTCTACGGACGATCGCCCGCTTGGCCGTCGCCGGAGAGGACGCTGACGGCCAGCGATTGGCTCGCCTGGCTCGTCCTGCTCGCTGCGGTCTCGTGCCTCCTGTACCTCGCCGCGATCCCGGCGCGGTTCCTCGCGGCCGTCCTGCGCGTCGGTCTCTCGGCCGCGCTCGTCTACCTCACGCTCGCGCGGTGGGCCGAGCGCAAGGGATCCTGGGCGGCGCTCGTCGCGTGCTTCCTGGCGTTCGCGGTGGTCTGGACCCTCACCGACGCCTGGGTCGCCCGAGCGCGAGCTCCGCGCGCGCCGATCGCGCTCGCCGTCGCCGCGATCGCGGCCAGCCTCGCGAGCCTCCTCGGCCGGAACGCCGTGCTCGGGGAGGTCGTCGGTGCGCTCTCCGCGTGCCTCGTCGCGGCGGCGTTCGTCCCCGTGCTCCGGCCCGGATTCCGTCTCCCCGCGAGCGCGGTCGCGATCGTCTTCCTCGTCCTCGGCGGGAGCCTGATGCAGGGATGCGCGTTCAGCCGCCTCCCGTGGACGAGCGCCGGCCTCGTCGCCGCGGCCCTTCTCGCTCCCGGCCTGCTCGAGCTGCGTCGCGCGAGCGACACCGAGTCGTGGAAGCGGACGCTCCTGGCGGTCCTGCTCGCGCTCGTCCCCGCCGCGTTGGCGGTCTGGACGGCCTGGATCCCCGACGAGAGCGGCTACTGACGGCGGGCGCGGCCTCTACCGCTGCCAGGTCAGGTGCCAGACGATCGGCTCGGTCCCGAGGTGGATCGTCTCGAGCGGGACGACGAGCGTCGCGATCGCGCCCTCGGCCGAGACCTTCACGCCGCGCGTCTTCCCCGTGAGCCCGTTCCCGATCACCGCGGCGGGCAGCTCGACCTCAATCTTGATCGTCGATCCGACCTCGACGGAACGCCCGCTCGGGTCGAGGGCCCCAGCGGCCTCCTTGCGCTGCGTCGCGTCGAGGGGAACGAAAGTCTTCGCCCAGCGGACGGCCTCTCCGCGCGGGATCACGACGCGCGCGAAGCCGATCGACTCGTGGCCGCTCCCCGCCGCGAACTCGATGTCCGCGATGCGCAGGGACCCGATCGAGGAGAAAGTCCCGCTCGCGCAGGCGATGTCGACCTGGTTCCCCCACGTGACGCCCTGCGTCTCGCGCTGGACCGCGTGCTCCTCGGTGGGGACGACCAGCCCGCTCGTCCGCACGGTCCCGGAGAGGTCGTCGCGCAGGCGGATCCGCACGGCGACGGCGTCGGTCTCGTCGCAGGCAGGGAGCGTGAGGAAGGAGAGGAGGAGGAGGGCGGTCAGAGGTCGGATCATGGTCGGGCTCCGGGTCGCGGGGACGCGGTGGGAGTCTTCCATGAGGAGGTACCCGGCTGTCAAGGGGCACGAGCGAGAAGGGTGGCCAGAGGAGACCCATGGGAAGTGGCGCGCGACGAGCGACCGCGACGAGATCCTCTCTGTGCCATCGTGCGTCAGACAGCCTTCGACCTCGAGTTTGGTGTGGAGGCCAGAAGGATGAGAGTGCGTGAGCGAGAAACAGGCCAGGACGTCCAGTTCACCCCGGCAGGAACTCCCGGAGCGTGGCGGAGGGAGTCCCGAGCGGGGCGAGGCCGTCCCCGAAGTCGTTGTCCGCCCGAAGCGGCGGCCGTTCACCGCGATCTCGCCGGCCTCCGCGGAGCGAGATTCGGCTTGCATTGACAGCCGCGGGAGTCCTGCGAACAATCTCGAACGCCGGGAGAGCTTCCACTCTCCGGATTCGATGTCTCGCTCAGTGCTCTGCCCCCTCGCCGTCGTCGTACTCGCTCAAGCCTGCATCAGCCCGTCCGGCCAGGCTGTCGAGGAGCCCCGTCCGGCGGGGGTCGCCCCCGTGCAGGAGCCCGCGCGCGCCAGCGGCGACGTCGCTCCCGACGACGGCCGGTCCTTCGAGGAATCGATGATGGCCGCGGAACCGGCGCCCGAGAAGCCGGGTCTGCCCGTCGGGGAGCGCGCTCCCGCCTTCACGCTCGAGGACCAGGCGGGCCGGAAGGTCTCCCTCGAGTCCTTGATCGAGCGCGGGCCGGTGGCCCTCGTGTTCTTCAGGTCGGCGGACTGGTGACTCTACTGCAAGATGCAGTCGGTCCAACTGCAGCAGAACCTCGCGGAGATCGAAGCCACCGGTAGCCGCCTCGTCGGCATCAGCTACGACCCGGTGAAGGTCCTCGAGCGCTTCGCCGAGCGGAGCAAGATCACGTTCCCGCTGCTCTCCGACGTCGGCAGCAAGACGATCGACGCCTACGGCATCCGCAACCGCAGCGAGCGCGCGCCGGACGGGATCGCGTACCACGGCACGTTCATCGTCGACCAGAAGGGCATCATCCGCTCGAAGCTCTATCAGGTGAGCTACGCGGAACGGCCCGCGGTGGACAACCTGATCGGGGCGCTGGAGGCGGCGCGGTGAACGATGGAGAGACGAATCCAAGGACGCAACGGAAGAGGGAGGATGAATCCATGATGAGAGGTACGATCAGGAACATCGGAAGTCTCGCCCTGCTCGCCGCCGGCGTGCTCGCGGCCCCGGCCAAGGCCCAGGTGAATCCGGCGACGGACGTCAATCCGGATCCGAACATCTTCGAGGCCTACCTGACCGCCGACGAGCAGGACCTCACGATCGACGGAGTCACCGTGCACGGCATGGTCTATCGGGACGATCCACCCGGAGGTGGTGGGGCTCCCCCCGGGATCCCGTCGCCCGAGATCAAGGTGAAGGTCGGGGACCAGATCATCATCCACTTCCAGAACGACCTGGACTCCCTCAGCGCGAGCATCCACTGGCACGGCATCGAGCTCGACAACGACAGCGACGGCACCGCGGTGACCCAGGACGCCGTCCTACCCGGCCAAAGTTACGTCTACCGGTTCCTGACCTTCCGGCCGGGACTGTACTGGTACCACTCGCACATGCTGCCCGGAAGCTCGACCTTCGCCGGGATGTACGGCTCGATCGTCATCGAGAACGACATCGACGACAGCCTCAAGGGCACGGTGCTGCCCACGAACGCGAACACGCACTCGCTGGTGCTGAGCGACATCGAGTTCGATCCCGCCTCCGGCGTCGTCGGGAAGCCCCTGCCGCCTCCCGCCGGACCGATCACGCCGATCAACGAGCTCGTCGAGCTGTGCCACCTCGCCGTGGAAGGCGAGCCGGGCGGCGACCCTTCGGCCTGCGGATCTCCGACCCCGGGCAAGACCGTCCTCGTGAACGGCGTGCCGCCCGATCTGGCGGCCGAGACACCCAAGTTCACGGTCGCGTCGGGCGAGAAGATCCGGCTCCGGCTGTTCAATGCTGCCATCACGCGGCACTTCCGCCTGAAGCTGATCAACAGCGGGGACAACAAGCTCTACCGCATCGGCGGCGAGGGCGGCCTGCTCGACAACGTGCAGCTCGACGGCGGCATGAAGGGGACCTGGGACACGAAGTTCGACCTGGGCGAAATCGTCATCGGCTCCGGCGAGCGCGCCGACGTCATCGTCGTGCCGTCCGGCGCGGACGGTGACATCATCCAACTGGTCGGCAACCCGCTGCCCACGCCCTTCATGCTGAGCGCCGCGACGATCAACGGGAACCCCGGCCTACCCGTCGATTATCCGATCGCGTTCTTCGAGATCAGCGGCACTTCGAGCGACACGCCACCCGCGGCGGGCGACGCGATCCTGGCCGGCACGGCCGAGGACATCGAGGACCTCAAGGACGATCCTGTCGTCGACCCCCTCGTCGATCCCGCTCCCTTCGGCGGCAGCAGCGACGAGACGATCCGCCTCACGAACGCCCGGCCCCCGCCCCAGGCCCAGTCGCCCTCGGTCGACGGATTCTCCTCGATGCTCGACAGCAACGTCGGCAACGGCGATTTCCTGACGCTGGCCCGTCCGCAGACCTCGCGCTACGCCAGGATCGGCGACCTGCTCGAGATGTCCGTGCGGAACGAGACGGCCGCCGTCCACCCGTTCCACATGCACGGGTTCTCGCTCCAGCCGGTCCGCGTGACGGACAACGCGGGCGTGACGCTGTACACCTTCGACTACGACGAGTTCATGGACTCGATCGACGTCTACGGGATGCAAACGCTCGTGTACCGCGCACGCCTGGACGACCGCCCCAAGCTCTGCGACGAATCGCCTACCTTCCCGCCCGGTCCGGTGCTGGCCGCTTGCGCCGACCAGGAATGCGGCGGGGCCGTGGGACGGTGGCTCTTCCACTGCCACATCTTCCACCACGCCGGCCTAGGAATGATGGGCGAGATCACCGTGCTGGAATCGGATCCCGTTCCGCCGGAGATCACGTGCCCGGCCGACATCACGACGGATACCGACCCTGGCGTGTGCTCGGCGGTGGTGAACTACGACCCGCCGGTCGCCACGGACGACTGCGGCGTGCCCACGGTGGTCTGCACGCCCCCGCCCGGCTCGACGTTCCCCAAGGGGACGACCACGGTCACCTGCACGGCGACCGACAGCGACGGCCTGACGGCCGAGTGCACGTTCGACGTGACGGTGGAAGACAACGAGCCCCCGACGGTCACGAGCTCGCTCGCCGACGCGATGCTCTGGCCTCCCAATCACTTCCTGACCAACGTCGGGCTCACCGTGGTCGCCGCCGACAACTGTCCCGACGTGGTCGTCAGCGTGAGCGTGTTCGGCGACGAGGACGACGAGAGTCAGACCGGCGACGGACTCCATTCGCCCGATGCCAAGGACCTCCTGCCTAGCTCCCTGCGCCTGCGCGCGGAACGCAAGGGGGATGAGGACGGACGCGTCTACTTGATCGTGGTCACGGCGACCGACACTTCGGGGAACACGGCCTTCGCCTGTAGCACCGCGGTCACGCCCAAAGGGAGGCGGCTCGCGCAGATCATCTCCGTGAACGCCCAGGCGGCTGCGGCGAAGGCCTTCTGCGAGGCCAACGACGGCGCGAGTCCCCCCGGCTACTTCGTCATCGGGGACGGCCCGATCCTAGGCCCCTTCCAGTGAGGACGCGCGCCCTCGGGGCGCGCGCCATGACGACGGTCGTTCGGACGATCCTCGGTTCGACGGGCTCCGGCCGCTGGCCGGGGCTCGTCGCGCTGGGTTGGCTCGCGTGCACCGCGCTCGCCTGCGGCGAGGGCACCATCGAGCCGTCCGAGGATGCACGGGCCGCCAGCCTGGAACCCGGCTGGACTCCGGAAGCTCGACCGCGCGCCGAGACATGGATCCTCGCGATCCGCACGGAGACCCAGGCCTCGGGCCTGGGCACGGCGGAGGCGTACGCGGCCTGCGAGCTTGCCCTGCCGGAGCGAGGGGACTTCCGGGGCCGGGCCGTGCTCCGGTCGATCGAGACCCCGCGCTACCTGGGAGGCTGCACGCTCCTCTCATCCACCGGCGACGACGAGATCCCCCTCGTGCTCGACGGAATACGGGAAGACGACCGCATCCGGCTTCGGGAATCGAGCGAGGCTCGGGAGATCGTGCAGACGATGGATTGCGACGGGTTGGTCCTGAACTCGTCGACGCTCGTACCCGCCTCCGAGCACGAGTTCGAGATGCGGCTGCGCGACGGCGAGACGCACGAGTATCGACCGACCGGCGCGCGACCCGACTGGAAAGTAGTCGTACGGTACACGCTGCAGTCCCGGGCGTTCGTGGACGCCCGCGTGCGGTCACGTCCCGCGGGAAGACCGCCGATCGAGGTTTGCGCGCCTTCGACCGCGGCACGAGCGGCAATCCGAGTGGCGCTCGAGGCGAAGGATTTCGGGTCGGCGATCGACCTCGCCTCGCGGGCCCTCGGCCTCGAGCGTCTCGGTCCCCGCTTCAGCGTCGAATTCGATCCGTCGATCGTCGATCCGGACGTCTTCGGCCGAACCCGCGAGGACGAGGACGGCGGGATCCGGATCCGGATCGGTCCGTCGGCGATCCGCGATGCTCCGATCCTCTTGAGCACGCTGCTGCACGAGGCGGTCGGACACGCCGTCCTGGGCCTCTCCGAACACGATCCAGAGTACCCGAGCCGCTTCGAGGTCGAGGAGATCGAGGCCCTGCATCTCGAGGCAGTCTCCGCCGCGATGCTCGGCCTGTCGGAGGAGCAGCTCTCACTCGTCTGCGACGCGCTTGCGAGGCGCCGAGCAGCGCTCCGAGGACGCCATCCGGAACGGGATGAGGAGCTCGGACAGCACCTCGACGCGGCGCCGCTCTTGACGTGGATCTCGTGCGAGGGCCGCTGAGCGGGGGGCGCTCCTTCCCATCAACGAGTCTCCACGAATCTCGCGCCCGTCCTGGGGGGGCCTTCAGTAATCTCGGCTGGATGCTGCGCGACGGAATCGACCCGGCGAGGATGCGGCGCGCGCGGATCCTCGTGCTCCTGTCGACGGGGATCCTCGGCCTCGGCCAGGTCGCGCTCTGGCTCGCGATCGAGCCGCTCGCCACGTGGTCGTACGACCTCTCGTGGTGGGCGCTGATCTTCCTCGCGGACGCAGTGACGTGCCTGCGTACGGGTTCCTCGCTGTTCCTGGCTCGCCCGAGGGCTTTCCTCGTCCTCGCGTTCTGGTCGGGCGCCTTCTGGCTCGTCTTCGAGTGCGTGAACCTGCGCCTCCAGAACTGGTACTACGTCGGCATCCCGCGCGATCTCGCCACGCGGACGCTGGGCGTCTACTTCGCTTTCGCGACGGTGCTGCCGGGCGTCCTCGGCATCCACACGCTCCTCGGGGCCTTCGCGAGCCCGCATCGGCGGCCGCCACCTCGGAATGCGCCGAGCCCCCGCGCTCGCGCGCTGCTCACGGCGTGCGGAGCGGCGTTCCTCGTCCTCCCGCTCCTCTTTCCGAGCGTCGCCTACCCACTCATCTGGGGCGCGCCCTTCCTGCTCCTCGAGCCCTGGCTCTCGACGCGCGACGAGCGCTCGCTCCTCTCGCGCTGGCGCGGCGGCGACCGAGGCCCGCTGTACCGCCTCCTCCTCGCCGGCGCGCTGTGCGGCGCGATCTGGGAGTTCTGGAACTGGCGGTCGCCGGCCAAGTGGATCTACACGGTGCCGCTCTTCGAGGAAGGGAAGCTCTTCGAGATGCCTTATCTCGGCTTCGTCGGCTTCATCCCCTTCGCGCTCGGGTGCCACAGCGCGGCGCGCGCGCTCGTCGTGCTGGGCTGGATCCCGGAGTGGGAGGGCGACGGCCCTCCCGCGCGCGCGGCGCGGCCGCGCCCTGCGATCGCCGCCGCGCTGGCCTCGCTCGTCTTCAGCGCCGTCGCGATCGCCGGCTTGAACCGTTTCACGGTCCGCGCGACGCGCGCCTGGCTCTCCGACATCCCCGGCATCCCGGCCGAAGTCGTGTCGAGCCTCGCGCAAGCGGGGATTCGGCACCCCGACGAGCTCGTCCGGGCCATCGAATCCGGCGCTCCGGATCTCCCTGCGGGCCTCGCGCGATCGGAGTGGCTCGAGACGGCGCGCTTGATGAGCGTCCGCGGTCTGGGGGTCCGCGGCTTCACCTGGCTCGCGAGCGCCGGCGTCCGTTCGGTCGAGGAGCTGGGGGCGCGCGATCCGGCCGAGTTGGAGCGGTCGATGAGGGAATCCGGCCGCGGGCTCCCGCCGACCCCCACTCCCGCCGAGATCCGCATCTGGGTCCACGGCGCAAGGAACGCCAGCGGGTAAGTTCCCCGACCGGTCCTTGCGCAGACGCGGCCCGCCAGCCGACAATCCGCGCCCGACGGCGAGTGCCGTCCTGGAGGTGTGACGATGGCATTGCTATGGCTTGCGGGCCTCGCCCTGACCGTTGCCGGCGCCCACGCGCCCGCGCAGGAGAAGGCTCCCGACTTCCCCACCGAGCTCGCGGCTCTGGAGAAGGAGTTCGACGAGGCGATCGAGGCCTACTACGAGCCTTACGCCAAGGCGAAGACCGACGAAGAGAGGGCTGCGATCCGGCTCGATCCGGAGAAGCATCCTGCCAAGCTCTTCATCTCGCGCTTCGAGGATCTCTCCGAGCGCGCGAAGGGCACCGAAACGGGCGCGCGGTCGTTGCTCTGGATCGCGTTCAACTCCGAGGCGGACTCGTCGGATGCGATCGACTCGCTCCTGGCGGCCTACCTCGACTCTCCGGTCCTCGCGGAGCTCGCCCAATTCGTTCCGCAGGGCGTTGGGAGGAGGATGATCGAGAGTGATCGCGCGAAGGAGATCCTCGAGCTCCTCGCCGAGAAACCCAAGAGCGCGGACGTACGCTCCAGCGCTCTCTACTCCCTGGGTGAGATGCTCTACCAGGACGGAAAGAAGGACGAAGCCGTCGCGGTCTTCCGCCGGCTCGGGAAGGAGCACGGCGGCTCGGCGGCGGCCGGACGAGCCGAGGGGTACCTGTTCGAGATCGAGCACCTCCAGATCGGCATGGTGGCGCCGGACTTCGACGCCGTGGACGAGAAGGGAGTCGCGTGGAAGCTCTCCGACTACCGCGGCAAGGTCGTCGTCCTCGACTTCTGGGGCATCTGGTGACCCCCTTGCCGCGCCATGCTTCCGCATGAGCGGGCGATGGTCGATCGCCTCAAGAACGAGCCCTTCGCGCTCCTCGGACTCAACAGCGACGGGGACCGTGACGTCTCCAGCAAGCTCGAAGACGCCGAAAAAGCCGCCATCCGCGCCGCCGGGATGCGGGAGAACCAGGCCATCGACGCCATCCGCCGCGGCGACGCGAAGGTGATGGAGAAGCTCGGGGCCCTCGGAGCGCCGCTGAAGAAGAAGGTCTTCGACGCGGACCTGGCCAACCTCGACAAGATCTTGACCAAGAACAAGATCACCTGGCGCCAGCACGTCATGGGGACGACGGACGCAGCCCTGCCCAACCAGTGGAACGTCCAGGGCTGGCCGACGATCTACATCCTCGACGAGAAGGGCGTGATCCGGTTCCGCGATCTGCGCGACGAGGAGATGGAAGAAGCCGTCGTGAAGCTCCTCGAAGAGATGAAGGAGAAGAAGCGCCGCTGAACGGCGACCGGCTCGAACTCCTCTGGCCGCCGCCCCGACGCCTGGAGCGGCGGCCAGGCGTTTGGGATCCCGCCGTGCGCCCCCGGACGAGCCGTCTCGCCGGCGGGCGCGGGTACCGCCTGATCGCGGGTCCCTCGGGCGTCGAGATCGAGTCGGCCGACGCGGCGGGAGAGCGCCACGCGCGCGCGACCCTGGCGCAGGCGATCCGGCTCCACGAGGGCCGCTGCGCGATCCCCGCCTTCGCGATCGAGGACTGGCCCGATTTCGCGCGCCGGGGCGTCCTCCTCGACGTCAGCCGCACGAAGGTGCCGACGACGGCGACGCTGGGGCGAATGATCGACCTCCTCGGCGGCTGGAAGTACGACGAGCTGCAGCTCTACACCGAGCACAGCTTCGCCTACCGAGCCCACGAGGAGGTCTGGCGCGACGCGAGCCCGATCACCCACGACGAGGCCCGCGAGCTCGATCGGCGGTGCCGCGAGCGCGGGATCGAGCTCGTGCCGAACCAGCAGAGCCTCGGCCACATGCACCGCTGGCTCTCGCGCGAGCGCTACCGGCACCTCGCGGAGGTTCCAGACGGCATCGTGCACGCGTTCAGCCGCGAGAAGGAGCCCTTCAGCCTCTGTCCGACCGATCCGGCGGCCCTCGAGCTCCTCGCCGGGCTCTACGACGAGCTCCTGCCCTGCTTCCAGAGCCGGGTCATGAACGTCGGCCTCGACGAGACCTTCGACATCGGCCTCGGCCGTTCGAAGAGCGCGTGCGAGGCGAAGGGCAAGGGCCGGGTCTACCTCGACTTCCTGCGCGCCGTGCACGAGCTCGCGCGCGCGCGCGGACACCGCATCCAGTTCTGGGGCGACGTGATCCTCCAGCATCCCGAGCTGATCGAGGAGCTCCCGCGCGATGCCGTCGCGCTGCTCTGGGGCTACGACGCCGATCATCCGTTCGAACGGGAAGCGCGCGCGTTCGCCGAGAGCGGGCTGGAGTTTCGAGTTTGCCCGGGAACCTCGAGCTGGCAGAGCGTCGCGGGGAGGACGGCGAATGCTGTCGCGAACCTCGAGAGCGCCGCCGTGCACGGACTCGAGCGCGGCGCGAGCGGCTACCTCGTCACGGACTGGGGCGACCGCGGGCACCTCCAGCCTCCCTTCGCGAGCGCGGCGGGCCTCCTCTACGGGGCCGGCTGCGCGTGGAACGCCTCCGCCGCGCGCGAGCGCGCGGCCGACCTGCCGCGCCTCCTCGACGCGCACGTCTTCCACGACCCGGCCGGCGTCCTCGGCCAGGCCGCTGTCGATCTCGGCCACGTGTACGAGGTGCCGGGCTCGCCGAGCACGAACGGCTCGGCGCTCTTCTTCGTGCTCGCCTTCGCCGACCAGCCGCTCCCGCACGCGCGCATGCCCGGACTCGGCGTCGAAGGCCTCGAGCGCGCGCTCGGTCGCACCCTCGAGATCCGGGCGCGGCTCGGCGCAGCGCGCGGCAGCACGCTCGACGCCGAGGAGATCCGGTTCGCGGCCGATCTGCTCGCCTTCGCCTGCCGTTTCGGGCGCGCCCGGCTCGAGGCCCCCGATGGAGCTCCCGTCACCGCGATCCCCCGCGCGGCACGGGCGGCGCTGCGCGAGGAGCTCGCGCCGCTAGCGGCCGAACACCGGCGCCTGTGGGTCCTCCGCAACCGCCCAGGAGGCCTCGACGAGTCCGCGAGCTGGCTGGAACGGCCGCTCGCGCTGCTGACCTAGCCTGCAGCGGCTACACTCGTCGCCATGTGGCTCGCACTGCTGCACGGCGGCGGAGAAGGCTGGGTCTTCCTCCCCATCTTCTTCATCTGGGCCTCCATCTGCTGCCTCTCGATTCCGTTGCTCGTGCTGTGGGTCTGGATGATCATCGACTGCGCGAAGAACGAGAAGAGCGAGGGCAACGACAAGATCGTGTGGATCCTCGTCATCGTCCTGGCGGGCTGGATCGGCGCCCTCGTCTATCTCTTCGCGCGCCGGCCCGCGCGCAAGCGCGAGCTGGGGCGGTGACTTCTCCTCTCGTCGGCGAGCTCCCGCTCGTCACGGGCGATCTCCCGGGCACCGGCGGGGAGATCAAGCAATCGCCCGCGCACTTCGTGGTCGAGGAGATCCCGCTCTACGAGCCCTGCGGCGTCGGCGAGCACCTCTACCTGCGCGTGAGGCGCGAAGGACGGACGACGCGCGAGGTCCAGCGCGCGCTGGCGGAGGTGTTCTTCCTCCAGGAGCGCGACGTCGGCTGCGCCGGACAGAAGGACAAGGTCGCGCGCGCGACGCAGACGTTCTCCCTGCCGGTGCGCGCGGGCGAGCCCGCCGAGCTCGCCGAGCGCGCGGCCGCGCTCACGGGGCTCGAGGTCCTCGCGGCCGCGCGCCACGGGAACAAGCTCGGTCGCGGACACCTGGCGGGAAACCGCTTCGAGATCCTGGTCGCCGGCGCCGTATCCGGCGCCGCCGCGCGCGCCCAGGCGATCGCCGCGGTGCTCGCCGAGCGCGGGCTCCCGAACTTCTTCGGCGAGCAGCGCCTCGGACCCGGCGGCCGCGGAGCTCGCCGCGGCGAGCGGCGGATCGCGGACGCCAAGCCCGCGCCTTCCTCCTGGATCGGCCGCATGGAGCTCTCCGCGTGGCAATCGGCACTCTTCAACGAGTGGCTGCGCCAGCGAATGAGCCGATGCGGGCTCGACGCCGTCCAGGAGGGAGACCTCGCGCGCAAGACGGACACCGGAGGCCTCTTCGAGGTCGCCGACGCGCAGGTCGACTCGGATCGTTGCCAGCGGGGCGAGATCTCGGCCACGGGTCCGATCTTCGGCTCCAAGATGCGCTGGGCGACGGGACGCCCGGGCGAGCTCGAGCGCGAGATCCTGGCCGCGGCGGGAGCGGACGACGCCGCGCTCGCTCGCGCGCGGCTCCCCGGATCCCGGCGCGCGTCGCGGATCTTCCTGCGCGAGTTCTCGTGCGCGGAAGAGCCCGAGGGACTGCGCTTGCGCTTCCGCCTGGAGAAGGGCGCCTACGCGACCATCGCGCTGCGGGAGATCACGAAGACCTAGCGGAGCGTGCCCGCGAAGCCGGTGTTCTCGCCGTGGTGCTCCCAGACGGATCCCAGGCGCGCGTCACCGTAACGGAAGACCTCGTTCCGTCCGACGATCGGCGCGGCGATCGGCGCGATGGGCTGGTACCAGACCGCGAGAGGCATCTTGCAGCAGGCGCGGTCCGCGAGGAGCGAGCCCTCGAGCTCGAACAGAGCTCCGCCGTCGACGCGGTAGCTCTCGCCCTCGAACTTCGCTTCGAGCGGGACGACAACGACCTCGAGCACGCGTCCGAGCTCGGACCCCAGGCGCCAGCGCAGGAGCGCCTCCGCGGCCCCCCGCTGCGCGGGAGTCGCGCGATCGGACAGGTACACGACCGATCGGCGCACCGTGGACGGATCCGCGAGGTTGCCGTCTCCCGCGATCGCGGCGACGAGATCGACTCCGGCGAGCGAACCCGATTCGAAGTGCCAGGCGACCAGGGCCTCGCGTCCGGCCGTCGTCGCCTCGCCCCCGTAGTGGCAGGCGCCCGCGAAGACGCTCGCGGTGCGGGCTTCGACACTTTGGATCCGGCAATCCGCGGAGAACGCGGCCAAGAGCGCAACGGAGGTGAGGATCATGGCCCCAGTCTAGGCCAGGATCGCGCTAGGTGGTCGTCTCGAAGCAGGCGCGGCCATTCCGGCAGGTGTCGGGATCGACACGATCCTCGTCGGGGCCGAGGGCCATCATCGTCTTCTTGCACCAGCAGTGGCCGCTGCCGTCGAGGACGTCCTCGCTGGACGCCGGAGGGGCGTGGAGGGAGTAGGTCTTCTTGCTCCGCAGGTGGATGCAGAGGGCGCCCTCGAGGATGCGGGGATCTTCCATCGTCCTCGTCAGCTCCGCGCCAGCGACTGGAGCGCGCGGTGGATGAGCCCCTGGGCGAGCGGGACCTTGTAGGCATTGTGCTTCAGGGGATCGGCCTCGAGCATCGCGGCCTCGCCGGCGGCCTTCCACGCGGATGCCTCCATCGCCTTCCCCACCAGGACCTTCTCCGCGTCGCCAGCCCTCCACGGGATCGGCGCGACGCCGCCGAGCGCGAGGCGGGCGCGCGCGACCTGGCCGGCCTCGACGACGAGCGCCGCGGCGACCGACACGAGCGCGAAGTCGAAGGAGCCGCGCTCCTTGAACTTGAGGTAGGTGCTGCGAGTCCCGGAGGCCGGAGCCGGAACGCGCACGGACAGCAGGATCTCGTCGTCTCCGAGCACGTTCTCCTTGAGCACGCTGCCTTCCGAGGGCAGGGTGAAGAAGCGCTCGATCGGGACCGTCCGCTCGCCCGCGGGGCCGCGCAGTCGGACCTCCGCCTCGAGGACGACGAGCGCGGGCGCGAGATCGCTCGGGTGGACGATGTACGAAGGTCCACCGCCGAGAATCGCGTTGTACTTGTTCAGCCCGTCGTGCGAGAAGCACTCCGAGCCGCCCTTCTTGATGCACTTGGCGTGCTCGTTCCGGTAGTACCCGCAGCGCGGGCGCTGGCACAGGTTGCCGCCGACGGTCCCGAAGCTCCGGATCTGCGGGCTCGCGATCGAGTGCGCCGCCTCGTGGAGCACCGTGAACCGCTCGCGGACTTCGGCGTGTTCCTCGAGCGCGGCGATCGTCACGAGCGCGCCGATCACCAGCCCGCCGTCGGAGGCGACCTCGATCCGGTCGAGCCCGGCGATCCCCTTGAGGTTCACGAGCACCTCGGGCTCGGCCAGGTGCTCCTTCATCTCGGTCAGGAGATCCTGGCCGCCCGCGAGGAGCTGCGCGCGGCTGCGAGCTCCGCGCTGGTTGCCCGCCGCCAGGAGCTCGAGCGCAGCCTCGAGACTCGTCGGATTGGCGAGACGGAAGGCTTTCATGGCCCTAGTCGACCTTCCCGAGCGCCGCGAGGACCTTGTCCGGCGTCAGCGGCAAGTCGCGCACCCGCGCCCCGCAGGCGTTGTAGACGGCGTTCGCGATCGCGCTGTGCCCGGGGATGATGGCCGGCTCCGCCATGCCGATGACCCCGCGCGTGTCCTCGTCGTCGATCAGGGCGGTCATCTCGGGGATCTCGAAGGCGTGCGCGAGCCTGTACTCCTCGAAGCCCGAGGAGAGCGACCAGCCGCCGACGGGATCGATGACGCGCTCCTCGAGCAGCCCGTACGAGAGCGCCTGGATCATCCCGCCCTGCAGTTGGCTCTTCAGCGCCGCGCGGTTCAGCGGGAGTCCGCAGTCCTGAATCGCAGCCATCGCCAGCACCTCGACGCGTCCGGTCAGCGCGTCGACGCGGACCTTCGCGGCCTGCGCGCCGTGGGCGCCGTTCGCGGCCAGGGCCGCGACGAACTCCCCGCGCGCGCTCAACCCGTCCGCGCCGAGCGAGCCGCAGGCCTGCCGCCAGGAGAGGACCTTCTTGGGGTCCCGCTCGTCGGCGACTCGCTCGCCGGCGAAACGCAGGTGCTCCGCGGGGACGTTCATGGACTTCGAGAGGCGCTCGGCGAAGGCGAGGCGCGCCTTGCGCGCCGCGTCCATCACCGCCGGCGCGAGCGACGCGGTCGTCGTGCTCCCGCCCGAACCGGTCGCCTGGCCGAGCCGGCTGTCGCCGATCCGCGCCGTCACCGCCTCGAGAGGCAGGCCGAGCTCCTCGGCGACGATCGCCGCGACGTACGTGCGCGTGCCCGTCCCGAGGTCCTGGCTGCCGACGCTCGCGGTGACGCTGCCATCGCGCTCGATCTTGACCGTGACTTCGTTGCCGGGCCGGCCGCCGCCGCCCCAGGTCGCGACCGCGAAGCCGATCCCGACGCCGATCCCGTCGGCGAGCGTGGCGGCCGCCGTCTTGTTGGGGTGATCGGCCCAGCCGATCTCGCGCGCGACGGCGTCGAGCTGCCGTGCGTAGACCTTGTCCTTCAGGTTCTTCTTGCGGAATTCGAGCGGGTCCATCCCGATCGCGTACGCGAGCTCGTCGACGAGCGACTCGATGCCGAAGGAGGCCTGGGGATGTCCCGGCGCGCGCATCGCGCGGGCCGAGTCGGTGTGCGTGAAGACGCTGCGCACGCGCAGGCAGCTCTTCTCGACCGAGTAGATGTAGGGGCCCCGCCCCGGGAAGGAGCCCCCGCCGACGCCGCCGTACTTCTCGACGTCGCCGACGAGGGCGACGAAGCGTCCGTCCTTCGACGCCCCGCCGCGCAGCACCTGGCGCGAGCCGCTGCGGTTGCCGCCAGCGCCGAACTCGTCGGCGCGCGTGAACATGAGGTGGACGGGCCGGCCGAGCTGCTTGGCGAGCAGGCAGGCGGCCTTGCCCTCGATCCCCAGGCCGAACTTGCCGCCGAAGCCGCCGCCCATGTGCTCGACGATCGTCGTCACGTCGCTCGTCTTGAGTCCGAGGTGCTCGGCGGCTTCCTCCGAGATGCTGAACGTGTCCTGCGTGGAGGCGTAGACCGTCGCCTCGTCGCCGCCGCGGTAGTCGACGACGACGCCGTGGGTCTCGAGGCAGGCGTGGTGCTGCACGGGGAGCGTGTAGGTCGCCTCGACCTTCGCCTCGGCCGAGGCGAGCGCCGATTCGGCCTCGCCTTCTTCGCCCGCCGTGTTCACCTTCCCGAGGTTGCCGTCCTTGGTGACCTTGGGCGCGTTGTCCGCGACCGCCTGCGCGCGGTCGACGGCCCAGGGCCTCGGCGTGAACTGCGCGACGATGGCGCGGATCCCGTCCTCGGCGAGCTCCGCCGTGCGCGCGGCCACGGCGGCGACCGGCTGGCCGAGGAAGGCCGCCCGCTTCTCGACGAGCGCGATGACAGCCTCGACGCCCGCGACCTTGCGCGCCGGCTCCAGATCGAGCGTCACGTCGGCGCTCGGGATCGGACACGTGAGGACGCGCGCCCAGACCATGCCGGGCAGCCGCACGTCGTGCGTGTAGCGCGCGCGCCCGCTGACCTTGAGCGGCCCGTCGACGCGGGGCAGGTCGTGGTTCAGCAGCGCGAGCTCCGACTTCGAGCGCCAGGCGACGCCCTCGACGTCGTCGACCTCGATCTCGACCTCCTGCTCGATGCCGTTGACGACCTTCGTCGTCTTGATCTTCTTCTTGCGCGGCTTCGGGGCATCCTGGCCCGCACGCGAGGAGGGCGCGGCCATCACTTGCCTCCGCGAGCGATCTCGAGGGCGGCCGCGAAGATCTGGGGCTGCGTCCCGCAGCGGCACGCGTTTCCGGCGCAGCCTTGCTTGATCTCGTCGAGCGTCGCGTCCTTCTTGCGCTCGAGCGTCGCCTGGATCGCCATCACGAAGCCCGGCGTGCAGAAGCCGCACATCGACGCGTCGTGCTTCCAGAACGACTCCTGGAGGGGCGAGAGCGCGCCAGGCGCGCCGAGCCCCTCGATCGTGCGGATCTTGCGGCCGCGCAGATCGACGGCGAGCAGCATGCAGGCGTAGGCGGAACGCCCGTCGACGATGACGGTGCACGCGCCGCACTGACCGCGGTCGCAGACGAGCTTCGAGCCGGTCAGCGGCGGAGTCGCGCGGTCGCGGAGCGCGTCGAGCAGGGTCGTGCGCGGCTCGACGCGAAGCGCGATCGGGGCCCCGTTCACGTCGAGGCTGATCTCGACTTCGCCCGCGAGCTCCTCGACCTCGCCCGAAGCCCCCGGAGCGCCGGCGCGCGGCGCGCCGAGGAGGCCCGGCGCGAGCACTCCGCTCGTGGCGATTCCTCCGGCGCCCTGCAGGAACTTCCGTCGCGAGAGCGGCGGGGCGGGCTTCGCGCTCGGATCGCATTCTCGTGCGGCCATCGCCGACGAGTCTAGGCGCGCAGCCCGTGGAAGGGCAACCCCGCCACCGGTATCCTGTCGGACGCATTCACCCCTCCTACCGTCGACCCAATCCCGCGCGGGCGGCTGTTCACGCCCAGCGGAGAACCAGGAATGCCGTGATGATCGACAATCTCTTCCGCTCGCTTTCCCTTTTCGCGCTCGTCTTCCCGGTCGCCGCCTGCGGCGGCGGCACCGAAGCCGCGGCCACCACGCCGGCGAACTCCAGCCAGGTCCTGCGCTTCACCGGGATCCCCAACGAGAACACGACCGAGCTCAAGGCGAAGTACCAGCCGCTCGCCGACCACCTCACGAAGGAGCTCGGGGTGAAGTTCGAGTACGTCCCGGTGGCCAACTACGCCGCCTCGGTCGACGCGTTCAAGAACGGCGACATCCTCCTGTGCTGGTTCGGGGGCTACACCGGGCTCCAGGCGATGCAGGCGGTCCCGGGCGCGCGCGTGATCGCGTGCGGCAAGATCGACAAGGAGTTCAAGTCCTACTTCGTCGCGCACAAGAGCGTCGGCCTCGAGAAGAAGGACGAGTTCCCGATGGAGCTGGCCGGGAAGAAGTTCACGTTCGGCTCGGAGAGCTCCACTTCGGGCCGTCTCATGCCCGAATATTTCATCCGCAAGTTCGCCGGCAAGAGCCCGAAGGACTTCACCGGCGCGGAGATGAACTTCTCCGGCGGGCACGACAAGACCGCCAAGCTCGTCGAGGCCGGCACCTTCGACGCGGGCGCGATGGACTTCGCGACCTACGACCGGATGGTCAAGGAAGGCAAGCTCGATCCGGACCTGTGCCGCATCGTGTGGGTGACGCCGGACTACGTCGACTACAACTTCCAGGCGCACCCCAAGCTCGACGAGACCTTGAGCCAGGGCTTCACCGAGAAGCTCCAGGAGACCCTGGTCGCGATCAAGGACCCCGCCCTCCTCGCCGGGATGAACCGTCCCGATGGTCTCATCGTGGCCAGGAACGAGGACTTCGACACGCTCCGCAAGGCGGCCCTCGAGGCCGGCTTGATGCGCTGACGCCGGGACGGCAGCGGGGTTGAGGAACGGAAGCGCTGCTCTCGAGCTCCGCGGGGCGAGCGTCGTCTACGGCGGACGACCGGCCCTCGACGGGGCGGACCTGATCGTCCGGCCCGGCGAGGCGGTCGCGCTCGTCGGGCCCAGCGGCGCGGGCAAGACGACGCTCCTGCGCCTGCTGACGGCCGCGATCCGTCCGACGCGCGGAACGGTGCGGATCGAGGAGCGCGACCTCGCCTCGCTCTCCCCCGGCGAGCTCCGCGCCGCGCGGACGCGCATCGGGTTCGTCCATCAGGACCTCGCGCTCGTGCCGAACATCCGCGTGTCGCAGAACGTGCTCGCGGGGAAGTTCGGTTCGAGGACCTTCTTCGGCGCGGCGAAGTCGATGATCCTGCCCGCATGGGCCGACCTCGAGCGCGCGGCGGCCATCCTCGGCCGCGTCGGCATCGGCGACAAGCTCTTCCAGCGGACCGACTCGCTCTCGGGCGGGCAGCGCCAGCGCGTCGCGATCGCGCGCGCCCTCTTCCAGGAGCCTTCCGTGCTGCTGGCCGACGAGCCGGTGTCCTCGGTCGATCCCGCGCGCGCCCGCGACACCGTCGCCCTCCTCCGCGACGTCAGCCTCGAGCGCGGCTTGACCCTCCTCGTCAGCCTCCACGACCTCGAGCTCGCGCGGGAGTTCTTCCCACGCCTCGTCGGCCTGCGCGGCGGGCGGATCGTCTTCGACCGGGAGACGGCGGGGATCGACGCCGGCGAGTACCGGAGGCTCTACCGGCTCGAGGAGCTCGCCCGTGATGGCGCCTGAGCCCGCCCCCCGCCTCGGGCGGCGCGGCGCCGTCCTCCTGGCGATCGCGCTCGCCGCGCTCGCGGCCTTCGTCGTGCTCGACGCGCCGATCGCAGGCCTCGTCCCGCAGCGCGGCGGACTCGCGATCGTGGGCGACTTCTTCGCGCGCATGTTCCGCCCGGCGCTCACCTACGAGACGGCGGTGCCTCCGGGCACCACGCCCCTGCTCCTCGAGACGCTGGCCGCGATGCGCAGGACGCTCGTCTTCGCAGTCGCGGCGATGAGCCTCGCCGTCCCGGCCGGATTCGTGCTCGGGTTCCTCGGATCGACCGCCTGGTGGAGCGGCGAGCTCGCCGGCGGAGGATCGAGCACGGCGCGCGGGCTCCGCCGCTCGATCGCCCCGGCGATCTGGTCGGCGACGCGTGTCGTGATCGTCGCCATGCGGTCCGTGCACGAGCTCCTGTGGGCCGTGATCTTCCTGGCCGCGTTCGGCCTCTCGACGACCTCCGCCGTGATCGCGATCGCGATCCCTTACGCGGGGACGCTCGCCAAGATCTTCTCCGAGATGATGGACGAGGCCCCGCGCGACGCCGCCCTCGCGCTGCGCGGCGCCGGCGCGGGGCCCGCGCAGGTCTTCTGCTTCGGCCTCCTGCCCCGCGCCCTCCCCGACATGGGCGCGTACGCCTTCTACCGCTTCGAGTGCGCCGTGCGTTCGTCCGCGGTGCTCGGGTTCTTCGGCTTCCCGACCCTCGGCTACTCGATCTCCGCGGCGTTCGAGAATCTCCACTACGGCGAGGTGTGGACCTACCTCTACGCTCTCGCCGCGCTCGTCCTCGCGATCGAAGTGTGGAGCAGCGCCTTGCGGAGGCGCTTCGTCGCGTGATCCCTTCGATCGAGATCCTGAAGCGCGACCGCCCGCGCAGCCTGCTCGTCCGCGGGAGCGGCCTCGCCTTCCTCGCCCTCGCGGTGTGGTCGTGGACCTCGGGGGACATCCAGGTCGGGGACCTCCTGAGCGCTCGGCGGATGGACAACCTCGAGCGCTTCCTCCGCGAGGACATCGTGCCCTTCCCGATGCGAGGGAGACCGTTCGAGCTCGAGGCCCTCGCCGCCTGGGCGGGCGATCTGCTCTCGAGCCGAGGCCTCTCCGGCTCGCTGCAGACGCTCGCGATCTCGGTCCTCGCCATCGCTCTCGCAGGGCTCGGCGCGGTCCTCCTCGCGCCCTTCGCGGCGCGCAACGTCGCCTCGCACGATCCCTTCCCTCCGCCGAACGGGCCCGAGCGCGCCCCGGTCGACCTCGAAGGGGCCGAACGGGGGCGAGCGCGGTGGCGCCGCCGGGCGTGGACGACGCTCGGGACATCGGCACGGGCGTTCCTCATCCTCCTGCGCGCGATCCCGGAGTACGTCTGGGCCTTCCTGCTCCTCGCGATCCTCGGACCGAACGCCTGGCCGGCCGTCCTCGCTCTCGCGATCCACAACGCCGGGATCCTCGGCAAGCTCGGCGCCGAGACGATCGAGAACCTCGAGTCCGCCCCGCTCCGCGCCCTGCGCGGCCTCGGCGCCGGACGCGCGCAGGTCACGCTCGCCGCGGCCGTCCCACTCGCCCTGCCGCGCTTCCTGCTGTACTTCTCTTACCGCTTCGAGACCTGCGTGCGCGAGGCGACCGTGCTCGGGCTCCTCGGCGTCGTCTCGCTCGGGTACTGGATCCAGGACGCTCGCGGACGGCACTATCACGACGAGATGCTCTTCTTCGTCGCGCTCGGGGCCGGGATCGTCCTCCTCGGCGACCTGACCTCGGCCGTCGTGCGGGCTTTCCTGCGCAGAGCCACGTGAAGCGGGCAAGGCCTCGACGCCAGTCCTGCTTTGTGGCATAAAGCAACCCCGTGAGCGGACCCGTCCTCGCGCCCGTCCTCTCCATCGAGGGTCTCGAGAAGAGCTACGGGAAGGTGCGCGCTCTCCGAGGGCTCACCCTCGAACTCGCACCCGGACCGACGGGCCTCCTCGGGCCGAACGGGGCCGGCAAGACGACGCTGATCAAGCTCCTGCTCGGGCTCCTCCGTCCGGACAGCGGCCGCGCGAGCATCGCCGGCTGCGATCCGACGACGGTCGCAGGCCGGCTCGCGCTGCGCCGGTCGGTCGGATATATGCCGGAGAGCGACTGCCTGATCCCCGGACTCTCGGGGCTGGACATCGTCGCGACGCTCGGGCGCCTGACCGGACTCTCGCGCGCCGATTCCCTGTCGCGCACGCACGAGGTCCTCGACTACGTGGGGATCCACGAGGCACGGTACCGCGCCGCGGACGAGTACTCCGCGGGCATGAAGCAGCGCCTGAAGCTCGCGCAGGCGCTGGTCCACGATCCGAGCCTGCTCCTCCTCGACGAGCCGACCAGCGGGCTCGATCCCCTCGGGCGCAAGCACATGCTCGAGCTCGTGCACGACCTGGGACACGTCCAGGGCAAGAGCTTCCTCCTCTGCTCCCACCTCCTCCCGGACGTCGAGCGCACCTGCCGCGAGGTCGTCGTGCTCCACGAGGGCTCCGTCGCGCTCGCGGGCGCGATCGACGAACTCACGCGCGTCCAGGGGCGCCGCGTCCGCATCGAGGTCGACGGGGATCGCGCGCGGTTCGAGTCGGCGCTCTCGTCAGCCGGTTTCGCCTCGGAGCCCGGCCGCGACGGACGACTGACGGTGCGCCTGGACGGCCGCGCCGAGGACGCCGACGAGCTCTTCGCGATCGCCGCGGGCGCAGGGGCCACCCTGCGATCCGTCGAGGAGGTGCGCTCCTCCCTCGAGCAGGTCTTCGTCTCCGGCGTCTCCGCCGAGGAGGCCGGATGACCGCGCGCACGAACACCGAGATCTACCGCCCCTTCCGCGGCAGCCTCGGCGGCACCGCCTTCTCCTTCATGGCCCTGGCCGGCGCCGGCATCAGCGCCGCGACGAGGAAGAAGCTGCCGATGGTGATCCTCTTCGCGCCGCCCGCGATCGCGACGGTCATCTTCTCCTTCGTCGTGTATGCGCGCTTCTCGCTCGAGGCCGGCCTGACGCCGAGCGCGCTCGGTGGAGCGAGTCCGGCCACGGCGATCGCGGCGGGGTTCGCCCGCACGATGATCGACGTGCGTCAGCAGATCGTGGTGTTCCACCTCTTGATGAGCCTCTTCACCCTGCTCGTGATCGCCTGGTTCGGCGCGGGCCTGATCGCCGAGGATCGGCGCCTCGGAGCCCACCTGCTGTACTTCACGCGCCCGCTCTCGACGACCCGCTACATGCTGGGGAAGTTCCTGACGCTGTTCTTCTTCGCCGGCATCGTGGTGATCACGCCCGGACTCGTGATCTGCACGATCGCGGCCTTCGCTTCGCCCGACTGGTCGTTCCTGAAGCAGGAAGGCCAAATCGTCCACGAGTCGATCCTGTTCGGGGCGCTCTGGGCCGCGGTGTGGTCGAGCGTCATGCTCGCGATTTCGAGCCTCTTCGAACGCAAGACCTTCGCCCTCGTGGCGAGCTTCGCCTTCTTCGCCCTCTCGACTGCCGTCTCGGTGGTCCTCGCGAACCTCCAGGAGGACGACCGCTTCCTGATGATCAGTCTGCAGGGGAACTTCCAGCGCATCGCGGGCTGGACCTTCGACATGCCGAGCATGGGGATCGAAGAATGGCCCGCCGGATATTCGTTCGCGATCATCCTCGGGACGACGGCTGTCGCCTGGGCCGTTTTGTACGCGCGCGTGCGGCGCATGGAGGCGGCCGCGTGAGCTCCTGGATCGTCGCGCGCGACCTCTCGCGCTGGTACGGGGCCGTCGTCGGCCTGGTCGACGTGTCGCTCGACCTCGAGCCCGGCGTCGTCGGGCTGCTGGGGCCGAACGGCGCGGGCAAGTCGACCTTCCTCAAGCTCGTCGCGGGCGAGATCCGGCCCTCGCGCGGCTCGATCGAGGTCCTCGGCCGCGACCCCTTCGCGAACCGCGCCCACTTCGCGGAGATGGGATTCTGCCCGCAGCAGGACGCGCTCTACGGCGAGATGTCCGGCGTCGCCTTCGTCGCCTTCCTCCTGCGGCTGTCGGGCTACTCCGCGCGGGAAGCCCGGGATCGTGCGGGGCGCGCGATGGAGCGCGTCGGACTCGCTGGCGCCATGGAGCGGCAGACGCGCGGCTATTCGCGCGGCATGCGCCAGCGGACGAAGATCGCCCAGGCGATCGCGCACGATCCGGGATTCCTCGTTCTGGACGAGCCCCTGACGGGCCTCGATCCGATCGCGCGCCGCGGGATCGTGGAGCTCCTGCTCCACCTCGCGCGCGAGGGGACTTCGATCCTCGTGTCGAGCCACGTCCTGCACGAGGTCGAGGAGCTGACGCGCAACGTGCTGCTCCTGCACCGAGGGCGGGTGCTCGCGCAAGGCGAAGTCTCCGAGATCCGCGCGCTGCTCTCGCGACACCCGCGCAAGGTCGAGATCCGGGCCAGAGACGTCCGCGCCCTGGCCCGCGGCGTGCTGGACCTGCCCGGAGTGCAATCCCTGCGCGTCTCGCCCGACGGCGCCTCCCTCGCCGTCGAGACCTTCGACTTCGAGGGCTTCCTGTCCGCCCTCCCCGCCGCTGCCGCTCGGGCGCGCGCGGGAATCCGCAGCCTCGAGACCCCGGACGCGGGCCTCGAAGCGATCTTCGACTACCTCGTCGCCTGAACATGCCCGGACTGCTCGCATCGACCGGACTCCTCTTCCGCGCGCACGTGCGGCGCGTGTGGTGGAGCCGCCGCGCGCTCGCATGCCTCGCGCTCGCCGCCATCCCGCCGGTGATCGCCTGGATCGTCACGTACTCGAACCCCAGGCTGACGGGCGCCGAGATCGCGACGCATCTCGGGTGGCTCCTCCTCTTGCAAGTATGCGTCCCGCTGATCGCGCTGGTCACGGGCTCCGCCGTGGTCACCGAGGAGATCGAGGACCGGACGATCAGCTACCTCTTCTCCCGCCCGGTCCCGCGTCCCGCCGTCCTGCTGGGGCGCTGGTCGGCCGCGCTCGTTCTCGTCTCGACGCTGCTCGCCCTCTCCGCCTTCCTCACGGTGACTCTCGCGAGCCGGTCGGCGGTCCCGGGTCCCGACGCGGCCCAGGGGATCCTCGGCCCTCTGCTCGCGGCCGCCGTGCTCGGCGGCGCCGTCTACTCGGCGCTGTTCGCGGCCGCGGGCGTCTTCTTCCGGCACCCGATGATCGTCGGTCTCGGCTACGCCTTCGCGATCGAGGGATTCCTCGCCAACCTCCCGGGGCAAAACGCAGCGCTCACCGTCCAGTACTACCTGCGCAGCGTCGTCGCCGTGAACGGCTCGGCGGCGTGGCAGGAGGTACCCGGCTTCGACTTGCACCGATTCTCGACGTCGCCGGTCGTCACGGCGCTGGCGTGGATCGGCGCGACCCTCCTCCTCGCGAGCTGGCGGATCGCGCGGCGCGAGTTCGTCCTCAGCGCGTAGGCGCGGCCCGGCGGTAGTTCCAGAGGCGCGTGACGCGGTCCCTCCCGGACCCGGTCGGCTCGAGTTGCTCGAGCACGAAGTGGTCGGGGGAGACCGTCCGGAGCCGACTCCGGGCGATCAGCCGGTTTCCGCTGGCCGGATCGACCTGCTCGATCTCGAACACGATCCCGGAGCCGCGGATCTCGCCGGTCCCGCGCGCGATCTCCATCCCCGTCGCGAGGTCCGAGACCATCATGAGCTGATACTCGCGCGTGCGCGTGTTGAAGCCGACGAAGCCGGTCGTCGTGCCGAGGGTCTCGCCGAACGAGACGCTCGCGTCCCAGCGCAGGAATCGCCGGCCGAGGGTCCAGGCGAGCGTAGCCCGACCGCGGTAGGGATCCGATTCGGTTCCGTCGGAAGCGATGGCCGAGAGCGCGACATCCCAGTCCCCGACGAGGGGCTCGAGGGCCTGGTGCGCGGTTCCCGGACGGCTCGCGACCGCGTACTCCCTCGCTTGGGCTTCGATCGAGAGCGGCGCGGCGGAGCCCGCGGGTGGTTCGAGGCCTCGGCTCGACTCCCGGCCCGACGGATCAGGAGCCTCGCAGCTGACCAGGAGCAGCGCGAGGAGGAGGCGGCTCATGACCCGGTCAGCCTACCCGCGTCCCCCAGCGGGTTCACCCTGGCTGCCGCGCAGGACAGAGCCGTCCACGCGCTGCGGCGGATCTCCGGCCGGGATGGGTGGCACAGGATGTGCCCTGGGTCCGATGTCGATCGCCCAGCCGGCGTCCCAACAGGAGGTGCTCATGTTCTCCAGGATCAAGCTCCCCGCTCTTTGCCTCTCTCTCCTCGCCGTCCTCGCCCCCGCCTCGAGAGCCGATGGATTCGGCATCTCCTTCTTCAAGAGTTCGAAGCACGGCGCGATCTCCGTCGGCTACTCGAACGGTCCGGGCGCGACCCGAGCCTGCGCACCGGTCGACCGGACCCCCTATCGGCACGCACGCTGGGTTCCCGGTCACTACAGGACCGTGCGCGAACGAGTCTGGGTCCCTGGCTTCGTCCAGAGGGTCTGGATCGAGCCGCGCTACGGGTGGCGGCGCGACTCCTGCGGCCGCGTCTACCGGGAACGCATCTCGGGCGGGCACTACGAGAGGGTCGAACAGCCCGGTCACTACGAATACCGCGACGCGCAGGTCTGGGTGAACGGCAGCTGGCGAACCGGATAGCACTCCGAGCCCGACACGATGGGGATCGGGATCGGATGGGCCCCCGCCACGAGACACGCGGCGGGGGCCTCTTCGTTCCCATCGGTCCTCACTCGAGGGGCGCGAACAGGTTCAGGCTGAAGCGCCCCTCCGAGTCGAGCCAGACGGACTCGACGCGCATCCCCGCCCCGGCCGCGAGAGCCTCGATCTCCTCGGGCGAGTACTTGTAGGAGGATTCCGTGTGGATGCGCTCGCCGCGGCGGAGCGGCAGGTCGAGCGAGATCTTGCGGATCGGCACGACCTGGTCGGTCGCGCTCTCGAGGTGCATCTCGATGCGGCCGGCCTCCTCGTTGTAGAACGCCACGTGGCGGAAGCGCTCCGGATCGAACTCCGCGTCGAGCTCCGAGTTCAGCCGGACGAGGAGGTTGCGGTTGAATCGCGCGGTCACGCCGCGCGCGTCGTCGTAGGCCGGCTCGAGCACGCCGCGAGACTTGCGCAGGTCGATACCGATGAGCAGCCGGTCGCCGGCGGCACGGCGCAGCCCGAGCCCCCGAAGGAAGCTCGCGGCGGCCTCCCTCTCGAGGTTTCCGACGTTCGAGCCGAGCCAGAGGACGAGCTTCGGGCCCGAGTAGGCCGCGCGCAGGAGCGCGAGTCCCCGCTCGTACTCGGCCGCGATCCCGTGGATCGAGAGCTCCGGGTGGACCGCGAGGAGGCTCCGCGCGCTCCTCTCGAGCGCGGAGCGCGAGATGTCGATCGGCACGTAGCGGAGTGAAGGCCGCCTCTCCAGCAGGGCGGAGAGCAGCCGGCGCGTCTTGCGTGCATCCCCGCTCCCCAGCTCGACGAGATCGCACCCCTCCGGAGCCCGCCCGGCGATCTCCCCGGCCCGCCGGAGGAGGATCTCGTCCTCGGCGCGGGTGAGGTAGTACTCCGGCTGCGCGCAGATCTCCTCGAAGAGCTTCGAACCGGTCTCGTCGTAGAAGAAGCGGCACGGGATGCGCTTGGGCGTCGATCGCATCCCCTCCTCGATCTCCCGCGCGAGATCGCGCGCGTCCGAGACGGTCTCGCTCACCTGGAGCTGGAACCGGTCGCTCGCGCGTGGGCTCATCGCCGGAACCTCCGCAATCGACCGCAGGCCTCGGCCAGGACATCGTCCTCCTTCGCGTAGCAGACACGCACGAAGCGCTCTCCCCCCGCGCCGCGGAAGAAGGCCGTTCCCGGGATGGTCGCGACCCCCGCTTTGGCGAGCAGCGCCGACGCGGCCGCGCGTGCGGAGGTGAAGCCGAGGGCCGACACGTCCGCGAGGACGTAGTAGGCGCCCTGCGGGACGATCGGCGCGAGGCCGCCAGCCGAAAGGGCCGCGCAGATCGCCTCGCGCTTGCGGCCGTAGGCCGCGGCGAGCTCCTCGAAGAAGCTCTCGGGGGCGCGGAAGCCCTCCGCCGCGCCGTGCTGGAGCGGCGTCGGCGCGCACACGTAGAAAAGGTCGTGCGCAAGAGTGATCGCGCGCGCCAGCTCCTGGGGCGCGACGGCGTAGCCGAGCCTCCCGCCGGTGATGCTGAACGTCTTCGAGAGCCCCATGATCGTCACGGTGCGCTCGCGGAGGTCGGCGACGGTCGCCGGCGAAACGTGCTCGCGCCCGTCGTAGCGGATGTGCTCGTAGATCTCGTCGGTGATCACGAGCAGCCCGCGTTCGCGGGCGACGCGCGCCAGGATCTCGAGCTCGGAGCGGTCGAACATCTTCCCGCTCGGGTTCGAGGGGGTGCAGACGACGACGGCGCGCGTGTTCGGTCGTATCGCGGCGCGCAGCGCGGCCTCGCGGAGAGCGAAATCAGGCTCCTCGAGGGCGAGGAAGTGCGGCTCGAGCCCGGCCAGGAGCGCGGCGTTCAGGTGGTAGCCGTAGTAGGGCTCGAACAGCAGGATCCCGTCGCCCGGGTCGAGGAGCGCGTGCACGGCCGCGGCGAAGGCGCCGGTCGCGCCGACGGTCACGACGATCTCCGTGGCCGGGTCGGCTCGGATCCCGTTCTGCCGGTCGAGCTTCTTGCCGATCTCGCGGCGGAGCGAGAGGTCACCCTCGGGAAAGGAGTACGTGCTGCGGTTCGCGCGGATCGCGGCGATCGCGCCTTCGCGGACGAGCGGCGGAGTCGGCAGGTCGCAGATGCCCTGCCCGAGATTGATCCCGCCGACCTTCTCGCACTCCCGCGTCATCCGGCGGATGTCGGATTGGACGAGATCTCCAAGTCGTCGCGAGGGTCGAGGCGAGGGATGGCGTTCCATGCTGGCGTGGTACCCGGGTGGCGATAGCCTATCCCTGGATTGCACGCGTTCGCCCTCCTTCTCGTCCAGTCACCCTCCGCGCAGGCCGTCGATCTCGGTCGGTTGCTCGCCGAGAAGGCCGACCCGGCGTGCCTGGCGCGGCTGGCCGAACCGCCGTACCGCCTGCGCGGGCTCTCGGCGTCTCGCCCGTCGGAGGAGAACCACGGGGAAACCGCGATCGCCGAACTCGAGGGCCCCGGAGCCCTGGTGCGGATCGAGACGCGCGGCGCGGCGGGGACGATCAGGATCCGGATCGACGGCGCGGAGGAGCCGGTCCTCGCGCGAGCGACGGAGAAGGGATGGATCCTCGATCTCCCGATCCCCTTCGCCGCGCGCTGCCGCGTCACGGCGGACGGAACGAGCCCCGAGAGCTGCGCCATCGAGTACCGCGCGTACCCCGCCGGCACCTCGGTCGTGAGCGCGACTCGCGCTGCGCTCGAGGGCGTGGAGGATGCCCCGCGCCAGGCCGTCGCGGGGACCGACACGTTCACCTTCTCGCTGTCGGAGGAGCTCCCCGAGGGAGGCCTCACGAGCCTCGATCCGAAGAACTCCGCCGGCCCGCGAGCGATCACCCGGCTCCACCTGCGGGCCGACGCGACCGATCTCGTGCTCGCGCTCCGCCGTGCGACCCTTCGCCTCGTTTTCGACGGCGAGACGACCGTCGAGTGCCCGCTCGGCGACTTCTTCGCGTGCCCGAACGGCCCCGAACCGCACGAGAGCCAGGGCTTCGCAGTCGCGGCCGGCATCGACGAGCCGACGGGGAGACCGGGAACGCAGATCGAGCTCGTCTGTCGCCTGGTGATGCCCTACCGGGAGCGCTTCGATCTCTCGATCGACGCACGAGGGGCGGGTGATCTCCACGTCGCCGGGATCGTCCGCACGATGCCGTGGACCTGGGACGAGCGATCGATGCGCTTCCACGCCGCAACCCGCGTGCAAGGAGCCGGCGTCCTCGTGGGCGAGTGGCTCACCGAGGCTCCGGGAGGAAGCGTCTCGCGCCGCTCGCGCGCGCTCGATGGCGTCCCCTTCGAGTCCGCGGCGGAAATCGAGTCCATTCTCGGGCCTCGATCGATGGCCTACTACTACGCGCTCCCGAGCCCCGCCCGGGGTAAGTGACTGCCGCTAGCCGCGTTCCCCGAGCACCTTGCGCGCCTCGTCGCAGGCCGCATGGCTGCCCGTGATCCCGAGCATGTCGCCCGCCTGCAACCGCTCGGTGCCGTCCGGCATGAGGACGCTCCCGCCTTCGCGGGAGATCGCGACGACCGTCGCGCCCGTCAGGCCGCGCAGGTCGAGCTCGGAAAGCGATCGGCCCACGGCGGGACTGCCCTCGCTCACCCTGAAGGACGAGATGTCGCCCAGGCCCGGGAGGAGAGCCTGGACATCCCCCATCGACACCGAACGCTCGCTCCGGGAGGCACGCCCCAGTGCCTCGGCGATGATCTCAGCGCCGGCGCGCACGTGTCCCTGGAGATCCTCGGCCCGCCGCCAGAACGACCATGACAGCGCCAGCACGATCAGGAGCAACAGCAGACCGATCACCGGGATCCCGGGAAGGAAGGGATCCGTGATCGCGAGCAGCGGGATCCCGACGCACAGGACGATCGCGATCTGGATGCCGACGAGGAGCGTGCGGCGGGGCGCCGCTCCGGTGTCGACGCCTCCGCCCGGTCCCGAGGGCGGCAGCACGATCTCGGAGGAGGCCTGCGCGAGGCGTCGAGCGGCGCGGAGGATCCCGTACACCGGCCACGGGCAGAGCAGGGCGAAACCGAGCAGGACGAGCAGGCCCGCGACGCGCGGCGTGGTTCCGGTCGCCTGGCCGAGCATGCCTCCGAGGCGCTCGCTCGAGAGGGACGTGGCGGCGATGATCGCGACGACGAGGATCGAGTCGAGCAGGATCACCCGGATCGCTCCCCGCACTTCCGCCCAGCGCGGGTCCTGGCTGCCGCGGGAGCGCAGGTCCTCGAGCCAGGCCGCGTAGAGCGGGACGAAAGTCCGCAGCGGACGAGGCAGCCGGCCGTCCAGCCACAGCGCGAACCGCGTCGAGTGCCGGATCAGGAGCGGCGAGCCGAAGGCCGTGATCGAGGAGACGCCGACGATCACGGGATAGAAGAAGCTGCCCGTCGCCCCGCTGGTGACTCCGAGGGCGGCGAAGAGGAACGAGAACTCCCCGATCTGCGCCATGCTCATGCCCGCGCGCATCGACGTCTGCGCGTCGCGTCCCGTGAGGAAGGTCGCGACCGAGATGCCGATCACCTTGCCGGCGACCACGACCGCCGACAAGAGCAGCACGACACCCCAGTGACCGGCCAGCATCGTCGGATCGATGAGCGTCCCCACCGAGACGAAGAACACGGCGCCGAACACGTCCCGGAGCGGCTGGACCAGGCGCTCGACGAGCTCGCCGTGGCCGGACTCCGAGACGAGGCATCCCGCCAGGAAGGCGCCCAGCGCCGCGGAATACCCGGCCCGCTCGGAAGCCAGCGCCATCGCGAAGCACAGCCCGACGGTCGCGACGACCAGGGTCTCGCGCCTGCGCAGCCGCAGGAGGCCGCGCACGGCGCGAGGCACGATCAGGAATCCGGCCGTGATCATCACCGCGAGGAAGACGAGGAGACGCACGGAGGCCTCGCCGATGACGGCGGCGTCCATCTCCTGACCCACCGAAAGGGCGGTCAGCGCCGCGAGCAGCACGAAGCCGACGAGGTCCTCGTACACGAGCGTCCCGAAGACGACGGATCGGAGCGGGCGGTCGACGCCCTGGTCGGTGAACTCCTTCTGGATGATCGCCGTGCTCGAGACGCACACGCACGCGCCGGCGAAGAGGCTCTCGCGGTGGCTCCATCCCAGAACGCGGCCGGCGCTGAAGCCGAGCCACAACATCAGGCCCATCTCGACGACGGCGATGAACGCGGGACGCAGACCGAGCTCGACCAGCCGGGCGAAGTTGAACTCGAGGCCGAGGCCGAAAAGGATCAGGATCACGCCCAGGCCCGAGATCGCGTGCAGCGTCTCCTCGTCGGCGACGAGCGCGGGAGTGAAGTGCGGGCCGACGATCACGCCCGCGACGAGGTAGCCCAGGACGAGCGGCTGGCGCAGCCAGTGGCACAACACGGTCGTCGCCGCGGCGACGCCGAGGATCACGGCCAGGTCGCGGACGAAGACCTGGGCGGAGCCCACCGCCTGGGGTAGCGTGTCGAGAGAGATCATGAGGCGTCGCCGCACTATCGCGCCCGCAGACGGGCCCCGGCAAGGAAGCCGTCCCTCGGTTCTCGCTTTCGTCGTGAACCTGGTCCTCGCGGCCGGCGCGTCGACCGGAACGGCGCGGGCCGTCGTCTCCCAGCAAGCGCCCGCCGAGAAGGCTCCCAGTCCCGTCGCGCGCCTCGATCTCCCCACCCCGAGGAAGACGCCGTTCCTGCTGCACGCGACCTTGCCCGTGCCGAAAGGGGTCTTCCCCCGCGGGGACGGACTCTCCCCCTTCACGGTGACGGATCACACCGGGGAAGCCCGGCAAGTGCAGGCGCAGGTGCATGTCGTCTCGCGCTACCCGACCGGCGAAGCCGACGTCGTCGAGATCCTGGCGCAGGTTCACCTGGGTCCGGGCGAGAAACCCGGAGGGAGGAGCACCTACCTCGTGAACGCGTCGCCGGGGGAGACCGCAGCGGCCCCGGAGGTCCCGGAGAGCGTCGCGAGGCTCCTCGCGCGCCGCAGGCCGGGCCGCTTCGGGCTGCGGACGCGCGACGTGTTCGGAAACGTCTACTGGGCCGATCTCACGGGCAGCGCTGAAACGTCGGGCTTCGGCAGCCTGGAGATCACGAAGACCGGTCCCTGGATGCGCGAGCGGCGCGTCTACGCGACGATGACGCCGACGGGTCCGCGGAGCCCCGAGGGTCCCGCCCTGCCCCACCTCCTCGGCGTCCATGCGTACATCCGCGAGCGCGCGGGCGAAGAAGTGGTCGAGCTCGACCTGCGCGTGAACAACGGCGCGATCTCCGGGAGCCGCCCGCCCAGCGTGCTGGAGACGCCTCGGGGGATCGTCTACTGGAAGAACCTGCAACTGGTGGTTCCCGTCGGGTGGACCGTCGTCTCCGAGGTCGGCGATCCGTTCCTGGGCCAATCGTTCGTCGAGGGCAAGTCGCGCGTCCATTCGATCGTCCGGGCCTACCCCAACGGCAAGCTCCACATGATGGGTCCGCAGGCCCAGCTCGAGCGGCGTTTCGTGCTCGTGCGCGCGGCCGAGGACGAGAAGTCCGCACCTCGGGTCGATCCCGCGCTCTTCGATCCCGGCCTGGCGTTCTGCGGGCGCGGCCCGGGATTGTGGTCGTGGTTCGAGACCGAGACGGCGCGCTACTTCGCCCAGCGCGGACAGCTCGCGAGCCTCGACTTCGTGAAGAGCCGCGGCCTCGTGGGCAAGGCGGCGATCCGCGCGCGGGCGCGGGCGAACCTGGCCGCGCTGCGACAGGGTCTCGAGACGGGGTCGCCCAAGGGGTACTACGTCACGGCGCCCGTCATGGGCTGGGCACATCCCTGGTTCGTGAAGGAGCAGGGCAGCCCGGGCGGCGAGGGCATCGCCATGTACGAGGGCCATTACGCGGCCATCGCATCCGCCCGGGAGGACTTCGAGTACCTGCGGCTCCTCCACCGGATGAACGTGTGCCGCCAGCCGCAGGCCGCGTACGACCAGAAGGGCGAGGTCGTCGGCTACCACGCGTGGCTCGACGCGGAAGGCCGCATCCCCTTCGACTTCCGCCTGAACGGCGGCGTCGTGCCGCCGCCCTTCCTCCTGCCGTGCATGCGCGGGCCCGCGGCATCGTCGCAGGTCTTCGAGGTCGTGCAGAGGCGCGTGCGTCCTCCCTACGATCTCGGGAATCCCCACCAGAAGGACGGCACCTGGCCCAGCCGTCCGGACTGCCTGCTCGCGTGGTGGCCGCACGACGACCAGCACTACGTGCGCTGGACGAAGCAGCCCAAGGCCCTCGTCTGGCTCGCGAACGATTCGATGGCCAAGGACGACCTGATCCTCGCGGCGGAGATGTACCACCTCCACCGGCACGAGAGCCCCCACGTCCCCGCGTCGTGGTCGCCGGGGGCTACGCTGCTCATCCTCGAGGGTCTGGCGAAGGCGCATCCGCACCAGGGCCTGCCGATCGGGCGCGAGGACGCCTGGGGGATCGACGCGATGTCGGCGGCGTACTCCGTCGCGAGCGACGAATGGCGCGCGAGGAACCGGGCCTGGTTCGACCGGATGGCGCAGCTCCTGATCGACGGGGAGATGCCGACGGGGATCGTGCAGCGGTTCCTGAACTCGCAGCTCTTCGGCCACATGAACTACGCGGCGACGCAGACCTTCGAGACGCTGTTCCTGATGCACGCGATGCGGACGATGAACGAGTCGGTCTTCCGCGGGGTCGACGACGAGAAGCGGAAGGCGCTCGAGGCTATCGTCGTGCGCGGCGTCGAGTACCTCTACTTCGGACGCGCGTGGCAGCGCGCGCCGAACAGCTGGCAGCCCGATCCCACGAAGCCGACGCTCTACTGGCACGGGCCGCGCCAGGCGATCGCGGTGTCCATGAACGACAATTTCACGACGCCGCCGTTCTGCGACGAGGCGCGCTGGGGCAAGGACTACATCCCGCCGGACGGGTACGGGCTCGGCGTCGAGTGGTACCACTCGTGGGCGGCGCTCGAGTACGCGGCGCGGATCACCGAAGGGACGCACGGAGAGGGGCTGATGAACCGCTACCTGCGCCGCGCGATCGAGTGCGGCAAGGGTCACAAGGGCTTCAAGGACCTGATCGCCGACTTCGCCGAGCAGGTCGCGGACCCGACCTACGACAACTCGCCCAACTGGATCGGGCTGCTCGGAAGGCTGCAGGCGCTCGGGTTGAAGTGAGGACGACCTACCGAGGGCGCGCCGCGTCCAGGATCAGCCGCGCCGCAGCGCGCAGCCCGACCTCGATCGCGCCCTCGTCGGGGTCGAAGGTCGGCGTGTGGAGCATTCCCGGCGCGGGCCTCCCCTTCGGGGCGACGCCCAGGAAGAAGTAGAGCGACGGCCGCTGCTGGGCGAAGAACGCGAAGTCCTCGGCCCCCATGATCGGCTTGTCGTCGATCACGTTCGCCTTCCCGACCGCCGCTTCGAGCGAGGGCCGCATCCGCGCCGTCAGTGCCACGTCGTTCCACGTCACCGGCGTGAATCTGCGGATCTCGACCTCTGCCTTCGCTCCGAAAGTCTTGGCGGTCCCCTCGGCGATCTCCCGGATCCGCTGGTGGATCCGCTCCTGGAGCTTCTCGTCGTGCGTCCGCAGCGTCCCGAGCAGCTCCGCGCTCTCGGGGATGATGTTGAAGCGGCTCCCCGCCTCGATCTTCCCGATCGTGAGCACGACCGACTCGCGCGCGTCGACCTCGCGCGCAGGGATGTTCTCGAGCGCGAGGACGACATGGCTTGCGACGACGATCGGGTCGACCCCGAGCTCGGGCATCGAGCCGTGCGTCATCTTGCCCGTGATCACGATCCGCACCTGGTCCGCGGCGGCCAGCGCGCCTCCCGCGCGCACGCCGATCGTCCCGGCCTCGAGGTGCGGTCCGCAGTGGAGCCCGAAGTAGGAATCCGGCCTCGGGTCTTCGACCGCACCCTCGGCGATCATCCGCTCGGCTCCGTGCAGCCCCGGGGTCGGCAGGCTCTCCTCCGCCGGCTGGAAGATGAAGAGAACCTTGCCGTGCAGGTCCTTGCGAACCGCCGGATCGGCCAACAGGGCCGCGACGCCGAGCCCCACGGCGGTGTGCACGTCGTGACCGCAGGCGTGCACGACGTGGGCCGTCTTCCCTTCCCACTCGTCCGTCTTGGTGCTCGCGAAAGGGAGGCCGGTGCGCTCCGGCACCGGGAAGGCCAGCGCGTCCATGTCCGCGCGCCAGGCGACGCAGCCGCCGGGCTTCCCTCCCTCCAGCACCGCGACGACTCCGGTGGCCGCGATTCCCTCGCGCACGGCGAGCCCGAGCTCCCGGAGTCGCGCCGCGACGAGCTTCGCCGTCTCCACCTCGCGCTCGCCGAGTTCGGGGTTGGCGTGGATCGTCCGACGGATCTGGATGGTGCGCGGGAGCTCCCGCGCGACCCCGGCGTCGATCACGGAGTCCTGGACGGCGGCGAGGGAGGCTAGGAAAACGGCGATCAAGGGATCCTCCTGTGGGGCGGGGCTCGTGCGCGAGATCCTACGGCGCGAGCGCGCGTCCGCCGCCTCTTTCCCGGGGCAGGGGTAGACTGGAATGCGAAGCGCGACGGCCGAGGCTCCCCTTGAAGATCGAACACCTTGCTCGAGGCCTCGCCCTGGCTACCGCGGCCGGTTTCACGGCCCTGATGCTGCTCCCGCCGCGGGCGGACGGCTACTCCCTCCTCGGCGGCGCCCTGCGCCTCCCGCAGATCGACGTGCGCGTCTGCGACAACTTCACGGATCCGGAATCCAACGACAATGCGCAGGAGGACCCGAGCTTTCCCGGCGCCAGCGGCGCCGAGCTCGCCATCTGGAAGGCCGCCGTCGAATGGGGCAGCGAGGCGCACGGAGACGGTCTCGGCGACCCCACCCAGCCCATGCTCGGCTCGGGAGCTGCGAACTTCGACTTCAGCTGGCAGGGCCTGGCGAGCTCCGTCGGCGCCCCGAACGAGAACATCGTCTCGCAGATCAGCGGCCAGAACGGAGGCGTCTACGCCTTCACGGAGACGCCGATCTCGGACGGATGGAGGATCCGCTTCTACCAGAACTCCGCCGTCTGGCAGGACGGACCGGGTGACGTCTTGCCGGGGAGCGGGAACCGCGACATCCAGGGCGTCGCGACCCACGAGCTCGGTCACGCGCTGGGCCTCGGCCATTCGGGAGACCTCGACGCGACGATGATCTCGTTCCTGGTCGAGACGGGCGTCCACTTCCGCTCGATCGAGGCCGACGACATCGCGGGAGTCCAGGCGATCTACGGTGCGCGGAGCCCGGGCAAGCCGCGCGTCTCGAGCTACGAGGTGCAAGGCAGCTCCCTGACCGTGCGCGGGAGCGGCTTCGCGTCCGCCGAGAACGAGGTCTGGTTCACGAACCGCTCCGCGCTCGCGGACGGCACGCCGTTCAAGGTCGCGGGCCTCCCTTCGCTCGACAACGGCACGCGGATCCAACTCACGGTCCCGGTCGAAGCCGGACCGGGGGACCTGCTCGTGCGCCGGCCGGGTCCAGGCGGAGCGTGCCTGTCGAACGCATTCCCCTTCGATCCGGCGCAGGCGCCCTGTCCTCCCGTCGCGTTCTTCGGGACCCCCAAGGTCAACTCGCAGGGCGGCTTCCCAGCGCTCCACACCAACGGCCGCCCGACGCTGCGCACCAACGATTTCGCGATCGGAACGGCCGGGGGCATCCCCGGCAACCGCGGTTACCTGATCTCGGGCGCCGCGCGGGCGGCGTTGCCGTTCCAGGGCGGAACCCTGTGGGTCTCGCTGCCGATCCGGCGCGAGCACCAGTTCCAGTTCGACTTCTTCGGCGGCGTCGACTGCCCGGTGCCGGTCACGGGGAACCTCGTCGGATCGACGCGCAGCTTCCAGATCTGGTACGAGGATCCGGCCGATCCGTTCGGCGTCGGCCTCTCCGACGCGGTCGAAGTCACCTTCTGTCCCTGACGACCCTCAGCGCGGCTTCGCCTTCGCGGTCGCCTCGAGCGCGATCTTCCCGTCGAGCGAGATCGTCTGCCGGCTCATGGTCTCGGACTCGCTCCCGAACGAGACGTCGTTCAGGACGACCTCGCGGCCCTGGAGCTTCAGGCTCTCGAACCGGCCGGCCCCGAGGTTCCACAGCAGCGTCCCTTCGCCCTCGAATCTCCATTCGATCGAGGCGCGCGCGATCGTGGTCTCGTCGAGGAGCTCCTGCGTCCGCCTCGAGGCGCGCGCGGTCTGCGTGAGATCGCGCTTGGCCTCCAGGCGCGCGCGAACGTCGATGACGGCCAGGCGCGCGCCGGCCTCCTCGCGCGTCTCCCTCCAGTGCGCGTGCGCCTCGCCCGCGAGCTCGCCGCCGAAGACCGGGGCGAGTGGCCCCGCGACTCCCCAGGCGATGGGGCGCGAGAGGAAGCCGCCGCCGCCCTGCACGTAGAGCCGCGGCACGTCGCCGCCGGCGCCGAACACGTCCTCGAAGGCCGCGACGTCGATCGTCCAGCGGCTGCCCACGGCGATCCCAGCCTGGCTCGGCGCTGGAAGCAGCCCGCGCAGATCGGTGTCCTCGCGCAGGCCGGCCAGGTACTCCTCGAGATTCTCCAGCTCGTCGTAGTGCCGCCCGTACGTCCGCTCCTCGGGGATCCACACGAAGGCGACGCTCGACTGCCGGATCGGGCTGTCGCCCAGCCAGGTCTCTTTCCGCTTCTCGCCGGTCGCGGAAGCCATCCCGAGCTCGACGTTCAGGCCGGCGACCTGGAAGAACCGCTTCACGGACAGAGGCCGGCCGTCCTGCACGCCCCGGTAGGTGTCGACGACCTCGAGCGTGACCTCCGAATTCACCTCGAGGCCCGGCTCGGTGGTCCGGACCACGCCAGTCTCCGCGACCTTCATCGTGCGCATGACGAGCTGGTGGCGCAGCGTGAAGGACTTCGTCACGGTCGTGTCCGGTGCCGGCGCGAAGGCGAGGATGTCCGCGCGGGCGACCAGCGGAATCGCGGCCAGACCGATCCAGGCGATCACGGCTTCTTCGCTCCGTTCACGTACTCGCCCGAGAGGTCCGGATCGGGAGTCCCGTCCTCGTGCCACAGGCGCCAGGTCCCGGCGCGCTTCCCCCGGACGAGGTCGCCCTCGGCCTTCTTCTGGCCGTTCGGATACCAGTGGATCCAGCGGCCGACGGCGACACCCTCCTGCATGCGGCCCTGGTAGCTCTTCTGCCCGTTGTCGTGGTAGCCGGTCCAGTCGCCGTCCATCTGCCCTTCGAGGTAGTAGCCCTCGGCCTGCAGCGCTCCGTTCTTGTGGTAGCGCTTCCAGAATCCCGTTTCGCGGCCGTCGGCGAAGGCGCCCTCGAACTCGAGCTTCCCGTTCTCCTTGTGCCAGCGCTTCCACACGCCCTGCTGGACTCCGCGCACGTAGGGTCCCTCCGACCACTTCTGCCCCGTGTCGGGGAAGTAGTTGATCCACGAACCGTGCTGCACGCCGAAGCGGTAGTCGCCCTCGCGGAGTTTCATCTTCTCGGGTGTCCACGAGATCCAGCGCCCGGTCTTCTCGCCCTGGGCGAAGACGCCCTCGGTCTGCTTCTCGCCGTTGTCGTGGTAGGCGGTCCACTTCCCCTCGCGGTCGCCGTTCTTCCACGTCCCTTCCATCTTCTTCTGGCCGTTCTTCGACCAGTACACCCAGCGGCCGACGCGCTGGTAGTCGTGGAAGGCGCCCTCGTACCAGGGCGCGCCCGTGTCGTACCAGCCCTTCCACTTCCCCTCGCGGCGGCCGTGGAAGAGCCGCCCCTCGCGCGACTTGACGCCGTTCTCGTGATGGAAGGCGACGAGCTCGCCCGGCTCGGGTTCCTCCGCGAGCGGCTTCTCCTGCCCCTGGAGGAGCGCGAGTGCGGTCACGGCGAGGATCGTCGAGATCCGAGTCATCCTCGGCAGCATATCAGGACCACAAGCCAGTCGATCCGTAGCGCTCGCCCGTGTCGTTCAGGATCGTGACGACGCAACGCACGCCGGGACGCGCGGCCAGCTCGAGCGCACCGGCCACGTAGCCCCCCGACGAGGGACCGACGAAGAATCCCCGCGCCGCGAGCGCGCGAGCGAGCTCGGCGGCGCGATCGAGCGTCATCGGAATGCGCTCGTCGATCAACGACTCGTCCAGGATCGCCGGCACGATGTCGCCGGGATGGCCGAGGGGCTTCAGACCCTCGATGCCCGGGAAGGTCTCGGGGATGATCGCGGCGATCTCGATCTCGCGGTTCGCCTCGCGGAGCGCCCGTCCCGTCCCCGTGATCGTCCCCCCCGTCCCGACGCCCGCGACGAACGCGTCGGGCGCGCCTCCCGTGCGCTCGCGGACCTGCGCGAGGATCTCGGGGCCCGTCGTCTCGTAGTGCGCGCGCCAGTTGTGCTCGTTGCCGTACTGGTCGCAGTGCCAGTAGCGGCCGGGCTGCTCGCTCGCCAGGCGCTTGGCCTCGCGGAGCGCGAAGTCGTAGCCCTCGATCGGATCCGTGAGCAGCAGTTCCGCGCCGTGGGCGCGGATGCGGTCGAGGCGCTCGCGGCTCGCGTTCCCGGGCACGACGAGCGTCACGGGCACGCCCAGCGCCGCGCCGAGCATCGCGTAGGCGATCCCGGCGTTGCCCGAGGAGCTGTCGAGGAGCCGCCGGCCGCTCGCGAAGCGACCCTCCTCGATCGCGCGGGCCATCATGCGCGCAACAGGACGATCCTTGATCGAGCCGCCGGGGTTCACGGCTTCGAGCTTCGCGAAGATCGAGACGCCGGGGCGCGGAGAGAGCTCCGACAAATCGACCAGCGGCGTGCGGCCGATCCCGGAGAGGATCGAAGCGGCCTTCAAGTGCCCGTCGACGAGCAGAAGCGCTCGTAGTCGACGTAGCCGGGGAACTTCGCGCCGGGCGCGCAGTACTTGCACTTGGGATCCGGCGCGAGCGTGAGCTCCGTGAACCGCTGCCGCAGGGCGTCGTAGTGCAAGAGTCTCCCGACCAGGGGATCGCCGATCCCGAGGAGGATCTTGACCGTCTCGACGGCCTCCAGCGTGCCGACGACGCCCGGTAGCACGCCGAGGACGCCTGCTTCCGCGCAGGACGGCGCGAGCTCCGGCGGGGGCGGCTCGGGGTAGAGACAGCGGTAGCACGGTCCGCGCCGCGCCGGGTAGGCCGGCCAGAAGACCGAGACCTGCCCCTCGAAGCGGTAGATCGATCCGTGGACGTTGGGGATCGCGTGCTTCACGCAGGCGTCGTTCACGAGGTAGCGCGTCGCGAAGTTGTCCGAGCCGTCGACGACGACGTCCCAGCCGGGAAAGATCTCGTCCACGTTCGAGGAGTCGAGCCTCGTCTCGTAGCCGACGACGTCGACGGTCGGGTTGAGCGACTCGATCGTCGCGCGCGCGGAGGCCACCTTGGACGTTCCGGTGCGGTCGTCGGTGTGGAGGATCTGCCGCTGGAGGTTGCTGCGGTCGACGACGTCCATGTCGACGATCCCGAGCTTCCCGACGCCCGCGGCGGCCAGGTAGAGCGCCGCCGGCGAGCCGAGGCCGCCCGCGCCGATCAGGAGGACCTTGGAGTCGAGCAGGCGCATCTGGCCCTTCTCCCCCACCTCCGGCATCAGGATGTGGCGCGAGTAGCGCTCGCGGTGGTCCGCGGTGAGCGCGCGCGGCACCTCGACGGGGAGACCGTCCTGCTTCCAGCGGTTGAAGCCGCCGGAAACGGAGCGAACGTCGCGGTAGCCCATCATGGCCAGGCCTTCCGCCGCGAAGAGGGAGCGCACGCCGCCGGCGCAGATCACGAGGACGGTCTGCGACGGATCGGGGACGGCGTCCTCGACGCGCAGCTCGAGGAAGCCGCGGACGATCCGCTGCGCGTCTTTCGGGCTGCCCTGCGCCACCTCGTCGGGCTCGCGGACGTCGATCAGCACGGCGCCCTTCCGCTGGAGCTCGGCGGCGGTCCCGGGCGAGACCTCGGGGATCTTCGCGCGGAGATCGACGAGCCGCTCGTCCTTCGCGCTCAAGGGCGACCTCCCGCGACGGCGGGCACGATCGAGAGCACGGCGCCGTTCGAGAGCGGCGTCGACAGGCCCTGGAGCGTGCGGACGTCGTTCGCGCCGACGAAGACGTTGACGAAGGCGCGCAGGCGCCCGTCCTTGTCGAGGACGCGCTCGAGGATGCCCGGGCACTGCTCGCCCAGGTTCGCGAGGGCCTCGGAGACGGTCGCGCCGTGGACGCGGACCTCGTCGGCGCCCTTCGTGAACGGCCGGAGCGGGGTCGGGATGCGGATCGTGGCCTGGCTCATGAGCTCGTGATCGGCTCCTCGTGGAATCGCTCGTCCTGCAGCCGCCAGGATCGCACAGCGGCGACGCCCGCGCGAGTCACCTCGACGATGACGTAGGACCACCCTTCCCAGGCGGCGGCGCGGTCGGTCTCCGAGGGCTCTGCGGGATGATCGGGATGGCTGTGCCAGACGCCGACGATCTCGAGGCCCTCCGCCCGCGCCGCGAGATCGGCGGCGAGGAAATCGGCCGGGGCGAGCTCGTAGCGGTCGCGCGCGCGCTGGCGGTTCAGGTTCTTCGCCAGCGTAGCGCGCGCGGTCTCCGTACGGGCGTGGCGGTGGCGACCGACGAGGAGGCCGCAGGTCTCCTCGGGGTAGCCGGCGCGGATCCAGGCTTCGATCTCGCCGCGGACGTCGGTTGGGAGCATCAGCATGCGGATCGACCCGGGCGGGAGGTTCTAGCGCCCGAGCCTGGAGAAGCCAACCCGGCCCGGCGCTCTCCTTCACTGCCAGTCGATCCGCAATCCCGAGCTGACGTTGCACCGGGTCCCGCAGGGCCCGTTCGGATCGCGATACCACGTCTGGTACACACGGCTGACGCCCGGGGTCACTCCGCCCCGATCGACGATCGAGACCGTCGAGGCACCCGCCCCGCTCGCGTTCAAGGTGATGGCCTGGAGGCGGATCAGAGGATTGCCCGCGCACCGGATCCCGTCCCAGAACGGAAGGCTGACGGTGGAGCCGCCCTGGAAGAAGAGCGCCGTCTTGTTCGGCGGTCCCTGCGCGACGTGCAGCACGAGATCGTCGTTGGAGACGGCGTTCGAGCCCGCCGCCGCAAGGACGGCTCCGACACCAGTCGAGTTCCGGCACCCTTCTCCCTGTCCCAGACCGCTCTCGTTTCCGCACGGGCATGGCCCCGTGGAACCGTCTCCCGAGCACATCGTCGTGCCCCCCGTGGTGTCGGGCGTGAGCAGGAGAAGGCCGCTCTGACCCGTGACGGAGTTCGTGCCCCCCACGGCGATCTGCCGCGCATTGTTGATCTGCCCCGTGCCCATGAAGAGGTACCAGTGGCCGACGGGCGCGGCGATGAGGTCTTCGGTCCGGTACGTCCCGATCCCCTCGAAACGCACGTAGCCGGCGGTGTTGACCCACATCGTCACGTCGCCGAGATCGTTCAGGCTGCCGCAGCCGTTGATCGGGCCGCACCCGCTGAAGATCTCCCATCCGATGCCGTCGGTGTAGCGCGCAGCCTCGCGGTCGCAACTGGTGCTCGTCGTCAGGATCGCGAGTCCCGCGACCTGGCCCGAGGCGTTGATCGCCCCGCCGGTCGTGGTCCAGAAGCTCCCGGGCGGCACGCCCAGGTCCTGCACCGTCAGCGTGTTGAGGTCGAAGCGTCCGGCGTGGTTCGTGAACGGAATCGTGCAGGTGCACGCCATCACTCGCTGGTCGTTGATCGCTCGCGGATCGAAGGCTCCGAGAGGGTCGAGGTTCAGGATCCCCCCTGGAGCCGTGAACCACACGGCGCGGCGGAACATCCCTCCGAAGGAGAAGCCGACGACGTCGCCGACGTTGTTCAGAGCCGTCGCCGCGCTGCCGATGTCGCCGGCGAGCTTGCCCAGCTCCTGGACCGCGTAGCCCCCGCTGCCGTTCGGGATCCAAAGTGCCGCGACGGCTCCGAAGTTCGGGTCGGCGTAGGAAGCGGTGCTCACCGTCCCGGCGATCACTCCGGCATCATTGATGTCATAGGCTCGACTGCTCACTCGGCCCGGCGGCAGGGGCAGCGGCGCAAGCGGCGCGCCGGGGCCGGCGACGAAGGCGCGTTCGTTGGCCGGAGCCAGCGACTGGGTCAGGACCATTCGTCCCGATTGGTTCATCGCGGTCGCTCCCGTGGCCGCTCCGAGGAACTCCGCCCTGTACGTCGGTGGCGATTGCGCCGCCGCGGCGGACGCCGTTCCCATCCAGACCACCAGACCAATCCATCCTGTCCCGCGCTGCAAGGCTCCCGACTCCATGACCTACCTCCTCGTGCGAGACTAGTCCGAATCCCGAGCGCGGCCATACGCCGAAGTGCGGACCGCAAGGCCTGGGACGACTCGTCGTCCAGGCTCTGGACGAACTCCTCTAGCTGCCTACCCGCTGGTCGTTCTCGTAGCGCCCGCTCCACTGCGGATCGATCGATCCGTCCTCCTTGCGGTAGGTCCACATCCCTTGCTTCTGGCCGCGCACCATGTCGCCTTCGATCTGGATCACGCCCGACTCGAAGTAGTAGCGCGAGCGGCCGTGCTGCACTCCGGCGTCGTACTCGATCTCGGAGAGGAGCTTGCCGCTCGGCCACCACGAGCGCTGCAGACCGTGCGCCTTGCCGGCGACGTAGTTCGCCTCTTGCAGCAGCACGCCATCGGGGCTGAACGTGCGCGACGGTCCTTCCAGGCGGCCGTCGACGTACGTCTCCTCGATCCTGCGGTTCTGGTTGTCGAGCTTCGTCCAGGTCCCGACCTCGCGGCCGCCCGCGTAGAACCCGCGCATCTTCTCCCGGTGATCCGGCGTCCACTCGCGCCACTCGCCGTGCTTCTTCCCGTCGGCGTAGGCGCCCTGGACGAGCGGGTGGCCCTCGAGATCCCAGGTGACGCTCGGACCGTCCTGCAGCCCGGCCTTCCACCAGCTCTCCGACAGCGGCGACCCGTCGTCGTACCACTCGCGAGCGCGCTGCTCGAGCTGGCCTCGCTTCCACGTCTGCTCGGTGCGCGGCTCGCCGGTCTCGTGCCAGGTGAGCCAGGGGCCGTCGCGCTCGTCCTCGACGAAGGCGCCGCGCGCGGCCTGGAAGCCGCCTTCGAACCAGCTCTCGAAAGGCCCGTCCTGCCGGCCCTGCTTCCAGGTGCGCTTCAGCTCGAGCTGTCCGTTCGGATACCAGCGCCAGTCCGGCCCGTGGTCGACCGTGCGCCCGCCGGGCTGCCGGATCACCCACGCGATCCTCTTCTTCTTCCCGTCGGGCCACTGGGTCTCGATCTTCTCGACCGGCTTCCCTCCGAACTCCGCGAGCGTCGTCGTGAGGTCGGGCTCGTCGGCCGGCGTGCTGGATCGCGCGCGCGGAGGCTTCTCCGCCTGCGCCGGCGTGGGCGCGGCAGTGGATTCGGAACGGGCGCACGCCCCGACGAGGACAAGGACGGCGAGGAGACGCATGAGTCGCTAGCCGGCGAGGTCTGTCGAGAGCGCCGCGCGCTGCTCCTCCGTGAGCCTCGCCTCGACCGCGAGCTCCGGCAGGTCGCTGCCGACCGCCACCGGGGTCTCGCGGCCCGTCCTGAACTTGAGGTACTGCACGCTCGAGACCCGGTCGCTACCGACTTGCCGCTCGTCGAAGGACGCGTAGACGCGCCGGCCGCCCGCGAGCGCCACGTAGACGTGCCCGGGCAGCGCCAGCCACTCGCGCAGCTTCCTGGCACGCGCGGATCCGTCCTCGATCTCGATCAGGAGCGTGCAGCCGAGCTCGCCGTCCCCGCCGAGCAGCTCGTTGTACGTCTCGATCTCGTGCGCGATGTCCTCCTCGCGCACGATCTTCTCCGCGCGGAGCATTTCCTGGATCTGGTAGCGCACGGTGTCGAAGTTCTCGAACAGGAACGTGAGGTTGTCACCCGCGTGGACGCGGCGCCGGTCCTTGGCGGCCATGGCCTCCGCGCGCAGCTTGTCGCGGCGATCGGAGTAGGTCGCCCAGTCGAGCAGGTCTTCGCGTCGGACGCGTCTCATGGCAGCGGGTCTCCGCGGTAGGCCTTGGCCAGGATCGTCATCGGGTGCATCACCTCGAGCCCGGCGTGCTGGCGGATCTGGATCGCGGCGAGCGGGCAATCCGTCGAGCACACCGCGGCCTGCGCATCCTTCAGCTCGCCGAAGGCCTTGCTCCCGATGCGCCGGCTCGGTTCGTAGCCCTCGACCTTCATCGCGTAGGTGCCGTCGTGCCCGCTGCACTCCGAAACGAGCGCGGGCGGGACTCCGAACAGCTTGCGGTAGAGGTCGCGCGCGCGGAAGCCGATCCCTTGCGCTCGCAGGTGGCATGGGGCGTGGCAGGCGATCTTGCCGCTCGGCTTCGAGCGCACCTCGGCGCGGAAGCGTTTCTCCTCGCGGATCGACCACAAGAGCTCGCTCGGGTCGACGACGGCGCTCGCCAGGCGCCCGGCGCGCTCGCGGTCGCGCCCTTCGAGCAGCGTCCGCCACTCGCGCCGCATCATCATCGAGCAGGTCGGGTTGATCACGACGACCTTCGCGCCCGCCTCGACGAAGGGCATCAGCACCTCGAGGCTCTCCGCGGCCCTCGCGCGCAGCGCGGCCAGGTCGCCCTGCTCCCAGGCGGGCATCCCGCAGCAAGCCAGACCCTTCGCGCAACGCGCGTCGATCCCGTTCGTCGCGAGCACCTCGAGCGTGTCCCGGCCGATCTGCGGCTCGTTGTTCTGGACGTAGCAGGTCGGGAAGAGCACGGCCTCCCCCCCGGGCTTCGCGACGATCTTGCCCGACTTCTCCGCCCAGCGCTCGAAGGTCGTGCCCGCGAAGGGCGGCAGGTTCTTCTCGCGGTGGATGCCGAGCGCCTTCTCGAGCACCCAGCGGTAGGCAGGCACGCGCGACAGCGTGTTCGCGATCCCTCCGCTCAGGCGTGCCGCCCTCGCGGCTCGATCGGGATCCGCGAAGATCCTGTCGCGCAGCCGCAGCGGACGCTTCTTCGCCCGCTGCGCCTTGTAGCGGTGCACGAGCTTGGGGAAGTCGAGCTGGAATGCGTGCCCGTCGCGCGGCGTGTACGGGCACTGCACCTCGCACAGCTTGCACTGGAAGCAGGCCTCCATGACGCGCTCGGTCTCCCCCGCCGCGAGCTTGCGCACGTCGCCCTCGTGGCGGTCGTCGATCAGCGAGAAGAGCGTCGGGAAGCTGTCGCAGTACTTGAAGCACATGCGGCAGCCATGGCAGATCTCGAAGACCCGCTCGACTTCCTTCGCGAGCCCGGCCGGGTCCCAATAGACCGGTTCCACCGGGTCGTAGGAGAGCCCGTCGCTCGGCGCGTACGCGATCGGCACCTGGGCCATCGGCTCGGCCCGCCCCGGGTCCGATCAGGTGATCGTCTTGAGCAGCGCGGAGAACTTCCCCGCGTGCGACTTCTCGGCCTTCGCGAGCGTCTCGAACCAGTCGGCGATGTCCTTGAAACCCTCTGCGCGCGCCGCCTTGGCCATGCCGGGATACATGTCCGTGTACTCGTGCGTCTCGCCGACGACGGCCGAACGCAGGTTGAGCGCGGTGTCGCCGAAGGGCTCGCCGGTCGCGGGGTCGCCCGCCTTCTTGAGGTAGTCCATGTGGCCGTGCGCATGGCCCGTCTCGCCCTCGGCGGTGTCGCGGAAGTTGCCCGCGATCTCGGGGTAGCCCTCGATGTCCGCCTGCTTGGCGAAGTAGAGGTAGCGGCGGTTCGCCATCGACTCGCCGGCGAAGGCGTCCTTCAGGTTCTGGTGGGTCTTGCTGCCTTTGAGCTCGGCCATGGGGGGATCGTCTCCGGTCTGCGTGGGTTCTCGGGATGCGAGCGAGCGCTCAGATTGAACCTCCGGCACGAATCCTTCAAGGGGCAGCGGGGGCGTAGGCCGGATGGCTCTGGAGGCGCGGGTCGTCGACCGGGCCGCCGACGGTGAAGTGGTAGAGGCTGCGGAAGCGCTCCGTCGAGAGGCCGAAGACCTCGTGCACGGGCTCGTCGAAGAAGCAGCCGATGCCGGTCGCGCGGATTCCCAGGGCTTCCGCCTCGAGGTAGAGCACCTGGCCGATCGCGCCGCACTCCCAGAAGAGGCGGCGGTAGGCCCACGCGCCGCGGCGCTCGAGGACGGGGTTGAATTCGGCCAGCATGCCGAGGCTCGCGCAGCCGTCGGAAGCGATCTCCTGGTGGCAGGAAACCGCTCGCGCGACTTGACGGACGTCGGCTCGGGAGAGTTGGAAGAGCGCGAGCCCCTCGGGAGCGCCTTCCGGCCGCGTCCACGAGAACGGGCGCTGCATCGCGGCCTGGAGGAGCGTCTTCTGCGCCGGATCGCGCACGAGGACGTAGAGACCCGGCTCGAGGCCGCGCACCCGGTGCACGAAGAGGGCGAGATGGACGAGCGGCGGCCCGGGAAGGACGCGGGCGGTCCGGTGGAGCGTCGACGCGAGCATGCGGTAGAAGTCGTCGCGCCCCATGTCGGTCCGGCCGTCGAAGGAGACGGCGCTGCGGCGCTGGTGCAGGATCTTGCGCAGCGGGAGGTCGCCGGAGGGGAGCAGCGCGCTCGGCAAGGTGATCTCGGGCCAGCTGATCTCCTCCACCGCGCCGCGCGGCTTGCGCGTCACTTCCGACGCGAGCTCGACCGCGCTCCAGTCGACGTGATCGGGCGAGAGCTCGTTCGGCTTCCCGCGCAGATCGAGGTGCTCGAATCCCCGCGGCGCGGCGCCGGGAAGCGCGACTTCGCCGGTCCCCGGGATCACCGCGATCAAGCACTCGGGCTCCTCCGCTTCCGCGCCGCGCGGATCCCGCGTCCCGAGGAACGCCGCGAGGTCTTCGTGGCCGAGCCCCTCGCACACCTCGATCCGCCATCCCAGACCCGCCGCGGCGACAGCCAGAGCGGAGAGCGCGTGCCCGCAGTCGTGCTGGCAGTAGCGGAAGGCGCGCTCGCCGTACTTCCACGCTTCGCGCCAGTGGATCGAGGTCAGCCCGACGAAGAAGCTGCCCGCGGGCAAACCGCGCGAGAGCTCCTCCCACGCCGCCCGAGGGATCTCCGCGCGCACCTCGAGCCCGTGTTCGGCCGGAGCGTAGTGCGCGAGCATCGGGACTGTCGAGAGGCCCTCGACCGGCCCGCTCACGAGGTATGCCTCCGTCGGGTGCAGGTTGCCGCTGGAAGGGTTCACCCGCAGCGCCCAGCGCGACGCGCCGTACTGTTTCCACGCCGAGAGCGCGAGCGAATCGAGGAAGAGGCGCGAGACGGATGCGCGCTGGACGGGCGCGGGGTCGACCTTCCCCGCGCCGAAGACGTCCGCGTAGCGCGGGCTCTCCTCCAACGGCAAGTGGTCGAGCGGCAGGAGCGGCGCGCCTTCGTACCTCCTGAACGGATCCGGCTGCGTCTCCCAGTCGAGCTCTCCCGGCCCGCGCGCGTAGCGCATGAAGTGGTGGCAGGTCGCGCGGTGGTACGCGCGGATCGCCTCGAGGGCGTTCAACGTGCGCTCACTTCGGCTTCTTCGGCTCGCTCGGAGACCCGGGATCCTTCGCCGCGGGCTCCGTGGCCGGGGAAACGATCTCGCGCAGCGGGCGCCCGCCGCGCCCGGAGACGAGGACCACTCCTCGCGCCGCGCCGGGACCCGCCGTCGGCCAATGCCGCGCGATCGCGACGTCGGGGGTGCCGTCGCCGTCGACGTCGCGGCCCGAGGCGACGCGCCAACCGGCCGGCAGCTTGCCCTCCTTCGGGGAGTCCTCGATCGCGCGCGAGCTCTCGAGGTCGTCCGTGCCGAGGATCATGAGGCCTCCCTTGCGCCCGTCGGAGAGGCCCGCGACGAGATCGGGCGTGCCGTCGCCGTCGACGTCGCCGGCGAGGGCGAGCGAGCAGCCGACGCCGGTGTAGTCCTCGTCGCCGAGGAGGTAGAGCGCCTTCTCGGAGGCCGCGCGCTGCTCGTTGCCCTCGCCGAGGACGATCGGGATGACGCGGATGGAGCCGTGGACCTCTTCGCGCGGATCGCCGACGGCGACGAGGACGGGCTTGCCCGGGATGCCGCAGATGGAAAAGCCGAAGGCGCTGCGGGCGTCGTCGGGAAGGGAGGAGGAGAAGGTAGCGACGTGGCGGCCGTCCTTGCCGGAGCGGACGTGGACTTCGCGGCCGTACTCGACGGCAAAGTCGGGGACCCCGTCGCCGTCGGCGTCGGGAAGGCGCGCGAGAGGGCGGCCGAGGTCCAGGCTGGTGACGCCGGGAGGGCTGTCGACGGCGAAGAGGCGCTTGCCGGTCGCGGAGGAGAAGGCGACGAAGCGCTCGTGCTCGGCCTCGCCCGCGCCGACGCGAGCGCGGACGAGGAGGTCGTCCTTCTTGTCGCCCTCGAGGTCGTCGAGGGCGGTGAGGTCGGTGCCGAAGTAGAGCTCGTCGTGGAGCGGCGCGAGGGTGCGGAAGATGGAGCCGTCCTTGCCGGAGACGAGCTGGACGAGGCCTTGCGCACGGGAGTTGGGCTTGTCGGAAGCGACGTAGGGCGCGCCGATCGCGAAGTCGGGGAAACCGTCGCCGTCGAGATCTCCGAGGGCGTCGAGAGCGAGGCCGAAGCCGCTTCCGGACGAGGGCCCGTCGAGGGTGCGGAGCAGCTCTCCGTCCCGCCCGCTGAAGACGAAGGCCCGGCCGCGATTCTCCTCGCCGTCGGAGGGCGAGCCGACGAGGACTTCGGACGCCTTGTCGCCGTTGAGGTCGCCGACGAGCGCGACGCTCGTGGCGAAGGCGCTGGCGTCACCGAGAGGGAGCGTCCAGAGGACCGTGAGAAGAAGTGTGGGCGCAGCCATCGCTCACTCACCCTGCACTCCGCGCTCCGTCACCGTCAAGCGTCCCACGCAGGCGGAACGGTAGGATGGCCTACCCTCCGCGACGATGGAGCCGCGGACGAAGGAGAACTACGACATGGACATGCCGAAGCCGACCGCAGAGCACAAGCGTCTCGAGAAGCTCGCCGGGATCTGGAAAGGAACGGAGAAGATGCATCCCTCGCCGTGGGCCCCGAAGGGCAGCGAGGCGCAGGCGACCACACGCAGCCGTGTCGTCGTCGGCGGGTACGCCGTCGCGGGTGACTACGAGCAGCGCAGCGGCGCGAACGTCACCTTCGAGGGTCACGCGGTGTACACGTGGGATCCCAAGGCCAATCAGGTCGTGCTGCACTGGTTCGACAGCATGGGAGGCGGCGTCGACATCTTCCGCGGCGCGTGGAACGGCGACAAGCTCCTGCTCCAGTGCCAGAACGTGATGGGTTTCTGTCGGATGACCACCGACCTCTCCAAGCCGGGCGTGATGACTTCGCACATGGAGAACTCGCCCGACGGCAAGACGTGGAAGCCGATGATGGACGGGAACTACCGGCGGGAGAGCTGAGCGCCCCCGGAATCGTCGGCGGACGGCGACACCAGCGAGTTTCTGCATCCGGGGGTAGCATGATCGCCCGCTTCCCCCCCTCCCGGCCGAAGTCGGGAAGAGCGCCATGAATGCGACGCCGGGTCTGATATCCGCCTCGATGCTCGCCGCCCTCCTCGCCTCGTCCGCACCGGGCCAGGTGACGCAGCGCGTCAGCGTCGACTCCACCGGTGTTCAAGCGAACGAGGACAGCTGGGAGCCTCGGATCTCCGACAACGGGCGCTTCATCGTATTCAGCACCGAAGCGTCGAACCTCGTGCCCAACGACAGCAACGGCGCGTGGGACGTCCTCATCCGTGACCGGCAGACCGGGCAGACCCGGCTCGCGAGCGTCGACGCGAACGGCGTGCAGGGCGACAGCGACAGCTACCAGCCCTCGATCACTCCCGACGGCCGGTTCATCTCCTTCTGCAGCGTAGCCACGAACCTCGTTCCCGGCGATACGAACGATTTCCAGGACGTCTTCGTGCGCGGCCGCCTCTCGGGCGCGGTCGAGATCGCCAGCGTCGCTTCGAACGGCGTGCAGGCCAACGACCACTCGTTCGGGGGCTGCATCACGCCCGACGGACGCTACGTGTCCTTCTACAGCTTCGCCACGAACCTCGTCCCCGGGGACACCAACGACGCCCTGGACGTGTTCGTGCACGACCGGCTGACCGGTTCGACCGAGCGAGTGAGCCTCGGTGCCCAGGCAGCCCAGGGCAACTGCCACAGCGACAACTATCCCGGCACCGGATCGATCTCCGACGACGGCCGGTTCGTCTCGTTCGCGAGCTGCGCGGACAACCTCGTTCCGGGCGACACGAACCAGCGCTGGGACGCCTTCGTGCGCGACCGACAGCTCGGGATCACGGAGCGCGTCGACGTCGCCTCGAACGGAGCCGAGGCCGATGGGCACGTCGACCAGCTCGTCCTCTCCGCGGACGGACGCTTCGTCGCCTTCTCGAGCCACGCCACGAGCCTCGTTCCGAACGACGTGAACGGGATGCCGGACATCTTCGTGCGCGACCGCACGGCAGCGACGACCGAGCGGGTGAACTTGAGCTCGACGGGCACCCAGGCCGATGCGGCCAGCAGCGACCCCTCGATCTCGGCCGATGGTCGATTCGTCGTGTTCGAGAGCGCGGCCACGAACCTGGCACCTGGAGACTCGAACGCCGCTCCCGACATCTTCCTGCATGACCGGCAGGCCGGGACGACCACGATCGTCAGCCTCGCTTTCGATGGAAGGCAGGGAGCGCAGCGCTCCCAATCTCCGTCCATCTCGCGGACCGGACGGTACGTCACCTTCGGGACGAGCTCCCCGGAACTCGTCCCGGCCGACACGAACGTCCGCCGCGACATCTTCGTCCGCGACCGCACGGGCGGTCCGGCGTTCGTCGAGCTGTGCGATGCGGGGACCGGAGGGGTCATCGCCTGTCCGTGTGGCAACCCGCCGAACGCCACGGGCCGGGGTTGCGACAACTCCGCGGGCACGGGAGGCGCCGTGCTCTTCGCGACCGGAGGAACGTTCCTCTCCTCCGACAGCCTCGTCCTCCACACGCGGAACCAGATGCCGGCGACCTTGAGCGTGCTGTCGCAGTGGACCGCCGCGAACTCGTCCGGAGCCGTCTTCGGCATGGGCGTGCGCTGCGCGGCTGGACACGTCGAGCGCCTGTACACGCAGCTCTCCTCCGCCGGGGGCATCCGCGTGCCTGACTTCGCAGCGGGTGACGAGCAAGTGTCCGTCCGCTCGGCAGCGCGCGGCGACTTGATCCTCGCTGGCCAGAGCCGGTGGTACGTCGTGTACTACCGCGATCCGAACGTGTTCGGCGGGTGCTCGGTCAGCGGGCAGTTCAACGCGACGCAGACCGGGCAGGTGTGGTGGAGTCCGTGAGTGCTCCTCTATTCCCCCTGCACTCCCCGCTCCGTCACCGTCAGCCGCGCCTCCGCCCCGTTGCACCTGATCTCCGGCACGTACATCGCGTGACCGAGCGTCGGCAGTGCATGGAACCGTCCGGGAACCTCCGCGCGCAGCTCGTAGCGGATCTCCCACACGCCCTGCGGCAGCTTGTCCACGAAGAGCGCCACCTTTCGGTCGCGCAGCTCCTGGTGCACCCAGCGCTGACGCCCGGTGTACCGCGCGTGGTCGTTCGGATCGGGGATCATCGCGGGCACGTTTCCGGCGAAGCGGTGCTCCACCTCGCCTGACTTCAGCTCGCGCACGTACGCGGCCTCGCCCGACAGGAGCCCGGCCGCTTCCAATCCCGCGGCCTTCAGGTCCTCGAACACGAGGTACTCGAAGTCGTTCTTCGCCTCGAGCGTCAGCACGACCTCGACGCGCTCGCCGCTCGCCACGGTCCCGCCGTCCTCGAGCGGGAAACGCTCGTAGATCTGGCCCTTCAGCAGCGTCGGGCGTCCGACCCGCTTGTAGAACTGCCGCTTCACGTAGATCTGGGTCCCCCGCGCGGGGATCGGCTCCTCCAGGCTGAAGAAGCTCGCGCGAGCGGCCAGGTAGAGCGGACCGTCGCCCGCGATCCGCTTCACGCGGATCTCGTTCGCGCCGTCGACTACGTCACCCGCCGCGATCGTGAACTCCGCGGGCGCCGACAGCATCTCCTTGGCCGTCACCGTGCGCCGCGCGACCGACTTGCCGTTCACGACCAGCTCGTACTGCACGTCGCGCGCGATCTCGCCGCTCTTCCCGAGCCAGTCGTTCAGCGCCAGGATCGCGATCGACGTGTCGCGCGTGTTGCTCCACTGCGCGCCCCGGCGATTCTGCACCAGCCAGTTCACGGACTTCTCGGCCAGGTCGCGCACGCCCTGGTTCTGCGGATCGATCGCGAGCAGCGCACGCAGCGCGAAGGCCGTCGTCTCGACCGGGCCCTCCGACCAGCGCCTCCACATCTTGTCCGCGCCCCAGTGCACCGTCGCCATCGCGGCGTCGTGGTGCGTGCCCGTCGTCGGATCGACGCGCGACACGTCGGGCGTCTCGTCCTTCATGGCGCCGTTGGCCAGGTTCTGGGCGAGCGTTTTCGCCTGCTCGTTTCGTCCGAGCGACTTCGCCGCGAGCGCGAACAGGGCCCGCGAGTAGGCGTTGAGCCCCTGGCGGTCCTTCCAGAGCTTCTCGAAGGCCGCGTCGGCCCGCTCATCGCCCTTGCCCCGGCCGGAGACCGCTAGCGCGTGCAGCATCCACGCGGCCAGGTCGGGCTGCACTTCCGCCTCGACGATCTCGAGCGAGAGGTGGTTGGCGCCGCGTTCGATCACGTCCGTGCGGACGTCGAGTCCCGCCTCGCGCGCGAGCGAGAGGCCCCACACGACGTACGCGGTCATGAACGGGTCGCTGTCGCCCTGCTTCCACCAGCCCCATCCGCCGTCGCCGTGCTGGAAGTCGTAGAGCCGTTCGAGGCCCTCGCGGATCATCCGGTCGAGCTCGGCCAGGGACTTCTTGCCCCTCGGATGCGAGGCTCCGGCCGTCTCGGTCTCGATGCCGCCGAACACGCGGCTCATCGCGTCCTCGGCGGACAGTCCCTGGTCCTTCAGCGTCTTCGCGACGATCGCAGCCGGCAGGAAGCGCGAGAGCGTCTGCTCCGTGCACCCGTAGGGGTAGTCGACGAGGTAGGGCAGCGCGTCGAGCATCGTCACCGCGAGACTCGGGCTCACCTGGACCTTGAACTGCGTCGTTTCCTTGCGCCGCGCCGCGGGCACGTCGAGCGCGAAGGCGATCTCGGAGCCCTTCATCTTGAGCGCGCGGGCGACGAGCGCGTCGATTCCGTGCGGCTCCATCGGGTAGCTCTTCTCCATCGCGTCCGAGAGCTCGCCCGAGCGTCCCACGAGGCGGAGCTTGGCGATCCCCGAGACCGTGACGCGCGCCTTCCAGTCGACGCGCGCCTGGCCGTTCGCGTCGATCGCGACGGACGCGGGCGCGGGAGTCAGGAGGTCGAGACCCTCGGCGACGAGCTCGGGACGCACGACGAGCGTGCCGTTCGTGCGGTTGTCGAAAAGGCCCGAGAGCGTCACCTCGTCGCCGACGACGAAGAACCGCGGCGCCTGGAGGCGCGCGATGAGCGGCTTCTGCGTCCGCGTCGCGGCCGTCCCGATGCCGAAGCGAGCGTCCGCCGCCGCGACGCGGGCGGTCGCTTTCCAGCGCGTGAGCGACTCGGGGTACTTCACGGAGACCGTGGCGCGTCCCTGCGCATCCGTGACGAGGTCGGGCTTCCACAGCGCCGTCTCGCGGAAGTCCGTGCGCACCTGGACGGGGCCGGCGGCTCCGCCTTCGCCGGCATCCTGCCGGTACTCGCCGTCCTTCTCGAAGCTCGCCTCGGCGTAGTTGAGTTTGGACTCCGATTCCCTGGCCGCGGAGGGTGCCGCGGCCGAGCTCGGGCCGTCGTAGACGCCCTCGTTGCGGCTCCGCATGTCTGCCAAGCCCCCGACCATTCCCCGAGCCATCTTGGCTTGGCCGAGCTCTTCCTTGTACCCGCCGTCCTGGTCGCGTCGCAGCTGATCGAGTATCGCCTGGCGCTCGTCGTGCAGATGGCCGTCCTCGCCGATCACGAGCTTGCCGAAGCGGTAGCGATCGAAGGTCGACTGCGTGCGCACCCAGATGCCGCGGCGCTCGCCGAAGAAGAACTGCCGCGGATCGCCCGCGTATTCTCCCTGGATCGCCGCGACGGCTTCGTCGACGAGCGACAAGGCGACTTCGGCCGCGAGCGGCTCGCCGCGCGCGTCGAGCGTGCGCACCGTGAGCGTCCCCTCGCCGCCCGGGAGGATCTCCGCCTTGTCCGGTGTGACCTCGACCGTCAGGAACTGCTCGATCGGCGGCACGACGACCTGCTCCATATCGAAGAGCGCGTCGCCGTCGCTGGTCGTGAGCCCGGACAAGTACACGTTCGGAACGTGCTCCGCCTTCACAGGCAGGAGGACGAGCTTGGCCGTCCCCGTCACGTGCACGACCTGGTAGGAGTGCAGGACCTCGCTCTCGACGCTGAAGAGCACCCAGCGGTTGCTCTCGGGCGTGCAGACGAGGACCGGCGCCGTCTCGCCGGCCCTGAACGTGTCCTTGTCGACGACGAGGTCGAGCCCGCCGGCGTGGTAGCCGAGCTCGGAAGTGCTTCCGGAGGCGACCCACGCGACCGTCGAAGCCTCGATCTTGCTTCCGCGGTCGTCGCGGCTGCTCCAGGTGGCCGTGAAGTAGCCCTCGGTCGCGGCGGGCACTTTCAGCGTCGCCATGCCGGCCGCGTCGGTCGTCAGAGACTTCTTCGCGACGAATTCCGTCTCGTAGCCGCGGAACTTGGGCTTCCAGCCCTCGTCGGGGCGCTCGTGGCGTCGGCCGCGCACCTCGCGGCCCGCCGGATCGATCCACACCTCCACCCAGCGGTTGCGCACGAGCGTGACCTCTCCCGTCGCGACGACGGGTTTCTCGTTCGCGTCGCGCGCTTCGAAGGTGAATCCGAGCTCGTCGCCCGGCCGGTAGACGTTGTGCTCCGCCTTCGCGGTGACCGAGTACGCGAGGTTCGCGACGCGGACCTTGCCCACGCCGGTGATCTCGCGGCGCGACGCGTCGGTCACGCGCGCCTCGATCGTGTACTCCTGATCCTGGCCGGCGCCTCGGGGGGTCTCGAAGAAGACCTGCGCGCGGCCCTCGGCGTCCGTCTTCACGGTCAGGCGCGAGACGACCTGGCCGCCGCCTCCCCAGGAACGATGGCCGCGCAGGTTCGAATCCTCGTAGAGCCAGGGGAAGTCGCGCACGGGGATCGGCGACCTCCAGTACGGGCTCTGCTTCACGAGCACCTCGACGTCGGCGTTGCCGACCGGAGCGCCGTAGAAGGTGTTCGCCTCGACGACGACCTCGACGCGGTCGCCGAGGCGGAAGAGCTTGCCGTCGCCGCCCATCGCGACGCGCACCTCGAACTCGGGGAGCTTGTACTCCTCGAGGCGGAAGAGCGTCGCCGAGCCGATGTGCCGCCGGCCGTCGCGCCGCGGCTCGAAGAAGGTGACGTTGAACTCGCCGAGGGGCAGCGAGGCGTTCGCGTCGAAGGTCGCCCACGCGGAGCCGAACGAGTTCAGCGCGAGATCGCCCTTCCCGACGATCGTCCCGCGCGGGTCGGCGATCTCGTACTCGATCTTCGCGCCCGCCGGCGTGGCGTAGGAGCCCTTCGAACGGGTCCGCGCGACGACCTTCCACTCGACGGCGGCGCCCGGACGGTAGGTCGAGCGGTCCGTGAAGGCGTAGATCTTCCAGGGATCCTCGTTGCGCGACTGCCACGACGATCCGCCGAGCGCGAAGGCCGCGCGCTCGCCCTTCGAGGCCGCGGCGAAGATCTCGGAGTTGTTCGCCTGCCGCGCGAGCTTCGCGAGCACCGTCCCGTCCTCGCCCGTACGCAGCGTCTGGGAGACCCAGCGCCATCTCGATCCGTCGTGGTAGCGCTCCCAGAACGCGACGTCGGCGCTCGCGACGGGCTCGCTCGTGAGCGCGTCCGTCACCCACAGGAGGGCCTCCTGGCCCGTCGCCTTCAGGAAGATCGCCGTGCTCGACACGAGGACGAGCTCGCGCGCCGAGCGCCCGCCGCCCCTCGCCTCGAGCACGTAGGCGCCGGGCGCGAGCTTCGACTCGAGGCGCATTTCTGCCGAACCCGGCTGGTGTTCACCCGTGTCCTTCGTCTCGTGCGTCCAGGCGTTCAGGCGCTCGAGTCGGGAGAGATCCACCCCGGTCAGCCACTCCGCCCCCTGGACCTCCCCGCTCCGCCCCGGATCGCGGCCGTCGAAACGCAGGTCCCGAGGGAGATCGATCGGATAGATGGCGAAGTTCACGCGCGCGACGTTGCGCCACGAGACGTGGTAGGCGACTTCCGAGCCCGGCAGGAAGGCCTGGCCCACCGCCAGGGAGACCTCGGCGCGCAGGATGCGCTTCACGGCTTCCTCGGCGGCATCGCGCCAGCGCGTGTCGCCCTTCTTGAACTCGCGCAGCAGGCGGTGGTAGACCTCGAGGGCCTTCACGTAGTCGGGCGTCTGCACCCACGTGCCGTCCTCGCGCATCGTCGGCACGCCCTGCGTCTCGTACCACTGCCCGGAGATCCACAAGGCGTCGTCGAGCCAAGGCGTTTCGCGCCCGACGGAGATCGCGCGGTCGAGCGCCTCGAGTCCGCGGCGGAGGCGGTCGAAGTCGCTCCCCTGCTGGCGGACGACCGTCGCGAAGAGGAATGCCGCCTGGGCGCGGTCCTCGTCGCGCACGGCGATCTTCATCGCGTTCTCGGCGATCTCGATCGGGATCTGTCCGACCCACCAGTTCTGCCCCCATTCCTCGCCGCGGCCGGGCCAGCCCATGCGGAAGACGATGTCGAGCCAGCGCCGCCGCGCCGTCTCGACGTCGGACGCGCCGGCCCAGAAGTCGAGCGCCGCCTGGTAGTGCGGCATCGCGCCGCCGAGGTTCTGCGAATCGCGCCGCATCCATTCGTAGTCGCCGAGCGATTCCGAGATCTCGGCCCAGATCACGTCCTTGTCCTCCGGCCGCTGGACTTTCGAATGCAGCTCGTGCAGCGCCGCGCGCGCCCGTTCGATGCGCGTCGAGTCGGGGTTCTCCGAGGAAGCGGCCGAGCGCCAGTCCGTGTCCGCCAGGCGGAAAAGGAGGAAGCGCCGGTCGGCGCTTCCGAGCTCGAGGGTTGTCGCCTCGGCGTAGGCCTCGTGCGCGAGCTGGTAGCTCTTCTCGGCGTAGAGGCTCTCTGCGCGCGCGCGGATCTCGCGCCAGTCGGCAGGGTGGGAAGTGCGAGGCGCGATGAGCGCGAGGGCGGCGAGCAGGAAAAGGCTTCTCATGACGATCGTCTCCTGGGCGAGTCGCGCCCGGAACGGCGCGGGCACGGGCCGTCTTGGCGGGGACCTGCGGAGCTCCCTATATCGGACGGCAGGACCCCGAGCTACTCGGCCGCGACCCGCCGGGCGAGGTCCCGGATCGTCTCGGGCCCGAATCCCGCGTAGTGGTTGTTGGCGTAGGCGAAGGTTTCCCGGACGCGGGGCAGGAGGTCCCGCAGGAGCTCCGCCCAGCGGTCGAGCCGCGACCCCTGGTCGATCACGATCCGGTCGAAGGTCTCCGTCTTCGCCTCCACGGCCGCCCGGTCGCCGATCAGGCGCGCGTAGGTGAAATCGGCGGTCACGAGGTCGAAGCGCTCCGCCAGGTCGGCGGGGTGGGGCATGTAGGAGAGGTCGACGAGGACGAGCGCCATCCGCCTCTGCCGCAGGGCGCCCAGGAGCTCTTCGCCGATCCAGGACTTGTTGCGCACCTCGACCGCGTAGCGGAAGCCATCCGGAAGCCGGTCGAGGAAGGGCTCGAGCCGCTCGAGGAACGACTGGAGGCCCGCGAACGCTGTCTGGTTCAGGTACGGGAGCTGGACCACGAGCGGGCCGCACTTCTCCCCGAGCTCCCCCATCACGTCGAGGAAGCGCTCGACGTCGCCGCCGACCTTCTCCCAGACGAGGATCGACTTCTCGTCGGGCTTCGCGCCCTCACCGCCGTGGACGACCGACCGGGGGAACTTCGCCGCGAGCAGGAATCCCTCCTGCGTCTTCGTCCGCCATCCCCGCACCATCTCGCGCGAGGGGATGCGGTAGTAGGTCGTGTCCGCCTCGACCGTCCCGAACTGCGTCGCGTAGAAGCCGAGCATGTCCTGGGGGCGCGTGCCCGCGGGGTAGAACGGGCCGATCCAGCCCTTCTCCGACCAGCTGGAGGTCCCGTAGAGGAATCGTCCTGGCGCGGGCAAGCTTCGCTATCCTACCGCCGGAGGTGAACCCCATGTTCACGAAGATCCTGCTCGTGGCGCCGGTCGCCCTGCTCGCCGCCTGCGCCAGCACGAAGTCCGATACGACCACCAAGTCCTACTCCTCGACGCAAGCCCCGGCGTGGAGCATGAACGCGACGATCATCGAGGCCTGCTCGTGCCCGATGTTCTGCCAGTGCTACTTCAACTCGAAGCCGGCGGGACCCGGGTGCTGCAGCAAGCCGGACGACCCGCTGCTCAAGACCCGCTTCTGCCGATTCAACAACGCCTTCAAGGTCAACCGCGGGACGCACCACGGGACGAAGCTCGACGGAGCCAAGTTCTGGGTCGCCGGCGATCTCGGCGACGAATTCTCCGACGGCGAAATGGGCTGGGCGATGCTGCACTTCGATCCGTCGGTGACGAAGAAGCAGCGCGACGCGATCACCGAGATCCTCGGCCACGTGTACCCCGTGAAGTGGGAGAAGTTCACGCTGGGAGTGGACGGCGCGATCGAGTGGCGCGCGACGCGCGACCGCGCCGAGGCGAAGCTCGACGGCGGCAAGATCGCCGAGGTCGTCCTCAAGAAGAACCAGGGCATGAGCGACGACCCGATCGTCATCCACAACTTGAAGTACTGGGGCGTGCCCCGGAACGACGGGTTCGTGCTGATGGCGAACGAGGTCGAGGCCTACCGCGGCGACGGGGGCTACGAGTTCAAGGGCACGAACGGCTTCATGATCACGTTCGACATCAACTCGAACGACGTCGGAGCGCCGGCGAAGACCGCCTACAACTAGCCCGCTACTTCTTCTTCCGGGTGTAGTCGGCGCGCATGAACGTGGTCCAGGCGCCGTCGGCGCCCTGGACCGAGGACGTCAGCACCTTGTTGTCGGCGTCCTTGACCTCGATCAAGTCGCGGTATTTGGCCGTCTTCGACGGATCCTGGAAGTCGGGGCCCGTCGTAGACAGGGTCAGCACCTTCTGGGCGGCGTCGAGCTCGCCCTCGTAGACGTACATGTGGGTCTGCACCGAGTCGACCCACGTGCCGACGAACTTCTTCTTCGCCGGGTCGTAGCCGAGGGTCAGGACCGTCGACATCGGCATCCCGCCGAAGGTCGCGCTGCCCTCCGCCAGGATCCACAGGCCGCCGATCGAGCGGACGCTCTCGGTGAGCTCCATCTTCATCGGCTCCGCGTCCTCGGCCATCGTGGTCTCGGACTTCGCGGTCCAGTCGCCGACGAAGTGCTGGAGCCAGTCGTGCTGCTCGAGCTTCTCGACCTCGGGCATGTCCTGGACGGGGGAGGCGCCCAGCGCGAGCGCCAATGTAAGGAGGATTGTCTTCATGGCGCGCGCATCCTAGCCGGGGCCGTCCGAGTGGTGAAACTCGCCTCCAGACTCCAGATCGGCGCCCCCCCGTGCCGACCCATGGCGCGGGTAGTTGGGGGCCCGTGGGGATGTCGAAGACTTGTCCGTCGGCAGGGATCCGTCGTTACGTCCGTAGTTCACCAGCGATCGCGGTAGTGCTCGCCGCCGCAGGTTGTGGAGGAGGAGGCAGCGGATCGCCTGCGGCCACGTTCTCCTTCGCCGGCCCGAGCAGCACGGTGGCCGAGGGCGCCGCGCCGCTCCCGATCCAGGTCGTGCTGCACACCTCGCTCCCCGCCTTGACGGCCGACGTCTCCGTCGACGTCGTCGACCTCGTCAACGGGAGCGGGGTCTCGGGCACCGACTACGCACCCTTCGCGACCCAAACCATCACGTTCCCGGCCGGAGCGATGGACGGCGACTCGCAGACGGTTTCGCTGACGGCGCTCGCCGATCAGGTGGTCGAAGGCACGACGGACACGGTCCGACTCGGCCTCCAGAACACCCAGGGGGCAGGCCTGATCGCACCGGCGACCTGTGTCGTCTCCCTCGACGACGTCGACGTCGCCTCGATCCAGTTCACGCTTGCCTCCAGCGCGACTCCCGACGAGAGCAGCGGGCCGCGGAGCATCATGGCCATCCTGGACCTTCCCGCGGGGGTCACGCTGGGGGTGGCCGCGACCGCGCAGGTGTCCGACTCGGGCAGCGGCTCGGCGACCTCGGGAGGCGACTACGCCGCGTTCGCCACGCAGACGATCACGTTCCCGGCCGGGACTCCCGACGGCGCGACGCGCAGGGTCGACGTGGTCGTGAACGACGACGTCGTCGTCGAGCTCGACGAGGACGTGAGTCTCGCGCTCTCGGGTCCTTCGGCCGGCGCGCAGCTCGGCGCGACGGCCTTCCACGATCTCACGATCACCGACGACGACGCCTCGGGCCCGCCGGCCTTCGTGGCGACCGAGGGAGTGATCGGCATCGAGAACTCCCTCGCCTACGACGAGCTCGTCGACCTCGGGTCGCAGGGCGTGGACGACGGCCCCAACATCGGTACCCGCGTGCGCGTGACCAATGCCGGCGGCGCACCGATGGACCTCGGCGCCCCTTTCCTCTCCGGCACGAACGCGGAGGACTTCGTGGTCGAGGTGGAGTCCGCGCCGATGCCGGCCGCCTCACCGCCTCCGATCGCGGACGTCGCGGCGCCGATCGAGGAGATGCCGACGGTCGGAGACTCGGGGATCGCGTTCCGCTTCGATGCGGCTGCCGTGGCGGAGCTGCGAAACCTGCCGAACGTGCGGATGCACGGCTTCCCCGTGCCCGGCGTCGGCGACGCGACGCTCGAGCTGCGGCGCGTGCCGCTCCCGATCGCGCCCGGCGCGGTGCTGCGCGTCGACGGCGTGGACGTCCCGGGCGGACTCGCGTCGGCGATGGGCGACCTGTCGGTGTGGAGCGGCAGCATCCTCGAGGTCCCGGGATCGAAAGTGTTCCTGGCCCTCTCGGGCGAGGCTCCGCGCGGCTACCTCGAGCTCCCTTTCCCGGGGAACCGTTTCGTCCACCTCGTCGCGGAAGCGGGATCCGCGCCCCTCGTCCACCTCGTGCGCAACGCGGACATGCCGGCCGCGCTCCTCGCGCAGACCGCCGACTTCTGCGCGGAGCCGCTCCACCCGCCGGGGCAGGCCGCGGACTTCGCTCACGGAGCCGCGGAGCTCCCGGGGGCGGAGGCGCTCACGGCGGCCGACTGCCGCCTGGCGATCGAGACCGACTACCAGCTCTACCAGAAGTTCGGCTCCGTCGGGGCGACGACGACCTACGTCACGCAGATGATGGCCGCGATCAGCGACCAGTACTTCACCGACGTCCAGACGACGCTCTCGATCGAGTACCTCGGCATCTACTCGAACGCCGCGGACCCCTGGACCACGCAGGACTCCGGCGGCAGCACGAACGCGCTGCTGGACGAGTTCCGGAACGACTGGGTGGCGAACGGCTGGCCCGTGCCCGCGAACCTGGCGCACTTCGTCTCCGGCGCGAACCTCGGCGGCGGGATCGCGTACCTGAACGTCCTCTGCAACTCGACCTGGGGCTTCGGGGTCAGCGCCAACATCAGCGGCACGGTCAATTGGGGCGCGTGGACGGGACTGCCCGGGAACTTCACCTGGGACTTCGTCGTCGTGGCGCACGAGATCGGCCACAACTTCGGGGCGAACCACACGCACTCGTACTGCCCGCCGCTGGACCTGTGCTACACGAACTGCAACGCGACGACCTCGTGCTCGCAGGGGACGATCATGAGCTACTGCCACCTGTGCGGAGGGCTCGACAACATCGATCTCGAGTTCGGCCCGATGCTCTCGAACATCATGCGCAACGCGGTCAACTCGAGCTGCCTCGGGCTCTCTGCCCTCGCGGGAGGAGACTACGTGCAGTACCTCGTGCGCTTCGCGCCGTGGGGCGCCACGGGGGTGCGCAACGCGACGCTCCAGTTCTCGCACGACGCCCCGAACGCGACGCAGCCCTTCCGCATCCAGCTGCGCGGGACGGCGGTCCCCTAGCGCCCCTTCTCCCTCCTCCACAGCCTCACGAAGTTCGTCACCAGGCGGAAGACCGAGAGGTCGAGGACCTTCTCGGAGGCCCGCAGGCTGTTCTCCCAGTACTTCTCGCCCGCGATCGCGCGCAGATCGGAGTACGAGAGACCCATGTGGTCGATCGCGTACGCCTGCCGGTCCTGGCGGGACTTCAAGCCTGGCGCGAGCTCGAGCCCCTGCGCGTCGAAGTGGTTCACCGAGTCGAGGACCACGCCGTGCCCGGCCTCGAACCAGGCCGCGAGATCGCCCGCCCCCCACTTGTCCGCGCACGCGGGACTGTCGAGCAGCACCTCCGCGCGCTCGGGATCGACCACGCGGATCAGGTGCGCCCCCTCCAGCGCGTAGATCGGCCGCGTCTCCTTGTCGAAAACGCCCTCGGTGTAGGGACTCCCCCCCGCGAGCGCCGAGACGTCCTCCGCCGGCACGTGGTCGAGCACCTCGTCGCGCGTCTCGAACTTCGCGAGCACGCCCGGAACGGCCTTCTCGATCGTCTCCGACAGCGCCCAGCACGAGCCGAAGAGCCTCCCGCCGGTCAGCACGAACCAGCGCAGCCGCTCGACGTCGCCGGCCTCGATCTCGCCCGTGCAGTTGGCGACGAAGAGCGCGTCGGGGTGCAGGCCGCTCTCGGCGACCTTGCCGGCCATCGTCATGCGGTGCTCGATCTCCTGCTTCCCGAGCAGTACTTCGATGCTGTCCCCGCGGCTCTCGAGGACGACGATGTCGAGGTCCTTGTACACCTGCGCCGGCACCGTCTGCGCGCTGCTGAAACGCCTGCGCATTTCCGCCTGCGTCTCGGGATCGACGAGCAGCACCTGGCCGCGGTTCGCCTCCCACCACGCGGTCCACGCCTCCACCTTGGCGGGCAGCTCCTCGCGCGCGATGCCGACGAGGTAGGCGTGCGCCGTGCGGACGACGAAGGGATCGGGATCGGCGAGCGCGGGGATCACCTTCTCGACCGCGGCCTTCTGGTAGAGGTTCGAGAGGCCGGCGATCGCGGCGGCGCGGAGCTTCCAGTCCTTCCCCTGCGTCGCCAGCGAGGCGAGCGGATCCACGGCGGGGCTGCCCTGCGTCTTCCCGAGCGACACGGCGGCGCAAGCGGCGACCTCCCAGGCGGGATCGGCGAGCGCAGCGACGAGCGGCTCGACGGCGGCGGTGTTCCCTTTCTGGCCGAGCTTCACCGCCGCTTCCATGCGGACGTTCGCTTCGGCGTCGGTCGCGAGGCGCTGGACGAAGAACGCGATCGAGTCCTCCTCGATGCCGCGCAGGAGGAACACGGCCCCGATCCCCTGGAAGCGCACGCGCGCGCTCTGGTCGCCACGACCGAGCTCGAAGGCGAGCTTCGTCGCCTCCGCGCCGCCGATCCGGGCCAGAGCGCGCGCCGCCGACGCGCGCGCGGCCTCGCTCTCGTGGGCGATGGCCGGACGCAACGCGGCGAGGAGCGCTGCCGGGTCGAAGCGCAGCTTCGGCGCCGGCGGCGCGTTCGCCGCGGGCTTCTCGCCGGCCCTGGCCGTTCCTCCCGTGGACGGACTCTCGTCGGCACCAAGGGCCAAACGGGCGGGATCCTTGGCTCCCTGGCCGAGATCCCCGATGAGCCGCGCGCCGCGCGCCGCCACGAGGCCCTCCTTCGACTCGAGGAGCGGCTTCACGACTTCGAGGAGCTTCGAGGCGGCCTCCGCGCCTCCGGCTGCGTCGGCCCGCGAGACCAGCGCCGCGCGCAGGTGCGCGAGCGCCCGGCGCTCGACGAGATCGGAGAGCTCCGGATCCGCGAGGATCGCGAGGAGGACGGGATCGAGCGCTTCGCTGGCATCGCCCGCGCACGCGTCGAGCGCGGCGCAGCGCACCTGGACGCTCTTCACGGCCAGGGACTTCTCGAGGACCTGCGCGCGCTCGTCCCGGCTCGCCGTGACCAGCGCGCGCGCGGCCGCGGCCTGCACGGCGTTGTCCTTCCCCTGCCAAGCGGCCTTCTCGGCCGGCTTGAGCTGGATCGGGGTGTCGTCGGCTCTCGCCGCGACGGCCGTCGCGAGAGCCTGCGCCGCCGCGAGCGAGTCGGGACCCGTGAGCTTCCTCTGCAGCCGGTTCGCCGCCTCGGCGGCCGAGATGCGCCCGAGCGATCGCGCCGCCGCGCGCCGGATCCGCGCGACGGGCGCGTCCAGGGCGAGCTTGACGAGCGGATCGAGCGAAATCGTCGTCCCGTTCTCTCCCAGCGCGATCGCCGCGCGTTCGACGACCTCCCAATCGCCGTCCGCGAGCGAGCCGTGCAGCGCCTTCTCCGCCTTGGGGTCGGCCTCCCGCGCGAGCTCGTCGACAGCGACGAGGCGCGTGCCGACGTCCTTGTCCTTGAGACGCTTGGCGATGTCCGCGATCGAATCCTGCGCTCCTCCCGCCGTGAAGATCACGAGAACGAGAGCCAGGGCCGGGACCTTCATGGCGCCGAGGATACCCCGTTCGTCCGGCCCGGTCACAGCACCTGGATCCCCAGGTGGTTCGCGTAGGCGAAGTACAGCGCGAGCAAGACTGCCGCGTGCGCGACCCAGAAGGGCAGGGCGACCGGGAGTCCGCGGACGAGCCTGTGGCCGCCGGCCATCGTGCGCGCGGTGAATCGCTCGACGAACAGGAAGAGCCCGCCGAAGAGACCGACGGTCAACGCCATCACGAACAGGACTTTCCCGTACGGGGCGAGGCCCGACGATTTCACCGCGCTGGTGAAGAGGTCCTTGGCCAGACCGCAGACGAGGAGAGCCTCGACGGCGACGAGGCCGCGGTGACTGAACCAACGGGGACGGCCGGAGCTGCGCTTCTTCGGTTCGCGGGCGGTCGGCATGGGTGTCCTTGTAGCAACCCGGGTGGACCGATACCTTCGCACGGGATGCTCGACGCCGACCTCGCGAGGCCGTATCGCGCTCCTCCGTCGCGGTTCAAGCGGGTCGCGATCGTCCTCCTCGTCTCGCTCGCGCTCCTCTTGCTGATCCTCGAGGCCGGCTCGCGCATCGCGGACGGGGTCGTGGCCGGCAGGAAAGCCGCTCCCGGCTTCGATGCGAAGACCTACCAGCCGGGCCTCTTCGACGCGATCGCGTTCGGGACGCTCGATCCGGCCGCGCAGAAGCTGGCCGACGCCCGCACGATCCCTCATCCCTACCTCGCCTACGCGCTCAAGCCTTCGTGGCGCACGGAACCCGGGGCCCCGCAGCAGGCATCGCACAACGCGCTCGGCTTCCGCGGCAAGGAGACGACGCGCGAGAAGCCCCCCGGTGTCTTCCGCATCGTCACGCTGGGCGGATCGAGCGTGTACGGGCAGAGCGAGTCGAGGGACGAGGCCGTCTGGTCCGCGCGACTCGAGGAGATCCTGCGCGTCGAACGCCCCGGGGCGCGCATCGAGGTGATCAACGCCGGCGCCCCCGGGTACTCGAGCTTCGAGATGCTCGTGCAGCTCGAGATGCGCGCCGTCGACCTCGCTCCCGACCTCGTCGTCGTGTACGAGGCCGTGAACGACATGCGCGCGGCGCTCTACACGGCGGGCGCGCTCGTCCCCGCGGGCGACAACACGCACTACCGGTCCGCCTGGCCCGTCGACCGGCCTTCGAGCTTCGAGAAGCTCCTCCAGAACAGCCGGACCTACCTGATCGCGCGGCGGTACCTGACGAGCTACGTCCACCGGCGGGCCGACCTCTTCTACTACGCGATCGTGAACTACGACGCCTCGCGCGCCGATCTGTACTGCGGCGGCCAGGCGGGCTATCCCGACGGCCAGGTCCCCGAGCGCGGCTTCGAGACCTACAGGCGCAACCTGGAGCAGATCATCTCGATCGCCGAGGGTGCGCAGGCGCGCGTCTTCATCGCGACGCAGGCGATCATGATGTGGGACATGCTCGGCACGAACCGCGAGTGCGAGCGGACGCAGGTCGAGAGCTTCCGGCGGATCCAGGAGATCCAGCGCGAGGTCGCCCGGGCGCGCGGCGTGCCGCTGGCGGAGACAGGCCAGCGCATCGCCGACGAGGAGGACCGGCACTTCCGCGCGACGGGCGAGCACCTCTTCAAGAACGACGTCCACCCCTTCGACGCGGGATCGGAGCTGATCGCGCGCGCCGTCGCCGACGCGCTGATCGAGGCGAAGCTGTTGCCGTGAAAACCCTCACCAGGTTCACTTTCTCGCACCGCGAGCCGCGTCGCGGCGCGCGCCTCGGCGCGGCTCGCG
>JBJXFB010000113.1:0-10371 GCA_046155895.1 Planctomycetota bacterium | reverse complement strand
TATTGTCTACTGGATCAGTCGGCAACTCCCTAGCGCTTCGGAGGTCCGCCCGGACCCATCTGGATCTCCGCCATGGGGTCGAAGGGCTTGTTCTTGTAGTCCTTGGGGAGGTCGTAGAAGCCCTCGGCCGCTTCCTTCTCCTCGACCGAGATCACCGTCTCCCTCGACTTGATCTCCGAGCCCATCATCTTCTGCGTGCGCTCGACGAGCACCGGCACGCCGTCGATCTTCTTCATCTCGTCGACCATCCCCGCGCGAACGGGATTGGCCGACATCACCGCGGCGTACAGGTCGTGCCAGCCCTCCCGCTTCCCGCCGATGCCCTTCGCGACCCACATCTCCTGCTCCATCGATCCGCCCATCGGCAGCGACATCGTCATCTTGTACTTGGTCGTGTCCCAGTCCTTGATCTTCTTCGTCTCCTCGGTCGGCGTGACGCTGACCGTGATCTGGGAGAACATCTGCTCCATCATCGGCCGCATCTCCTCCGGGAGCATCTTCGAGACCTCGACGGGCAGATCGAGCGACGAGCTCGTCTTGGCCTTCGTGTCGAGCATGTACATCTTCTTCAAGTCGAGCCGCACGATCGTGACCTTGTCGCCCTCCTCGACGCGCAGGCGGTCCTTGCCGATCCACACGACCTCCTTCGTGTCCTTGGCAGGCTGATCCTGGCCCATCACCTTGGCGCGGTCGGTGTGCTTCTCCTTCGTGATGACGAAATCGGCGGACAGGGCGGGCGCCGAAGCAGAAAGGGCGAGAGCGAGTTGGAGGAGGATTCTCATGAGTGGCTCCTGGGATGGGGGACGGTTGGCCCGAGCAGTCTAGGCATCCCTCGCCTGGATAGCATGCGCGCATGAGCCGCGCACTCGCCTACCTGCTCTTCCTGATCACCCCCCTGGCGTCGTGCCGAGCTCCGGTTCCGCAAGTCGGGGAGATCGGCTCCCTGCGCAACGCGCGCGTCGCCATCGCGCGCGGGCCGGCCCCCGAACGCCTGACCTACTTCGCGCGCGGCCTCGACGAAACCCAGCGAGGCGAGATCGCGCTCGTGGCGCCGGGGGTCGACCTCGTGGTCGGTCTCTCGGCCCAGGAGGCGCTGCGCCGCGCGGGCGAGGCGCACGGCGCCGACGCGAGCTACGCGACGCCGGAGTTCCTGCGCGCGGCGAGGAAACTCGTCTGGGTGCAGGCGGGCAGCGCGGGAGTGGACCGCTACCTGGCGATCCCGGAGATCGCCGAGCCGGAGAGCCTGGTGCTGACGAACATGAGCGGCATCCACGGACCGGCGATCGCGGATCACGTGTTCGCGATGCTGCTCGCCCTCACGCGCGACCTGCCGGTGCACCTGGCGGGGCGCGCGGCAGGGGCCTGGAAACGCGATGGATCGGGCGTCCTGACTCCGATCGCGCTCCAGGACCGGACGCTGCTGGTCGTCGGACTCGGCAGCATCGGGACGGAGATCGCGCGCCGGGGCAAGGGCTTCGGGATGCGCGTGATCGCCACGCGCCGCAGCGACTCGCCTTCACCCGATTTCGTCGAGCACGTGGGGAAGCCCGAGGAGCTCCTCGCGCTCCTGTCGCGAGCGGACGTCGTCGCGATCGCGCTGCCGCTGACGGACGAGACGAAGGGGCTGTTCGGCCGCCAGGCCTTCGAGGCGATGAAGCCGAAGAGCTACCTCGTCAACATCGGCCGGGGGAAGATCGTCGAGACGGACGCGCTCGTCGCGGCGCTCGAGTCCGGACATCTGGCCGGAGCGTGCCTCGACGTGACCGATCCCGAGCCGCTGCCGAGCGATCACCGGCTCTGGAAGCTGCCGAACGTGGTGATCACGCCGCACGTCGCGGCCGACGCGGAGATCACGGACGCGCGCCACTGGACGCTGCTGCGGGAGAACCTCCGTCGCTTCGACGCCGGCGAGCCGCTCCTGAACGTGGTCGACAAGCGCGCGGGCTACTGAAGCCCGGATTTCACTTCCCCGCGCGCGGGTGCGCCTGCTCGTAGATCTTCCGCAGCCGCTCGATCGAGACGTGCGTGTAGATCTGCGTCGTCGTCAGGTGCGCGTGCCCGAGCAGCTCCTGCACCGCGCGCAAGTCCGCGCCGCGGTCGAGCAGGTGGGTCGCGAAGCTGTGCCGCAGCGAGTGCGGCGTCGCGCGGCGGCGGATGCCAGCCTGCAGGGAGCGCTGCTCGACGATCCTCCCGAGCGTGCGGGTCGTGAGCCGCCCGCCGCGGGGGTTCAGGAAGACCGCGTCGCGCGCGCGCGGAGCGGGCAGGGGGCGCTCCGAGTCCTCGAGGTACTCCCGCAACGCCTTCGCAGCGAAACTGCCGACGGGCGCCATGCGCTCCTTGCGGCCCTTGCCCTTGACGCGCGCCACGCCGCGGCGGAGGTCGAGGTCGCCGCGGTCGAGGCCGACGGTCTCCGCGGCGCGCGTGCCGGCCGAGTACATGAGCTCGAGGATCGCTCGGTCGCGCCGCCCGGCGTGCCGGTCGAGCGGGGGAGCGGCGAGGAGCGCTTCGACCTCCCCGATCTCGAGGGAGGATGGCAGACGGCGCTCGCTGCGCCGCTGGCGCATGCGCACGGCGGGGTGCGCGTCGATCACGTCCTTCTTGAGGAGGTGCGCGAAGAAGGAGCGGACGGCGGAGAGCTTGCGCTGGACGCTCGCACGCGCGAGCTCCTTCCCGTCGAGCTCCGCCAGGAAGGAGCGCAGGACGCGCGGCGTGACGGCCTTCGGGCTCGCGATCTTGCGCTCGTCGAGGAACGCGAGGAAGCCGTCGAGGTCGCCGCGGTAGGCGCGCAGCGTGTGCGGTGAGGCCCCGCGCGCGGCGGCGAGCTCCTTCAGGAAGGCGTCGACGTAAGCTCGCACGGGTTCATCGATGCCAGTAGGCCGTGCGCTCCATCGACGCGAGCCGGTACTTGATGCCTTGCGGACCTTCGTAGCGCACCAAGACGTGCAATCGCGGGGCCTTTCCGTCCGCGGCGAACCAGAAGCGCGCTTCCACGCTTCCGTCGGGCTTCAGGAGCTCGAGCCGGTGCGAGGGGATCTCGCCGATCGGCAGCGACTCGGTCGAGGCGCCCGCGTAGCGCACGGTCCGCTCCTCCGCTTCGAACGGCACGCGATGGACGTCCTTCTGGCTCGGCACGACGCGCAGCTTCATCTCCTTCGGCGAGTCGAAGGGGTAGTCGCGCAGCGTCAGCGTGAGCGCGTCGAAGAAGATCGTTTCCTTGCGCAGCTCGATCGCGCCCTCCCGCCTTCCCCCGCCCGGGAAGTAGACCGATTCCGACCAGCGCAGGCGCCCCTCGTCGCGCCAAAGCTCCTTGAAGCTCGCTCCGCAGTCGTCCTGGGTGCTCGCCGTCAGCTTGAACGGCGCCAGGTCGTCCGCGCGCACGTAGCTCATCGTCGAGTACCGGTAGTCGTAGTTCTCGGTCGGCACGGTCTCCGCCGCGTGGTGCTTGAAGACGAGCACGTACTCCTCGCCCTCCGTCTTCACCATCGTCCTGGGATCGGCGCGCTCCTTGTCCGTGTAGAAGCTCGCGACGTACTTGCGCTCCACGCCGTAGATCGTCCGCGTCGCCTCGTAGGTGCACTTCTCCGCGAGCCCGTCGTACCACACGGGATCCTCGCGCCAGGTTCCGGCGGAAATCGCGACGACGGTGACCAGGAAGCCGAGCATGCGCCTACTTCGCCCCGGGCTTCTTCTTCGGCGCCGGCCACCCGGCGGGCACCGGCATCCTCGGCGCGAGCAGCGCCATCATCGACATCGCGGTCCCGAAGCACTCGCTGCGCGGGAACACGCGGTCGTTCCAGCCGCCGTCCTCCTCGCGCACCTTCCAGAGCAAAGCGTAGAGCTTCTCCCGGTAGCCCGCCCGCTCCGCCTCCGGCAGCAGCTCGATCGCCTGCGCGGCGTGCCGGTGCGCGAAGAAGAAGTAGTAGGGCGCGATCTTGAAAGGCCCCACGTGCGTTCCGGTCTGCTTGCGGCGCTGCTCGAGCCACTCCCAGTGCGTGAAAAACGCTTCGAGCGACCCGCGGATGCGCTCGACGTTCCCCCGGCCGGCCAGGAAGAGGGTCGCCTCGCACGCCGGCGACCGCCCGATCGAGCCCTCGACGGCCTCGAAGCCCTCGCCCGACTGGTTCTCGGGATCGACGCCGTACTGGAACGCCCCCGTCTCGAGCCGCCCCGCCTCGAGCCCGGCCAGGGCGTGCTCGACGACCTTCGCGTCGACTTTCTCGCCCGCCCGCGCGGCCTCGAACAGGAACTGGAGCGTCGGAGCCGTCATGAAGGTCGACGGCTCCGCGTTGTCGGGATCCTCCCCGCGCGAGTAGTTCCAGCCGCCCTGCTTCTTGATCTGCGTCTTCTCGAGCGTGTCGACCAGCCCGCGGATCGCGGCGTCGACCTTCGCGCGGCTCGCCTTGGGGATGCGCCCGAGCTCGCGCATCCGCACGAGGAACCCGAGGGCGTACGCGTGCCCCCAGCCGCGCACGTCGTAACCGCCGGCGAACCCGGCGCTCATGAGCGGGTGCTCGAGGCCTTCGAGCACGAACGCGAGCCCGCGTTCGATCGCCTCGCGCGCCTCCGCGGTCGGCTCTTCCCCTTGGGCGGCGGCGGACTCGAGCATCGCCGTCGCGCAGATCGCCGTCCCGCCGATGCGGTAGCCGATCGGGATCTCGCCGCCGGTTCGGTACACGCCCTCGTACGGCCACTCGCGCGGAGGCTTCTCCTTCGAAGCGGGCTTCGGCGGCTCCTTCGCGTTGCCGCGACCCTCGGCATAGTTCTCCTGTCGCTCGACCAGGATCACGACTCCGCGGCGGAGGGCGCCGTCGATCTCGGCCGGCCCCGCGCGACCATCCCCGGGCACCGTGAGCCACGGAGAAACGAGGAGCAGCCATGCGACGATCGTCATCTCGAGTCCTGCCCGCGGCAGCGGGAGGACTGTAGCGATCGCCGCGGTTTCGCTCTACGGCTTGCGCGGAGCGCGCTTCCCGACGGCCGGGGCGGGCGGCGGAGGTGCTTCGACCTCGGGCACGTCCTTCTGGGCCGTGGCGAGCAGTTCGCGCCAGCCGCGCAGGAGCGTGTGCCGCGAGTCGGGGTTGATGCCGTACGTGAAGCCTTCCCGCTCGGCCTGAGCGAGCACGGACTCCATTTCCGCCGCGGCCTTGGCTTGGCTCTCGGCGTACTTGGCGGTGGCGCCCATCTTGGTCTTCACGTCCGAGATCTCGGTCGAGAGGGCTTCGATCCGGAGCTTTGCCGTCGCGAGCTCGGCCTCGAGCTTGTCGATCCGCTCGGCGACGGGGTCCTGGCGGGCCGCGGCCCTGGCGGGGGGATCCTGCGAGAACGCCATCCCGCCGACGAGCGCGGCGAGGAGGACGACGACGGCTGCGGTGCGACTCTTCATGGCAGGGCGCTCATCGGCCGAACGCGCCCGCGATCTTGACCCCGGCGCTTTTCTTCCCACCGCCGCCCGGGAAACGCGCCTAGAATCCCGGCCCGATGGCCCAGGCCAAGCCCACGAGCCGTTCGCCGCTCGTCTTCATCTTCCTGACGGTCTTCATCGACCTCCTGGGCTTCGGGATGATCATCCCGCTGCTCGCGGTCTACTCGAAGGCCTACGGTGCGAGCCAGAGCGAGCTCGGACTCCTGTTCGCCTGCTTCTCGGGGATGCAGTTCGTGTTCGCCCCGATGTGGGGAAGGCTCTCGGACCGGATCGGACGCCGTCCCGTCCTGATCGGCGGGCTACTCGGGACGGCGGGCTCATACCTCCTGTTCGGCTTCGCCGACTCGATGCCGCTGATCTTCGCTTCGCGCATCCTCGCCGGGTTCTTCGGCGCGAACATCTCGACGGCGCAGGCCTACATCGCGGACGTGACGACGCCGGAGAATCGCGCCAAGGGCATGGGCCTGATCGGCGCGGCCTTCGGCCTGGGGTTCACGCTCGGTCCCTGGATCGGAGGGGAGCTCGCGGCGATCTCGCCCCAGGCGCCGGGGTTCCTCGCCGCCGGGCTCTCGCTGGCCGCCGCGACCTTCGGCTACCTGAAGCTGCCCGAGCCCCCGCGGGTCCTGCACGCGGCGACGCGGATCTTCCGTTTCGACCAGGCGCGCCGCGCCTTGCGGGATGCGCGGATCGGGATCGTGCTGCTCTTGAGCTTCTTCTTCGTCTTCGCTTTCGCGGGCTTCGAGTCGATGTTCCTCGTGTTCGGGCTGCGAGAGTTCCCCGCGGTGTTCCACATGGCGGAGTCGGTGGAGAAGGCGACCTTCGACCAGGTCATCGCCGCGGCACCGATCGCGGGGAGGTACATGGGCCTGATCGGAATCCTGTCCGCGGTCGTCCAGGGCGGACTGATCCGCCGCCTCGTGCCGCGATTCGGCGAGACGAGCCTCGCGATCGCGGGCCCGATCCTCCTCGCCGTCTCCTACGCGATCCTCGGCTTCGCGACGTCCTGGTCCGTGGTGATCCTCGCCTGCGCGATCCTGCCGATCGGCTTCGGGCTGAACAACCCGACGCTCCAGAGCCTCGTCTCGCGCGCCTCGCCCGCCGCGGAGCAGGGCGCCTTCCTCGGCATCAACCAGTCGATGTTGAGCCTCGCCCGCGCGACCGGGCCGGTGTGCGCGGGCCTCGCGTTCGATTCCTTCGGCGCTCGCAGCCCTTTCTTTCTCGGCGCGCTGCTCCTGATCGGCTGCGCGCTCCTCGCCACGTACTACCGTGCGCGCTTCGGCGCGACCTTCCCGCGGACCACGACACGGATAGCGGAGGTCTAGCCGTGCGTTTCCGTCCGAGAGTCTTCGGCCTCTCCTCGGCGCTCGATGCGGGCGGGCTGCTCGCGCGACTGCGCTCCCGGCGCGGATTGGTCGCGCTCGACAGCGCGGGTGGTGATCCGCGGCGCTTCAGCCTGGTCGCATTCGATCCGATCCAAGGCGTCGAGCTTCCCTCCGAACTCGTCGGTCTCCGCCCGATGCTCGGCCGCTTGCGGGCGGAGGACGCCGATCCCGTGCCCGGGCCGTTCCAAGGCGGATTCCTGGGCGCCCTCTCGTACGACCTCGGCGTGTCGGGCGAGCGTCCAGTCGACGTCCGGACCGATCCTTGGCGATCCCCGCGGATCGTCGGAGGGCTCTACGTCGACTTCATCGTGCGGGACGAGCGGAGCGGTGGAGCTTGGCTCGTGCTCGGGGACGATCCCGGCGACGGTCGACCCGGTGTCGAAGATCGACGGCGCGAGATCCTCGCGCAGCTCGGTGCTCCGCAGCCGCGAGCTCCCGCGCCTCGTCCCCTCGGCCCGCTCGTGCGGTGGACTTCGGCCGTCGAGCACGGCTCGCGAATCGAGCGCGCGCGGGAGGAAATCGCAGCCGGGGGCTACTACCAGGTGAACCTCGCGCACCGGTTCACGCGGTCGATGGAAGGGGACGCCGTCGATCTCTACCGCGCGCTGCGCGCGCGCCATCCCGCGCCCTACATGGGCTTCCTCGCCTGGGGCGGCGGACTCGCGCTCCTCTCCGCCTCGCCCGAGCTCCTGCTCGAATTCGACGGCGGGCTCGCGCGCACGCGGCCGATCAAGGGAACCGCTCCGCGCGGACGGACTCCCGGGGAAGACGCTCGCCGTGCGCGCGAGCTGCTCTCGAGCGAGAAGGACCTGGCCGAGCTCGCGATGATCGTCGACCTCGAGCGCAATGACCTCGGCCGCGTCTGCCTACCGGGCAGCGTCCGTGTCGAACGCCATCCGCATCTCGAGAGCTATGCGACGGTCCATCATCTTTCCGCCGACGTCGTCGGCAGCCCGCTCCCCGGCGTCGACGCCGTCGACCTGCTGGCCGCGCTCTTCCCGGGAGGCTCGGTCACCGGCGCGCCGAAACTCGCGGCCATGGAGGCGATCGCCCGCCTCGAAGGCGAGGGGCGCGGCTTCTTCACCGGGGCGCTGGGGTTCCTAGGCCTCGACGGCCGCGCGACCTTCAACATCCTCATCCGCACCCTCGTGTGGAGGCCGGGGACGCCCGCCGAGGTCTCCTTCCACGTCGGCGGTGGCATTACGTGGTCCTCCGACGCGCGTGCCGAGGACGACGAGACGCTGGCCAAGGGCGCAGCTCTCGCGGCGGTCCTCGAAGGGGAGTCCGGGCGATCCCGGGGGAAGAAAGGGCGCGCGAGGGCATCCGAGGGGGCCTTCCGCGAACGCGGCCCTGGTGACCGGGAGCGGTCGATCCGATAAGGTGGCCGCGAAGCCCAACCTGCTCGCGAAGGTGGTCGACATGATCCAGGCAGCCCTGCTCTTCCTCTCTCTCCTCTCCTTCCAACCGATCGCGCTCCAGGACCCGCCCCCGGGGCCCACCGACAAGCGGCCCGAGATCGCCGAGATGCTCGCCAAGCTCAAGGCGCACTCCGGCAAGGAAGGCAAGGAGGACAAGGACGCGATCGCGGTCATCGACCAGCTCCTCCAGGAATTCCAGAACTCCGGGCCGAAGGACAAGACGGCGATCGTCAAGGGCCTCTCGAAGTGCTTCGAGGAGCGCCGGCTGGAGAGGGAAGGTGAAGCGCCGCAGAACCAGCTCTATCTCGCGTCCGCGACGGCGCTGGGTCAGATGGGGCCCGAGAGCACGGACGCCCTGATCAGCTGGATCGGCCACAAGAACCACAAGAAGGACGTGGCGGTCCAGCAGCGCCTGATCCTCAGCCTGGGCGAGACGAAGAACAAGAAGGCGATCAAGGAGCTGGTCAACGGCCTCCAGCATCCGACTCCGACGCTCGTGAGCGCGGCGGCGGAGGCGCTGGGCCGGTTCGAGGATGTCGACCTCGAAACCCGCAAGTCGGCCTTCGAATCGCTGCTCAAGGTCCTGATGTCCGCGAAAGGCGCCAAGGACGGCAACGTGAACGATGGGATCGCGCGCGAGCGCTACGACGTGATCGCGGCGCCGATCATCACGAGCCTTGCGAAGCTCAGCAAGCACGACGAGCGCGATCCCGACAAGTGGCTGAACTGGTGGAACAAGAACAAGCGCGCGGACTGGGACGCCGAGCAGTAGCGGCGGCCGCGGTTCTCGCGCTGGTCGCTGCCTGCGATCGGTCCGCGGGCGTCGAGACGGCCGCGACGGCTGAATCGCCCCGGGGTACCGACGCTCCAGGCGCGGCCGCGCGCACGAGCGACGAGATCGATGGACTCCGCGCGGAGCTCGACGCCGCGCGCATGCGGATCGCGGTGCTGGAGGACGACCTGAAGTCGGCGGCCTCGGAACGGATCGAGCGCGAGCAGGAGTGGCTGCGGTACTCGAAGGCGCTCACGCAGCTGTCCGCCGCGACGGAGAAGCCGGCGGCGAGCTTCCAGCCGATCGAGGAGCCTTCGGGCGCTGCCGTCGCGCCCTCCGAGGCTCCGCCGGATCCCGCGCCGGAGCCGGAAGCGTCGACGGAGGAAGCGGCCGCGATCGAGCGGCGCAACCGCGAGATCCAGATCTCCCTGCGGTCCCTGCTCGCCGTCGAGCAGGTGACGAGTTACGACCTGCTCGAGACCGGCACGCTCTCGCCCGAGGGGTTCACCGGACCCGTCGTGCTCCGCGCTTTCGACGACCAGGGCCGGCCCGTCGGAACGCTGGCCGCGGACCGGTTGCGCCTCGAAGGAAGCCGCGCGGCGCGCTCGCTCACGATCGTGCTCGAAAACGGCTACGAGAAGCGCGGAGGGGAGACGTTCCCGTTCGAAGGGCCCGGAACGGAATCCGGCCGGGGCGGGATGCGACGGATCGAGCTTCCGGAGATCGACCCGGACGACTGGATCACGGCGCTGGCCGAGCTTTTCCGCCCCGAGGACCAAGCGCCGCCCACCGACGACGGATTCTGGGACCTCGGCGCGGTCCGGGCCTCGCTCAACCTTCTCCTGCGCGAGGACGTCGAGCACGGATGGTGGAGGCTCACCGGACTCGGCGGCGTCCAAGCGGGAGTCTTCCGCGACGTGCGGCTCGATCAGCTCGACGCGAGCGGGAAGCTGGAGCGCAAGCTCTTCGCCGATCGGATGCAGGTCACGGCGCAGGAGAGCGGGGTGAAGATCGAGCTCACGGACGGCGCGCAGCTGCGGGGGGACGCGAAGGCGCCGTTCCTGGACGGGCGGTACCGGATCTTCCTGCCGCGAGCGTCCGTGGAGGCCTGGACGAAGGCCGGGATCCCGGGCCTGTCGGCACCGCCGCAGCCCCGGTAGGGGGGGCGCGGGACCTATCGGCCGGGAGGCTCGCGGGGTACCTTGAAAAGGCCTCTTCACTGTCCATGTTCTGATGTGGGTTGAGGGAGAGTGCTGAGACGAGGGCCGATCCGCCTCCTGACGGGTCGGCCCTCCTAGCTTGATGAGGGACGGAAAGACGGGCCCAAGGTCATCGAGCCCCCAATTGAACTCCGGCTTCGGGGCGGGCCGTACTCGG
>JBJXFB010000142.1:0-3545 GCA_046155895.1 Planctomycetota bacterium | reverse complement strand
GGGTGGTGAACCACGTTTCGGACAGCGTGAGCATCGTGCGCCTCTCGACGCGGAGCGTAGTGGCGACGCTGAAGACGGACGACGAGCCGTGCGACGTGGTGTTCGGGGGGACGCCGGCGCGGGCGTTCGTCTCCTGCTCGCAGGCGAACACGGTGCTGGTCTACGACCTGGCGAGCCTGTCGCAGGCTCCGACGCGGATCGCGATCGACGGGGAGGACCCGCGCGCGATGGCTGTGTCGGGTGACGGGACGAAGGTGTACGTCGCCGTCTTCGAGTCCGGCAACTCCACCACGATCCTCGGCGGGGGAGGCATCGCGACCTCCTATCCGCCGAACGCGGTGAACGATCCCACGGGTCCCTACGCAGGCGTGAACCCGCCGCCGAACCAGGGCAACTCCTTCTCGCCTCCGGTCAATCCGGCCAATCCGCCGCCCCCGCCCGTCGGACTGATCGTGCGGAAGAACGCGGCCGGGCAGTGGATGGACGACAACCAGCACGACTGGACGAGCTTCGTGACCGGGGTGAAGGCTCCGGCCTCGGGTCGGCCCGTCGGGTGGGACCTCTCCGACAACGACGTCGCCGTGATCGACTCCGCGACTCTCGCGGTCGCGTACGCGCGCCGCCTGATGAATCTCTGCATGGCCATCGCCGTGAACCCGGCCAACGGCCAGGTGACGGTCGTCGGCACGGAGGCGACGAACGAGGTCCGATTCGAGCCGGTCTTGAAGGGCAAGTTCACGCGCGTCGAATTGGCTCGCGTCGACCCTTCCGGGCCTGCGGGGCTCGGCGTCACGGATTTGAACCCGCACCTCACCTACGCGCTGCCCACCGTGCCGCAGGCGGAGCGCGAACGCTCGATCGGCGACCCGCGCGGCATCGTGTGGAACGTCTCGGGCACCAAGGGCTACGTCACCGGGATGGGCTCGAACAACGTGATCGTGATCGATGCGGCCGGCGCTCGCGCCGGGCTCGCGCCGACGATCGACGTCGGCGAGGGGCCGACCGGCATCGCCCTGGACGCCGGGCACGCGCGGCTTTTCGTGCTCAACAAGTTCGAGGGGAACATCTCGGTCATCGACCTCGGGAGCGAGACGGAGACCGCCCGCATCTCCTTCCACGACTCCTCGCCGGCGGCGATCCGCATCGGCCGCAAGCACCTGTACGACACGCACAAGAACTCCGGGCTCGGCCAGATCGCTTGCGCCTCGTGCCACATCGACGGGCGCATGGATCGGCTGTCGTGGGATCTGGGAGACCCCTCCGGCGACATGAAATCGCTCGCCGGCCAGAACCTGGGCACCCTTCCCGGGCAGGGGAGCGTCTTCCAGCCCTGGCACCCGATGAAGGGCCCGATGACGACGCAGACGCTCCAGGACATCATCGGCAAGGAGCCGCTGCACTGGCGCGGCGACCGCGCCGGCATCGAGGAGTTCAACGGGGCCTTCATCGGCTTGCAGGGCGACGACGCGAACCTCACCGCGGCCGAGATGGCCGAGTTCGAGGACTTCCTCGCGACCATCACGTATCCGCCGAACCCGTTCCGGAAGTTCAACAACGCGCTGCCCACGGACCTGCCTCTGCCCGGTCACAAGACGACCGGCCGCTTCCGTCCGCCCGGACTGCCGCTGCCCAACGGGAACGCGAGGAACGGACTGCTCCTCTACCGAAGCCAGATCGACGGCGTTCTTTCCTGCGCCGCCTGCCACACGCTGCCGACGGGCGCGGGGAGCGATCACAGGGTCCAGGGAGGCGTCTTCGTGCCGTTCCCGTTGGGGCCGAACGGCGAGAATCACCTCGCGCTCGTCGCGAGCGACGGGTTGACGAACGTCACCCTGAAGACTCCCCAGCTCCGGAACCTCTACGAGAAGGTCGGCTTCGACGCGACCCAGCTCGTGAACCGCTCGGGATTCGGCCTCCAGCACGACGGAGCGATCGACTCGATCGCCCGCTTCATGAATTCGTCCTCCTTCGATGTCCAGGACGACCAGGAGACGGCCGACCTCGTCGCGTTCATGCTCGCGTTCTCGGGCTCCGAACTTCCCGAGGGATCGACTTTGGTCGCGGACCAAGAGCCGCCCGGTCCGCCGAGTCGCGACACCCACGCGGCGGTGGGAACGCAGACGACGCTTCGGGACGCGAGCAGTCCCGTGCCTGGCCAGCTGACGCTGATCGGGGACATGATCGCGCAAGCGAACACGAGCAAGGTGGGCCTCGTCGTGAAGGGCGTCCAAGGCGGAATCCCGCGCGGCTACGCGTACGTCGCTCCGAGCCTCTTCCAGTCCGACCGCGCGGGGGAGCTGGTCGCCGCGGCCCCGCGCCCAGCGGCCGCGACACCCGGGAGCGAGCTGACCTACACCGTCGTTCCGCGCGGCACGGCGACACGCCTCGGGATCGATCGCGACCTCGACGGTTGTCTCGACCAGGACGAGATCGACGGAGGCAGCGACCCCGCGGATCCCTCGAGCCGCGCGTGCGGGCCGGGGATCTCCTTCTGCGCCGGCGACGGCACCCTGGCGACTGCCTGCCCCTGCGCTAATGCCGGTGTCGCCGGCCGGGGTTGCGCGAACTCCCAGGCGGGTAGCGCGGGCGCATGGCTCTCGGCGAGGGGGGCGACGAGCCCGGACACGGTGGTGTTCACGTCGTCGGGCGAGCTCCCGGACGCTCTCTCGATCGTCCTGCAGGGGACGATCGACCTGGGGCCCGGAGTGCCCTACGGCGACGGCGTGCGCTGCGTCGGCGGTACCCTGAAGCGCCTGTACACGAAGAACGCGGTGAGCGGCGTCGTGACCGCGCCCGGCCCGGGAGACCCCTCGGTGACCACACGCTCGGCGGCGGCGGGGGATCCGATCGCGCCGGGATCGACGCGCTTCTACCAGGCGTACTATCGCGACCCGGCGCATTCCTTCTGCCCCAGCCCGAGCGGGGAGACCTTCAACGTCTCGAACGGGTACCGGATCCCCTGGTGATCCTCCCAAACTGACTGGGTTCCGTGTTGCATCACGAACTTAGCCCTAGGCTGCGAGATGGGTTGCGACGCTGGAGAAGCCCGCCAGACCGCATCTCTCTCCAAGTTCCGAGTTTCACCGGAGTAACGTTGCGGCCCACCACACGGAACCCAGTCAGTCCGTGATCCTCGAGCTTGGGGCGAATCCGGCGACTCGAGGATATCTTGGGAGGGCTCGCGTACCGCGCGCCGCTCGCTCCCAGAGAGGATTCCCTTCTTGAAGCTCCAGAACGTTCTGACAGCTCCCGTCATCGTCCTCGTCGCGATTTCGACGGCCTGGGCGCAGTCTCCCGGGGCGTTCGTGAACTGGGAGACGCCGCACGTCTACCCGCTCGACCGGACCCCGGACGGTTCGAGGCTGCTGGCGGTGAACACGGCGGATGCCCGCCTGGAGGTTTTCGACGCGAGCGGAGCGGTGCTGACGCCCTTGTTCAGCGTCCCCGTGGGCCTGGATCCGGTGTCGGTCCGCGCCCGGACGAACGACGAGGCGTGGGTGGTGAACCACGTTTCGGACAGCGTGAGCATCGTGCGCCTCTCGACG
>JBJXFB010000127.1:0-18271 GCA_046155895.1 Planctomycetota bacterium | reverse complement strand
CGCTTCTCGCGCGAGAAGCACGACGCCTCATTCCCGCGCCGGGCCGCGCTATTCTGTCTCGGGGAGGCCGGTCTCTCCGTGCGCGATCTCGACCACGTCGTCTTCGCGGAAAAGCCTTCGCGGCGCTTCGAGCGGCTGCTCGCCGAGGAGATGACGAGCTTTCCGAGATCGTGGAGGAGCTTTCCCAAGGTCCTGTTTCCCTGGCTGGGCGATCGCTTGTGGGTGCGCGGCCGGATCTGCGACGAGCTCGGGGTCGATCCGGAGCGTGTGCTCTTCGTCGAGAGCCAGCGCGCGCGGGCGGGGAACGCGTTCTTCGCCTCGCCCTTCGAGGAAGCCGCGGTGCTCGTCGCGGACGAAGCGCTCGAATGGGCCGCGACGACGCTCGCGCGCGGACGGGGGAACGAGCTCGACGTGTTGGGGGAGATCCACCACCCGCACTCGCTCGGGCTGCTCGCGGCGACGGCGAGCGAGCGGCTCGGACTGGGTGGCGCGGAGGGATTCGGACGGCTCTTCGCGCTCGCGAGCTCGGGGAAACCGACGCGAGCTGGTGAGATCTCGGCCGCGGTGCACCCAGCCGAGGACGGGAGCTTCGAGCTCGACCTGGAGCGCCTGGGCGAAGCGCTCGGACCCGCGCGGGCGGCGGGCGCGCCGCTCAAGTGGACCGGCGCCGACCGGACGCACGCCGACCTCGCCGCGAGCGTCGTGCTGGCGGTGGGGGACGGGCTCCTGCACGTCGCGCGCGAGCTCCACCGGCGCGTGCCGAGCGAGAACCTGTGCTTCGGCGGAGCGCTGGCCGGATGCGCGGAGCTCAATGCGCGCCTCGCCGCGGAGGGGCCGTTCCGGAGGCTCTTCGTTCCGCCCGCGCCGGGCGACGCCGGCGCCGCGCTCGGGGCCGCGCTCGTCGTCGCGCACGCGCTGGGGAGGCCGGCGCGCTCGCCGCTCGCCCACGCGTTCCTGGGGGAGGCCGTCGCCCCCGAAGGGGAGCACGCAGGCGTCGTCGAGCGTCTCGCGGAGGCGCTGGCGCAGGGCCGGACGGTCGGCTGGGCGCGCGGACGCTTCGAATGGGGCGCGCGGTCGCTCGGGAACCGCTCGATACTCGCCCGCGAGAAGATCGCGGCGTCGGTCAAGCGCCGCGAGGCCTATTTCCCGTCGTGCTGCGCGGTGCCCGCGGAGCGCGCGGGCGAATTCTACGAGCTCCAGTCCGGCACCGAAGCGCTCGCGCCCTTCCTCCACGTCGCCGCGCCGGCGCGAAGCGGCGCGGTGGATCCGAACGCACGTCCGCAGCTCGTCGACCGGAGGACCGATCCGGCTTTCCACGAGCTGCTCGTCCAGTTCGGCGAGCGAACCGGCGTCCCGGTCCTCGTGAACACGTCCCTCAATCTGCGCGGAGATCCGATCGCGCGCGGCGAGGCCGACGCGGTGGCGGTGTTCGAGCGCAGCGGGCTCCATGTGCTCGCGATCGAGGGCGAGATCCGCGAACGGGACGCCTAGCCGCTCGCTGGAGCCCGCATTACGACGCACACGAGCCCCGCGTCCTCGTCGCCGAGCCCGCGCGCGAACCAGCCGGCGCGGCGCGAGAGGATCCCGAGCGCCGAGGGCTCGTCCGTCGCGTCGAAGAGCGACGCCTCGGCCGGCGCCGGGGGCACCGTCCGAATCCAGGTGAATCCTCGTGCGCGCAGGAGTCGGAGGACCCACGGCAGCGGTAGGATGCGCTCGAGCGGATGGCGGTACTGGTCCTCGATCCAGGTCTTCTTCTTTTCTTCGTCGAGGTCGCCCCGCCGCAGGATCGGGTCGAGCCACCGGATCGGTCCTCCCACGGCGCGTCCCGCGGCGCGCCGGGCTCGATGCAATCCGCGCGCGGCCGTCTCGTAGAAGCCGAGCACCAGGAATCCGCCCGGCGCGACATGCTGCGCGACGCACGCGATCGCCCGCTCGACATCGGGCGTGTGGTGGACGACGCCGCGCGAGACGACGACGTCGAAGGCCTTCTCCCGCAGAGGCAGAGCGAAGAGGTCCGCGCGCAGGAGATGCAGGTTCGGAATCGAGGCGCGCGCCCGGAATCGACCCGCCTCGGCCAGCGACGCGCGGCACGCGTCGACCGCGATCACGGTGCGACCGGGGGCCGCCAGCGCGAGGAACGCGGAGAGCTGGCCCGTCCCGGCTCCGCAGTCGAGGACGCGCGCCCGCGCCGGGATGCCCGCGTCGAGCGCGCGGAGGAAGGCCGACCCTCGCGCCCGATCGATCAGCGCCGGCGCGTCGTCGCTCGGCATGTACCCCGGGAAGGGACGCTTCTCGTAGAAAGCGTTCACATCGATGGCGCGGGGTGTCATCGGGATCGACCGCGCGAGTGGCGCGTTTCCTCGGCGACTGTCATCCTTGTGTAGCGCAAGCCGCCGTCGATGAGTCGCCTCCGATCCCTCCGCCTGGGCCTTTCGACCTCCGTCGAGCTCTTGCGCGGGTTGTGGAGCGGTCCGTACTGGTGGCTGGCGCCGATCATCCTGTTCCTGCTCCCCGCGGCGGTGGTCTTCGTGTTCCTGCAGGCGGTGCCCTACGTCGCGCCGTTCGTCTACACCGTATTCTGACCGGGCGCCGCTCCTCCGGCCCACTCTCGATTGCTAGGATCGGGGACATGGCACGCCCTTCCGCGAGCTTGCTGAGTGTTCTTGGCCTCGCAGCGCTCCCGTCCTTCGGCCTGAACCAGGCGAAGACCGCGCAGGGTCCCGGCCCCGACGAGGCGCGGTCGTCGGCGCGCCGCGGCGCGGAGTACCTCCAGAAGGAGCAGCATCCCGACGGCTCCTGGGGCAGCGGCGCGATCGACTCCGTCCAGTTCATCGGCTTCTCGCCGGAGACCTACTACGCTTTCAAGATGGCCGCGAACGGCCTCGCGTTCATGGCGCTCGCGGCGCTCGAGGACACGCCGGAGCGCCGCGGCACGCTCGACAAGTCCCTCGAATGGCTCCTCGTCTCACGCGTGCCGAAGCGCGGCAGCGACTGGGACGTCGACTGCTCGTGGGCCGCGCTCTGGGGCTTCAACGCGATGGTGGCGGCGGCGAAGGACCCGCGCTTCCAGTCCGAGAAGTGGAAGGGCAGGATCGAGACCCGCGCGAAGGAGTTCTACGCGCTCCTCGAGCAGAACCAGGAGCCCGCCGGCGGCTGGGGCTACTACGAGGGCCCGGTGGTGTCGCGCCGCCCCACCTGGTCGACGTCGTTCTCGACCGCATGCGTGATCCCGGCCCTCGTCGACGCGCAGAAGATGGGATGGCCGATCGATCCCAAGGTGACGGCGCGGGCCGTCGACTACGTGAAGCGCTGCCGCCTGCCGAGCGGCGCGTACACGTACGACCACAGCCCGGTTCCCTGGGTCGGCGGCGAGTCGATCAACGACATCAAGGGGTCGCTCGGGAGGATCCAGGTGTGCAACCTCGCCCGGCGGCGCGCCGGAGACCCGAAGATCACGGACGAGGAGATCCGCAAGGGCCTGAAGGCCTTCTTCGACGAGCACCGCTTCCTGGACGCCGCGCGGATGAAGCCCATGCCGCACGAGTCCTGGTACTTCAACGCCGCCTACTTCTACTTCTTCGGGCACTACTTCGCCGCGCTCGCGATCGAGGAACTGCCCGCCGCCGAGCGCGAGGCCTGGCACGCGAAGTTGCGCGCCGAGCTCGTCAAGGTGCAATGGAACGATGGCTCCAGCATCGACTTCCCGAACATGTCCTGCATGCGCATCGCGGGGACGAGCTTCTCGATCCTCGCGCTGCACGCCGGCACCCGATCCGGTCCGTGAGGCGCGCCGCAAGCGCGATCGATGTCCAACCCACTCCCACAAGGAATCCGATGAAGACCCCGTTCCGCGTCCTCCTCGCCCTCCCGCTCCTCCTCGCGTGCTTCGCCTGCTCCTCCACGAGCTCGAACCACAAGGCCGACGCGCCATCCTCGGACGGGGGCGGGAAACCCGCGACCGCCAAGGCCGACGCGGCCGAGGAGGAAGCGGAAAAGATGCTCAAGAAGGAGCACGAGCTCGAATACGCGCGCATGGAGCTCGAGATCGCCAAGCTCTCGTCCGCGGCGGAGGAGCGCGAGGCCGATGCCTCCGTGAAGGAGGCCACTGTGAAGCTCGAAGCGGCCAAGAAGGAGCTGGACAACTTCCTGAATCTCGACAAGCCGACGCAGGTCGCCGACCGCCAGCTCTCGCTCGACCGTTCGCAGCAGAACATGGAGGAGAGCCGCCAGGAGCTGGCCGAGCTCGAGGCCATGTACAAGCAGGAGGACTTCGCGGAGCTCACGAAGGAGCTCGTCCTCTCGCGCGGCCGCAAGCGGCTGGAGTTCTCGCAGCGCGGCTACGAACTCGCCAAGAAGGGGCAGGAGGAGCTCATGGGCCACGAGCTGCCGAAGAAGGAGAAGGAGCTCACCTTGGCCTTCGAGAAGGCGGAGAAGGCGCTGCAGGAAGCCCAGGCCAGGAAGTCCCGCGGCGCCCTCGAGATCAAGCTCAAACTCATGCGCGCCGAGCACAGGGTCGAGGAGGTCGCGCGCGAGATCGAGAAGATGAAGAAGAAGAGCGAGAAGAAGGAAGCGACCGCTTGATCGGAGCACTCCTCCTCGCTTGCGCGGTGCAGGACCCGGCGCCGAGGCCGGCCGCGGCCCAGCCGCCGAAAGCCGCGCCGGTCGTCGCCACCGGCGACGAGGCGCGCACTTCGATCTCGAAGGCCGTCGGCTTCCTGCTCGCGAGGCAGAATCCCGACGGCTCGTGGGGGACGAGCACGGTCGAGTCGTTGTTCGAGATCAACTACAGCAACGCGAGCTTCTACGCCTGGAAGATGGCGGGCGGCGCGCTGTGCACGATGGCGCTCATGGCCGCGGAAGAGACGCCCGCGCGCCGCGACGCCCTCGAGCGCTCGATGAACTGGCTCGTGGAGAACCCGATCCCCAAGCGCGGCAACGACTGGGACATCGACAACACCTGGACCTCGCTCTACGGCTTCAACGCGATGGTGATGGCGGCGAAGGACCCGCGCTTCCAGAACGAGACCTGGTCGAAGAAGATCAAGGAGCGCGGGATCGGTTTCTACCAGTACCTCGCCGCGGTGCAGGAGCCCGCCGGGGGCTGGGGCTACTACGAGGGGCCGGCCATCTCGCGGCGGCCGACGTGGTCGACGTCCTTCTCGACGGCGTGCGTGATCCCCTCGCTCCTCGACGCCAAGGGCCTCGGCTGGCCGATCGACCAGAAGGTGATCGACCGCGCCGTCCGCTACGTGCAGATGTGCGCGCTGCCGAGCGGGGCCTACACCTACGACCACGACCCGGTCCCGCGCCTCACCGGCGGCGAGGGGATCAACGAGATCAAGGGCTCGCTCGGCCGGATCCAGATCTGCGGGTGGGCCCGGCGCCGCGCGGCCGACCCGAAGGTCACCGACGACCGGATCCGCTGGGGGCTCGAGCAGTTCTTCAAGCACCACCGCTTCCTCGACGTGGCGCGGCTGATGCCGGTGCCGCACGAGTCCTGGTACGCGAACGCGGGCTACTTCTACTACTTCGGGCACTACCACGCGGCGCTGGCGATCAACCAGCTCCCGGAGGGTGAGCGCGAGGCCTGGCACGCCCAGCTCCGGCGCGAGCTCGTCAAGACGCAGTGGGAGGACGGCGCGAGCCAGGATTTCCCCGGGTCGTTCTACAACGTCACTTACGCCACGAGCTTCTCGATCCTGGCGCTCGCCGCCGGCCTGCCGGGAGGAGAGCGCATCCGGTGAACGGAGCCCGCGAGCTTCTCGAGGAGATGCTCGCGCGCCGGCTCCCGGGAGTTGCCGCAGGCTGGCTCGGGCGGGCGCGCGCGGAGGTCGCGCGCGGCGTCGAGCCCGAGCGCTTCAGCGCGCACCTCTCTCTCGCGAGCCGGCACGCGCCCCACGGCGCGTTCGCGCCGAGCGAGGCGGAGACCTCGCGAGCCGCGCAGGCGTCGGCGGGGTGGAACCCGGAGCGCTGGACGACGCTCGACGCGGTGCGCGCCCTGCTCGTGCTCTCGCGCACCGATCTCCCGGAGCCGACGCTCTCCCAGGCGATCGAGGAGGCCTTCCGGTACGCCGACGTGGGGGAGATGGTCGCGCTCCATCGCTCGCTGCAGCTCTTGCCCAGTCCGGAGCGCTTCGTCTGGCGCGCCGGCGAGGGCTGCCGCTCCAGCATCCGCGCCGTGTTCGAGGCCGCGGCCTGCGATACCGGCTTCCCCGCCGCGAACTTCGACGATCTCGCCTTCCGCCAGCTCGCGATCAAGGCGCTCTTCGTCGAGGCTCCGCTGTGGCGCGTCCACGGCCTCGACGCGAGGCTCGACGCCGAGCTCGCGCGCATGGCGCTCGACCTGGCGGAAGAGCGTCGCAGTGCGGGCCGGAACGTGCAGCCCGAGCTCTGGCTGTGTCTCGGCCGCCACGGCGGCGAGCGCGGACTGCGGTCGATCGAGCAGGAGCTGGCCGGCTCGAATACACTGGGCCGGCGCGCGGCGGCGATCGCACTGGCCCGCGCGGGCGCGACGAAGCGGCTGGCGGAGCTCCTCGAGCGCGAGCGCGATCCGGCCGTGGCCGGGTCGATGCTGGGCGCGCTGGAGGGGAAGATCGGCCAGACCGTGTTCCGCGAGCTCGATCCGACGAGGCAGTAGGCTGATGCCATGAGGTTCTTCGATCCCCACATCCACATGACCAGCAGGACGACCGACGACCTGCAGGCGATGGCCGCGGCCGGGATCCGGGCCGTGATCGAGCCGGCCTTCTGGGTCGGGCAGCCGCGGACGCAGCTCGGGACCTTCGTCGACTACTTTTCGTCGCTGGTCGGATGGGAGCGTTTCCGGGCCTCGCAGTTCGGCGTCGCGCACTACTGCGCCATCGGGCTGAACTCGAAGGAGGCCAACAACGAGGGTCTGGCCAAGGAGGTGCTCCAGCTCGTGCCGCGCTTCGCGCTCAAGGAGGGCGTCGTCGCGATCGGCGAGATCGGCTTCGACGAGATCACGCCGGCCGAGGAGAAGGCCTACGTCTGGCAGGTCCAGTTCGCGGTCGAGCACGACATGGTCGTGATGGTGCACTCGCCGCACCGTGACAAGAAGAACGGGATCCGGCGCTCCCTGAAGATCGCGCAGGAGCTGCGCTTGCCGATGCAGAAGCTGGTGATCGACCACAACAACGAGGAGACGGTCGAGGACGTGCTCGAGGCGGGCGCGTGGGCCGCCTTCACGATCTACCCGCACACGAAGATGGGCTCGGAGCGGATGGTCGAGATCGTGAAGAAGTACGGCCCCGAGCGGGTGATCGTCGACAGCTCGGCCGACTGGGGAGTCAGCGACCCGCTCGGCGTCCCGAGGACGGCCAAGCTGATGCTCGAGCGGGGGATCGATCCGGGCTGGGTATCGAAGACGACCTGGCAGAACGCCCTCGACGCCTACGCCCAATCCGGACAGATCGACGTCGCGGCGCTCCTCGAGACTCCGGTGATCGACCAGAGCCGGCTCTTCCACGACAACTCGGTGCTGCGGGGGCAGACGCCGAGGGTGGACGCGCCCGTGCCGAATTGACTGAAGTTGTCGCGCCGAACCTTCGATGGTATCCCTCCCAACATGAAGCCGCGGTTCCTGCTGCTCGTTCTCCCCATGCTGCCGGCGCTCGTCGTCGGGCCGGCCTTCGAGGGGGGGACCGCGTGGCTCCACACGCACGGGACTTCGGGAGGACACCTGCACCTCGTCGCGGCGGCGACCGATCATTCCCATCCGACCTCGCCCGACGAGGAGCACGACGCCTGGCACGGGCACTGCCACGACAGCGCGCCGCCCATCGAGGGGATCCGGGATGAACCCGCGCCCGAGGGCCTGCGGATCCAGTTCCCGGACTTGCTCGTGATCGCCCCTGGGGGATCGGTGCCGAGGTCGGCGACGAGCTCTGGGATGCTCGCGGTGCTTCCCCCCCCGCTGCGGCACTGGACGGTCCTCGAGCATCCGCGCCCAGCCGACCCGAGGCCTTCCGCCGGGCCACCCCGGCGGGCGAGGCGCTCTGGCCTCGCCGAACTCGTCCGCTCGAGTCACGCGATCCTGATCTAGCGCTCCGTTGGAACGCCCGGCCTCGAGCCGGGTGACGTCGTCGCCCAAGCCGCGTGCTCGAGGCTGCAGCGACCCTGCGAGTCCAACCGTCCCAAGGAGCGCACATGATCCGGCATCGCTTTCTCGGCTTCGTTCTCACGGTCCTCCCTCTCACTCTGGGTCCGAGCTGCAGCCCCCAACCCGCCGCGGCCGCGGAGGACGCGGCACGCTCGCACGACCCCGCGAGCGTCACGGTCTTCGGCGAGCGGTTGCTTCTCTTCATGGAGTACCCGCACCTCGTCCGCGGGGTTCCGGCACGGTTCCTCGCGCACCTCACGGTCCTCGAGACCGGCGAGCCGGTGCGCTCGGGATCCGTCACCCTCGAGATCGGCGCCACGCGCCTCTCGGTCGATGCCCCGAAGCGCGAGGGACTCTTCGTCCCGGAAGGCAGCCCCGCGGAACCAGGGACTTTCGTCGGACGCCTCAGCGTGAAGAGCGAGCAAGCCGAGGAATCGATCGACCTCGGGCCGATCGTGGTCCACGCGAGCGCCGCGGAGGCCGACCGCGCGGCGCACTCGGAAGGCGGAGAGGAGCCGGCCAACGCGGTTCCCTTCCTGATGGAACCTCAATGGAAAGTGAAGCTCCTCGTGGCCAAAGCCGAGAGCCGGAGTCTGAGCAGACGCCTGGTGGTGCCCGCCCGCGCCGTCGTACCCGAGGGCAGGTCCGCCGTAGTGTCCTCCTCGGTGGCGGGCCGCCTCGTGGCTCCGCCTTCCGGGACCTTTCCGAAGAGCGGGGACAAGGTCGAGGCGCGACAAGCCCTCGGCCTCGTCGAGCCTCCGCTCGGCGCTCCCGAGCTCGCGCAGATGCGCGCCCTCGATCTGGAATTCGACCTCAAGGCGCTCGAGGTGCTGCGCGCGGCGGGCGAGGCGGAGGCGAGGCTCCGGTTCGCCGAGCGCGAACGCGAGCGGATCGGGAAGCTCCGCGCGGAGGGCCTGAGCACGCAGCAGCAGCTCGAGCAGGCCGAGCAGAGTCTCGCTCTCGCGAAAACCGACCTCGAGGCGGCCGGGCGGATGAAGGCCACGCTCGATCGACTCGTCGAGAGTCGCGGCGCCGCGGGCGCGGGCAAGCCCGCCACGCCGCTCCGGTTCCCGCTCGAGGCGCCGATCGCAGGCACCGTCGTGGAAGTTCTCGGCGTCGCAGGGGCCTCCGTCGAAGCCGGGAACACCGTCTTCCGCATCCTCGACTCCTCGCGCATCTGGGTCGAAGGTCGCGTCTTCGAGTTCGACGTCGGGCGCATCGGCGATGCCTCCAGTGCCGTCGCGCAATTCGCAGCCCTGGGTACGCGACGATTCGACCTGCGAGGTCCGGGCGGCGCCGGGGCCTACGTCGGCCCGGAGGTCGATCCCGCGTCGCGTACGCTGCTCGTCCGATTCGAGATCGAGAACGCCGACGGGGCGATCCGCCCGGGGATGCTGGCCGAGCTGGCCATCTCCACCGGCGAGCATGAGGCGCCCGTCGCCATCCCTGTCGAGGGCGTCGTCATGGACCAGGGGCTCGCGACGGCGTACGTGATGCTCGAGGGCGAGCTGTTCCAGAAGCGCGATCTCGAGCTCGGCGTGAAGGACGGAGGCTGGGTGGAGGTCCTCCGGGGGATCGAGCCGGGCGAGCGTGTCGCGACGCGCGGCGCGCACATCGTGAAGCTGGCCGCGCTCTCGCCCGCGTCTTTCGGCGCAGGCCACGCGCACTAGGCCGGGAGACGAAGCCTCATGGTCAACTTCCTCATCCGCTGGTCGCTCTCCCACCGAGTCCCCGTGCTCTTCATGGCGGGGCTGCTCATGGTCGTCGGCGTTTTCGTGACCTTGCGCATGCCCGTCGACGTCTTCCCCGATCTCACGGCCCCGACGGTGGCCGTCGTCGTCGAGGGACACGGGATCTCGCCCAAGGAGATGGAGACGCAGGTCACGTTCCCCATCGAGGCTGCCGTGAACGGTGCCCCCGACGTCCGGCGCGTCCGGTCGGGGACGGCGGTCGGCATCGCCGTCGTGTGGGTCGAGTTCGAATGGGGGACGGACATCTACCGAGCGCGGCAGACGGTCGCCGAGCGGCTCGCGACCGTATCCGGGAGCCTTCCGCCCCAGGTGGAGCCGCCGAAGCTCTCGCCCGCCTCCTCGATCATGGGCGAGATCCTGTTCATCTCGCTCACCTCGCCGAGCCACAGTCAGCTCGAGCTCCGGACCACCGCGACGACGCAGATCCGTCGTCGTCTGCTCTCGATCGCTGGCGTCTCTCAGGTCACGCCGATCGGCGGCGACACGAAGCAGTATCAGGTCATCCTCTCCCCGGAACGCCTGCGCGCCTTCGGCCTCTCGCCGACGGAAGTCGCACGCGCTCTCGAGGAGACGAACGAGAACGTCGCCGCGGGTGTCCTCGTGAGCGGCCCTCTGGAGACGATCGTCGAGGGCATCGGCCGTGCCCGGACACCGGAGGACATCGGAAACACCCTGGTTGCGTTGCGCGGCGAAACTCCCGTGCGCGTGTCGGACCTCGGGACCGTCCTCGTGGGTGCCGCGTTCAAGCGCGGAATCGGCGCCGCGTCGCGCCGCGGCCCGAACTGGGAGCCGGTCATCGAGCCTGGCGTGATCGTGGCGATCCAGAAGCAGCCCGGAACGAACACGCTCGAGCTCACGAAGCGCCTCGACGCAGCCCTGGCGGAGATCCAGGCGAGCCTGCCTCCCGGCATGCACATCAACAAGGACCTGTTCCGGCAGTCGAACTTCATCCAGCATTCCGTGAGGAACACGACGACGGCGCTGCTCGAAGGCGCGCTGGTCGTGACGATCATCGTCGTCGCGTTCCTCGCGAGCGGACGGGCGAGCCTCATCACGCTCCTCGCCCTGCCGCTTTCCCTGCTCAGCGCCGTCCTCGTTCTCCGGGTGCTGGGAGACACGATCAACACCATGACGCTCGGCGGCATGGCGATCGCGATCGGCGCACTGGTCGACGACGCGATCATCGACGTGGAGAACGTCGTGCGCAGGCTGCGGGAGAACAGCCGGCTTCCCCTGGAAAGCCGAAGGCCGGTGCTGGACGTGGTCTACGAAGCGAGCGTCGAGGTTCGATCCTCGATCGTGCTCGCCACGTTCATCATCGTCCTCGTCTTCATGCCGATCTTCGTGCTGTCCGGGGTCGAAGGACGGCTGCTCCACCCCCTCGGCCTCGCCTTCACGGTCGCGCTCGGAGCCTCGCTCCTGACGGCGCTGACGGTCACGCCCGTACTCTGCTCGCTCTTCCTGCCCAGGAGTCGCACGGTCCAGAGCGGCGCGGAACCCCGCCTGGTCCACCTGCTGAAGGCCCTCTATTCGAGACCGCTGGACTGGGTCCTGCGCCACCCTTTCTGGGTCGCCGTGCCGAGCATCGGCCTGCTCGCCGCGAGCGTCCTGGCGGCTTCCTCGATGGGGCGGAACTTCCTGCCGGAGTTCAACGAAGGCGCGCTCGTGGTCGGTCTCGTCACGATGCCGGGAACCTCGCTCGACGAGAGCAACGAGCTCGCGCACCTCGTCGAGGAGACGCTCATGCAACATCCCGAGATCGCCGCGATCGGGCGGCGCACCGGCCGGGCGGAAGAGGACGAGCACGTCCAGGGGGTCGAGGCGAGCGAGATCGATCTCACGCTCGACATGGAAGCCCCGGTCCGGCTCGGCCAGCCGCGCCGGAGCAAGGAGGAGCTGCTCGAGGCCTTGCGTGCCGACCTCGCCACCGTCCCGGGTGTCCAGGCCACCTTCGGGCAACCGATCAGCCACCGCATCGACCACATGCTCTCCGGCACGCGCGCGAGCATCGCGGTCAAGGTCTTCGGCGAGGATCTGGAGAAGCTCCGCACGCTGGGCGAGGAGGTCGAAGGCCACCTGCGCGGGATCCGCGGCGTGGTGGACCTCTCGACCGAGCAGCAGGCCCAGGTCCCGACCCTGCGCGTCGAATTCGACCGCGACGCCATCGCCCGGCACGGAGTCCGGATCGCCGACGTCGCGCGCGCGCTCGAGCTCGCGACCCGCGGCGAAGTCGTGGGTCGAGTCCTCGAGGGCCTGAACTCCTTCGATCTCCTCGTGCGCGTGGGGGAGGTGGGCGCGGCCTCTACGGAGACGGTGGCGGAGACGCTCGTCGATGCCCCGGGCGGGATGAAGCTCCCGCTCAAGACCCTCGCAAAGCTCGTGGAGGATCGCTCGCCGACCTTCATCAGCCGCGAGAACGTGCAACGGAAGATCGTGGTGATGTGCAACGTCGCCGGTCGGGACGTCCGCGGCGTCGTCGGGGACATCCGGCAAGCCATCGAATCCCGCGTGGAACTGCCCACCGGGTACCACGTCGAGTACGGCGGGCAGTTCGAGAGCGCCGAGACCACGACACGGCTCCTCTCCTTCCTCGGCGTCGTGATCGTCCTCGGGATCGCGGGGCTGCTCCACATCACGTTCCGCTCCGTGAGAGATGCGCTCCTGATCCTGCTGAATCTGCCGCTCGCGCTGATCGGGGGCATCGCGGGGGTCTATCTCAGCGGCGGAACGCTGTCGGTGGCCTCCATCATCGGTTTCATCACGGTCTTCGGAGTCGCGGCGAGGAACGGGATCATGATGGTCTCGCACATCCGCCACCTGCAGCGCGTCGAAGGTGTGGAGATCTTCCGCGAGGCCGTGCGACGGGGAGCGATGGAGAGACTCGCTCCGATCCTGATGACGGCCCTCGCAGCCGGTCTCGCGCTGCTCCCGCTCGCCCTTCGCGGCGACGAGCCGGGGAACGAGATCCTGACGCCCATGGCGATCGTGATCCTGTGCGGTCTCCTCTCCTCGACGCTGCTCAACATGCTCGTCGTCCCGGCACTCTTCCTGCGCTTCGGCGAGCCGGCCGGCGGCACCGAGCCCGTCGAGGTTCCCCTGGAGGTCCAACATGCCTAGAGGCCGACTTCTCTGCCTGCTGTCCTTCCTCACGGTCCTGGCGGCGAGCGGCTGCGCGGCGGTCGACCCGGGGCCGGACTACGAGCAGGCCCGGCTGGAGATCCAGGCGGCGACCGGCGAGGCGGAGCTCTTCGATCCGCAGGGGCCGGCTCTCGCGAGCGAGGAAATCGCAGCCGCCCTGGCGGACGGCCTCGGGCTCGCCGAGGCGACGAGGCTCGCCCTCCTCAACAACCGCAGGCTCCAGGCGGGCTTCCTGTCGCTCGGTGTCGCCCGTTCGGACTACGTCCAGGCAGGCTTGCTCGACAACCCGAGCCTGAGCCTCGCCTTCCTGTTCCCCGATTCCGGTGGACGCGTGCGCTGGAACGCCGACCTGCTCGGCAGCGTGGCGGAGATCTGGCAGATTCCGGCTCGACAGGCGCTCGCTCGAGCCGGCCTCGAGCAGCGCATCCTCGAGCTCTCGCGCTTCGCCGGCGAGCTCGTGGCCGACACGAGAGAAGCCTACCTCGAGAGCGTTGCCGCCCGCGAGGCGAGATCCGTGGCTCGAGCCAACGTCGAGCTGGCTCGCAGCTCCCTCGCCGGGGTCCGCCGGCAAGTCGAGGAGGGTGTCGCGTCGAAGACCGACGAGGGACTCGCCGAGAGCCTGGCCCTCGGCGCCGCGCTCGCGTTCCAGCGCACGGAACGCGAGGAGGTGGCCTCTGTGCGCCGGCTCGCGGCGTTGTTGTCGCTCGAGGAGGACTTGCTGCCGGTGACACTCTCCGATCCGCTTCCCGATCCCGCCTGGCAGGCCTTCGAGCGCGAACCACTCGTCGAGAAGACCCTGCTGGCGCGCGCGGACATCCGTGCGGCCGAGCGGGCTGTCGCCGCGGCCGAAGAGCGAGTCGCCCTGGAGCGCAGGCAGAGGTTCGGGCTCGAGGGCGGAGTCTCCGCGGAACGCCCGGAAGGCGGAAGCTCGGCCGACCTGCTGGTCGGGCCCGCGGTGACCGTGGAGCTGCCGATCTTCGATCAGAACCAGGCCCAGGTGAGCCGCGCGGAGTACGAGCTCGGTCAGCGCAGGAAGGAACGCGAGGCGCTCGTGGCGGACGTGCGGCAGGAGGTACGGGCAGCGTTGGACAAGGCCGAGGTCGCGTCACGCGCGGCCGTCTTCGCGAAAAACGTGCTCGTGCCCCAGGCTCGGAGCACGGCCACGCTCGCCGCCACGGCCTACGAGCTCGGAGAGACGACGGTGCTGACGCTCCTCCAGGCACAGAACGCGTCACTCCAGGCGCGGCGTACCGAGATCGAAGCCCTGCTGGAGGCGGCCCTGTCCCGGATCGACCTCGAGCGCGCCGCCGGCTCGCCACTCCCGGACTCGCCCTGATCGGACTCCGCGGGTCGACTTCCCCGGCCTGGCGGGAAGAGCCCCGGCGCTCGGGCGTCGGTCGTCGCATGACGCCCGCCCTCGCGCTCGCCCTCCTCCTCCTCGCTCCGCTGGCCCAGGATCGAAGGGCCCCCGCGGTCCACGACGTCGCCGCGCTGCGCGCGGAGGGTCCGGCGGCGCTCGAGCGCCTCTGTACGAAGTACGACGAGCTCGGAGCCGGGGTCGAGAAGGACGCCCTCGAGCGCGCGATCGACGCCGTCGCCGCGCAGCGTTACGCGACCGTTTCCCGCCTGTACTGGCACACGGATCTCGACCTCGCGCGGGCGGCGGCGCAGGCGACGGGGAGGCCGATCCTCTCGCTGCGGATGCTCGGCCGGCTCGACCAGGACCTCTCCTGCGCGAACAGCCGCTTCTTCCGCGTCGTGCTGTATGCCGATCCGGAGATCTCGAGCTTCCTGCGCGAGAACTTCGTGCTCCATTGGAGTTCCGAGCGCCCCGTCCCGAAGGTGACGATCGATTTCGGCGACGGACGCCGCATCGAGACGACGATCGCCGGGAACAGCGCCCACTACGTACTCGACAGCGGCGGACGCCCGCTCGACGTCCTCCCGGGCCTCTACTCGCCCGTCGCGTTCCGCCGGGAGCTCGAGGCCGCGCTGCCGCTCGCGCGCTGGAGTCCCCGGCTGGCCGAGGGCGATCGAATCGAAGCCGTACGGGCGTACCACATGGATCGCATCCGGGCCGCGGTGACGCTCTGGTCGCAGAGCGGCCCGCCGCAGCCCGTTCCGCTCGCCGTCCGTCCGGGGAGCGTCCAGGCCGGGGCCAGGGCGGTGACGAAGAGCGTCGCCGAGGCGCCGGCGGTATTCGGTCTCGCCCCCATGTCCTCGGCGAACCTCGTGTTCGTCAGACGTCCAGCCGAAGCCCGCCTGTCCGACGCCAGCCGCGCGCTCGTCGCGCGTCTCGCTCCGGTCGACTGGTCGCGGGAGCCCCGACCGCTCGAGGGCGAAGCCCTGGAGCGCGCGATCTCGACGCTCGAAGCCCTCGTCGCGGCCGACACCGAGCGCAACGAGCTGGAGCGCCGCCGCTCGATCCACGACTGGTTCGCGATGTTCGCCGTGCTCCCGGACCTCGAGTGGCTGAACGAGCTCGTCTACCGCGAGCTGTTCCTCACGCCCCGGGAAGACCCGTGGCTGGGCCTCGGGAACCCCGGGATGATCACGGGGCTTCCGCGCGACGGCGTCGTCGAGTAGCGCAGGATCCGTTTCCCAGGGCGGCCGGCTCCACCTAACATCGGGGCATGAGACAAGCCGTCCCCGCCCTCCTGGTGCTCCTCCTTCCCGCCTGCGTCGCCGTCGTCGAGAGCGACGACTCCGTCTGGGCCCTCCACGAAGTCGACGGTCCGCCCTGCGCCGAGATCGACGGCGAAAGGATGCTCGACCACATCCGGGTGCTCGCCTCCGACGAATTCGAAGGACGCGGGCCGGCGACTCCCGGCGAGGAGAAGACGGTCGACTACCTCGTCCGACAGCTTCGGGCCTCCGGGCTCGAGCCGGGCAATCCGGACGGCACGTTCACGCAGGACGTCCCGCTCGTCGGCATGCGCGCGCGCGCCAGCGGGTCGTTCCATGCGGCGGGGCGGGAGATTCCCCTCCGCTTCGGCGAGGACGCTGTCGGCCTGACGCGGCGCTTCGTTCCCTCGGTCGACGTCGAAGGCTCCGAGATCGTCTTCGTCGGCTACGGCGTGGTCGCGCCCGAGTACGGCTGGGACGACGTGAAGGGCGCCGATCTGAAGGGCAAGACGATCGTGATGCTCGTCAACGATCCGCCGGTCGCCGACCCCGCCGATCCCGCGAAGCTCGACTCCAAGATGTTCCAGGGCCGCGCGATGACCTACTACGGCCGCTGGACGTACAAGTACGAGTTCGCGGCCAGCGTAGGCGCCGCCGCGGCGATCGTCGTCCACCAGACCGGGACGGCCGGGTATCCCTGGACGGTCGTCAAGAGCTCCTGGGGCGCCGAGAACTTCGAGATCGACTCGGCGGACGGCAATGCCGGCCGCGCGGCGGTGGAAGGTTGGATCACGCTCGAGAAGGCCAAGGAGCTCTTCGCGGCCTGCGGGCAGGACTTCGCGGCGCTGGAGAAGGCCGCCTCGACGAAGGACTTCCGGCCCGTTGGTCTCGGCGCGACGGCGAGCTTCCGAGTCGAGACCGAGATCCGGCGCGTGGCCTCGAAGAACGTCGTGGCGAAGCTCACCGGCTCCGATCCGGAGAGGCGGGACGAGTTCGTCGTCTACAGCGCCCACTGGGACCACCTCGGCGTGACCCAGGGGGATGGCGACCAGATCCACAACGGCGCCGTCGACAACGCCTCGGGCTGCGCGGGCATGCTCGAGATCGCCCGCAAGTTCCGCCTCCACGGCGAGCCTCCGGCGCGCTCGATCCTTTTCCTCTGGGTGACGGCCGAGGAGAAGGGCCTGCTCGGATCGAAGTGGTACGCCGCGCACCCGCTCTACCCGCTCGAAAAGGCGCTCGCGAACGTGAACATGGACAGCCTGAACCTGTGGGGCCCGACGAGCGACATCGTCTGCGTGGGATACGGCCAGTCCACGCTCGACGACGTCCTCGTGCGCCTCGCCGCGGAGCAGGGGAGGACCGTTGTCCCCGACGCCGAGCCCGAGAAGGGCCTCTACTACCGCTCCGACCACTTCTCGTTCGCCAAGGTCGGTGTCCCGGCGCTCTACGCCGACGGCGGGATCTCGGTGGTCGGCCAGACGCCCGGCTGGGGGCTCGCGAAGTCGGGCGAGTACACCGCGAACGACTACCACAAGCCCTCGGACGAGGTGAGGTCCGAGTGGAACCTCGAGGGAGCCGTGCGCGACATGGAACTCCTGTACCGCGTCGGCCGCGAAGTCGCGGAGGAAGATGCTTGGCCGCGCTGGAAGGACGGGAGCGAGTTCCGCGCGGCCAGGGAAGCGAGTCTGGCACCGGCGCGATGAGGGTCCTTCCGCGGATGGTCGCCGCCTGCGCGACCGCCCTCCTCCTCTCCTGCGAACCGTCCGGGGGACGTCCCAACGTCCTCTTCGTCAGCATCGACACGCTGCGCGCCGACCACCTCGGCTGCTACGGCTGGCCGCGGCCGACCTCGCCCAACCTGGATGCGCTCGCCTCGAAGAGCGTCGTCTTCGAGAGCGCGCAGTCGTCCTCCTCGTGGACGCTGCCGAGCCTGGCGTCCCTGATGACGTCGATGCAGGCGTCCGCGCACTCTTGCGACCAGATCGCCTCGCGGCTCGATCCGTCGTACACGACGATGGCGGAGATCCTGCGCGACTCCGGCTACGACACGGCCTTCGTCGCGAGCCACGTGTTCCTCTCGGCGGGCTACGGGCTCCAGCAGGGGTTCACGCACGTCGACACGCGCATCCTCCAGGACGAGTCGGCGATCACCTCGCCGGCCGTCACAGACTGGGGGCTCGCCTGGCTCCACGACAAGGCGGCCGCGGACGACGGCGTGCCGTGGTTCCTGTGGCTGCACTACTTCGATCCGCACGCTCCCTACCTCGTTCACGAAGGGATCTCGGAGCGCTTCGGGACCGAGACGGACCTCGACCGCTACGACGGGGAGATCGCGTTCACGGACCAGCACCTCGGGCGCCTGCTCGAGGCCTTCGAGCGCCTGGGGCTGGCGGAGAACACGATCCTCGTGGTCGTCGCCGACCACGGCGAGGAATTCGGCGAGCACGGCGTCCAGGGCCACGGCTACGACCTCCACGAGGAGGTCGTGCGCGGTCCGCTGATCGTGCGCGCGCCCGGGATCGCGCCGCGCCGCGTGAGCGAAGTCGTCCCGACGGTCGACGTGATGCCGACGCTCCTCGAGCTGTGCGGAGCGCGTGGGCGGAACGAGGTCGAGGGACGCAGCCTGCTGCCCCTC
>JBJXFB010000124.1:0-57490 GCA_046155895.1 Planctomycetota bacterium | reverse complement strand
AGGTGGTCATGTATATATACTGACCACCTCACCGACAGGGAGGCTTGCACCAGGAGCCAAGCTTACCCCCGGCTTCCTCGATATCCGCTTGAATCCCCGATGTTTCCTGGGCTCATGCTGGATTTTCCTCTGGGATATTGTCCAGTTTTCTTGCTAATAAACTTGACAAAATTGCCGGATCCTCCGATACTGTCAGCATGACTAGGTCCTCCCAGACAGCCCAAAGAACCCCCGTCTCCAAGCAGGTCCGAGCCCGTGTGGAACGAGGTGGGGCTCGCGTCTGGCGCATGGAAGACTTCAGCGACCTACCCTTCGCGGCCGTCGCCCAGGCCCTCTCCCGCATGGCAAGGAGCGGCGGCCTTGACCGACTGAGCAAGGGCACCTACTACCGATCGCGCGCTACTCCTTTCGGCAGGAGTCAACCCAATCCTCGCTCGCTGTGGAATCGGGCTTCCGGTCACAAGCACGTCTTCCCCTCGGGGCTCACCGCGGCGAGTCTCCTGGGATTCACGACTCAGGTTCCTGCCAAGGGCGAGGTGGCGACCAGCGCCTCTAGTCTCCCCCGCAAGCTTGTCGGAGAGGACACGGTTGTCCATACCCGTCGGCCTTGGACGTGGAACGAGCTCCCTGAATCCGACGCCGCGGTGCTTGAGTTTCTTCGCATGGGAGGGAGAACCAGTGAACTTCCGCCTTCCGAGACCGCCCACAGGATGTTGAAACTCCTGCAGGAGCAGGGACGCTACCAGCGTCTCCTGAATGTCGCCGACACCGAGCCACCGCGCGTTCGGGCGATGCTTGGTGCACTTGGCGCGGAGCTCGGCACGAACAACAAGCGGTTGGCTCGGCTGCGAGAGTCTCTCAATCCGCTCTCACGCTTCGACTTCGGCGCGCTGTCGGCCCTTCCCCACGCCCGTGAATGGCAAGCCAAGAAAACTTGCGAATGAGACTGTTCGAACACCCTGAGTTCGAGCAAGCCATCCTCGCGGCTGAAAAGCACTTCGCCGGTCGGGGCCTCCGCGCTCCGGTGATCGAAAAGGACTACTACGTCACGGAGGCGTTGCGCGTGATCGCTCAGGCCGCTAAGGACAAAGTCATCTTCAAGGGCGGCACCAGTCTCTCCAAGGGTTGGGGTCTCATCGACAGATTCTCCGAGGACATCGACCTCTTCCTCGACCCGAACGCCTTCACGCCGGCGCTCGGTACCAATGCCATCGACCGGGAACTCAAGCGCCTCCGCGACCAGGTCGCGCGGCATCCAGGTCTGAGATTCGTTGCGGACGAGAGTAAGACGATCGGAGGCTTCGGCCGGAGCGATCGATTCGCGTACCAAAGGCGGTTTGGCGGAACCGGGGAAGTGGCGAATCGCGTATTGCTCGAGGTCGGAACCGCGAGTGGCCGGCAGCCGACTGCAATTGTCCAACTGCGGTCATTCTTGGCTGAATACCTCGAGACGGCTGGGCACTCCCTCGGGGCCGAGGATGAATCAGCGTTTCCGTTCCGCCTCCTGCACTTCCGCCGCACCTTCGTCGAGAAACTGTTCGCCATCCACGGCAAGGTCGAGATCCTGAAACGCGATGGTCGACCATTGGGGACATACGCTCGCCACTACTACGACCTCTATCGACTCAGCCACCGACCCGAAGTCATGGCCATGCTGCGGTCGGGCGAGTACGCCGCCATCAAGGCGGACTACGACGAGATCAGCCGCCGAGCATTCTCACGCGACTACTTCCCTCCTGAAGGAATGACCTTCGCCAATAGCGACGCTCTGTTTCCGCCGGAGAAGCTCGCCAAGTCCATCGCGACCGAGTACGAGGCCCAGTGCCGCCTACTCTGCTACGGCGCCTTCCCATCATGGGGGGAAGTGCAACAGCGGTTCCTCGAGATGCGCGACATGCTCTGACGCGCGCACTCTGTCACTACATGATGAGACTGACGAAGTCCGATTCGAAGAGCTTCTCTTGATCCTTCACCGCAAGGCGTTGTTGGCAATACAACTGCCAGAACAAGCGCCAAAGCTCGTCTTCTGGCGGCAGGTATTCGATCTTAAGCTTCAGGCCTTGCGCCGCTTGATAGCCGATCATTTGGCCATGCGTCAACCAGCGTTTGTTGTCGATGAGTTTGTTCGCAATCTCTGTGAAGTTGGGGACTCTCATCCCCCGATTCAAATGATCTTCCGCAAGCCTTCTGGCTCGCTCCTTCACTGCGGTGTAGACGTTTAGTGTGGCAGGGTCAATCTTGTTGAGCATCACGCGGGCCACGGGGTCGTTCGGGTCACTTCTGAGAGCCTCCGAATGTCCATTGAATGCGTCGATGTAACTCAAGACTGAGTGCTGGATCGCATTGCCCCTGCCATCATCAAGGACGATCTGCGGATCGATGGGCCCAAGCTCCGAACTATCGCTCATCACTACGACATCAGCGGCCACGGCCATGAGTGTCCCCGCACTTTTTGCGAAGTCGGGAACGATTACGCGAAGCTTGGCGGTCCCAACTGCCCGCCGCAGTAGTGCCATCGACTTCTCCGCCGCATCAATGTCTCCACCGGGAGTATGAAGGAGGAGGTCGATGTTTGTCTCGCAGGGGACACTCTGCAAGAGCTCGACGATGCCAAGAGTATCATCTCGGTTGACTGATGCCTTGGGGCCCACATAGGCGAGAAGGCGATTATTGGTCTGTTCCTGAATCTCGCGAATAAGCGCCTGCCTCTGATAACGTGCCGCATGCAATGCCTGATACACCGGCGTCTTCAACTGTGGCGGAGTTGCACTCTTGGCCTTCGATGGAGATTCGCGGTTCTTGTCAGACTCGAGCTCCATAGTCAATCTCCCTATTCGCCGTGTATCCATTCAACCGACCCATTTCGAACGAAATAATGACATCTTCTTCCGTTGCCACGATAGTCCACGCTTGGAGATAGCGTCAACCGTTTCCGTGACACAATGTGCCAATGCGGCCGATGACCAGGATCGAGGGTGATCATGATGCGGTGCCCCGACCTACATGGGCAATCAAATGCAATCCACTTCGGCCGTTCGCTCGATCCAACAACAACAACACCCCTCTCGGGTAAGCTTTTCGGGATCTCATCAGCCGCCTCTACGCTGCACACAATCCGCCAAGACCTGAATGGGAGCCACCACTCGTACCAAGCGATTCCGGTCATTGCGACCACGTCTGATCGAGAAAGGGTGCAGTTACCCCGAGCCCCAATTTCCCGGATGTGGAATCGCAATAGTGGCGCGCCCGCGGAGCTTGCGCGTTTGTCGAAGTCTCTCGCTCATGGCACCGCAGCAGAACCTCGCTGGGGCGCGGCGTAGGACCGTACCCAACCAGGCGCTCGAGCAGCTCGCTAACCGCTGCGGCTGCAACGAGAGTCGTGAAAGTGACCACGGCGGGTTCGACTCGCCCTAGCGCGGGAGCGTACCCTTCCCTTTCCAGGCGAATGCGCTCCTTCGGGGTCATCAGCTCCGCAGCCGCTCTCTTCGTATCGATGCGCCCGCGGCAGACTAGACACGCCTGCCCCGGAACGAGCGTCGTCACCCGACCGTCAATGCCGGTGACCTGCCCTTCTGCGTCGCTCGAGATGAGTACCCCGCAGTCGAACACTGGCGTCAGCATGTATGTCGCCAGGCGGGACAGCACGAGACGACCGGCGTTGTCGTCTGTGCACCCGAATACGACATCACACTCAGATAGGGTCCTTGCTGTAGGCTCCAGTGTGATCATCGACTTCTGCGATCGACATGCGACGTCTGGCGCGATCCTCGAGAGATGCGTCGCAAGAACGTCTACCTTTCCCTTGCCGACATCAGCTGGCGTAGAACCATAGACACGCGTCACATTGCTGGCGGATAGGCGGTCCGGATCAAACAGAACAAATCTTCGGACTCCCAGGCGAACCAGCTGCTCGGCGACGGCGGAGCCTGTTCCTCCACATCCGACGATTCCTGCCTGCAGATCGCCTAGCGCCTCCTGAACGCCACCTCCCAGCGCCCGCACATTCCGGTCGAACGCTTCGTCCATCGGTATCGTCGGCCCGCCGAATGTCCTTATTGCGGCAAGTCGATCGCCGACGATCCACGCTCGTCCGAACGGGACTGGGACCTCACCGACTCGTTGCAACTGTCCCGTGAAGGCGAACAGCCGTTGCCGCGGCGACACGATGAGCATGCCGTAGTAGTTGCTTCCTGATCGCAGCCTGAATAGCTCCGCCAACTGGCCATCAACCACCACATCAGCTCGGCTCGCCACCGGCCACGCATCTTTCCCCGGGTGCGTATGCACCCAGATCGCAACCGCCCCCAGCTTCTCCGCTTCTCCCAGGAACGGCACGTAGCCTTCCGAACCAATTGTCATGTGATCTCGGCCACGGCGGACATAGTGGGACTCCCCTACCCATCGAATGCCGCGGCCCAGCAGCCGTGCTCCTCCGACTTCGGAGGGCACCACGCTCGCGAACATCACGCCTGCTGTCTCAATCGGCAGGCGTGCAACTCGTTCCAGCTCCTCCGCAAGTGGCTGCGAGAGCACGAGGGTGACTAGTTCGGATTGTGCACGCAACGCTCAAGCTCCCCGCTGATCAATGCCAAGTAGCTCTCCAACGAGTCGATTCCGCTTTGCCACTTCCCTGCATCGAGATGTCTCGACCATCGCTGCCATGTCCGTCCGACATGCTGCTCGGTTACTTCCGTGGCCCTCACCACGCGACCGTCCTTGAGGCGGATTCCCGGATTGAACCACCACATGTCCGGCTGCACGTCCGGAAAGCCGGGGCTCAATCTCAGCAGCAGGTCTGCCTGTTCTCGGTCATAACCCGGGGGCAGTCGATACTCCTGCACCACGACGCAGGTCATGCTCGCCTCGGCCAAGACCGTGTACTTGATTCCACGCTCCGCCAGGCGGATCACGTCATTCTGCGGAAGCATGGGCCTCTCCCCGGATTGATCTGCGCCGGCGCGGTGAAGAACCGCTTCCCATCTCGAATCTCGACGACGTCCTTGTCGCCGATCTTCTTGTCCGTGCCGCCTGGCACGACCTCGAACAGGTCACGGTCGGGGCCGATTGGCGTCGGCGGTACCCTCCGGAGCTCGAGGCCCGTCATGGTCTTCTGGGTCACCTTGTAGTGCTCCCTGTCGATCTGAATCCGGAACGCATGTCCCGGCGGCGTGCCGGGGCCTTCATGCCCTTGAACGGTGTCTTCGCTGGTCATTCCTGCACCTCCTTTGCTGGTGTGTTGACACCATCATACCACATGCCTTCGGCACTTGACAACCACAATTCCACGGTGTATGCTTCCCTACATGAAGCCCGTCAAGACCATGAGCATCCGGCTCTCCCCCGATCAGGCCGAGGCTCTGGAGATCGTGGCGAGTGTCGAGGCCCTTCCGCTCTCCGAGGTGATTCGCACGGCGATCACCGAACACATAGACAGCAGAACCAAGGACCCAGCGTTCCAGGAGAGCCTTCGGGATAGGCTGGAACGGGCGCAGCGACTGCTCCGGCCTGACAGATAAGTCCTTGTGTCTAGGCCATTTGTGGCGCCTTCTTCCCTTCGTTTCACGCACCCTCTGGACCTTTCCGTGCGGTGAATGTCGGGTTTATTCACCGCATACTATGCGGTTAATGTCTTGACTTTGCGGTGAATCGCTTCGATAATCACCGCAGGAGTTGCGGCGAATGTACATTCACCAACGAAAGGGCTGGCCCAGGGTCAGCTGGGAGTCAGAAGTCCTTACGACACCCCTGGCGGCCGTCCGCCACAAGCAGGGTCATCTGCTCGGCCAGATGGAGGCTCTGGGGTTCGACCAGCGCACCGAGGCGAGCCTCGTCGCCATGACCAGCGAGGTCGTCAAGTCCTCTGCGATCGAGGGGGAGCAACTCGACCCTGCGCAGGTGCGCTCATCTATCGCCAGGAGGCTTGGCCTCGACGCCGCTGGCTTGCCGAAAGCCGGCAGGGACGTCGAAGGGATCGTCGAGGTCCTGCTCGATGCCACTCAGAAACACGAGTCGCCACTGACATCGGAACGGCTCTACCAGTGGCACAAGTCGCTCTTCCCCGAAGGGCGCGAGCAGTTCGGCCCGATCACGGTTGGCGCCTGGCGGACCGACGAAAAAGGTCCGATGCAGGTCGTCTCAGGCGCGATGGGCAAGGAGGTCGTCCATTTCGAGGCACCGGAAGCATCCCGCTTGAAAGCCGAGATGGACCGGTTTTTGGGCTGGTTCAACACCCCATCACAAGATGACCCCCTGCTGAGGGCAGGTCTTGCCCATCTATGGTTTGTCACCATCCACCCCTTCGACGACGGGAACGGTCGAATCGCTCGAGCCATCGCCGATATGGCGCTCGCTCGGGCGGATGGAACCAAGGACCGCTTCTACAGCATGTCCTCCCAAATCGCGGCCGAGCGAAAGGACTACTACCGAAAGCTGGAATCCACACAGCGGGGCGATCTGGACATTACCGCCTGGCTTGAGTGGTTCCTGGGATGTCTCGACCGCTCGATCACGAGTGCGAATCAGTCCCTTCGCGTCGTCCTTCGCAAGGCTCGATTCTGGCAGCGCATCAGCCGCCACCCCATCAATGATAGACAGCGCAAAGTCTTGAATCTCATGCTGAATGGATTTGAGGGGTTCCTGTCAACATCGAAGTACGCCAAGCTCGCACCGTGCTCTCCCGATACGGCATTGCGCGACATTCGGGAGCTGCTTGACCTCGGAGTGCTCGAGCAGAATGCCGGCGGCGGACGAAACACCAGCTACCGACTTGTCGATGCCCTGATGGAATAGACTAGAGATCGAGGCCGACCGAGCTTGGCTGCAACCTGTACTTCTCCTCTCTCACTAGGGCGGCCGCGCCACCCAACACGATGATTGCCGGCCAGGATTGATAGTGGGAAAGCTGCCTAAATTGGCCGGTGCGAAGGGCTCGGGTCAATGGACATTGCCGCATGCGAGAGCTACGGTCTGCTCATCCAGAAAACTAGAAGCCTGGATTCACCGACCTACAAGAACGCGCGCACCCGGGCCTAATGGAGACCCGGAGTCACGCGGCCGAGGTATTCACATGGCCCTCATCGAAGCTCACGTAACCGCCCAAGCCGGTCCCGCAACGATCCAACTCGCATCGCAGGTGCTCGACCCAACGGAAGTGTTCAAATCGGAGATGCAACGAGACAATGACGTTGATTCGCTCTCGAATGCGAGACTCCCGTCACAAGATGACGTTCGCGGCATGCGAGGTGTGACCCAATGAAGATTCGCATGGCGCACCTGAGGGATCAGGGTATCGACTTTGCCGTATTCGCGGCAGATGCGGCTACACATCTCGACAGCGACCGCGATGAGCTGCTCGCGGAACTCTGTACGAAGGCCCGCCTGGATGGATTGAAAGTGGACAAAGGAGCTCTCGCCTTTAAGCAGGGATCAAGAACCTACTTCCACGGGACCCCTGATCTGGTGAAGTACCTCGCTTCGCTCGGCGGCGTGCCACGTTGGACTCACGAGATCGAATCCTAGGCGACGTAATCGACGCGGGATCCTTCTATTGGAGTTGGGGTCCCTGCCCCCTGTGCAGATTAAGCGTCAGTAAGACATGGGAGGTTGGTTGAAGGCTCTTCAGAATGTTCCTACTGGTGCGGTTGGATGCGCAGACGCCAGCCGCTCTCGCCCTGGGGATTGGAGTTCGGTCAATAGTCTCGCAAAAGCCACTTCTGCCTCTGAGCCACCGTGTGGATTGTTCGGCCAAATCGTCGCTTCGAGGCTCCTTGCGCGCCGGCCAGCCGCCAGCCGCGCACCGGCGCGGCTGGCCGGCGCGGCTCTTGGTCGTCGGCTCTGAGGCTATTCGCCATTCCGCGGCGCGCCCCGCGTAGTGTTGTCATGTTCCCTCATCACCGCTCGAGGTCCCGATCGGTTCGTCCCTCATCCCGAGACTTCGGCTCTTCCGGCGAGCGATGCCGCATGTCTTCGCGGAGATAGCGTCCAAGCAATTCTCCCGGCTTCGTCGGCCGATTCATCTCAGTCGGACCGCGAAGACCATCGGGCAACCGGGTGGGGTTCGCTGCAACCCACTCCTCGGCAGCCCGAACCTCCTGTTCCGAATCAGGAACTCTCCATCCGAGCTTCCCGATCTCACGGTAGAGCTCTGGTCGGAACCGCTCAGGCTGCTCACCCGACTTGTTGGCTTGGTTGATCATGGTGCTTCGTCCCCCAACAAGGCCTCGTAGCCGGCCTCTCGTAAATGGTCCTCAATGCGTTGGATGCCCCTGTGCCGGCGCTGACGAAGCGCCTCCGTCGTAGTTCCTAGCTCCGCTGCGAGCCGCGTCGCCTCTCCGCGCGGGAAGAGGAACGTTTGTGACTGCAGGTCGTACCAAGGAAGCGATGCGCGGACTGCCTCCGCCTCTGGCAGGGTCAGCGTTTCCAATGCGACATGGAGGTCTCGGAGCAACGGCGAGTCACTGATTCCAGCCGGATGCTCTTCCGCCTGCTTCCACTGCTCGAAAAAAAGCACCAGCTCGCCCTCCTCTTGCTTCTCGTCCCGATAGCGGTCCCGAAACAGTTGCTGGGCGATGGCTCCGAGCCAGCCAAGAACCTTCCGTCGCGTCGAGTCAGAATCCCCCTCGGCGAATCTCGCGCGCACCTCGTCCGAACTATTCTGCCTGCCGGCCCACTCGAACGCTCGACGGAACGTGTCGGAGACGAGATCTACCGTTCCATCCTCACCAAGAAACGAACCGTAGGCCCGCGAAACGACTGCGTAGAGATACTTGCGGTGTCGCTCGAAGAGCTCGCCCCAAGCGGCCCGCGCTTCCTTGCCGTCGTCCTCCTGCGTTGCCATCGCGGCGAGGAGTTCCGCTTCGGATGCCGTCGCGGTGTTCATTGCTGCACTCGTTGCCCGGTCACGGATTTAACCCCGACCTATCGAACGATGTGGCGTGACCGGAGGGGAGTCCGGCCCTCATTGCGGCTCGGCCCTACTCGTTGCCCCCAGCCATTGGCCGGCCCAGTACCCCCAGGGCCAGGCCCGACACCGCGTTCCTGTCTCGCCGTTCGCTTCTGTACCGGGCAAGGATCCGGCCCCCTGGGGGAAGTATGGGTGCCTACCGTCCCGAAATCCCGAGCCACCATCCGACCCTGCCATGAAGCCCATCATCCGCCGCAACTCGTTCGTCGTGCTCCTCTGCGTCCTCGCCCTGCTGGTCTACTCGTACGCGACCCATCAAGCAGCGGGTCCCGCAGTGGCCTTCGGAGTCGTCTTCCCGATCGCAGCCACGTCCGGATGCGCCGTCTACCGCATCATCGCGATGGGCTGGAAAGCCGCTTTCGACCTCCTCTTCTCCTGCTTCTGGTACGTCACAAGCCTCGCGGGATGTGCGATCTTCGAGCACATCGCGCGGAAGGGGAGCTTGGACCGCTTCGAGCACTGGAGCTTCGCCATCGTTTCCTTCCTCGCGGAGATATCCTGCGCCGCCATCATGCTCATCCTGGCGCCGCGCGACCACCACGACGCCGACCTGCTCGCCTTCATCCCGCGCGACGAGCAGCGTCGGCACGCCTCCTAAGATCGACTCGACCAAGAACCCAGGATGATCGAACTATCGGCGGCCGTGCTGCGGACTCTTGATCCTGTCACGAGGCCTCGTTCCTTGGGAAGTGAAGAGTGGCGAAGCGCCTGAGGTAGTACGGACCGCCGACCTGGTTCCGCTCGAAAGAGTGGCGGCTATGCTGCCGAATCGGCCCGATCGCAGCACGATCTTCAGATGGGCCTCGAAAGGGTTCTGCGGCGTCCGCCTTCGCACGGTCTCCGTGGGGCGAACACGCCACACGACCGAACGATGGCTCCTCTCCTTCTTCGATGAAGTTGCATGCGCCAGGGCAAGCGAGGGGGATACCACCGTGCCGCGCCCGACGCCTGGGCAGCGGGGGGACGCTCGCGCCCCTGTGGAATCACGCACCGCCCGGATCCTGCGCGAACACGGTTTGTCCGAAGCAGGCTGAACTACCCAAGCTCGGCCATCACTTGCGCCGCAAGCTGCGTGTCTATCTCCGCGTACACCTCCGTCACCGCGGCGCTCGCGTGACCGAGTACGGTTCGCGCCGCTTCGAGTCCCTTCTCCTTTCGGATGCGAGTCGCGGCGGCGTGACGAAGTCGGTTCGGACTCCACAGCGGGACGTTTGCCGCCGTGCACGCAGACCTGAGTGCCCCGCGCAGGGAGTTGGGTGTGTAGGCTCCACCCGGTTCCTTCCTCGGATCTCTCTTTCGCTTCTCCGCGAGACGCTTCACATGCGAAGGCCAAAGCGGTGTCTGGCGGAGCTTCCGCCGTTCGGCGCGAACCTCAGCGATCGCATCGCGCGGACTGAACAGCGGCTTGTCGGGGCTAGGCGCGGGCACTCGCGTGAGGAATCGGCGAAGCACCTGCTGGCCACGCGGTCCAATCGGAATGACACGCTCCCGGCCGAAATGCTCGGTCTTGTGCGAGCGCGGACGGTAGAGCCAGACGCTCCCTGAGCGGTCCAGGTCCGTGGGCCGGAGCTGACAGGCCTCGCCCGGCCGCATGCCGGTCAGCCACATGAGTTCGATGATTCCGGCGAGGGGCCGCGAGACATGCGGAAGTACAGCCTCCACGTTCTCCCATGCCACCGGAAGCACACGCTTCCCTTCCTTCGCTGCTGATCTCCCCCGCCTAAGTGCTCGAAGTGCCCGAAGGGCGCCGTAGACCTCGGGCTTGCTCAGCTCCTCCTCGGTCGCCCAGCCGAACATTCGAACGATCCGATTCATCCGATCGTTGATCGTCCTCCGGCTGAGACCGCTGCCGATCATCTGCTCGCGCAATGTCTTCAGCTGGCGAATGCCGAACTCATGAGCCGGAAGGGTCCCGTAGAGCTTCAGCAGCCCTCGGACCGCATCTCGGATGTGATCGCCCTCCGGCGAGGGTGAACCATCCGAGCCGGAGTAGTAGCGCTCCGCGAACTCCAAGTAGGCGGCGACGATGTCGGCGACCCGGAGCGCTTGCTGAGGGCGCTCCGGTGGAAGCCTGCGGCCGTTGGCCATCCACTCGGCCAACGTCCGCGCGAACCGCTGATGCGTCTCAGGATCCTCGTAGGGACCGAACCAAACCTGCCGCCCGTCGAGGCGAGCGTAGCCATGCCCTGAGCGCCGGTGGCGCCGCAGAGTCGGAGTCTTGCCGTGCATCGCGATCCTCGTGTTGAGAAAGGCGTGGACGTGACCGATCCACGCTTTTTCGTGGACCATCCACGCAGTTGAGGGTCGCGCTGCTCGGCGGAGCAGACGAGCGCAAGTGCGCTCTGTACGGCGGCTTGAAGTGGTGGGCTACACTGGATTTGAACCAGCAACTTCCACGCTGTGAACATGGCACTCTGCCAATTGAGTTAGTAGCCCACGCTTCGAATTCGAAGGGGCGAGAGAATAGCGCGGAAATGCCGGATCGACAAGCGCCGCGCGCCACCGCGCGGGACGATTCAGCTCTTCAAGTCCCTGCCGATCGAGCGCCCGAGGATCTCCCCGAGCTTGCCCTCGGCCCGCTTGAGCATCATCCGCACGGCGTCCTCGCTCTTCCCGCCCATCGCCTCCCCGGCCTCGCGGAGTTGCAGCCCCTGGAAGAACACGAGCGCGATCGCCTGCCGGTGCTCGGGGGTCAGCTCGCTCAACGCCTTGTGCAGGTGCTCGTAGTTCTCGTCGCGCTGCACCGCCATGGTCACGGAGAGATCGCGGCTCTCCGGCTCGAGCGTCGGCATCGCCTCGAAATCCTGCGTCGACTTCGACTCCATGGCCCGTTCGCGCGACAGATCGCGCTTCGTCGCGCCGTAGAACTCCGCGCGATCGCGGATCTTGTTCTGGAGGATCTGCACCAGCCAGCGCACGAGAGATCCCTCTCCCCGGTACTGGTAGCTCGCGAAATCGCGCGTCGCCTCCCGGAACGTGGTCTGCGCGAGGTCGTCCGGCTCCTCCTTGAGCCGCAGCCGCGTGCCGAGCTTGCGCCGGGCGATCTCGACCATCAGGCGGTGGTAGCGCTTGAACAGCTCGTTCAAGGCCTCGGCCTCGCCGCCCTTCGCCGCGGCGACGAGGCGCCCCGTCTCGTCGGACTCGAAGTCGCTCGGCAGCTGGAACGCGACCGGCAGGTCGACGGTCGCGGGCTCGCCTCCGCCGCCCGAAGGCGCGGGGCTCGGATCCTTCTCGCCGTTCATCACCGGATCTTGGGTCCTCTCGAGGAACCTGGAACCGTCCAAAGACGGCATCTCCACCTACCCTATCGTACGACCCGGCCTCCGTGCATGACCCAACGGACATGCTCGAGCGTCCGGACGTCCTCGAGGGGATTTCCGGCCACGGCGATCAGGTCGGCGAGCATCCCCGGAGCGATCACGCCGCGATCGGAGACGCCGAGCAGGTCCGCGGCGTTCACGGTCGCCGTCCGGAGGGCGTCCGCGGGGTTCATCCCCGCCTTCACGTAGACAGCGAACTCGTGCGCGTTCTCCCCGTGCGGGAGCACCGCGGCGTCGGTTCCGAAGGCGATCTTCACTCCCCGATCGATGGCCTTGCGCAGGCTCGCTTCGGCCGCCGGAAAGATCTCCTCGGCCTTCCTGCGCAGCTTCTCGGGGAGAGTGTTTCGATCGATGCGATGGCGGAGGTAGGCCGTCGGCACCAGGTAGGTCCCCCGCTCGATCATGGCGTCCACGATCTCGTCGGTCAGCGTGCTGCCGTGCTCGATCGAAGCGACGCCGGCGAGGACCGCGGCGAGGATGCCCTCGGGTCCGTGCGCGTGCGCGGCGACCTTCACGCCGTGCCGGTTCGCCTCCTCGACGATCGCGCGGAGCTCGACGTCGGAGAGCTGTTGCGCGCCGACGCTGTCCTCGAAGGAGAGGACGCCGGCGGTCGCCATCACCTTGATCGACTTCGCTCCGTACTTGATCTGCTCGCGGACGGCGCGCACGCATTCGTCGGCGCCGTCGGCCACGCCGTGCGCGGGGTCCATCTCGAGGATCCCGGGCCGGAAGCCCGTTTCGTCCGCGTGACCGCCCGTGATCCCGATGGCGTGTCCCGAGGGGATCACCCACGGCCCGTCGATGTCGCCTCGCTCGACCGCGCGCATCAGGGAGACGTCGACGAAATCCCCCGAGCCGACGTCGCGCACCGTGGTGAAGCCCGCCAGGAGCGTCATGCGGGCGTGCTTCGCTCCCCGCAGCGCGGAGTCGGCGGCGCCCTCGTGCACGGAGCGGTGCACGAAGTCGCCCGAGAGCGTGTACCCGAGGTGCGTGTGGCAGTCGATGAGCCCCGGCAGGATCGTCCACTCGCCGAGATCGACGACCTCCGCGCCGGCGGGCGCGTCGTCGCCGACCGTCCCGACCGAGACGATCCTTTGGTCGCGCACGACGATCTGCGGTCTCTCCACGATGGTTCCCGCCTTCACGTCGACCATGCGGGCAGAGCGCAGGACGTAGGCCTGGGACGCCTGGACGACCTTCGGTGATGCGGGAGCGGCCTGGACCGCGAGGGCGAGGCACGCGGAAAGCGATGCGATCATGAATGGTCCTTTCCTGTCGCGGGCAACCCGCTCCGACCGATCCGTTCGAGGAACTCGGGCTCGAGGAGCACTTTCACACCCAATTCCTCGGCCTTCTTGGCTTTGCTGCCGGCCTTGCCGCCGACGACCAGGAAATCCGTCCTGGCGCTGACGGATGAACCGACCTTCCCGCCCTGGTTCTCGACGACGCTCTTCGCCTCCGCGCGGCCCATCGACTCGAGCGTCCCGGTGAAGACGATCGTCTTGCCCGCGAAGACGCCGCCTGACGCGCCGACTTGGGGATAGGTGATCGTTACGCCGCCATCGAAGAGGCGATCGAGAAGGTCCCGATTCGACTTCTCGCCGAACCAGCTCGTGATGCGCGACGCGACCTCGGGGCCGATCCCGTCGATCCGCTGGAGATCGTCGAGAGTGGCCGAGCGCAACCCATCGAGGGAGTGGAAGTGCTGCGCGAGGAGCTTGGCCGTCGCGGGGCCGATCTCCGGGATCGCGAGCGCGACGAGGAAGCGCTGGAAGGGCGCCGAACGCTTCTCCGCGATCTGCGCGAAGAGGTTGTCGACGCTCTTCTCGCCCCAGCGCTCGAGCTCGGTCAGTTTCTCCCGCACGGCGGGATCGCGATCGAGGTGGAAGAGATCCGCCGGCGAGCGGAGGAGCCCGGCTTCGATCAGCTGCGCGATCTGCTTCTCGCCGATGCGGTCGATCTCGAAAGCGCCGTCGCCGGAGAGGATCAGGGTGCGCCCGACGAGCTGCGGGGGGCACTGCGAGTTGGGGCAGCGCCAGTACTTGCCCTCCTGGACCGCCGCCGTGCCGCACGCCGGGCAGCGCTCGGGCATCGCGAAGCTCCCGCGCCATTGCCACGTCGCCCCCGGGCGAATCCCGCCGTGCTCGTCGAGCAACGACGCGGGAATCGTGTCTTTCCAGCCCGCCGGGGACTTCCCCGAGGCCGCTTGAGCCACGCCGAGCACTTGAGGGATCACATCCCCGGCGCGGCGCAGGAAGACGCGATCCCCGACCTTCAAGCCCAGCGCCGCGACGTAGTCGGCGTTGTGCAAGGTCGCATGACGGACGGTGACTCCCCCGATCTCGACCGGGTCGACGTGGGCGCGAGGCGTCAGCCGGCCTCCGTTGCCCACCATCACCTCGATCGCGCGCAGCGTGCTCGAGGCCTCGATCGCCGCGAACTTGTGGGCGAACTGCCAGCGAGTCGAGCGCGAAGTACTTCCCAGGCGGTCGCGCAGGTCGAGGCGATCGAGCTTGGCGACGATGCCGTCGATCTCGTAGGGAATCTCGAGCCGTTTCGATTCGAGCTGGTCGTGGTACGCGAGACAGGCGTCCAGTCCCCGCACTCGCTTCGCCCAGCCTCCGTCGTGGAGGCCCCAGTCGCGGAGCGCTTCGGAGACTTCACCCTGCGTGGCGAAACGGGCCCCCTCGATCCTCGGCGCCGCCCAGGCGATGAACTCGAGCGGGTAGCGGGCCACTTCGGACGGATCGTTGCGCCGCAGCGCGCCCGCCACGGTGTTGCGCGGGTTGGCGAAGGGCTCGTCGCCGCGCGCGACCCGCAGGGCATTGAGGCGCGCGAATCGATCCCGCGACAAGAGCACCTCGCCTCGGACCTCCAGCGCCTTCGGGATCGGCCTGCGGGACCCGTCGAGGCGCAAGGGAATGGAGCGCACGGTTCTGAGGTTGGCCGTGATGTCCTCGCCGCGGACGCCGTCGCCGCGGGTCGCTCCGCGGACGAGCAGCCCGTCGACGTAGAGGATCGAGGCGCTCGCGCCGTCGAGCTTCGGCTCGACGACCCAATCGAGGTCGTCGCCGGCCTCGAGACCGAGGAACCGGAGGATCCTCGCCTCGAACTCGCGGACCTCCGCGGGCGTGAACAGGCTCTCGATCGAGAGCATCGGGACCTCGTGCACCACGGTCGCGAAGCCCTGGCCCTCCGGCAGGGACGCTCCGACTCGCCGTGTCGGACTGTCGTCGCTCGCCAGCTCGGGGTGCGGCTCCTCGCGCTGGCGCAGCTCCCGGAAGAGCGCGTCGTACTCGGCATCCGAGATCTCCGGGCGCCCTTCGACGTGATAAAGACGGTCGTGGCGCCGGATCTCCTCGCGCAGGTCCTTCACGCGGCGGGCCGGATGTTTGTCGACCGCCATGGGGCTCACGAGAGATCGGCGGGTCCGAACGCGTTCGGCAGAAGATCGCGGATGAATGCCCGCCGGGAACGTCCTCCCTTGCCCGCGGCGATCAGCTCGAGGCGCGGAGCCAGCTCGGCGAGGACCTGGCGGCAGGCCCCGCACGGCATCACCGGGGTTCCGCGACTCGTCGTGATCGCCATCGACACGAGGGGGCTCGCTCCTTCCGAAACCGCCTTGAAAACCGCGGCGCGCTCGGCGCACAGGGTCAGGCCGAAGCTCGCATTCTCGACGTTGCAGCCGGTGAAGATCCGTCCTTCCACGTCGCGGGCCGCAGCCCCTACGCGGAGTCCGGAGTAGGGGCTGTAGGAACGTGCCTGGACCTCGCGCGCGTGCGCGATCAGGTCCTGGTCCGCACGTTTGCCGCGCGCAGGCCGCGGAACACGCGGTTCAGAAGGGGAAATCCTCGTCCTCCGGCCGCGCCGCATGGGCAGAAGCGTCGCCGTTGCCGCCCCACCCGTCAACCGGAGCGAGCGACTCGGCGCGGACCTTGGGGGATGGCCGATCGCCCGCGGCCTCCTCCGGGGCGGTGCAGTCCGATTCGGCGACGGCTCCGGACTCTTCGGTCCTCGGCGCGTAGCCGAGATAGGGAACGCGCATCCTCACCTGCCGGCGTCCGGTCATGGGATCCTCGCGCTCCTCCGGCACGACACGCACCCGAGCTTGGAGGTTCAGAAGGTCTTGAGGCTCGATCTCGAGCTCGCCGCGGACGTCGAGCCCGAAGGCTTCGAGCACCTTCTTCACGCGGTAGACCCCGCGCTCGCTCCAGGTCAGCGAGTCCCAGGCCGCGGTCCTGCCCGCCCACTCGCCGCCCAGGACCTCCAATCGAAAGCTCCACCGCACCGAGCCGTCGCGCGAGGTCCCCTCGCGCACGTCGGCGACACGGCAGTCGTGCTCCCCTTCGGGCACGAAGACGTAGGAATCGATGTCGTCCACACTGCTGAAGTCGAAACGCATGGTCCTCACCTCGTCCGCGCACGAGCGCGGGTGCCTGAAGGACCGGACGGCACGCCGGGGGTCACACGCGAAAACCAGTTTTTCCTGCGCCGACGCGGACCGGCTCGAGGCGCGAGGACCGATCGGCTTCCGTGCCGGGGCCGGTCACCTTTTCGAAGACCCCGCGCATGTTCCGCCAGAGGACTTTCTCGACGTCTTCCGACGCAAGACCGCGCGCGCGCAGCCGGGCGGACAGATTGGCGTAGCAGGAGGCATCCTCCAGCCCAGCCGGCGTTCGGCCGATCCCGTCGTAGTCGGAGCCGAGACCCACGTGATCGATCCCGGCGATCTCGGCCGCGTGGAGGACGTGGTCGACGACGCGGTCGATCGAGAGCGGCGCGGCATGCCGCTGGAGATACCGGCCCTGGTCCCGGAACAGCTCCGTGTCGTTCCGAGCCGAGAGCGCGCGGTACTCGGAGGATTCGCGCAGCCGCGCATCCTCCTCCTGGGCCTCGCGCGAGAGGAACGCGACGCAGAACGGGATGCCCACGACGCCTCCGTTCCGCGCCAGGACTCGCAGCTGGTCGTCGGTCAGGTTGCGCGGGTGATCGTGCAGCGTCCGGCACGCCGAGTGGCTCGCGATGACGGGCTGCGTGGAGGCTTCGATCGCGTCGTAAAACGACCGCTCCCCCGCGTGCGAGAGATCGACGAGCATCCCGAGCGCGTTCATCTCCCGGACGACTTCGCGGCCGAACGAGGAGAGGCCCTCGGGGATCGACGAGCCCGCACCGTCGCGACAGGAGCGGATCCACGACAGGTGGTTGTTCCAGACGAGCGTCAGGACGCGCAGGCCCTGCCCGAAGAGCTCTCGGAGCCGATCGAGGCTCTCCTCGATCGAATGGCCGCCCTCGATCCCAGCGATGCCCGCCATCGCGCCCGCGGCGCGCGCCGCGGCGAGGTCGCGCCCGTTCCCCGTGAACCGGATCTTCCCGGGATGGCGTTCGAGGAGGACGTGGAATTCGTGGAGCAAGGCCTGCGTCCGTGCCCGGACCCCTCCAGGCTCCGCGAGGTGCTTGGGGTCGACCCACGAGACGAACACCGCCGCTCCCAATCCGCCCCGCTCGCCTCGCGGGAGATCGAGGTGGCCGCTCGTGAGAGCGCCGAGATCCTCCTCCAGATCCAGTTGGCACTGGAGCGAGTCGACGTGCGCGTCGAAGACGAGCTGCCTCGGAGACCCAGCCATCGCTTCGATGCTGCGGGTATCGCCGGGGCCCCCACAAGGGTCGGGCTGGAGGCCTGTCACCCTGACAGGGGTGCACCCCCCCCGAGGAGGCGGCTGCCAGGGTGGCAGGAGGCGAGCGTGCTAGCGTATCCCGGAATCACCCACAACATGCTTTATCGCAGCGACTTGCATCTAGGCTCACGAGTCGCCGGCAGCGGCACGCGTCTTGCTTTCGCCGACGCCGCACGCGGGGAACCACCACCATGTCTCTCGACCGCAGGATCCTGATCGCCGACGACGACCGCGAGGTCCGTTCCGGCGTCGTAGACCTCCTGCGCGACCTGGACATGGATTTCGTCCAGGCCGAGACCGGGGTCCAGGCCCTCCAGATCCTCCGGAACTCCGTGATCGACCTCGCGCTGCTCGACATGCACATGCCCGGGCACACCGGCCTCGAGGTGCTCTCGGTGATCCGCAGGGAGACCCCCGAGATCCCGTGCATCTTCTTCTCCGGCGATGCGACCGAAGCGATTCGCCGGCAGGCGCTGCTCGAGGGCGCCCTGGCCGTCCTTTCGAAGCCGCTCGTACCGGCCATGCTGCGCAGCGAAGTCCGCCGGGCCCTGCACATCGCGTCGCGCGAGAGCTTCTAGAGCCGCATTCCACCGTCCAACCGACGCCGACTCGCGGCGATCGGACGTCGACAACCCAGTTTCCACACGACCCCCAACCGCAACCGACGAGAAGACCCCGACCATGACCACGACCACCAAGACCACGAAGCACATGAGCACCGCCAAGAAGATGGGAACGATTCGTCCCCTGGGAGACCGCGTCCTCGTCCAGCGCGTCGAGGCCGAGGAGCGCACCGCCGGCGGCATCCTCCTGCCCGAGAGCGCCAAGGAGAAGCCGAAGGAAGGCAAGGTCATCTCCATCGGCGAAGGCAAGATGCTCGACGACGGCAAGCGCTCGACGTTCTCCGTCCGAGTCGGCGACCGGATCCTCTTCACCTCCTACGCCGGCACGGAAGTGAAGGTCGGCGGCGAGGAATACCTGATCATGCGCGAGGAAGACATCCTCGGCGTCATCACCGGTTGATCCGGGTTCCCACTCCACCAACACACGAAGGAATCCAGATCCCATGGCCAAGCAGATTTGCTACGACGACACCGCGCGCGAGAAGATCCGCGACGGCGTCCGCAAGCTCGCGCGCGCAGTCAAGGTCACGCTCGGCCCCCGCGGCCGCAACGTGATCATCGAGAAGTCCTTCGGCAGCCCGACCGTCACGAAGGACGGCGTGACCGTCTCGAAGGAGATCGACCTCGAGGACGCCTACGAGAACATGGGCGCCCAGCTCGTGAAGCAAGTGGCTTCACGCACGAGCGACCAGGCCGGCGACGGCACGACCACGGCGACGGTGCTCGCCGAGGCGATTTTCGAGGAAGGCCTGAAGAACGTGACCGCCGGCGCGAGCCCTGTCGCCCTGAAAAGGGGCATCGACAAGGCCGTCGACGCGTGCGTCGCGCACCTCCAGAAGCTCTCGACGCCCGTCAAGGGCCACAAGGACATCGCCCAGGTCGGCACCGTCGCGAGCAACGGCGACACCGAGATCGGCGAGATGATCGCCAAGGCGATGGACAAGGTCGGCAAGGACGGCGTCATCACGGTCGAGGAGGGCAAGGGCCTCGCGACCGAGGTCGACTGGGTCGAGGGCATGCAGTTCGACAAGGGCTGGCTCTCGCCGCACTTCATCACCAACCCCCAGACGAGGGAGACGGTGTTCGAGACCCCCTACATCCTGATCCACGAGAAGAAGCTCTCGACGATCAAGGACATGATCCCGCTGCTCGAGCAGGTCGCCCAGAGCGGCCGCCCGCTCGTCGTGATCGCGGAGGACATCGAAGGCGAGGCCCTGGCGACGATGGTCGTCAACCGCCTGCGCGGGGCGTTCCCCTGCGTCGCGGTGAAGGCCCCCGGATTCGGCGACCGGCGCAAGGCGATGCTCGAAGACATCGGCATCCTCACCGGCGGAAACCCCGTCTTCGAGGCCACCGGGCAGACGCTCGAATCGGTGACGCTCAAGGACCTCGGGACGGCCAAGAAGGTCGTCGTCGAGAAGGAAACCTGCACCATCATCGAGGGAGCCGGCTCGAAGGACGGGATCCGCGGCCGCATCGCCCAGATCAAGTCCGAGATCGAGTCGACGAAGTCGGACTACGACAAGGAGAAGCTCCAGGAGCGCCTCGCGAAGCTCTCGGGCGGCGTCGCCCAGATCAACGTCGGAGCCGCGACCGAAGCCGAAATGAAGGAGAAGAAAGCCCGCGTCGAGGACGCGCTCCACGCGACGCGTGCCGCCGTCGAGGAAGGGATCGTCCCCGGAGGCGGCGTGGCGCTGCTCTCCGCGATCTCGGCCCTCGAGGGCCTGAAGCTCGATTCGGACGAGCGGGTCGGGGCGATGATCGTCCGCCGCGCGCTGGAGGCCCCGATGCGGCAGATCGCCGCGAACGCCGGCCTCGACGGAGCGGTCGTAGTCCAGAACGTCCGGGCGGCCAAGCAGAAGAATCACGGCTTCAACGCCGCGACGGAGACCTACGAGGACCTCGTGAAGTCCGGCGTCATCGACCCCACGAAAGTCGTGCGCACGGCGCTCCAGAACGCGGCGTCCGTGGCTAGCCTGCTCCTGACGACCGACGCTCTCGTCAGCGATCTCCCCGAGAAGGAGAAGGAGCACAGCCACACGGGCGGACACTGATCCGTTCGCCCGGGGCCGCGTCCCCCGTGTCTGCAACTCGAGGGCCGCCTGATCCAGCCGGATCGGGCGGCCCTTTCTCTTGGCTGGGGTCTCAGGTAATCTTGCTCGAACGTGCGGCTACCGCGGGGACCGCGTTGTCGTAGCCGCGCTCGCGTTCACTCCTGGAGAGGCGTCGCGCCATGGAGTCCCACCCGAGAACGATCCCGGAAGTCGAATCCGCGCTTCAGCAGGCCCTCGGCAGCCTGAGGGAACTCGAAGGGCGCGGAGAACTTCCTCCCGTGCTGAAACCCCTCCTCGAACTCGCTCCGCCCGTCGGAGGGAGTGTCCACGTTTCTCTGCGCGAACGAGACTCTGGCCGACCCGTGGGCCCTGAGATCCAGGCCCAGGGATGGTCCTCGCGCGGATGTGGAGCCTGGATCGTCCATGAGACCCCGCTCGAACTCGGCGTGGGCGGCTCGCAGGGACGCGCTGCAGGTGGAAGGGCTATCGGTCCCTTGCGGGAGTTCGTCCTCGCTCTGGACCAGGTCGAGAGGGACCCCCATCTCCGGTTCGTCTCGCTCAAGTGGTTCCGGGACACCTACCTGCCGAGGAGGGGATTCGACTGGGCCTCCGACCCGGATCTTCCCCGCCAAGTCGTCCACGAGGCGGCCGCGAGCGAAATCATCCTCACGGCGAAGGTGCCGAATCCCAAGACCCCCGAGTTCCCCGTCACCACGATCCGGTTGAACCGCGAGCACGCGGTGGTGAGAGAGTTCCTTGCGAACGCGGGAGAGGGCGTCCGAACACGAATGCAGTCCGTCGAGTCCGCACCTTCGCTCACGCGGTCCTCCGAGGCCTAGAAAGACCTCGGGCCGTGCCCCCCGGCACGGCCCGAGTGTTGGTGCAGACCGCCGCGGTGTCTAAGCGGCGCCCTGCACGGTTCCAGATGCCGGTGCGCCGAGCGCCACGGCGTGCTCCGCCTCGAGACGGCGCTCGAACCGCAGGCCGTAGATCCCCGGGAGCCCGTTCCGGACCACCATCGCGCCCAGTAATCCGGCGATCTCGGGGATGTCGAGGTCGATTTTCTCGCCGATCGCGAGTTGTTTCCCGCCCACGTGGAGAAGCGCGCCTCGCGGGCTCAAATCGGCGAGACGCGCCGGCACCGTCTCGGTCGCGCGCCGCAGGTCCAGGGGGACGGAGATCGAGACTCGCTCCTCCGTCCGGCGCTCTCCGATGAACTCGATCGTCCCGTCCGTGCGCAGGTGGATCAGGTCGCCCGTCCGCAACGATCGGAGCGCCCCGTCGGCTCCTACGATCCCAGTGATCCCGTACTCGCGAGCGAGGATCGCCGCGTGGGAGAGCCAGCCCCCGACTTCCGTGACGATCCCGCGAGCGAGCGGGAACACCGAGGTCCAGGTCGGGTCCGTGAAGCGGGCGACCATGATCTCCCCTCGGCGGAACTCCTCGATCTCATCGGCATGCAGCAGCACCCGGACGCGTCCGCAGACGTCGCCGCAGCCCGCGACTCGCGTTCCGCGGAGCTCCGTCGTCCCCCGCGGGATCACGGATCTCCCGGAGTGCTCCACGTCGAGGGACTCCAAGGTCGTCACCGTGATCTCTCGCGGCATCTGGACTTCGCGCAACGCCTCGAGCTCTTCCTGGCGCTCCAGGATGCGCTGCACGGGTGAACGGCCCTTCAGCCCCGCCGCGGCCAGTCCGCGCACCTCCGCCGGCGTGAGATGGAAGATCCCCTCACCCACGCCGAGGCGCCGGCCGATCTCGAGGAGGAGCGAGCGGACGAATGCGAGCTCACGCATCGCGTGGTGCTTCGCCTCCTCCTTGAGAGCCTGGAACCTGCGGGCTCGCTCGACGGCGAGACGGAGGACGCGCTTCCCGATCGTGGGGGCGGCTCTGGGCTCCGGGGCCGAGATTCCGGCCGAACGGGAGACCATGGACATCGCGATGGACGGCGATTCGCTGTAGCGCGGCTCGGCCAGCTCGAAGTCGTGAGGGGCGCGGCTCCCGAACAAGGCCAGGAACTCGGAGAGCTCCGATTCACCGCGGCCGACGCGCGCGATCCGCTCCATCGCCTCGTGGACGATCGTCGGGGGAAGGTGCGACAGGTGCTGCGCCGGATCGAGTCCGCGCTTCTCGAGCTGACGGACCGCCACCTTGAGGTAGAAGTCCGCCGCGACGTTCACGACCTCGGCGTGGACGTAGTCCTCGGTGTGGAACCGGATGGAAGTGCGGCGGAAGAGGTCGACCAGCTCGTCGAGATCCAGGCGCGCGAGGTCGAGAGCCTCGAGCATCCGCATCTCGCGCAGGAAGCCGGGCAGGTAGTCCTCCCGCCACGAGCGCTCGATCTCCGCGGCGTTGCGCGAGAGCCGGAACGAGGCGAGGGCGCCGGGCGACTTCGAGAGGCGCCGCTTTTCCTCCGGGCGGTTCACGTAAAGGGCACCGAAGACTCCGATCGCGAAGGGAGGCGAATCCGGCAGCACTTCGTAGGGGATCCCGAGCGAGCGGCAGGCCAGGTGCGTGCTGCCACCGTAGGCCCACATCTCGTCCATCCACCCGAGAGAGAAGGGAGTCGGCTCGGGCAGCAGCTCCGAGAGCTCGTTCTGCTCGAGGAAGATCGCTCCCGCCGGCACTCCGCGGGCGAGCTCGAGCAGGCGGGAGCGCTCGCGTTCGCGGATCCCGCGGCCGTCCGCCGAGTCCGTGCAGCGGCGCGTGATGTCTCTCGCCTGGAGGATCGAGAAGCGCCCGCGAGCGAAGGCCCATTCGATGTCCTGGGGCCGGCCGAAGAGCGCTTCGATCCTGCGGCCGAGCTCGAAGAGCGGGGCGAGGTCGATCGGAGGCTGGCGCTCGTCCAGGGGCCGTGCGCTCATCCGTCCGAATCGGAAGGAGAGCGGCGCGACCCGGCCGGAGACCAGTTCGTCTCCCAGGCCCGCCACGAGCTCGATTGCGGCCGCTCCCGATTCGCCCGGATGCTCCGTGAACAGGACGCCCGCGTACTCGGCGGGCACCATCTCCTGGATCACGATGCTTCCCGACTCCGAGGAGCCGTTCGAGTAGGCCTGCGCACGTCCCGACGAGAGCGAGCCGGCCACGCTCTCGATCGCTTCGAACAGCGCCTCGGGACGCACGTCGAGGACCGTCTCGAACACACCCGCGTAGCTCTTGTCGGCCCCGTCCTCGTTCGATCCCGAGCTCCGGACGGCGACACGATTCGCACCGAGCCTGGCATGGTGGTGGAGAATCCGAGCCCGCAGGGGAGCGGACCACATGCCGGTGGATCGCCAGGCTTCGATCGCGCGTCCGCGCACGACGAAACCCTCGGGAACGGGCAAGCCCGCCTCGAGCAGCGCGGCCAGGCGCGTCGCCTTGCCCCCGGAGTCCGGGAGCCGCTGCGCCGAGCGGAGCGGAACGACGTCCTGGGACTCCAGGAGAACCTGCGTGCGTTCCGTTCGCACCGGCCTTCGTTCGCGGAGGTGGCGAGCGACGAAGGCGGACTCCACGGCGAGAAGGACGAGATTCGCGGCGAGATAGAGATTCGTGCCGGCCCGCAGTTGGAAGACCAGGAGGAAGAGGCCGACGGCCGCGGCCGCCAGGATCGTCCCGCGGATCCACGTGGGCTTCTTCCCGGTGATCAGGAGCTGCACGATCAGGAGCGCCGAGATCGCGACCGGAAGGATGTTCGTGGGGTCCACGTCCCCGAGCGCGGGCAGCCAGAGGAAGGGCTCGGCGCTCCCCCTGCAAGCCTCGTTGACGACGGAGAAGAATGCGGAGAACAGCACCAGCTGCGCGAACGTCGTGGAGAGGTTGAGGAACGGACGAATGCGATTCTCACGCAGGAGCTTCGACGAGGCGCGGGAAAGGGCCTCCGGGTCGTCCCGCAGCTCGGCCTTGAGGGCCTTCATGCGAGGTTCGAGCTTCGCCTGCGTGATCCGGTCGCGGTTGGACTTCAGCGTGAGTGGAAGCATGCAGAGCCGGATCAGCCCCACGAGGATGAGGATCGAGAGCGCGAGGCTCGGGACCTCGTCCTGGATCGCCGTGAGCGCGCCGGCCAGCGGCGCCGAGGCGATCGAGAGGAGAGTCTGCCCCTCATGGCGCGACTTCCATGCCGCAACGTGGTCCTTGTCCTTCTTGGGGACGTGGAACTCCTCGGGGACCGTGTACCGCCCTAGGAATTCACCACCCATCCGCGTGATCCGCAGGCCCAGGATCTGCCCGAAGAACGAGCTGCGCCGGTCGTAGCAGGGCACGATCACAGGCTTCTTCGGAAGCGCGCGGAGAGCAGCCTCGAGTTCGGGGGTCGTCAGCTTTCGTATTGGCAGGTTGACGGCGCCGGGAAGATGGCCATAGGCTTCGAAATCGCCGGGGTAGCGCACGTCGACGAAGAGGACGTCCCGCTCCTCCATCAACGCCATCACGTCGGACGTGTCGAGCAGGAGGTTCTTGTTCGCGAAGTCGGGGAGCGCACGCAGTTCGGTGCGCGGAGCCCCGCCCGGAGTCTCCAAGGTCCGCTCCTCGGCCACCCACTTCTCGTAGCCGCCGACCAGGAACCGGGCCGGGTAACCCTTCTCCTCCAGGAACGTGGCCATCTCGCAGCTGCGGTTGCCGTTGGCACAGAACAGGTAGGTCGTCTGGCTCGGGTCGAGGTACTGCTCCGGCTCCCTCATCAGGTCGGGGAAGCGCACGGCGCGCGCCCCGGGGATGACGCCCATCTCGACCTCTTCCGACTCGCGGATATCGAACATCTGCAGCGACTCGTGCCGCGAGAGGGCCGCTTCGAGCCAGTCGGACTGGACCCCGTCCTCGTGCTCCTGCTGGTCGGCGAACCCGGTCTCCTTGAGCGAGAGGTCGACGATCTTCTTGCCGTTCTCCTTGGACTCGCGGGTGGTGTTCACCTCGAGCCTGCGCATCCTCAGGTCGGCTTGATGGGCCGCCGAGAGGCCCCAGCCGATCAGCGCGCAGACGAGCAAACCGGTGCTGACCAGGAAGGCCGTCCGGTACCCAGCGGCGGAGCGGGCGGAGGAGACGTTTTTCCGGCGTCCGCCGAAGAACCACTTCCCGAGGATCACCGTCAGGAGGCCCAGGACCTGGGCCAGGCTGGCGAAGAGGCTTACGACGACGTCCGGGGAGGGCAGCGCCCATGCGGGGCTGGCGACCACGAAGAGTCCCGCCCCGGCCCAGCCGACCCCTCTGGCGATCATCTGGACGGTCGACGACGAGTTGGCAGTCGATCCGGGATCGGCGGAACCGTGTTCGGGATGGCTGGCGAGGGACATGGGGGGTTCGCTCGCGAAGAGAAGGGTGGGGGGATCCCGATTCCGACCTGGACGGATTCGGCCGCAACTCGTCCGCCCTCAGGTTCGCGGTAGGGCTTGATTTTCAAGAATTCTTGAAGATCTACCGGCAGGCTCGGATCGATCCATGTCGGAGTCGTAATCCAGGCCGGTAGCGACCCAACCTCAAGGTCCCCGCTGAGCCTGTCGATCTGGGACACGAGGTCATCCCATCCCCCTTCCCCTGTCGCCGGTTCCTTGGAACCGAGGACCCCGTTCATGAGCCACCTGGTCGCCCTGCTTCTCGCCGGCTTCTCCGCCCTCCCCGTCACGAAGTCCCCCGTCGAGGACCAGAAGCCGCTGTCCCTGGCCTTCGGGGTCTACCAGTCGGACAAGGCGACGGTGATGTACCGCTCGTTCACGCCGGTGCTCGAGGCCCTGATGGTCTCGATGGAGGAGCGGCTCGGTCGGTCCGTCGACATCAATCTCACGATCTTCAGGAGCTACGAGGACGGGATCGACTCGCTCGCCAGGGGTGAGGTCGACTTCGTCCGCTTCGGCCCGGCCTCCTACATCACGGCCGTGGCCAAGCAGCCCGACCTCCAGCTGATCGCGATGGAGACCGAGAGCGGCGACAAGCGGTTCAAAGGTCTCATCGTGGTCCAGAAGGAAAGCCCCATCCGGAAGATCGGCGACCTGCGCGGCAAGAGCTTCGCCTTCGGCGATCCGAACTCGACCATCGGCCGGTACCTCGTGCAGGCCCAGCTCGTCGAGAACGGCATCACGGGCAGGGACTTGAGCGAGTACCGGTACCTCGGCCGTCACGACACGGTCGTGAAGGCCGTCGAGATCGGCGATTTCGACGCCGGGTCGGTCATGCAGCAGACCTTCGAGAAGGCCAACGCGAAGGGCACACTGCGGGTGCTCGCGAGCTTCGAGAACGTGACGAAGCCGTGGGTGGCGCGGAAGGGCCTGGACAGACCGACGCTCGAGGCGATCCAGGCCAGCCTCTACGCGTTGAAGGACCCCGCCGTGCTCAAGGAGCTCAAGATCAGCGGCTTCGTACCGACCTCCGACGAGGAGTACCGGTTGGTCCGCGAGGGAATGAAGCTCGCGGAGGCGTTCGAGATCCCCCGTGGTGGAAACTGACCACGGTTGGATCAGGAGGACGCTCCATCGACTCGGGTTTCGCCTGATCGGCGCGACCCTCGTCTTCCTTTCGCTCGGGCTCTTGACCTCGAGCATCCACACGATCCGTAGCGAGAAGAAGCTCCTCACGGAGCAGCTGGAATCCCGCGGGCGGTCCTTGAGCAAACTCGCGGCGGTCGCGTGCATGCCGCAGCTGCTCGAGAACGACCTGCCGGTCCTCGAGGAGTTCCTCCAGGATCTGGCCCAGGAGCAGCCCGACGTCCTCCTGGCCTACATCCGCCGCGCGGACGGGAAGCTCGTGCCCGCCTCGGCGACGAGCCGGGATCTTCCCCTGGCTTCCTACCGCGACTTCAGCGCGAAGATCCTCGCCCCGGCTCTCCAGGGGGAGCGCGAGCCGAAAGTCATCGGGGAGATCTTCCTGTGCCTCTCGACGGCCAAGGTCGCGGCTCTCGAGACCCAGCGCCAGGAAGAGCTGATCCTGGTGGGCAGCATCAATTTCATCGGACTGACGGTCCTGATGCTCTTCCTCCTCCGGAGAGCGGTGCTCGCGCCGGTCGAGCAGCTGGATCGCCAAGCCGTTGCGCTGGGCCGCGGCGACCTCGACTCGCCCATCGCGCTGCCCACGAAGGACGAGCTCGGACGCCTGGCTACCACGCTCGACGAGATGCGCAGGAGCCTGCGCTCCTCCTACCACGAGGTCCGGGCCGCGAACGAGGAGCTCCGCCGGGTCGCACAGGTCAAGGACGAGACGATGGATCAGCTGGCCCGTGCGCTCGAGCGCGCCAACGACGCGAGCCGCGCGAAGAGCGAATTCGTCGCCATGATGAGCCACGAGATCCGGACGCCGATGAACGGCGTGATCGGGACGACGGAGCTCCTGCTCGACACGAACCTCGATGCCGAGCAGCGCGAGATGGCCGAGACGGCCCGCTCCTCGGCCGAGGCGCTGCTCGTCATCGTGAACGACATCCTCGATTTCTCGAAGGTCGACGCGAACCGGATGCAGCTCGACATCATGGACGTCGACGTGCGACGGGTCGTCCAGGACTCCTTCGACATGCTGCGCGGCGAAGCGAGGGTGAAGGGGCTCGAGTACTCCTGCTCCTTCGCGGACGATGCCGCGATCGAGGTCCGTACCGATCCCAACCGGCTGCGGCAGATCCTGCTCAATCTCCTGAACAACGCCATCAAGTTCACCGCCCGAGGCAGCGTGACGCTCCGCGTGAGCGTCCATCCCGCCGGAGACGGCAAGGCGACCTTGCGGTTCGAGGTCCAGGACACCGGGATCGGCGTGAGCGACTCGGCGATGCGCCTGCTCTTCAAGCCGTTCTCGCAGGCCGATTCCTCGATGTCCCGTCGATTCGGCGGCACGGGCCTCGGCCTCGCGATCTGCAAACACCTCGTCGAACTGATGGGCGGCGAGATCGGCGTCGAGAGCAGCGAGGGCACTGGCAGCCTGTTCTGGTTCACCACGACGGTCGACCTGAGTACAGGCCCGGCGGGCACGTCGGGCCAGGAATCCGGGGACGAGATTCCTCCCGCTCTGCCCTCCCCCCGGAAGGCGGATCCGAGGAATCAGGCCCGTCTCACCGGGACGAAGGCCCAAGGCGCGCGCATCCTGCTCGTCGAGGACAACGCGGTCAATCAGCGCCTCGCCATGAAAATGCTCGAGAAGCGGGGTCACCAGGTCGATGTGGCCATCAACGGAATCGAAGCGCTCGAGAGACTCGGCGCGTCGACCTACGACCTCGTTCTGATGGACTGCCAGATGCCCGAGATGGACGGTTTCGAGACGACGAGGCGGATCCGCGCATCCGAGTCGGCGGGCGGCCGTCACATTCCAATCGTCGCGATGACGGCCAATGCGATGGCGGGCGACCGGGATCGATGTCTCGCCGTCGGCATGGACGAGTATCTCGCGAAGCCGGTCCGCGCGGAGAAGCTCTACAGCATGATCGACTCGTTCTTGCACACCGACGAGACGATCGAGTCCGCTCCGGCCCTGGAAAACTAGCTCATTCCTTCCAGCCGAGGATCTGGTCGATCGCGGCGACCGAGACCGCGTGATACCTCGGCCGGGCGCGCTCGTAGATCGCTTCCGCACGATTCCGTCCCGCCGGACTCTTGACCATCTCCTCGTAGAGAGGCTTGAGGAACTTCCGCCGCCCGACGTTCATCAGGAACTCCTCGATACGCGCATCGGCGGCGACGTAGCCGTGCGCGATCGCGAGCCGCAGCCACACAGCGAGGATCTCCGAGTTTCCCGTGTCGGTGAAGCGGAAGGCCTGGTCGAGACCGGCCATGGCGGCGGAATCGAGCGAGCCGGCGATCCCCTCGAGGAAGTGGATCCACTGCTGCGTGACCCATTCTCGCGTATCGAGGCCCAACGGCGCGGCATCCTGCCTCCACCGGCCGATCTGCAGCTCGACGGCTGCGAGCGCCTGCGAGGTCGGCCTCGGCGTGTCGTCAGGCAGCCCGGGTTCCTCGATCCAGCGGCGGAGGTCGATTTGCGCGGCGAGCTCGCGGTCCTGCGCGAACAGCTCGGCCTGGAGGAAGGCGAGGAACTTGCTCGTCGTGATGCTCTGGAAGGCGTGCGTGTCGAAGTAGGAGCGCAGGAAGCGATCGAACCGGCCCCGTCCGAAGACCTCCTCGATCCGGCGGAGGAACAGCGCTCCCTTGGCGTAGGGGATCCCGGAGAACCCGTCGTCGGGATGCCGGCCGCGCAGATCGATGTGCAGGATCTCGTCGCGCGGCTCGAGGTCCTTCATCTCGCGCTCGAGGTCCGCGATCTCGATCAAGGCCTCCATCCGGGCGCGCTCGCCCCCGTAGAGGCGCTCCATGATCCGGCTCTCGAAATAGACCGTGAAGCCTTCGTTCAGCCAGAAATCGCTCCAAGTCGCGTTCGTGACGAGGTTGCCGGACCAGGAGTGCGCGAGCTCGTGGGCGACGAGCGCGACGAGCGAGCGATCCCCCGCCAGGACGGTCGGCGTCGCGAACGTGAGACAGGGGTTCTCCATCCCGCCGAAGGGGAAGGACGGAGGGAGGACGAGGATGTCGTACCTCCCCCATCGATACGGTCCGAAGAGAGCCTCGGCGGCTTCCACCATCTTCTCGGTGTCGGCGAATTCGGATCGAGCCCTCTCGACGACGGAGGGCTCGGCCCAGATGCCGCAACGCTCCGAGATCGGCCTGAATTCGAGCCTGCCGCAGGCGAGGGCGATCAGGTACGGAGGGATCGGGCGGTCCATCCGGAACCGGAAAGCCCCGTCCTCGCCCTGACCGACCATCTCGGCGCTCATCAGGACCGTCTGGCCCTGCGGGGCGCGCACGCGCGCGTCGTAGGTGATCCGGATCCCCGGCGAGTCCTGGATGGGGATCCACGTGCGCGTGAAGATCGATTGGCCCTGGGTGAAGAGGAACGGCGCCGCGCGATCGGCAGTCTGGTCCGGACCCAGCCATTGGAGCGCCTCGGAGCGCTCGCTCGTCCGGTAGGCGATGGTCACCGTCTTGTCGCCCCAGAAGAGCTCGACGGTCAGCGCGGAGCCGAGGATCTCGTCCTCCGGCCCGACACTCCAGTTGCGTGCGCTGCCGTCCGCTCCGGTCACCGACTCGATGACGAGCCCCTTCGTGTCGAGAACGAGGGGCGATTCGTGGTCGGCCCGATCGAGAGAGAGGATGACGGCGCCACGGATCTCGCGCTCCTCGTGGTCGACCTCGAGATCGAGGCTCGCGTGCGTGACGCACACACGCTCGGGCACGGCCTGGCTGTGATGGTCCATGGGAAAGGACGGACGGGGGTCGCGCGGAACGCTGTAGCAAGCTGCGAAGACGAGGGGAAACACGGCCGCCAGCAGCGTGCGGGATGCGCTCGTGGAGATCTTCATGCGTCTCGTGGGCCTGCTCGCGCGAGTGTCGCGCCCCTCCCGCGCGCGGCGTCGTCGGAGCGGCACCCGCCTACTTCAACCGCTTGATGATGTGCCAGCCGAACGGGCTATCGGCCGCGTTCCACGGAGCTACGCCGATCTCCCCCACCTTCAGCCGGAAGCCCACGTCGCCGAAGCCCTTCACCATGCCCCCGCGGCCGGCCTTGGTCATCGGGTAGATGCCGGGAAAGCTGTCGTCGGTGTGCTCCTTGACCAGGGCAGCGAAGTCGCCGCCGGCGATCACCTTGGCGTAGACCTCCTCCGCCAGCGCTTTGGCTTCGTACTTGGCGCGAGTAACCTTGGTCATGCGCGGCGCGCCCTGGAACGCGATCAGGATGTGCTGGATCTCGATTTTCTCGTCGGGAACCTCCGGCTGCGCCATGAGCGTTGCGATCGCCGCGTACATGTCGGTTTCGGCCGGCGGCTTCGGACTCTCGGCCGACTCCTGGCTCTCGGCCAACTTCGGGCTCTCGGCCAACTTCGGGCTCTCGACCGGCTTCGGGCTCTCGGCTGGTTTCGCAGCGGCCTCCGCGGGAGCCGTGGCCGGGGCCTTCGTCGCGTCATCCCCGCAGGCGGACAGGGGCAACAGGAAAGCGAACATCGCACCAACGCTTCGGTTCATGGGGCGAAGATTAGCGCGCCACCGTCGAGTTGCGCAACCCGTCAGGGAGACCACACCACGATGCCCGAGTGCGTCGCGTTGAACGTCGCGGACGCCGGACAACCCCCAAGGATGTTCCCGTCACGGTAGTAGACGAGGTAGGAACGCGACCCTCCCGCGGGGATCGCGTCCCCCAGCGCGGCGGAGCGCTGATGAACCGACAGCTCTCCCCCTCCGAAGTTCGGAGCCGTGATGCTCCCGCCGGACGCGTTCTTGGTGTACAGGCGCTTGAGCAAGCCCGAAACGCAGCGCACGCCCTGGCCAAAGACGAGTCCAGACGCATTGGAGGTCGTCCCCTGCAGGACGATGCTCAATGCCGTCGGCTTCTCCCCGCTCGTCGTGAACACCAAGCTGTCGGAGGAGAGGTAGGTACCTCCCGACGCCGAGAGGATCGCACCCCCGGTGTTCGAGGAATTGTTGCAGCCGCGGCCGACTCCACCCGGCGGATTCGCGCAGGGACAGGGCATCACGCCGCCGACGCCCGGATCGCACACGCTCGTGAAGAATGGACCGCCCTCGCGGTCGCGGACGAAGGTGTCCCTCCACCCGTTCGTGTCGTCCGGAACGAGGTAGGAGTCACGGCTGATGAAGACCACATAGCGGCCGTCGGCGGAGATCGTGCCATTGTCGCTGTTGTCACTCGCACCCGCGTCCAACCCGACGCTGACGATCTCCGTCGTGCCGGTCAGGCGGTCGCGCACGAAAACATCCCAGCCCAGGTACCAACTGTCGCCCGGGACGAGCCAGGTGGCTGGGCTCGAGAACGCCACGTAGCGCCCGTCGTCGGAGACCGAAGAAAACCAGCAGGCGTTGTCCGCCTGCGCGCCACTGTAAGAGAGGCTGACGCGTTCCGTTGTGCCAGCCTGCCGATCGCGCAAGAAAATGTCGATCTGTCCGTTCGTGTCGCCCGGGACGAGGTTGGTGGCGCCGCTTTGAAACACCACGTAGCGACCGTCGGCGGAGATCCTGGAGTGAACGCTGTCTCCGTTCGCCTCCACGCCGTTGGAGTCGAAACTGACGCGCTCTGTCGTGCCCATCTGGCGATCACGCACGAAGACGTCCCAGTCAGAGTTCGTGTCGCCCGGGACGAGGTTGGTGGCGGAGCTATAGAAGGTCACGAAGCGGAGGTCAGCGGAGACTCCGCCGCAGTGGCTCTCGCTGTTCCCCTGCACTCCGTTGGAGTCGATGCTGATGAGTTCAGTCGTGCCGCTCTGGCGGTCACGCACGAAGACGTCATAAACACCATTCGTGTCTCCAGCGACGAGGTTGGTGGCGAAACTGAGGAACGCCACGTAGCGGCCGTCGGGCGACATCTTGACGTTATGGCAAAGACCGTTTGCCTGGACCTCGTTCGAGTCGACGCTGACGCGCTCTGTCGTGCCCATCTGGCGATCACGCACGAAGACATCCCAGTCCCCGTTCGTGTCGCCCGGGACGAGGTTGGTGGCGCCACTCCTGAACGCCACGTAGCGGCCGTCAGCAGAGATCTCCCCTATGCCGCTATCGTTGTCTGCCTCTGCGCCGGCGGAGTCGACGCTGATGCGCTCCGTCATGCCGGTCTGGCGGTCGCGCACGAAGACGTCGTACCTCCCGTTCAGATCGCCAGCGACAAGATCAGCGGCATCGCTGCCGAACATGACGTAGCGGCCATTCGCGGAAATCCTGCCGCTACCGCTATCGTCGTGGGCCTGAGCGCCGCTGGAGTGGAGGCTGACCCGTTGAGTCACCTGCGCCGAAAGTGGCTCGGCCGTCGATGCGAAAAGAAAGACGGAGATACTGACCACGAGCTGGCTCGGCCGCTTGGCGTGCATGGTTCCTTCCATACGGGGTAGCCCGCCCACGTTTCGTCCGGACGGCCATTGCCGGGACGGCGCGCTCGCCCTGCTTGTGTCCGCCCAGCTCCGGAAGGACGCGAGCGCGCAGGCAAACGTGGAGCTACGCGGAGCGATCATGACTACCTCCTGAGGCCGCGCATCCCTGCCGCGCGGCAGACCCATCCTAAGGCGCGGGGCTCGAGGCGCCAGATCGAGAGGAACGATCGGAATCGGAAGCCTCCGCGACCGGGCCGGAGAGCTCCAGCTCCGCGCCGCCCGCCTCCGAACGTCGGAGCTCGAGCGTGAAGCCGTGCCGTTCCGCGATGTCCTTCGCGATCGAGAGGCCGAGCCCCATCCCCGCGGGATGGCGCGATCGCGCGTTGTCCGCACGGAAACTGCGTTCGAACACGCGTTGACGCATCGATTCGGGGATTCCCGGGCCGTCGTCGAGCACCCGCAGGGAGAAGCGCGGACCTCGCCGCTCGAGCACGACGGCGACGTGCCCCCCCGGTTCGACGTAGCGCACGGCGTTGTGGATCAGGTTGCTGACCGCCTGCTCGACGAGCGTGACGTCCCCTTCCAGCCCGAGGCCTTCGGGCGGCACGGCGTGCTCCAGGTGGATCTCGCGAGCCTTCGCGATCGGAGCGTGCCGCGCGACCGCGCGCTCGACGAGCGCGGCCAGATCGACGAAGTGCCGCTCGATTCCGAGTTCTCCGCTCTCGAGACGAGCCGCCGCCACGAGGTTCTGGATCAGGGAAGCCATGTAGTGGGCCTCCTGGAGCGCGTCGACGACGACTTCGCGGTCGGCGACGGTTCCCGCCTCGGCCTTGCGGCGAAGGACCGTCAAGTGACCCTGCAGCACCGTGAGCGGGATCATGACGTCGTGCGTCGTGTTCTCGACGAAGGTGCGCAAGGCGCGCTCGCGCGACTCGAGCGACTCGAGGCTCGTCCGCGCCTCCGCCGCGGCCGCGTCGTAGGCCCGCGCGAGCTCGGCGATCTCGTCGGAGCCGCCGACGTCCGTCCCGCTCGCGTAGCGCGTCGCCGCCGAGTGGCGCACCTGGCCCGTGAGACGCCGCACGCGCTCGACGATCGGGCCCGCGGCGAGCAGCACGGCGCCGAGGAGGACGACGCAGAGCACGATCGAGGCCGTCAGGAGATCGCTCACCGCCCCGGGCGGACCGAGGCTTGGACGACGCGCGAGCACGATGGCGCACGGTCCTTCCGTCCACGGCATGCGCACGGCGACCTGGATCCCCTCGGCGCCCGCGACGCTCCATGCCGCGCTCGCGATCTTCGAATCGCCGGAGAGTCCAGCGCGCAACTCGTCGGGGAAGGGCGGTGCGCGCGGATTCGCGGAGCGGTAATCCGGGGCGTAGGCCCACAGCTCGTTCGTCGGCCGGAACGGTTCGCCTCGTGGCTGGCGGGGCTCGGGACGTTCCGGCCTCATCCCCGGCGGCGGTGGATCCATGCCCGGCGGTCTGGCGCGACCGCGCGGGCCGCCTCCCAGCGGAAACGACTGGGGATCGTCCTCGCAAGCCTCGCGGCCGCCGTTCTCCATGCGGTCGACCGCGAACTCGACCAGCGCCTGCTCGGCGCTCTTCCATTCGAAGCGGGCCCGCATCCAGGCGGTCGCGGCGACGACGGGGAGCGCGGCCGCGAGCGCCGTCCACGCCAGTCGGGCGCGCAGCTTCAAGCGTCCTCTCCCGCCGTCAGTCGATATCCGACACCCCACACCGTGGCGACACGGGATCCCAGCCTCCCGAGCTTCTTGCGCAGGCGCGAGATGTGGACGTCCAGCGTGCGCTCGCTTCCGTCGCGCTCGGGATCGAGGACGTGCTCGCAGATCCACGCGCGGGAGAGCGCCTGCCCCGGCCGCCGCGCCAAGGCGAGCAGGAGATCGAACTCGACACGCGTGAGATCCACCGGAACTCCGTCCGCGCTCGCCGTCCGCCCGGGGACGTCGAGGGCCAGCCCCGCGAGATCGATCGTGCCCCCACGCTCCAGGCCCGGGCGCCGGAGCCGGGCGCTGATGCGGGCGATCAGCTCCTCGGGCCAGAACGGCTTCGTCACGTAGTCGTCCGCGCCCAGTTCGAGCGCGCGGACCTTCACGCCGGTGTCCGCCTTCGCGGAGAGGACGACGACGGGCAGGTCGGACTGCGAGCGCAGACGCTTGAGGACGTCCAGTCCGAAGGCGCCGGGGAGCATCAGGTCGAGGATCACGAGGTCGTGGTCGCGGGCGTGGACGGCGAGGGCCTCGTCGCCGCGCTGGATCCAGCACGGCGTGAAGCCGGCCTCCCGGAGCTGGTCCAGGATCTGACGGCCGAGCTTCTCGTCGTCCTCGATCAAGAGGATGCGGTGGGTCACGGAGGAGCGTGGGCGCCGTTCGGGGGGTCGCCCGGAGGTTCCAACCTACCCAGGGTCGGGCGGACACCTTGCGATTTCCTGAATCGGGTAGCTTCAGAGTTCCGCAAGGATCGCCACCGAATCTAGGGGTCGGACGGAGGGAGGACCCAGAGGGGCATCACCCCCGATGCTTCATCGAGGGTCCCCACGCCGTCTCTGCGAGAGATCCCCCGCTTCCAGCTCCGACTTCGACCCACCGAGCAAAAAACCCGATGTCATCGCACACTCGAATCCCTCCCAGGTTCCGCGGTCCCATGTCCCTGCTGGCGCTTCTCGCGATCGCGGCGACCGCCTCCTCCACCTTCGCGCTGCAAGGCCCGCCTCCGCCGCCCCCTCCGCTCGGTCCCCCGCCTCCCCCGCCCCCCGGCAATCCGCAGTCCCCGGCGAAGATCCAGCTCGGCAAGCTCCTGTTCTGGGACGAGCAGCTGTCGTCGACGGGAACGATGGCTTGCGCGAGCTGCCACGTTCCCGAGCGCGGCGGCTCCGATCCGCGCACGGATCCCGCGCTCGCCTCCAGCGTGAATCCCGGACCCGACGGGCTCTTCGGGACGCCGGACGACGTCCGCGGTTCGCCGGGGATCGTCCGGAGCCTCACCACGGGGCACTACGAGCTCAGCGCTCTCTTCGGCCTCGCCCCGCAGGTCACCGGCCGCAAGGCCCCCTCGTCGATCAACGCGGCGTACGCCCCGCTCCTGTTCTGGGATGGGCGCGCGGCCGGGACCTTCCGCGACCCGGTGACCAACGCGATCGTCTTGAACGCAGGCGCCGCGCTCGAGAGCCAGGCGGTCGCCCCGCTCGTGAGCGACGTCGAGATGGCTCATGCCGATCGCGACTGGAATCAGATCGTGGCGCGCGTGGAGGAGTCCGTTCCGCTGCGGCTCTCGCCGTCGGTTCCGGCGTCACTGACGACCTTCGTGAACGGCCGCGACTACCCGCAGATCTTCCAGGAAGCCTTCGGGACGCCCGGGGTGACGCCCTCGCGCATCGCCATGGCGATCGCCTCCTACGAGCGGACCCAGTTCTCGAACCAGACGCCGATCGACCAGTTCTTCGGCGGCAATCAAGGCGCGCTCACGCAGCTCGAGCTGCAGGGCCAGCAGGTCTTCATTTCCCAGCAGGCGAGCTGCGTCACCTGCCACACCGGCAACCTGTTCACGAACCAGGCCTTCTTCTACATCGGCGTGCGGCCGCAGAACGAGGACCTCGGGAGGTTTGCCGTCACGGGGAATCCGGCCGACCGTGGCGCGATGCGCGTGCCGAGCCTTCGCAACGTCGAGCTGCGCGCTCCGTACTTCCACAACGGCTCGATGGCGACGCTCGAGGACGTGATCGATTTCTACGATCGCGGCGGCGACTTCGACGCGCCGAATCTGCCGCCCACGATTCGCCCGCTCGGCTTGTCGGCCCAGCAGAAGACCGCGCTCGCCGCGTTCCTCCGCCGGCCGCTCACCGACGCGCGCGTGGCGTCCGCGCAGCCGCCTTTCGACCATCCGGCGCTCTACGCAGGCTCGGCGCGCGAGCCCCAAGTCCTCGGAGCAGCGACGCCGGGATCGGGCGGCTTCGAGCCCCGCACGATCGCGCTCGCGCCGCCGGCGATCGGGAACGGGCAATTCACGGTCGGGGTCGAGAAGGGACTCGGCGGCGCGCTGGCCGTCCTGGTCCTGGACCGGACGGGCGCCGCCGGCAGACCGTTCGGGTCGAGGAACCTGCTGCTCGCCAGGCACCGTGCTGAGCGGACCGTCACGGTTCTCTCGCTGTCGGGAACCGGTCCGGGCAACGGATGGGGCTCGGTCGTCCTCGATATCCCCGGCGACCCGGCGCTCGTCGGAGCGCAGATGATCGGACAGTGGATCGTGCGCGATCCGGGAACCGTCGGCGGCTTGGCGACGTCCCCGATTTTCGTGGCCACTCCCTTCTGACCCGTACCGGGACCCGAGGGAGCCGCGAGCTCCGCCGCCGGGCACGGCGTGCGGGGCTCGCATCTGCTATGCTGCTCGGCCCTTCCGTTTCGGCCGTGCGATCGCGCTCGGTCGCGGCCGAGGGAAGCCCTTGCAGTACAAGGACCTACGCGAGCCGATCCCGTGGCCGAACGCCTCCAACCTGGCGTTCGTCGAGGACCTCTTCGACCGGTTCGCGAGCGATCCGTCCTCGGTTCCACCGGAGTGGCGCGAGTACTTCGCGACCTTGGTGAACGGCGGGCCTGCGGCGCCCACGGGTCCGAGCTTCCGCTCCCGCAGCCTCTTCCATCCCGCGCCAGGTCCGGCGTTGAGGGGAACGCCCCTGCGCGATCTCGATCCCGCGGCTCTCCAGGACCGCCTCGACCGGATCGTGCGCTCCTACCGCGTTCGCGGGCACATGATCGCGAAGATCGACCCGCTCGGACGGGCGCGGCCGCACTTCCAGGAGCTCGACCCGGCGCACTACGGCTTCGACGAGGCCGACCTCGACCGCTCTTTCGCGGCGAGCGATCTCCAAGGTCCTCCAACCCTACGACTGCGCGAGATCCTCGATCGCCTCCGTACGACGTACTGCCGTTCGATCGGCGTGCAGTTCATGCACATCGACGATCCGCGGAAGAAGTTCTGGCTCCAGGAACGCATGGAGGCCAGCCAGAACCACATCCAGCTCTCGCGTGAGCAGCAGATCCGCATCCTGACCCGACTGACGGATGCGGTCATCTTCGAGGAGTTCGTCCAAAAGAAGTTCCTCGGTGCGAAGAGCTTCTCGCTCGAGGGCTGCGAGAGCCTGATCCCCCTGCTCGACTTGGCGCTCGAGCAGGCCGGCGCGCAAGGTCTAGCCGAGATCGTGATCGGCATGGCTCACCGCGGTCGCCTCAACGTGCTCGCGAACATCCTCGGGAAGAGCCCGAGCGACATCTTCCGGGAGTTCGCCGATGCGGATTCGCCGCAGAATCGCGGACGCGGCGACGTCAAGTACCACCTCGGCTACTCGAACGAGTTCACGACGGCGTCGGGCGCGAAGCTGCACCTTTCGCTGTGCTTCAACCCCAGCCACCTCGAGCTCGTGAACCCCGTCGCGCTCGGCCGCACGCGAGCGAAGCAGGACCGTTACGGCGACGCGCGGCACGCGCGCGGCATGGCGCTCCTGATCCACGGGGACGCCGCGTTCGCCGGCGAGGGCATCGTGCAGGAAACGCTGAACCTGTCGGAGCTCCACGGCTACCGGACGGGCGGGTCCGTCCACGTCGTCGTGAACAACCAGATCGGCTTCACAACGGATCCGGAGGAGGCGCGGTCGTCGGTCTATGCGACGGACGTCGCGAAGATGCTCCAGATCCCGATCTTCCACGTGAACGGCGAGGACCCCGAAGCGGTCGCGCAGGTCGTCCTCCTCGCGATGGGCTTCCGCCACGAGTTCCAGAGCGACGTCGTCATCGACATGTACGGCTACCGGCGGCGCGGTCACAACGAAGGCGACGAGCCCGCGTTCACGCAGCCGCTCCTCTACAAGGCGATCCGCGACCGCAAGCCAGTGCGCGAGGGCTACCTCGATCACTTGCTGCAGCTCGGCGGCGTCACGCGCGAGGAGGCCGACGAAATCGCCGTTGGCCGCCGCGAGCAGCTCGAGCGGGACTTCTCCGAGTCGAAGAACCACGCGACGGTCCAGCGGGTCGATCACCTCGGCGCGTTGTGGCACGGCTACCACGGAGGAACAGACGCCTCCGTGCCAGAGGTCGACACGACCGTCCCGCGCGCGGAGCTCTCGAGCCTCCTCGAGGCCTTGACGGTCGTCCCGAAGGGTTTCCACACGCACCCGAAGCTCGAGCGCTGGCTCGAAGCGCGCCGCGAGATGGCCCGCGGCGAGAAGCCTCTCGACTGGGCCGCGGCCGAGGCACTCGCGTTCGCGAGCCTCGCGAAGGCGGGCCACCGCGTGCGCCTGACAGGGCAGGACTCCGAGCGCGGCACGTTCAGCCACCGGCACTCGGTGCTCCACGACGTCGAGACGGGCGCGCGCCACATGCCGCTGCAGCACGTCGCGGCCGGCCAGGCGCCGGTCGAGATCCGCAACAGCCCGCTTTCCGAGACGGGCGTGCTCGGTTTCGAGTACGGCTACAGCCTCGACTGCCCCGAAGGCCTGGTGCTGTGGGAAGCGCAGTTCGGCGACTTCGTCAACGTCGCGCAGCCGATTCTCGACCAGTACCTCGTCAGCGCCGAGGACAAGTGGCGGCGGCTCTCGGGCCTCGTGCTGCTCCTGCCGCACGGCTTCGAGGGGCAGGGGCCCGAGCACTCGAGCGCGCGCCTGGAGCGCTTCCTGACGCAGGCCGCCGAGGACAACATCCAGGTCGTCGACCTGACCACACCCGCGCAGTTCTTCCACTGCCTGCGGCGCCAGGTTCTGCGGCCGTGGCGCAAGCCGCTCATCGTCATGTCGCCCAAGAGCCTTCTCCGCCATCCTCGCGTCGTGTCGACCCTCGACGAGCTCGCGACGGGGGGCTTCCGGCGGATCCTGCCCGACACGACCCGCTCCGCGAAGGCGGGAGCCGGCGCGGTCGATCGCGTGATCCTCTGCACGGGCAAGATCGCCATCGAGCTCGAGGACGAGCGCGAGAAGCTCAACCGGAACGACGTCGCGATCCATCGCGTGGAGCAGCTCTACCCGCTCTCCGACGAGGAGATCGAGCGGACGCTCGCGCCCTATCCGGCGAAAGCGCCGGTCGTGTGGGTCCAGGAAGAGCCGCGGAACATGGGCGCGCGCCGGTACCTCCGGCTGCGCTTCGGGTCCTCGCTCCTCGGCCGCCACGAGTTGCTGGACGTCTGCCGCGGCGCGTCAGCGAGCCCCGCGACCGGTTCGGCGAGCAGCCACAAGCAGGAACAGGCGGAGATCCTCGCGCGGGCGTTCGGCCCGCTCCAGGCGATCTCCCAGGCGAGGTGAGCGCGATGGCGATCGAGTTGAAGGTGCCTTCCGTCGGCGAGTCGATCACCGAAGTGCTGATCGGCGACTGGATCGTGGCCGAGGGGCAGAGCGTCGAGAAGGAAGGCGCCGTCGTCGTGATCGAGACCGACAAGGTCACGGTCGAGCTGCCCGCACCCGAGGCAGGGAAGGTGACGAAGATCGTCAAGAAGAAGGGCGAGAAGGCCACGGTCGGCGAGGTGATCGGCTACCTCGAGAACGGAGCGGTCGCGAGCAAGGCGAAGGCCAAGGTGCCTGCAGAGCCGAAGAGCGCGAAGCCTGCGGAGAGCAAGGGGGAGTCGGCACCGCCTCCGGTCAAGACGGGCGAGCCGCGGGTCATGCCGTCCGCGCGCCGCGCCTTGCACGAGAAGGGAATCGCCGCCTCCGCGGTCGAACCGTCGGGACCTGGAGGGAGGATCCTGAAGGAGGACGTCGATCGCGCAGGCACGAAGCCCGCACCGAAGGCGGCCGTCTCCGCGACGCCGCCTTCCGGCGATCGCGAAGAACAGCTCGTGCCCATGACTCCGATGCGCAAGCGCATCGCGGAGCGGCTGGTGCAGGCGCAGTCGGCCGCGGCGCTGCTGACGACGTTCAACGAGATCGACATGAGCGAGGTCGTGGCGCTGCGGAAGGAGCACCAGGAGTCGTTCCAGAAACGCTACGGGACCAAGGTCGGCTTCATGTCGTTCTTCGTGAAGGCCACGATCGACGCGCTGAAGCTCGTCCCGCAGCTCAACGCCGAGATCCGCGGCGAGAACATCGCCTACCGCAACTACTTCGACATCGGCGTCGCGGTCGGAGGCGGGAAGGGTCTCGTCGTCCCGATCTTGCGCGACGCGGACCGGATGAGCTTCGCGGAGGTCGAGCTCGCGATCGCCGACCTCGCCAAGCGCGCGCAGGAGAACAAGCTCGCGATCGAGGAGCTCACGGGCGGCACGTTCACGATCAGCAACGGGGGAATCTACGGATCGCTGCTCTCGACGCCGATCGTGAATCCGCCGCAGAGCGGGATCCTCGGCTTGCACGCGATCCAGGATCGGCCCGTGGCGCGCGAAGGGCAGGTCGTGATCCGGCCGATGATGTACGTCGCGGTGACGTACGACCACCGCCTCGTGGACGGACGCGAGGCGGTGACGTTCTTGAAGAGGATCAAGGACTGCGTCGAGTCGCCGGCGCGGATGCTGCTGGAAGCCTGAGATGACTGCGGCGAGCACGAAGAAGCACGATCTCGTCGTGATCGGCGCCGGACCGGGCGGCTACATCGCCGCGATCCGCGCGGCGCAGCTCGGGATGGACGTCGCGTGCGTGGAGAAGGAGAAGGAGCTCGGCGGGACCTGCCTGCGGATCGGATGCATCCCGAGCAAGGCGATGCTCGAGTCGAGCGAGCTCTTCCACGAGGCGAGGACCGCATTCGGAGCGCACGGCGTGAAGATCGAGAAGGTCGATCTCGATCTCGCGGCGATGCTGAAGCGCAAGGACGGCGTCGTGAAGGCGAACACGAGCGGCGTCGAGTTCCTCTTCAAGAAGAACAAGGTGACGCGCTACTCGGGAACGGGCCGGCTCGCGGGCGCGGGGAAAGTCGTCGTCGAGAGCGGGAAGGAAAAGGTCGAACTCACCGCGAAGCACATCGTGATCGCGACCGGAAGCGTGTCGGCGCCGCTGAAAGGCGTGGAGCTCGACGGCGACCGCATCGGAACCAGCACGGAAGCGCTCGCGTGGAGCGAGGTGCCTGGACATCTCGTCGTGATCGGCGCGGGCGCGATCGGATTGGAGATGGGATCGGTGTGGTGCCGCCTCGGCGCGAAGGTGACGGTGCTGGAGTACCTCGATCGGATCCTGCCCGGCATGGACGCGGAGATCGCGAGCGAGGCGCACAGGGTGCTCAAGAAACAGGGCATCGAGTTCAAGCTCGGCGCGCGCGTGACCGCGGCGAAGGTGAAGGGCAAGAAGTGCGTCGTCGAGACAGCGGGGATGGAGCCGATCGAGTGCGATCGGGTGCTCCTCGCCGTCGGACGGAAGCCGATGACGGAGGGTTTGGGGCTCGAAGCGGTCGGGATCACGTTGGACGAGAGAAGCCGGATCCCGGTCGACGAGAAGTTCCAGACGAGAGTGCCGGGCGTGTACGCGGTCGGCGATGTGATCCGCGGACCGATGCTCGCGCACAAGGCCGAGGACGAAGGCGTCGCGTGCGTCGAGGGGATCGCGACGGGGTACGGGCACGTGAACTACGACGCGATCCCGAACGTGGTGTACACGGCGCCGGAGGTGGCGTCGGTCGGGAAGACGGAGGAGGAGCTGAAGGAGGCCGGGATCGAGTACCGCAAGGGCTCGTTCCCGTTCCTCGCGAACGGCCGCGCGCGAGCGCTGGGGCACACCGAGGGTCGCGTGAAGATCCTCGCGGACGCGAAGACCGACCGGGTGCTCGGCGTGCACATCCTGGGCGCCCGCGCCGGCGACCTGATCGCCGAGGCCGTCGCCGCGATCGAGTTCAGCGCGACGAGCGAGGACATCGCGCGGACCTGCCACGCGCACCCGACGCTGGCGGAGGTGGTGAAGGAAGCCGCCCTCGCCGTGGATGGTCGGGCTCTGAACGCTTGAGCCGATTCCAGCGAGAATACCCGGGCTGCGCCCGCGCAGCCGGCGCCTTCGATCAGGAGCTCTCCCCATGATTCCGTTCTCGACGACCGCCCTCCTCCTCGCCTCGCTCCCCCTCTCCTCCGACCCCAAGATCGAGAAGCAGGTCGACGCCATCGCGGCGGAGCACCTCGCCAAGCCCGGCGGCGTCGGCCTCTCGATCGGCGTGGCGCGCGGGGGACAAGTCATCCTCGCCAAGGGCTACGGCCTCGCCGACGTCGAGGCCGGTTTGCCCGCGGACGGCGAGACGCTCTTCCGCATCGGCTCGATCACGAAGCAGTTCACCTCCGCGGCGATCATGCTCCTCGTCGAGGAGAACAAGCTCTCGCTCGACGACACGCTCGCGGAGCTCGTGCCCGAGTTCCCGACGCCCGGCCACACCGTGACGCTGCGTCAGCTCCTGAACCACACCTCGGGCATCCTGAGCTACACGGACCTCGACGAGGAATGGCAGTCCAAGTGGCCGATCGAGCTCACCGACACCGAGCTGCTCGCGCTCGTCGAAGGCAAGCCCTTCGCCTTCGAGCCCGGACAGGACTGGAGCTACAACAACACGGGCTACTACCTGCTCGGCATGATCCTGGCCAAGACGGGCGACACGACGTACGGCGGGCAGCTCGCGAAGACCGTGTTCGAGCCGCTGGAGCTGAAGCGCACGCGCTACGACTCGAACGAGGACATCATCAAGAATCGCGCGCAGGGGTATCGCCTCCGGAAGGGAGAGCTCGCCAACGACGTCTACCTCGGCATGAGCCAGCCCGGAGGCGCGGGCGGATTGCTCTCGACCGGCGGCGAACTGGTCCGCTGGTCGATTGCGCTGACGCACGAGGGCGTCGTGAGCCCCGAGTCGTTCGCGCTGATGACGACGCCGACCGTGCTGCCGAACGGCAAGGACACGGGTTACGGCTTCGGCTTGATGATGGACGAGTTCGCCGGCCGGAAGCGCATCTCCCACGGCGGCGGGATCCACGGCTTCAACTCGATGCTGCTCTGGATCCCCGACGGAGACGTCCACGTCGCGGTGATCAGCAACGGCGAGCCGCTACGCTCGGGCAAGGTCGCGGACGAGATCGCCTACGCGGTGCTCGGGATCGAGAAGCCGGTGGTGAAGGACGAACCGACGACGAAGGAGCTGCGCGCGCGGCTCGCGGGAACGTATCGACTCGAAGCGCTTAAGCTCGACGCGCGCGTGTTCGAGGACGGAGATCGCCTGAAGTGCCAGGCCACCGGCCAGGGCTCATGGGGAATGAAGTGGCAGGGCGGGAACGAGTTCCGCGCGGACTTCGACGGGGACGTGCGTGTCGTCTTCGACGAGGACGCGAAGGGCTTCACGCTGCACCAGGGCGGCGGGGTCATTCACGCGGAACGCAATCCCTGAACGGCCAGTAGAGTCCACGGCGATCGGACGCACGCGACCACCGCCTAGTCGAGCCTCGACTGCGACCGGCCGCACGGGCTCCAAGCCCGGTACAAGTTCTGGGCTCCCGACGGCAACGCCTCCTGGGGCCGCGACAGCGCACTTCGCGGCTTGTCGTCGCCCGCGCGCTCGATTAGCCTTGCGTCATAGGTCTTTTCGATCCTTCTGCGGTCCCTGACATGAAGGAGGCGTGACATGACTGGGCAGAAGTACACGATGCTCGCCCCCGGCGGCGGCGAACAGCTGCGCTTCCTCGACGACAGCTTGCTGGTCCTCAAGGATGATGGCGAACGATCCGGGACCGGAATCACGACATACGAGTACATCGCTGCGCCGTCGGCGAAGGGCTCACCGCAGCACATCCATCGGGGGCACGACGAGACGTTCTACGTCGTGGAGGGTCGATTCGAGTTCACGCTCGGGACGCGGGCCTTCGTCGCAGAACCAGGCTCGTTCCTCCTCGTTCAGCGCGGTCAGCCACACGGATTCCGCAACATGGGCGCATCCAAGGGCCGCATCGTTGGCACGTTCGGTTCGCGCTTCGCGCAGTACTTCCGTGAGCTTGCGCAGATCATCGAACGAACTGGGACCGTGCCTAGCCGCGGAGATTGGGACGCTCTCTACGGGCGTTACGAAACGACGTTTTACGAGCCGTCCTGAAACCAACGAGCCTGTTTCTTCCTTCCTTCCGTTGCGGAGGAACCGTCGTTAGTTCCTTGTCCGTCAGCGGCAGCCGAACCGTCGCTTCCCGGACCGCGGTCACGATCTCGCGCCAGCAACCGGTCGGGAGCTGATCGCTCTCGCCAGATCGCTCGACTTCACGGGCCCAGCCGCGGCGACGCAACTCTCTCCAGGGAACAGGTGCCCTCGCGCCACCCGCCGCACGTCTTCCGCCGTCACTGCGGCGAATTCCGCCAGCAACCGCTCCAGGTGATTCTGGGGGAACCCGTGCACTTCGGCGCTGACGAGGTAGCTCGCCCTCCGCGCGGAGCGCTCGAAGCCGAGAGGGAACGAGCCGATCAAGTAGCTCTTGGCCACGTCGAGCTCCTCCTTCCCGACGAGTTCCTTCTGGAGCAGCCGGATCTCGCGCACGAAGCCCTTCACCGCCGTCTCGACGTGCTCCGGCGACGTCCCGATGTACGCCGTGAACATCCCCGGCAGCAGCCCGGCCGATCCGTGGATGTTCGCGCTCACCGTGTACGCCAGGCCCAGCTCGTCCCGCAGCTTCCGTGACACGCGGTTCGTGAAGCCCGGTCCCGTGCCGAGCACGTGGTCCATCACCACCAGCGCCGCGTAGTCCGGGTCGTTCCGCGCGATCCCGAGGTGGCCCATGTACACGTGCACCTGCTGTCGCGTCGCCGGGAACACGCCCGTCCGCCTCGCGACGGGCGGGAACTTCGGCGGCTCGGGCACCGCGCGCTCGCCCGCCGGCCACTTCGCGAGCAGCTTCTCCAGCACCCGCTTGACCGCGGCGCCGTCGACGTCCCCGCTCACGGCGATCACGGTGCGCCGGCCGATCCAGTTCGCCTTGCGGAACTCGACCAGGTGCTTCGGCGTGATCCGCGGCAGGCTCTCGAGCGTCCCGCGCGCGGCGCGGCCGAGCCAGTGATCCCCGTAGACGAGCTTCCGGAACATCAGCCCGCCCTGCACGCGCGGATCATCGCGCTCGACGAGCAGCCGATCGAGCAGCCGCTGCTTCTGACGCGCGACCTCCTCGGCCGGGTACGTCGCGCTCGTCAGCATCTGCACGAGCATTTCGAGAAGGAGCTCCCAGCGGTCGTTCACGATGGCTCCGGAGAGTCCTCCCGCATCGCCCGCGATCTCCCCACCCTCCGGTTCCAGGATGGCGACGATCTCCTTCTCGCTGAATCGCGCGGTGCCCTGGTCGGCGAGCGCCCCGGTGAGGAAGGCCGTCCCCTCGCGCCCCGCGGGATCTCGCGCAGTGCCTCCGCGCACGTGGATCTGCACCGCCGCGATCGGCGCGGACGGACGCGGAGACACGAGCAGAACCGCTCCGCACGACAGCTCGAAGCGCTGGATCGGGATCGAGAGCTTCGGAATGGTACGGCGTCTCGACGCAGGCATCGCGAAGGCCTCGCTCACGATCTCCGGACTCTCCGGACGCCCTTCGGGCCATTCGCGGGCAGCTTGGCGCCCTTGCGAACCGCTTTCACGCGTACGCCGTTCTTCGGCAAGCACCAACCGATCACGCGACGCTCGGGCCGCAGGAGCCGCGCCACGCACTCGCGGACCGCTCGGGCGGTGACCGCCGTCACGCGATCGCGAGCCTCGAGCGCCAGCTGCCAGCGCGCGTCGACGGCGAACTCGCCCAGATCCTCGGCGATGTCCGACACGGTCTCGCTGTCGTGCGCTTCGCCCGCGACGATCAGGCGCTTGGCGCGCGCCAGCTCGACCGAAGGAACGTCCTGCGTCGCCAGACGCTCGATCTCCGCGTCGATCGCGCGCTCGAGCACGGCCGGCTCGACGCCCTGCGCGGCTTCGGCGAAGATCCAGAACACGCCGCCTTCCACGCGCGTGTCGTTCTGGCACGAGACGGTCGTCGCGAGCCGCTCCTCGACCACGAGGCGCCGGAAGAGCCGCGAGAGCTTCCCTCCCGCGAGCACGATCGACACGAGGTCGAGCGTCCAATCGTCGTCCGTGGCGACCGCGGAGGTCGGCCACGCCATGCAGAGGCGCTGGCCTTCGTCGTCCCACCGGACCTCCAGGCGCTGCTGGCCGGTCGGGGCGTCGATCGAGGGCCGGAAGCTAGAACGCGCGCGGCCGGCCGTCTTCGCGGCCCGCTTCGGCGCGAGGAGCAGCGCTCCGAAATGCTTGCGCACGGCCGCGAGCGCCTGCGCCGGCTCGAAATCGCCGCTGACGACCAGCACCGCGTTGTCGGGGCGGTAGAAGCGCTCGTAGTAGTCGCGCATGTCCGCCGCGGAGAGCGCCTTCAGGCTGTCCGTGAACCCGATCACCGGCCTCCGGTAGGGATGGCGGCGGAAGAGGGCGAGCTGCATCTCGCGCGAGAGCGTCCTCCAGGGATCGTCGTCCCCCATCGAGAGCTCCTCGAGCACGACTTTCTTCTCGGCCTCGAATTCGCCGGGATCGAGCAGCAGGTGACCCATCCGATCCGCCTCGATTTCGAGCGCCTTCTCCCAGCGGTCCGAGGCGAACTCGAACCAGTAGGCCGTGTGGTCCGGGCCCGTGAATGCGTTGTTGCTCCCGCCGAGCTCGGTGGTGACCCGGTCGATCTCGCCTTTCCCGAAGCGCCGCGTGCCCTTGAACATCATGTGCTCGAGGAAGTGCGACACGCCCGCCTCGCGTTCCTCCTCGTCGCGCGAGCCGACGCGGTACCACACCATCACCGCGACGACGGGATCGTGGTGCCGCTCGGCCAGGAGAACGATCAAGCCGTTGTCGAGGCGGTGCTCGCTGATCCGCGCACCCGCCTTGGAGGCGATTCGCCTGCCCCGGACAGCGCTCATGACTTGCGCGGGCGCGGGAAGGGGCCGCTACGCCGCGGACCGCTCCCGCGGGGTGATTCCGATCGCGGACCACGGGTGCGCGACCCGAAGGATCGAGGAGCACCAGGGCCCGAACCGGCCGGTCGAGGCGCGAACGCGTGCGGATTGGGATGGCGCTCGCTCCGGCCCTTCTTGCCGCGCGAAGGCGCGCGGCGCCGCGCGGAAACGTCGGGTTCGCTCTCTCCCGCGAGCAGCGCCTGTACTTCCTTGGCCTCGAGCTCGCGCCAGCGGCCGGTCTTGAGCCGCCGGTCCGTGACGGGTCCGATGCGCGTACGCCGGAGCTCGAGGACCTTGTACCCGACCTTGGCGAAGGTGCGCCGGATCTCGCGGTTCATGCCTTCCCGGATCGTCACGGTGAGCAGCGAATGCTCGCGCCCGCGGCGCTCGACGAGGATGCGCGCCCCCGCCGTACGCCCCTCGGAAAGCTGGACGCCCTCGCGGACCTTCTGCAAGGCTGCGTCGTCGATCTCGCCGCGCACCTTGACGACGTAGGTCTTCTGCACTCCGTAGCGCGGATGCATGATCCGATTCGCGAACTCGCCGTCGTTCGTCAGGAGGATCAGGCCCACGCTGTCCTCGTCGAGGCGCCCGACCGTGTAGATCCGCCCCTTGCGCACGTCGGTGATCAAGTCGACGGCCCGCGGCCGGGTTTCGCGCGGCTCGTTCGTGCAGACGACACCCGAGGGCTTGTTCAGGAGGTAGTACCGCCGCCGCGCCCCCCGAGGCTTCAGCACGACGCCGTCGATCTCGACCTTCTGGCGTTCGGGATCGACCCGCAGCCCGAGCTCGGTCGCGGGCTCGCCATCGACGCTGACCTTGCCCGCGGCGATGAGCAGGTCGGCCTGGCGGCGCGAAGCGATGCCGTGGTCGGCGAGGAGCTTGTTCAGCCTCACGAGATGGCCGCTGTCTCCTTCGGGAACTGCGTCCTTGGCTCCACGACTCATCACGCCGCACCTTTCGTCCGCGCCTGGAGGACGCGCAGCGAACCCTTGGGCTCGAGTCGATACCGCTCGAGACTCGCCGGGACGAGCCAGGCGTCGCCGAGCTGCAGATCGAAGCCCGGGGAGCCGTCGGGCGCGAGGAGTCTCCCTGCGCCCTGGACGACCACGTACACGACCGCCACGCCGAGTCTCTCGACCTCGAGCGCCGTCTCGAGCTCGAGCAGGTCGACCCCGAACTCGTCGCAGTCCGCGCAGGTGCCGCGCTTGTTGACGTCGTCCGGTTTCGCGATGCCCCGGCGGTACGGCCGCCGCGGCCTGCGGAGGTCGCGCGGCTGCCGGATCGATCGAAGGGCTTGCTCGACATTCGTATCGCGCGGTCGTCCGTCGAGTCCGTCGCGGTCCCAGTCGTAGAGGCGGTAGGTCGTGTCGGACGGCTCCTGGATTTCGACCAGCGTGACGCCCGCCCCGATCGCGTGCACCGTGCCTCCCGGCACGAAGTAGAACTGCCCGGGTTCCGCGCGATGCCACGAGAGCATCGAGGTGATCGTGGGACCCGAGACCACCGAGGCGAGCTTGTCGGCCTCGACTCCCTTGCGCAGACCGTGCCAGATCCCGCCGCCCGGCTGGGAAGCGACGACGTACCAGCACTCGGTCTTCGGGCTCTCACCGGGAAGGAGCGTGTGCGCCAAGCTGCGATGAGGATGGACCTGGACCGAGAGGTTCTGCGTCGCGTCGAGGTATTTCACGAGCAGCGGAAAGCTGCCGTCCGCCGCCGGCGCGGCGCGGCCGAGGATCGCGTCGCCGTAGGTATCCATCAGCTCCCGCAAGGTCCGGCCCTTGAAGCGACCGCGCGCGACGACCGAAGGCCGATTGGCGCGGTCGGAGATCTCCCATGTCTCCCCGACCCGCATTCCCGGCGGGAGCGCGATGCCGAGCGCGCCCTCGAGCGCGCGTCCGCCCCAGACCTTCTCCAGGAACTGGCGCTCGAAGAGGAGGGGTTCGTCGAGGCGCGCCGGGGAGGTCATGCGACCGCCAGCGTAGCGAGAGGACCCCCTGAATCCGACCCCTACCGCCGTGCGGGGGACGCGCCGCGCTCGCCCTTCTCCAGCGCGATGGCGTCGCGACAGAGGGCGAGCAGTCTCTCGAGCTCCGCCCGGGCCGGAGGCGGCAGGTCATCGGTGATCGACTGTTCGAGCTCGCTCTGGGCCAGGGTGAAGGAGCGGGCCTGCATGAGCTCGCAGGCCTTGCCTGCATGGATCGACGCACCCTCGCTGATCCGCTCCGGGAGAGGAAGGATGCCGATGATCTCGACCCAGGGGAGGTCGAGGAAGGTCTCCCGCACGATCACGGTCATCTCGAAGCGTGCACCCGGCTTCGCCGCCTCGAGGGCCCAGTCGGAAGCCGAGCCGATCCTCGAGAACACGCGCACCGCGGGGGCGTCGTACTCGGCCTTGATCCAGGGGAACTGATCGTCCGTCCAGGCCTGGAACGCGGTGAACTGCCCCGGACCGAAGCGCGTCATGTACGGATTCCATGCAGCGACCCGGTTGCTGAACTGGAGCTGGAGGCGAACAGTCTGGCCGAGCCACTGGATCGGACGGTCGGAGAGCTCCTTCCACGCCACGACCGGAGGCGGCGCGTCGAGGGCGACGCGCGCGGGCGCGAGCGCCGGCGCACGGCCGAGGAGCAGGGTCGCGGCGAAGAGGATCGGCTGGAGTGTCGACATCGGCCCGATTCCGTATCGGCGTCTCGCTCGGGGGGCTGGAGTACGGGCTAGTCCTGCCCCAGGCGCGTTCCCGAAACCCAGACCTCGCCCAGAGCGAGCTCCGCGCCCCGGAGAACGATCAGGTCCGCCGACAGACCCTTCCGGAGCTCGCCGATCTCCCCCTCGAGGCCGAGGGCTCTCGCGGGCGTCGTGCTCGCGATCGTCAGGGCCTCCGCCAGGCCGAGGACGCCGCTCGAATGGAGCTTGCGCACCATCTCGAGCTGCGAGAGCGCCGAACCCGCCAGCCGATCCTCGTGGTAGGCGGCCCCGTCGCGGACGAGGTGCTCACGGCCATGGGCGTGGAAGCGGTCGCAGCCGGTCCCCGCCCCGGCCAGAGCATCCGAGACGAGACACAGACCGGCGAGGCCGCGCGCGCGGAGCGCGAGCTCGAAGGCCTCGGCCCCCACGTGGACGAGATCGCCGATGATCTCGGCGAAGAGAGCCCCGTCCGTCAGCGCGAAGCCCGCGAGCCCCCCCTCCCTGTGGTGCCAGGGCGCCATCGCGTTGAAGAGGTGGGTCGCGCCGCACGCTCCGGCCCGCGCGGCGCTCCGCGCCTCCTTCGAGGTCGCGCGGCTGTGCCCGAGGGACACGCGGACGCCCGAGCGAGCGAGCTCCGCGACGAGGTCCGCGGCTCCGGGGAGCTCCGGAGCGAGCGTCATCGTGCGGATCCCCCGCCCGCTCCCTGTCGCGGGTCCGAGGATCGCGCGCAGACCCGCGGCAGTCGGCGGCGCGAGGTCGGCGACGGGCAAAGCCCCGGCGGACTTCGGATTCACGAAGGGCCCTTCGAGGTGGAAGCCGACGACCCGCGCTCCGGCGGCCGCGGGCAGCGCCGCAGCGCGCTTCGACAGCGATTCGCACAGCACCCCTAGAGGCTCGGGAGCCGCGGGGAAGAGGGTCGGCTGGAACGCGGTCGTCCCGCCTCGCGCGAGCGCCCCCGCCATTCCGGGGAGGTCGCGCACGGGATCGCAGCCGCCAAAACCGTGCACGTGCAGATCGACGAGGCCGGGCGCGATCACGGGCAGATCGGAGCCGCCGATCTCGCCTTCGAGGTCGAGACGGGCGATCCTGCCCCCCTCCCAGCCGATCGTGCCCGTGACGAGCTTGCCGTCGACGAGCAGGCGCCCGCGCAAGCTCTTCATACTGACTGGGTTCCGTGTTGCGTCACGAACTTAGCCCTAGGCTACGAGATGGGTTGCGACGCTGGAGAAGCTCGCCAGACCCTATCTCTCTCCAAGTTCCGAGCTCCACCGGAGTAACGTTGCGGCCAACCACACGGAACCCAGTCAGTTCGCAAGCTCTTCAAGCGCTGCGAGCCTCGTCCGCGAAGAGATAGAGGAGGCCCGAGCTCCCGTAGCGGCGCTCGTCGCGGCGTTCCGGCGCCGTGGAGATGCCCGGAGCGCGGATCCAGTCGAGCGTGCGCGCGGGAGCGTGAACGACCAGGCAGCCTCCGGGGGCCACGACCTCGTGCAGGAGCTCGCCGATGCGCCCGAGGACCAGCGCGCGGGCATCCGGCTCCTCGATCATCCGGTAGGGAGGATCGAGGAAGACGATTTCGAAAGGTTCCGCCGACGCGAGCGGCCGCCAGAGATCCTTCCGCAGGGCATCGCCGCGGACGACGTCGGCCCGGTCGGCCATGCCGAGGAGCTCGACGTTCTTCTTGAGGACGGCCAGGGCCTTGGGGTCCTTCTCGACCATGCGCGCGCGCCGCGCGCCGCGGCTCAAGGCCTCGAGGCCCAGGCTCCCGCTGCCGGCGAAGAGGTCGAGGACGCTTGGGCCCTCGAGCCGCGCCCCCAGCGTCGAGAACATCGCCTCGCGCACCCGATCGAGCATCGGCCGGGTGTCGAGGCCGGGCGGCGACTCGATCCGGCGGCCGCGGAGTTCCCCGGCGATGATGCGCATCGCGGCCAAGGTACCGGAACGCGGTCGGGCGCGGTACGACGGCGCCCGCGTCCGCGGTAGGATCGCCGCGCTCCCCCGATGCCGAGACTCCACGTCAACATCGATCACATCGCCACCCTGCGGCAGGCGCGCCGCGAGTGGTTCCCCGATCCGGTCGCCTGGGCTCTCGAAGCCGAGAAGGCCGGCGCGGCGGGGATCACCTTCCATCTCCGCAAGGACCGCCGTCACATCCAGGACGACGACGTCAAGCGCCTCAAGAAGGCGGTCACGACGAGGCTGAACTTCGAGACGAGCCTCGACCGCGAGATCCTCGAGATCGTGCGCCGGACCCGCCCGCACGCCGTCTGCATCGTCCCGGAGGACCGCAACGAGGTGACGACCGAAGGCGGCCTCGACGTCGTCGCCGAACGGAGGCGCCTCGCGCAGGTCATCCCGGCGCTGGACTCGCTGTCCGCGGAGGTGAGCCTCTTCGTCGATGCCGACTTGCGCCAGATTCGCGCCGCCGCCGAAGCGGGAGCGATGTTCGTCGAGCTGCACACGGGCCGGTACGCCAATGCGGTCGGAGCCAGGAAGCGCCGGGAACTCGCGCGGCTGCGGACGGCCGCCGTCTTCGCGCACGAGCACGGGCTGCGAGTCAACGCCGGACATGGGCTCGACTACCTGAACGTGAGCGCCGTGGCGGCCCTGCCTCACGTCGAGGAGCTGAACATCGGCTTCGCGATCGTCGCGCGCGCGCTGGAGGTCGGCGGCCACCGGGCCGTCGCCGAGATGGCCGCCCTCGTGCGCAAGAGCTCGAAGCAGGCGCAGGTGCGACGATGAACGGCGCGGCGACGAAGCCGCGGCGCAGCCGATTCCGCGGGAGCCTCGTCGCGATCGTGACGCCCTTTCGCGACGGAGAGGTCGATTTCGAGGCCTTCCGCAAGCTCGTCGAGTGGCACGTGGAAAGCGGAACGGACGGCCTCGTGGTCGCCGGGACGACCGGGGAGGGAGCGACTCTGGACGGCGGAGAGCGGACGCGCCTCTTCAGCGCCGCCGTCGAAATCGCTCGGGGGCGCATGCCCGTCCTGGCCGGGATCGGCACGAATTCGACGCGGACGACGATCGAGAACGCGAGAGAAGCGGAAGCCTGCGGAGTCGACGGGCTCCTCGTCGTCACTCCCTACTACAACAGGCCGACGCCGCGGGGCCTCCTGCTCCATTTCTCCGCGGTCGCCGAGGCCGCGAGGACGCCGATCGTCCTCTACAACGTGCCCTCGCGGACCTCGGTCGACATGGTTCCCGAAGTCGTCGCGGAGCTCGCCGCCCGGTTCCCGCACGTCGTCGCGGTGAAGGAGGCGCTGCCGTCGCTCGAACGCGTGAAGCGGCTCCTCGGGGAGACGCAAGCGGACGTCCTGTGCGGCGACGACGGCTCGATCGCGGACTTCATGGGCCTCGGCGCCGTCGGCGTGATCGGAGTCGTGAACAACGTCGTGCCGAGGAAGGTCGCGGCGCTCGTGCGCGCGGCGGCTCCGGGCGGCGACACGGCGCGCGCGGCGAATCTCGTCGAGGAGATCGCGCCGCTCGTGCGCGACCTCTTCCTCGAGACCAATCCCGGACCCGTGAAAGCCGCGCTCGCGATGCTCGGGAGATGCCGGGACGAGCTCCGGCTGCCCCTGGCGCCGATGATCGAGTCGAACCGGAAGAAGCTCGAAGCCACAGTGCGAGATTTCGCGCGAGAGTGATCGCGAGCCGGCGGTGCAGGAATGGCACCCAGGCCGTCATAGTGGCAGGAGAATCGGCCTCCGTGAGCCCAGGAGGGGCCCAGGACGACCGGCATGACGCTTGCCCTGGCGGGCGCCCACGGAGGTCGTCGATGCAAGAGCAGTACACCCGCAAGTCCCAGGAAGCGCTCGCCAGCGCTCAGGAGTCTGCGCGCTCGGCCGAGCACGCCGAGGTGACTCCGATGCACCTCGCGCTCGCGCTGCTCGCGGAGCCCGAGGGCGCGATGGCCGCGACGCTGACGAAGCTCGACGTCGACGTGCGCGTGCTCTCGGCGGAGATGCAGAAGCTCCTCGCGAAGCTCCCCCGCCAATCGGGCGGCGAAATCGGAGCCTCGCGCGGGTTCCGCGACGTCCTGGTCGAGGCCGGATCGGCGGCGCGGAGGATGGGCGACCAGTTCGTCTCGACCGAGCACCTGCTGCTCGCGCTGGCGAAGAAGGGCGGACCCGAAGTCCAGGGCCTCTTCGCGGCCCGCAACATTCGCCCCGAGCGCATCGAGGCGGCGCTCGAGGAGGTCCGCGGCGGCAAGAAGGTCAGCACCCCCGAGCCCGAAGCGACCTTCGAGGCGCTGGCGAAGTACGCCCGCGACCTCACCGCGGAAGCGCGCGCGGGCAAGCTCGACCCCGTGATCGGCCGCGACGACGAGATCCGCCGCGTGATCCAGGTCCTCTCGCGGCGGCGCAAGAACAACCCGGTCCTCATCGGCGACCCCGGCGTCGGCAAGACCGCGATCGTCGAAGGGCTCGCGACCCGCATCGTCGCCGGCGACGTCCCCGATGGTCTCAAGGAGAAGCGCGTCATGGCGCTCGACCTCGGCGGCCTGCTCGCGGGCGCGAAGTACCGCGGGGAGTTCGAGGAGCGCCTCAAGGCCGTTCTGACGGAGGTCGCCGAGGCCGCCGGATCGATCATCCTGTGCATCGACGAGCTGCACACGCTCGTCGGAGCCGGGGGAGCGGAGGGCGCCGTGGACGCCGCGAACATGCTCAAGCCCGCGCTCGCGCGCGGCGAGCTCCACTGCGTCGGCGCGACCACCCTCGACGAGTACCGCAAGCACATCGAGAAGGACGCCGCGCTCGAACGGCGCTTCCTGCCCGTCCTCGTCGACGAGCCGAGCGTCGAGGACACGATCGCGATCCTGCGGGGCCTCAAGGAACGCTACGAGGTCCACCACGGGGTCCGGATCCTCGACGAGGCGCTCGTCGCGGCAGCGCGGCTCGCCGGGAGGCACATCACCGACCGGTTCATGCCCGACAAGGCGATCGACTGCGTCGACGAGGCGGCCGCGCAGCTCCGCACGGCGATCGATTCGCTCCCGCCCGAGCTCGATACGGTGGAGCGCAAGGTCCGCCAGCTCGAGATCGAGAAGACGGCTCTCGCCAAGGAGGGCGGCGCCGACACGAAGAAGCGGCTCTCCGCCATCGCCTCCGAGCTCGCGAACCTGAACGAGCAGGCGAACACGCTGCGGGCGCGCTGGCAGGCGGAGAAGGACCTGATCACGTCGATCCGCGCCGGCAAGATGCTGCTCGAGAGCCTCAAGGAGGAGTCGGAACGCAAGGAGCGCGAGGGCGACTTCGGACGCGTCGCGGCGATCCGGTACGGCGAGATCCCGGAGGCGCAGAAGCGGATCGACGCCGCCGGGGAGAAGCTCGCGCGGACCCAGGCGTCGGGAGCCCTGCTCCCCGAAGCCGTCGACGCCGAGATGATCGCAAAGGTTGTCAGCCGCTGGACCGGCATCCCGGCCGCGAAGCTGCTCGAGACCGAGCGCGACAAGCTCGTCCACATGGAGGACCGCGTCGGGGAGCGAATCGTCGGACAACGACACGCGATCGACGCGATCAGCCAGGCCGTCCGTCGCGCGCGCGCGGGCCTGCAGGAGACGACGCGTCCCCTCGGATCGTTCCTCCTCCTCGGCCCGACCGGGGTCGGCAAGACGGAGCTCGCGCGAGCCCTGGCGGAGTTCCTCTTCGACGACGAGAAGAACATGGTCCGGCTGGACATGAGCGAGTACATGGAGAAGCACTCCACGGCCCGCATGATCGGCGCGCCTCCGGGCTACGTCGGCTACGAGGAGGGCGGAGCCCTCACCGAGGCCGTCCGCCGCAAGCCGCACAGCGTGATCCTGCTCGACGAGGTCGAGAAGGCGCACCCCGACGTCATGAACGTCCTCCTCCAGATGCTCGACGAGGGCCGGTTGACCGACGGCCAGGGCCGCACGGTCGACTTCACGCAGACGCTCGTGCTCCTGACCAGCAATCTGCGCCGCGACGAGCAGGTGCGCGAGTTCTTCAGGCCCGAGCTCATCAACCGCCTCGACGAGATCCTCGTGTTCGAGCCGCTGACGAGGGAGCAGATCCGTTCGATCGTCGACATCCAGCTCGCGCGCCTGCAGAAGCACCTCGACGAGCAGGAGATCCGTGTGGAGCTGACGCCGGCAGCGAAGGACCGGCTCGCGGAAGAAGGCTATTCGCCCGAATTCGGCGCGCGGCCGCTCAAGCGCGCGATCCAGAAGCGCGTGCAGAATCTGCTCGCCGACGCGATCCTCACGGGAAAGGTGAAGGCGGGTGGGAAAGCGGTGATCGACGTTTCCGGCGGGCGGTTCTGGATCGAGACCGCGGGCGCCCAGGGTGCGAGCGAGAGCAGGCCGGCGAAGGCGCGATCAGGAGCGTGATCGGGATAGGGGGCGGTGACAGGGCCACCGCTCCCCTCCCACACCACCGGACGTGCGGGTCCGCATCCGGCGGTTCGATGAGTTGAGATCAGGATCCGAGCCTGGGGATGCCCAGCTCGTCGAAG
>JBJXFB010000123.1:0-46730 GCA_046155895.1 Planctomycetota bacterium | reverse complement strand
CTCCAGGCCAAGCTGCTGCGCGTCCTCGAGACGAGCGAGGTGCGGCGACTCGGCGACAACCGGGTGACGCGCGTCGAGTTCAGGCTGGTCGCCGCGACGAACCGCAATCTCGAAGTGGAAGTGGCCGAGGGGCGCTTCCGGGCCGACCTGTACTACCGCCTGGACGGGCTGCGGATCGACATGCCCACCCTCTCCGCGCGCGTCGAGGACGTCCCCGACCTGGTGGACCACTTCCTGCGGCTGGAGTCGGCCCGCACCGGGATCGTCCGCCGGATGACCCCGGCCGTCGTCTCGAAGCTCTGCCAGCGAGACTGGCCGGGCAACGTGCGCGAGCTGGCGAACGAGGTCGCGCGCCTGTGCGTGCTCTCGAGCGGCGACGTCGACGATCCGAGCCTTGTGCGATCGCCCGCGCTGCCGCGCGCGGACGAGCCGGGCTCGGGCCGGGTCCGGACGATGGCCGAGATCGAGCGCGACGCCATCGAACGCGCGATGGTCGAGGCCGGCGGCGACAAGCGCAAGGCGGCCGACCTGCTCGGCATCTCGCGCGCCAAGGTCTACCAGCGCCTCAAGGAATGGAGCGAGGCCGCGGCGGGGAGGGACGAGGACCGGGCGTAGACCGGGCGCAGACCCCCTTCCTGCTGGCCCGGTGCCACCGGGGCGCACGGAGGACGCGGACCGGCACTTGGGGGCGGGGAATTCCGGATACTCTGACAGTAGCCCCGGCGTGACCGACACCCCGAACCCCCTCCTGTCCGACTCGGCTTCCGACTGGGAGCGGCTGATCGAATCCGTCGACCCGGCCTCGCTCCTCCTCGTGATCGATCGGCGCATGACCGCCGCGCTGAAGAAGGTCGTCACGGCCGAGGACATCCTCCAAGAGTCGCTCCTCCACGCCTGGCGCGACCGCAAGAAGTTCCAATGGCAGGGGACCAGGAGTTTCCGCTCCTGGTTGCTCACCATCGCCGACCACCGCATCCAGGACAACGCGGATCGCGCGGGGGCGGACAAGCGCGGGGGCGGCCGGGTCGACCTCTCGCTGGCCGCCTTCGGAGACCGAAACGGATCGACGACCTCCGAGGGGCAGGCTCTCCCGGCCGGCTCGACGACGCCGAGCCGGCTCGCGGTGTACCGCGAGCAGGCCGAGGTCATGCGGGCGGCTCTCGACGGCCTGCCCGAGGAGTTCCGCGACGTCGTGAGGCTGCGGCTCTTCGAGCATTGCGCGCTGGAGGAGATCGCCGAGCGCCTCCAGATCGGGGCTTCGGCAGTCCGTCATCGCTTCCGCAAGGGCTCGGAGCTGTATCTCGGGCGGCTGCGCTCGGCGCTCGGCTCCCAGAGCCGGTTGGCGAGCCCGGAATCCGCGGCGGACCTGCGCGCGGATTCCTCTCCATCCGAGGGGATGCCGAACGAAGCCTGACATGAGCACCGAGACGCGGTTGCCCGACACCGCGGACGAGGAGTTCCTCGACCGGGTGTTCGAGCGCGCCGTCGCCTCCCTCGAGGACGGGCTCGACCCGGTGGTCGAGGACCTGCTCGAGGGCCGCGTGGATCTCCGATCCCAAGCGCAGGCGCTGCTCCAGACGGCGCGCCAAGTCGCCGTCCTGCGCCCGCGGACGATGCCGGCCATCCCCGGCTTCACGCTCCTGCACGAGATCGGCCGGGGCGGGATGGGCACGGTCTACCTCGCCCGCCAGCAGACCCTCGGGGGCCGGCGGGTCGCGCTCAAGGTCCTGCCCTCGAGCGCCGGCTTCTCGTCGCGCGCACGCGAGCGGTTCCTCCGGGAGGCCAGCGCGATCGCCAACCTGCGACACCCCAACGTCGTGACCGTACACGACGTCGTCACGGGCGACGGCGTGCTCGCCTACTCGATGGAGTGGGTGGAAGGGGCGTCGCTGGCCGACTTGATCGACTTCCTGACGCGCGAGAAGGCGACGGGGGCGGAGCGCCCGGGCGCGCGGACGGAACCGGAGCTCGCCCGCATCGCCGAGTTCCTCGGAAGGCCGGCGCTGGGATCGGCCGATTCGTACCCGGTCTTCATCGCACGGATCGGCGTCGCGATCGCACGGGCGCTCGCGGCGCTGCACCGGACCGGGCTCGTCCACCGCGACGTCAAGCCCTCGAACATCCTCGTGCGCCGCGACGGGACTCCCCTCCTCTCCGATTTCGGCCTCGTCCATGCGACCGACGCCTCGATGACCCAGAGCGGGCAGTTCGCGGGGACGATCGCCTACGCCTCGCCCGAGCAGCTCGAGGGCGATCCCGAGAGCCTCGACGCGCGGTCCGACGTCTTCGGCCTGGGGATCACGCTCTACCACGCGCTCACCCTGCATCTTCCTTTCGACGGCCAGCGGCGCGGCGCCAGTCGCCAGCGGACTCCCTCGGGGATGCTGCATCTGATCGAAGGAGCCTCGGCGGCGCCGCTGCGAGCGTGGAATCGCCGCCTGCCGCGGGATCTCGAGACGATCGTCGGCAAGGCGACGGATCCCGATCCGGCGCGCCGGTATGCCGGCGCGGACGATCTGGCCGACGACCTCGAACGCGTGATCGCGCTGCAGCCGATCCGCGCGAAGGCGGCGGGCGTCGCGTCGCGAGCCGCGAAGTTCCTGCGCCGCAATCGCGTCGCGGCGTTCGGGATCACGCTCGGGAGCGTCGTCTCGATCGCGGCGGCGATGGCGATCTTCGCCTACCTCTTCCTCGTGCCGCGCTGGTCGGAGGAGCACGTGCGCCGGGCTCGCCTGTGGCTGCTCGACCCGGCCCAGGCGGGCATCATCATCCGCAGGACGTTCTGGGGCGTGAAACCCTTCGACTTCGAGTCGCCGATCGGCTTGGCGAACCTCGCGGGAATGGAGGAAGCTCTGCGCGAGTACTCGCTGGCGTCGCGTTGGAGGCCCTTGCCGGACGAGCTCCGCGAGGAGCGCGACACCGTCGCGGCGTTCCGGGCCTCGCTGGATCGCCCGGCGGGAGCGTCGAGCCCGGTGCGAGCTGCCTTGAGTCCTCGCTGCGCGGGCCTGTACGCCTATCTCGAGGGCGACGTGGATTCCGCGGTCTCGATCTTCAGCCGGTGGGACGCGGAGCGCGACCCGCGCGCCGCGCCGGACCCCTTCGTCGAGGCGGCGCTGGGCGTGATGTACCTCTTCCGCGAGGAAGCCCCCCGCGCGTACCCGCGCCTGCGCGACGCGTGCCAGGCCTTCCCCGACGTCGGGTTCCTCACCACGTACCTCGCGGATGCGGCGCTGCAGTGCGGAGACGTGGAGGACGCCGAGCGCCTGCTCTCCGCCGCGGCCGGGATGCGGGGCCTCGACTCGAAGGGCGCGATGGAGCGAGTGACCGCGAACCTGCACGCCGTTCGCGGCCGCGACGCGCAAGCCGAGGCGATCTACAAGACGGCCGACCCCGAAACTCCCTGCGGCCTGCAGTATGCGCGTTTCCTCGCATCGCGCGGACGCACGGAGGAGGCGCTCGATCAGCACGTCCGGGGATGGCAACGCGTTCCGAGCAAGCCGGGGAACAGGGAGTTCGCGGCATTGCTGGATCGCTGGTGGGCGGGATTCCCGGCTGCCGAGCGATTGGAGCGCATCCGGGCGACGCTGGAGGAAGACCCCTCTGCCCCGCGGTCGCTGGTCGCCCGGCTCCGGGCCTACGTCCCGCCCGCAGCGGGAAGCAATTCTCCACTTACCCCGGCGCCACCGACCCGCGACTCCTCTCCCTCCCTGCAGGACGCCTCGCTCGCAGAACTACGCGACGTCCTGGAAGTCGAGAACGAGGCCAGATGGAGAGAGATTCCCAAATAGCCCGCGTCCCTTAGGCTCCTTCAGCTCCGAGCGTGGCAAGGACCTGGTTCGAGCCAGGCTTCGGAACTGGACTTCTGACTGCGCCGCCGGGCTAGCCGCCGGCGCGAAGCGCGATTCGACATTCCCAGATGGAGAGACCAATGAGCACGAGAACTCGGTTCGGAATGACAAGCAGGTCAGTCGCGGGAGCATCGCTCGCTCTCGCGCTGGCCGGATCGGCCACGGGGCAGGTGACGAGGCGCATGAGCCTCCACTCGAGCGGGGTCGAGGGGAACCTCGAGAGTCAGCGCGCCTCCGTCTCCGCCGACGGCCGCTACGTGGCCTTCGAGAGCCGTGCCGACAACCTGGTCACCGGAGACTCGAACATGACGACTCCGGACATCTTCGTCCGCGACCGCTGGCTCGGCACGACCGAGCTCGCGAGCGTGAACTCGAACGAGGTGCAGGCGGGCAGCTTCAATTGCAGCAACCCAGCGATCTCCGCCGACGGGCGCTACGTGGCCTTCTGGAGCGCGGGCAACAACTTCGTGCCGGGAGACACCAACTCCACGAACGACGTCTTCGTGCGCGACCGCCAGCTCGGTACCACCGAGCGCGTGAGCATCGACTCGGCCGGGGTCGAGGGGACCAACGAGAGCGGGGGCAACGGCGCCGCCACCCATCTGGGTCCCTCGATTTCCGCCGACGGGCGCTACGTGGCCTTCTGGAGTCGTGCGAACAACCTCGTCGCCGGCGACACGAACGGGACCGAGGACGTCTTCCTCCGCGACCGACAGCTGGGCACGACCGAACGTGTGAGCGTTTCCACGAGTGGAACGCAGGGGAACTTCGACTGCTACCACGTTCGGCTCACTCCCGACGGCCGCTACGTGGCCTTCTCGAGCCTTGCGAGCACCCTGGTCGGCGGGGACTCCAACTCGTTGTCCGATGTTTTCGTCCGCGACCGCCAACTCGGTACGACCGAGCGGGTTTCGATCGGCCCGGCCGGTTTGCAGGCGAACGGGAACAGCTACCTCCCCGTGATCTCCGACGACGGCCGATTCGTGAGCTTCTACAGCGGGGCCAGCAACCTCGTCGTGGGAGACGCCTCGGGAGCCTACGACGTCTTCGTCCACGATCGCCAGACCGGCACGACCGAACTCGCATCCGTCGACTCGAGCGAGGTGCAGGGGAACGGCCCGAGCGGCTACCCCATGGGCCCCACGATGTCCGCCGACGGCCGCTACGTCGCCTTCGAAAGCGACGCGAGCAACCTCGTGGCCGGGGACACGAACGGCGGCAGCGACATCTTCCTGCGCGACCGGCAGCTCGGCACGACGGTGCGCGTGAGCACCGACTCGAGCGCGGCGCAGGGGAACGGCATCAGTACGACCCCCACGATGTCTCCCGACGCCCGCTGGATTGTCTTCGAGAGTCTCTCGAGCAACTTCGTCACCGGGGACACGAACGCGGTCGGGGACGTGTTCATCCACGACCGCGACGCGACGGCCTTCAAGAGCCACTGCCATCCCGGTACCGGCGGAGTGATCGGATGCCCGTGCGGTCAGCCGCCGAACCCGGCCGGCGGCTGCGCCAATCACGGCGCAGGCGCCACGAGCGGGGCCGTGCTGAGCGCCAGCGGCGTCGCGTACTTGAGCGCCGACACGCTGCTCTTGACTACGAGCAACCACCGCAGCCCAGCGATCGGGGTCTTGAACGTGTTCTTCAGCTTCAAACCGGGAACGGCAACTCCGACCACGGGCATCCCCAGCGGTGCCGGCGTGCGCTGCATCGGAACGGGTGGCGACCTGAGGCGCCTCTACACCATGCAGGTCTTCGGTGGAACGGGCTCGAAGCCGGGCATGGGCGACCCGAGTGTCAGCGCCAGGTCGGCACAGTTCATCCCTCATACGATCGCTCCGGGCGAGACGCGCTACTACTTCAGCGTCTACCGCGACGGACAGGCGTCGGGTCCCTGCGGCAACCCTCTCACTACCACGAACCTGACGAACATGGGTTCGATCGGGTGGGGTCCGTGAAATGGATGGACCTGTCGAGCCCCTGAGCTGACACGGATCACGATCCGAGTCGCGCGAAGCCGGCGGGCGTCGCGTCGCGAGGAGCGAAATTCCTCCGCCGCAACCGCGTCGCCGCGCTCGGGATCACCGTCGGGAGCGTCCTCTCGATCGGCGTGGCGGTGGCCGTCGTCGTCTACGTCTTCCTCGTGCCCCGTTGGGCCGAGGACCATGTGCGCCGAGCTCGGCTCGCGCTGCTCCACCCGAGCCGGGCGAGCATCATCATCCGCAGGACGTACTGGGGCGTGAAGCCCTACGACTTCGAGGCGCCGATCGGCTTGGCGAACCGCGCGGGCCTCGATGAAGCTTTGGGCGAGTACGCGCTCGCGGCGCGTTGGAGCCCGCTGCCGGACGACATTCGCGAGGAGCGCGAAGTGGTCGCGGAGTTCCGGGCCGCGCTGGATCGCGCCGGAACCCGATCGACGGCGCCGGGGACCGCCCGGAGCTCACCCCGCGGCGCCGGACTCTACGCTTATCTCGAAGGCGACGCCGACGCCGCGGTCTCGAACTTCAGCCGGTGGGAAGCCGAGCGCGACTTGCGCGCCGACCCCGATCCCTTCGTCGAGGCGGCGCTGGGCCTGCTCTACCTCTTCCGCGAGGAGTTCTCCCGCGCCTACCCGCGCCTCCGCGAAGCGTGCCAGAAGTTCTCCGACGTCGGCTTCCTCACGACGTACCTCGCGGACGCGGCGCTGCAGTGCGGGGACGTGGACGACGCGGAGCGCTTGATCTCCGCCGCGATGCGAATGCGGGGCCTCGACACCCAAGGTGCGATGGAGCGAGTGACCGCGAACCTGCACGCCGTTCGCGGCCGCGACGCGCAAGCCGAGGCGATCTACAAGACGGCCGACGCCGAGACTCCCTGCGGCCTGCAGTACGCCCGCTTCCTCGCATCGCGGGGGCGCACGGAGGAGGCCCTCGATCAGCACGTCCGGGGATGGCAACGCGTTCCGAGCAAGCCCGGCAATAGGGAGTTTGCGGGCCTCCTCGAGCGCTGGTGGGCCGGTCTTTCACACGCCGAGCGCAGTAGGCGCATCCTGGCGACGATGGAAGAGGCCCCGGACGCCCCGCGTTCGCTCGTCGCCCGGCTCCGCGCCTACGCCCCGCCCGTCCCGGGTAGCAATTCTCCACTTCCCACGGCGCTAGGGACCCGCGATTCCTCTCCCTCCCTCCAGGACGCCTCGCTCGCAGACCTTCGCGGCGTCCTGGAGGTCGAGAACGCGGCCCGATGGAGAGAGATCCCCGATTACCCCCCGTTCCTGAAGCTCCTTCAGCTCCGGGCATGGCAGGGCCCCCAGCCAAGCCAAGCCTCGGAGCTGATATTCAGGCTCAGGCAGATGGGCGCGGGCCTAGGGCGGCGTCGCGCCTGATCGTCGCCGCCGGGCTCGACGTCTCGCTCGAGAGTGGGCTGCGACCCCGCTGGAGCGGGTGAACCACCGAACAGGCGCGAGGTGCGCCCATTTTCGCTTTGAGGGAGAGACTATGAAATCGAGAGCTGTGTTCGAAACGACGGTTCGTGCAGTCACGGGAGCTCTGCTCCCCCTCGCGCTGGTGGTGCCGGCGGCGGGACAAGCGACTTCGCGTGTGAGCGTCGATTCTGCGGGAGCGCAGGGGGACGGTGACTGCTCCGAGCCTGCGGTGTCGGCCGACGGCCGTTACGTCGCGTTCAAGAGCTACGCCACGAACCTCGTGCCCGGGGACACGAACGCCACCGAAGACGTCTTCGTGCACGACCGTCAGAGCGGCACGACCGAGCGAGTGAGCGTCGACTCGGCCGGAGCGGAAGGGGATTTCGGAGGCGCCGTCCCGACGCTCTCCGCCGACGGCCGCTACGTGACGTTCGTCAGCAGCTCCTCGAACCTCGTCCCCGGGACCACGAACGGGTGGTACCAGATCTACCTGCACGACCGCCAGACCGGCACGACCGAGCGGGTGAGCGTCGACTCGGGCGGAGCGGAGGGGAACGACAACAGCACCGGCTATACACCGATCTCTGACGACGGCCGCTACGTGGCGTTCGGGAGCACGGCCTCGAACCTCGTTCCGGGGGACACGAACGGGTTCGGGGACATCTTCGTGCACGACCGCCAGACCGGCGCGACGGAGCGGGTGAGCGTCAGCACGGGCGGAACGCAGACGAACAACCAGAGCTTCAGCGTCTCGATGTCTTCCGACGGACGCTACGTGGCCTTTAGGAGCAATGCCTCCAACCTCGTGGCCGGCGACACGAACGCGGTGGGCGACATCTTCGTGCGCGACCGCCAGCTCGGCACGACCGAGCGAGTCAGCCGCAGCACGGCCGGAGTGCAGGGGAACGCCTCGAGCGAAGGACCCTCGATCACCGAGGACGGTCGCTACGTGGCGTTCAGGAGCGCCGCCTCGACTCTGGTACTGGGTGACACGAACGCGGCCAATGACACCTTCGTGCACGACCGTCAGACCGGGACCACCGAGCGCGTGAGCCTCAGCACGGGCGGAGCGCAGGGGAACAACTTCAGCGGCGGATACCCCGATATCTCCTCGGACGGCCGCTTCGTGTCCTTCGGGGCCTCCGCCTCGAACCTCGTCGCGGGAGACACGAACGCGACCTGGGACGTGTTCGTCCGAGACCGCCAGCTCGGCACGACCGAGCGTGTGAGCGTCAGCTCGACCGGGGTCCAAGGGAACAACGCGAGCCAACCCTCCGGGCAACAGAACGCGATCTCCTCCGACGGCCGGTTCGTGGTCTTCGAGAGCGAAGCCACCAACCTGGTCAGCGGAGACACGAACGGATTCCACGACATGTTCATCCGCGACCGCCAGGTCCCGACCTTCGCGAGTCTCTGCTTCCCCGGTGTCGACGGCGTGATCGCCTGCCCCTGCGGTCAGCCGGCGAATCCGGCCGGCGGCTGCGCCAACTTCGGCGCAGGCTCCACGAGCGGGGCCGTGTTGAGCGCCGGCGGCGTCGCATCCGTGAGCGCCGACAGCGTGTCGCTGGCGACGAGCAACCACCGCAGCCCGGCGATCGGGGTCTTGAACGTGTTCTTCAGCTTCAAGCCGGGAACGGTGACGACCGGCGCAGCGAGCGGTGCCGGCGTGCGCTGCACCAGCGGCGGGGACTTGAGACGCCTCTACACCATGCAGGTGTTCGGCGGATCGGGCTCGAAACCGGGCATGGGCGACCCGAGCGTCAGCGCCAGGTCGGCCTCGTTCCCCGGCCATGCGATCGCGGCGCCCGAGACTCGCTACTACTTCAACACCTACCGCGACGGACAGGCGGCGGGTCCCTGCGGCAGCACGGCCGTCAGCACGAACGTGACGAACATGGGTTCGATCAGCTGGAGCCCGTGACATGAATCGACCCGTCGGTCCCCCATACACGGGTTCGTCGTGACGAGCTCCTCGGGGCTGGGCAGCGGGTGCTGTCCAGCCCCGGTCCCCTTCCCATCGCTCTCCAGGATAGTCCTATGCTCGCAAGACACCGTGCCTCGCATCCTGCTTCGATTGCTGCTCGCTCTGCATCGCATGCCTCCCTCTTGACCCGCGTGCTCTCGAAGGTCGGTGCTGCGTGCCTAGGGCTCGTGGCGCTCGCATTCGGTTCTTCCACCGCGCACGCGCAGTGTCTCGAATGGGCGTCGGGGTTCCACGCGCGGGGGGCCGACAACACCGTGGCCAGTTCGACCCTCTTCGACGACGGAGCGGGGCCGGCGCTCTTTGTGGGCGGGCACTTCTCGAGGATCGGTGACGTTGCGGTCAACCGCATCGCGAAGTGGGACGGGACGACGTGGTCGCCGCTCGGGGGCGGGCTGAACGGCATCGCCGAAGGCCTCGCCGTGTTCAACGACGGCACGGGGCCGGCGCTCTATGCCGGTGGGAGCTTCTCGACGGCCGGCGGGGCTACGGCGAACCGCATCGCCAAGTGGAACGGCTCGAGCTGGTCGGCCCTCGGCAGCGGCCTGGGTGGCAGCTCGCCTCAGGTCTATTCGCTGACGGTGTTCGACGACGGCTCGGGACCGGCGTTGTATGCGGGCGGGTTCTTCACGACGGCCGGCGGCGCTGCGGCGAACCACATCGCGAAATGGAACGGCACGAGCTGGTCTCCGCTCGGGAGCGGGATGAACAGCTTCGTCTCGGCTCTCACCGTGTTCGACGACGGTACCGGGGCTGCGCTCTACGCGGGCGGGGGCTTCTCGGTGGCAGGGGGAGTCGCGGCGCAGGGCATCGCCAAGTGGAACGGGACGAGCTGGTCGGCGCTGGGGAGCGGGACGGCGAATGGAAGCTGTTCAGCCTTCTCCGTGTTCGACGACGGCACGGGCTCCGCGCTCTACGTCGGCGGGAACTTCACGAACGTGGGCGGTGTCGGAGCCAACCGCATCGCGAAGTGGAACGGAACGACATGGTCCGCGCTGGGCGGCGGAGTCAGCGGCGGGACGTTGCCGAGCGTCGAAGCCCTGAGCGTGTTCGACGACGGGACGGGCCCTGCACTCTACGCAGCAGGTGCCTTCCTGACACCGGGAAGCCGCGTCGCCAGGTGGGACGGCACCGCATGGTCCGCGCTCGGCAGCGGCCTGAACACCGACGGCTACACTCTCGCCGCGTTCGACGACGGCACGGGACCGGCGCTCTATGCCGGTGGGATCTTCACGACGGCCGGCGGCGTCGCGGCGGGCTGCATCGCGAAGTGGAGGGGCACGAGCTGGTCTCCGCTCTCCAATGGGGACGGGGTGCTCGGTGGAGGATCACCCTTCGCCCTCGCCACGTTCGACGACGGCACGGGAACGGCGCTCTTCGTGGGTGGTCTCATCACGGCCGCCGGCAGTACCGCGGTGGGCAACATTGCGAGGTGGGACGGGACGACCTGGTCGGCCCTGGGCAGCGGGCTGAACGGCGGCGCCTCCGCCCTCGCGGTCTTCGACGACGGCACGGGGGATGCGCTCTTCGTCGGCGGTGGATTCACGACAGCTGGTGGCGTCGCAGCGAATCGCGTCGCGAAATGGAACGGTACGACCTGGTCCCCGCTGGGCAGCGGGACGAGCTCCAACGTCCAGGCCTTCGTGGTCTTCGACGACGGTGCCGGACCCGCGCTCTACGCCGGGGGGGCGTTCACGACGGCCGGTGGCGTACCGGCCAGTCGCATCGCCAAGTGGAACGGTTCCTCCTGGTCGGCGTTGTCGAGTGGATTCAACGGCAGCGTCAGCGCTCTGGCGGTCTTCGACGATGGCACCGGACCGGCGCTCTTCGCCGGTGGCAGCTTCACGACAGCGGGCGGCGCTGCTGCGAACTTCATCGCGAAATGGGATGGAACGGGTTGGTCGCCGCTCGGCAGCGGCCTGACCGTCGGCAATCCCACGAGCGTGAGCGCCTTGGCGGTCTTCGACGACGGCACCGGACCAAAGCTGTACGCGGGCGGGAACTTCACGCAGGCGGGGGGTGCGGGGGCCAGTCGCATCGCGAGATGGGACGGCACGAGCTGGGCACCCCTCGGCACCGGCGTGAGTTCCAGCGTCCTGAGCCTGGCCGTCTTCGACGACGGCGCGGGACCGGCCCTCTACGTGGGCGGGGCGTTCGGGCTCGCGGGCGGCGTCTCGGCCAGCCGGATCGCGAAGTGGGATGGAGCCATTTGGTCAGCCCTCGGCGCGGGCATGGATTCCAGCGTCTTGTGCCTTGCCGCCTTCGAGGACGCCTCGGGGCCTGCGCTGTTTGCGGGCGGGTCTTTCACCAACGCCGGCGGCGTCGCGGCCTCGAAGATCGCCAAGTGGTACGGGGCCTGTCCTCCGAACGACGAGTGCGCGGGCGCGAACGGGATCGCGGGGAGCGGCACGTTCGATTTCGACAACCGCCGAGCGCTGCCCGTCAATGCCGGCGGACTGGTCCCGTCCTGCTCCACGGCAGTCAGCCGCGACCTCTGGTACGCGTGGACGTCGAGCGGCGCAGGAGCCGTCACGATCAGCCTCTGCGGTGCTGCGAGCGACACCGTCCTCACGGTGTACTCCACGTGCCCGGGATCCACACTGGACGAGGTCGCCTGCAGCGACGACCTCTGCGGGTCCGCGAGCGAGGTGGCGTTCAATGCGAATGCCTGCACCACCTATCAGATCCGGATTGCGAGGAAGGGCACGGGCGCGGGTGAGGAGGGCACCTTCACGATCACCGCTCCTGGTCCCGTCGACAGCGACGGCGATGGAACAACGGATTGCAATGACGGCTGTCCGAACGATCCGCTGAAGTCCGCTCCTGGTCTCTGCGGTTGCAGCGCTCCCGACACCGACAGCGACGGCGACGGAACGCCCGACTGCAACGACGGGTGTCCGAACGATCCTCTCAAGGTTGCTCCGGGTCAATGTGGCTGCGGCAGTGCAGACACGGACAGCGATGGCGACGGGACGGCGGATTGCAACGACGGCTGCCCGACGGATCCGAACAAGATCGCGGCCGGGATCTGCGGTTGCGGCGTGGCGGACACCGACTCCGACGGTGACGGCACCCCCAACTGCAACGATGGCTGCCCGAACGATCCTCTGAAGGTCGCTCCTGGCACGTGCGGATGTGGCACGCCAGATACCGACTCCGACGGGGACGGAACTCCCAACTGCATCGACGGATGCCCGAACGATCCGGCCAAGATCGCGGCCGGGACTTGCGGCTGCGGCGTGGCCGACACCGACATCGACAGCGACGGCACGCCCGACTGCAACGACGGGTGCCCGAACGATCCGCTGAAGATCGCTCCCGGCACGTGCGGATGTGGCACGCCCGACACCGACTCCGACGGGGACGGAACTCCCAACTGCATCGACGGCTGCCCGAACGATCCGGCCAAGATCGCGGCCGGGACTTGCGGCTGCGGCGTCGCCGACACGGACACCGACAGTGACGGCACGCCCGATTGCAACGACGGATGTCCGAACGATCCGCTGAAGATCGCTCCCGGCACGTGCGGATGTGGCACGCCCGATACCGACTCCGACGGGGACGGCACCCCCAACTGCAACGATGGCTGCCCGAACGATCCGGCCAAGATCACGGCCGGGACTTGCGGCTGCGGCGTCGCCGACACGGACACCGACAGTGACGGCACGCCCGACTGCAACGACGGGTGCCCGAACGATCCGCTGAAGGTCGCTGCAGGCACGTGCGGCTGCGGTACGCCCGACACCGACTCTGACGGGGACGGAACTCCCAACTGCATCGACGGCTGCCCCAACGATCCGGCGAAGATCACGGCCGGGACTTGCGGCTGCGGCGTCGCCGACACGGACACCGACAGTGACGGCACGCCCGACTGCAACGACGGGTGCCCGACCGATCCGCTGAAGGTCGCTCCTGGCACGTGCGGATGTGGCACGCCCGATACCGACTCCGACGGGGACGGAACTCCCAACTGCATCGACGGCTGCCCGAACGATCCGGCGAAGATCGCGGCCGGGACTTGCGGCTGTGGCGTCACCGACACGGACACCGACAGCGACGGCACGCCCGATTGCAACGACGGTTGCCCGAACGATCCGGCGAAGGTCGCTCCTGGCACGTGCGGATGTGGCACGCCCGATACCGACTCCGACGGAGACGGCACCGCCAACTGCATCGACGGCTGCCCCAACGATCCGGCCAAGATCGCGGCCGGGACTTGCGGCTGTGGCGTCGCCGACACGGACACCGACAGTGACGGCACGCCCGATTGCAACGACGGATGTCCGAACGATCCGCTGAAGATCGCTCCCGGAACGTGCGGCTGCGGTACGCCCGATACCGACTCCGACGCGGACGGAACTCCCAACTGCAACGACGGCTGCCCGAACGATCCGGCGAAGATCGCGGCCGGGACTTGCGGCTGTGGCGTCACCGACACCGACACCGACAGTGACGGCACGCCCGATTGCAACGACGGGTGCCCGAACGATCCGCTGAAGGTCGCTCCAGGCACGTGCGGCTGCGGTACGCCCGATACCGACTCCGACGGAGACGGAACTCCCAACTGCATCGACGGCTGCCCCAACGATCCGGCCAAGATCGCGGCCGGGACTTGCGGCTGCGGCGTGGCCGACACGGACACCGACGGCGACGGCACTCCCAACTGCAACGACGGTTGCCCCAACGATCCGCTGAAGGTCGCTCCTGGCACGTGCGGATGCGGCATGCCCGACACCGACTCCGACAGTGACGGCACGCCCGATTGCAACGACGGTTGCCCGAACGACCCGGCGAAGATCGCCCCGGGGGCCTGCGGTTGCGGCATTCCAGACATCGACACCGACGGAGACGGCGCGCGCGACTGCTTCGACGGTTGCCCGAACGATCCGAACAAGATCGCGGCTGGAACTTGCGGCTGTGGCGTGGCCGACACCGACACCGACAGCGACGGCACGCCCGACTGCAATGACGGTTGCCCGAACGATCCGCTGAAGGTCGCTCCCGGCATGTGCGGATGTGGCACGCCCGATACCGACTCCGACGGGGACGGAACTCCCAACTGCATCGACGGCTGCCCCAACGATCCGGCCAAGATCGCGGCCGGGACTTGCGGCTGCGGAGTCGCCGACACGGACACCGACAGCGACGGCACGCCCGATTGCAACGACGGGTGCCCGACGGATCCCAACAAGGTCGCGGCTGGAGCCTGCGGCTGCGGCGTGGCCGACACCGACAGCGACGGAGACGGGACGGCCAACTGCATCGACGGCTGCCCGAACGATCCGCTGAAGATCGCTCCAGGCACGTGCGGATGCGGCACGCCCGACACCGACTCCGACGGGGACGGAACGCCCAACTGCAACGACCAGTGCCCCAACGATCCTGCGAAGATCGCGGCCGGGACTTGTGGCTGCGGCGTGGCCGACACCGACAACGACAGCGACGGCACGCCCGACTGCAACGACGGATGCCCGACGGACCCGAACAAGATCGCGGCCGGGATCTGCGGTTGCGGCGTGGCGGACACCGACACCGACGGGGACGGATCTCCCAACTGCATCGACGGCTGCCCCAACGATCCGGCCAAGATCGCGGCCGGGACTTGCGGCTGCGGAGTCGCCGACACGGACACCGACAGTGACGGCACGCCCGATTGCAACGACGGGTGCCCGACGGATCCCAACAAGGTCGCGGCTGGAGCCTGCGGCTGCGGCGTGGCCGACACCGACAGCGACGGAGACGGAACTCCCAACTGCATCGACGGCTGCCCCAACGATCCGGCCAAGATCGCTCCCGGCACGTGCGGCTGCGGTACGCCCGATACCGACTCCGACGGAGACGGAACTCCCAACTGCAACGACGGCTGCCCGAACGATCCGGCGAAGATCGCAGCCGGAACTTGCGGCTGTGGCGTCGCCGACACCGACACCGACAGCGACGGCACGCCCGATTGCAATGACGGATGTCCGAACGATCCGGCCAAGATCGCGGCCGGGACTTGCGGCTGCGGCGTCGCCGACACGGACACCGACAGCGACGGCACGCCCGACTGCAACGACGGGTGCCCGAACGATCCGCTGAAGGTCGCTCCAGGCACGTGCGGATGTGGCACGCCCGATACCGACTCCGACGGAGACGGAACTCCCAACTGCATCGACGGCTGCCCCAACGATCCTGCGAAGATCGCGGCCGGGACTTGCGGCTGTGGCGTGGCCGACACGGACAGCGACGGCGACGGGACGGCCAACTGCATCGACGGCTGCCCGAACGATCCCAACAAGATCGCGCCCGGCCAATGCGGCTGCGGAATCGCCGACACGGATGCGGACGGCGACGGCACGGCGGACTGCAACGACGGTTGCCCGGCCGATCCCAACAAGACCTCTCCCGGCATCTGCGGATGCGGAGTCGCCGACGTCGACAGCGATCTGGACGGCGCGTTCGACTGCGACGACAACTGCCCCGCAGTCGCGAACCCGGGTCAGGTGGATGCGGACAACGACGGCCGGGGAGATGCCTGCGACAACTGCCCGCAAGCTCCGAACTCCAACCAGGAGGACTGCGACAGCGATGGCGTCGGTGACGCGTGCGCCGGGGAGCCGGATTGCAACATGAACGGCGTGCCCGACTCCTGCGACCTCACGTCCGGGACGAGCACGGACACCAACAACGACGGCGTCCCGGACGAGTGCGCGAATCCTGTCACGCCCGTCTGCTTCGGCGACGGGGCTCCGATTGCCTGCCCGTGCAACAACGACGGCGCCTTCGGAAACGGGTGCGCTAGCTCCCGGGCCCCGGGCGGCGCCAACCTAGCCGGCTCCGGCAACCCGACCGTTTCGGCCGACACGCTCTCCGTCGTGGCCACGGATGTGAGGGGTGGCAACCCCACCCTCGCGCTGTTCTTCTCGGCCGGCGTGGGGACGCCTCACGCGGTGAACGACGGTGTGCTCTGCACTTCCGGGGCCATCTGCCGCCTGTGGATCTGGAAGGTCTTCGGTCAGCAAGGCACCCTCTCGACGCTCGTCGGCCCTGGACCCCAGACGGTTCCGGACACGACGGGCATCTCCATTTCACAGCGATCGGCCGACAAGGGCTGCCCGATCACGATGAGTGGCGAGACCAGGCTCTACACCGTGTGGTACCGAGACCCGGCCAACTTCGCCTGCCCGAGCCCGGCGACTTCCAACTACACGAACGCCCTGCGGGTCATCTGGGGACTGTGACATGGGTGGACCTGTCGAGCCCTTGAGCTGACACGGATCACGTTGCGACTCGTGCGAGGCTGAGCTGGACCATCCAGTTCAGCCTCGCTCGCTCGTCGGCCAGATCGAAGGCGTCGCCGCGGCCTCGGGGGAGATCGTGCTCCGCTCGAATGGGCGCCGCGACTGCCGGACTTCAGCGCGGTCGACCCGCGTTCCCGCTCTTCCGCACCCAGGTGAAGTCCTCGAGGACGCGCGATCCGTCGGGCGAGAAGCTCGCCCGGCCGGGCAGGCCGGCGTGCCCCTCGAGGACGCGCGGCGGCTCCTTCGCGCCGGCAGCGAGTGCTGTTCAGCCCCGGGCCCCCCGCCCTCGGCCTCGAGCAGGGATTCCTTACTAACCCCGACGCTACGGACCCGCGGTTCCTCTCCCTCCCTCCAGTACGTCCCGCCCGCAGACCCAGGCGAAGCCCTGGAAGTCGAGAACGCGGCCCGATGGAGAGAGAACACGGATTGACCCCCCTTCCGGGTGCGCCGGCGGTTTCGGCCGTGATACGGCCCGCGCCGAGCCGCGCCTGGGGCTGGTCCTCAAGCTCAGATGGACGGGCGCGCCGTGGACTTCAGCGTGTCCGACCCGCGCCGACGGACTCTCAGGGCCCGTCGCGAGCGCGATCCATTCGTCGTGCCGAACGCGGAGCTCCCTGTCCGCAATCCGTCCCTTAATTCCCGCTTCAAATAAGATGGCGACCGCCGGTCTCCCCCCTTCCCCCAGGAGAGTCCATGTCCGAAACCCACCGTGCCTCGCATCCTGATTCGATTGCTGCTCGCTCTGCATCGCTCGCATCCCTAGCAGGCACCGCGCGCTCGAAGCTCGGCGTCGCGTTGATCGGACTGGCGGCGCTCGCGATCGGAGCACCTCCCGTTCACGCGCGGGGTGAACCCACGGTGACGGCTCCGGAAACGGTGATCGCTGCCAACGTCCTGGTCGGACACGTCGTCGGGGAGGATGGGCTGCCGGTCTCGGGAGCCGTGGTCGTGACGAACGTCGGCGGTCAGGCGGTGACGGGCGAGGACGGATCGTTCGAGGTGTCCTTCGAGCTGCCGCCGAGGACGACATCGGTCCACGTGACCGCCGTGGCGAACGGCGACTGCGGAGCGAAGACGGGCAGCCGGATCGTCGAGGCGCTGGCCCCGGGAATCACGACGGCGGGCGGCACGATCACGCTGTCGCTGTCGAACTGCCAGCCGCACTGGCTGCCCACGTTCGGGGGAGAGCCGGGCGCCGAGTTCGTCTTCGAGGCCCCGATGGCGGTCTACGACGACGGAACCGGCCCGGCGCTCTACGTGGGCGGACAGTTCACGAGCATCGCGAGCGTGAGCGCGAGCCACATCGCGAAGTTCGACGGCACGACGTGGTCCGCACTGGGGACCGGGATGAACAACAACGTCGGCGCCCTGGTCGTCCACGACGATGGGAGCGGGCCGGCGCTCTTCGCGGGCGGCAGCTTCACGACGGCCGGCGGAGTGGCCGCGAACTTCGTCGCGAAGTGGAACGGGACGGCTTGGTCGGCGCTGGGAACGGGCGTCGGCAACTCGGTCGATGACCTGGTCGTCCACGACGAGGGCAGCGGTCCGCGCCTGTTCGCGGCAGGCGGGTTCACCTCCGCGGGCGGAGCGAGCGCGAATCGGATCGCGCGATGGAACGGTTCGTCCTGGTCGGCCCTCGGCACGGGCGTCAACGACTGGGTCTACAAGTTGACATCGCACGACGACGGCAGCGGCCCAGCGCTCTTCGCGGGAGGCCAGTTCACGACCGCGGGAGGAGCCAGCGCCAGCAGGATCGCCAAGTGGAACGGGTCGGCCTGGTCGGCCCTCGGGAGCGGTGCGAACAACGACGTGTGGTCGCTCATCACGTACGACGACGGCGGCGGCGCGGCGCTCTTCGCCTGCGGTGAATTCACCCAGGCCGGCGGCCTCACCGCGAACCGGATCGCCAAGTGGAACGGAACGTCCTGGTCGGCGCTCGGCTCCGGGCTGAACAGCTTCGCTCTGACCCTAGCCGTCTACGACGACGGCACCGGGGCCAAACTGGTTGCGGGCGGAGGTTTCACGACCGCGGGAGGGATCTCCGCGAACCGCATCGCGAAATGGAACGGCTCGGCCTGGTCGACGCTCGGAACCGGATTCAACGATGATGTTCGCGACGTGGCTGTCCTCGACATCGGCGGAGGATCCCGGCTGTACGCAGGCGGCCAATTCACCACAGCCGGAGGAGTCTTCGCGACCGGCATCGCCGAATGGAATGGGACCGCCTGGTCCGGACTCGGTGGGAACGGGATCAACGAGCGAGTCACCGGCCTGGGTGTCTACGACGACGGAGGTGTACCCACCCTGGTCGCAGCGGGAGACTTCACAGCCGCAGGCGGAGCAGGCGCGACCCGGATCGCCGAGTGGAACGGGACTTCCTGGTCGCCGCTCGGCAGTGGTCTCAATCAACTCGCCTGGACGGTGGTGGGGCACGACGACGGGAGCGGCCCCGCACTGTTCGCCGCCGGCCAATTCACGACCGCCGGCGGGGTCAGCGCGATTCGAATCGCCAAGTGGAACGGCGCCGCATGGTCCGCTCTCGGCAGCGGCATCAATGGCACCGTCTACGCGCTCGCCGTCCACGACGACGGCACGGGACCAGCGCTGTACGCCGGAGGAGACTTCACCACCGCAGGTGGTGTGTCGGCTGTCGACGTCGCCAAGTGGAACGGTACGTCGTGGAGTCCGCTCTCGAGCGGAATCACCGGATCGGGGACCGTGTGGGTCGACGCTCTGGCGAGCTTCGACGACGGCACCGGGTCGGCGCTGTACGCCACCGGCAATTTCACGACCGCAGGGGGTGTGAGCGCGACTCGGATCGCCAAGTGGAACGGGACGACGTGGTCTCCGCTCGGCGCGGGGTTGAACAACTACGGCCGCGCTCTGGTCGTGCACGACGACGGCACCGGACCCGCCTTGTATGCCGGAGGGAATTTCTCGAGTGCCGGCGGGGTCACCGCGATCCGTGTCGCCAAGTGGGACGGCACGTCCTGGTCAGGGCTCGGCTCCGGACCCAACGGCGAGGTCTACGATCTCGCATCCTATGACGACGGTGGCGTCCAGGCGCTGTTCGTCGGCGGCGACTTCACGTCCGTGGGTGGCGTCAGCGCTCGCGGTCTCGCGAGACGCAAGGCCGGGGCGTGGTCGGCGGTCGGGACTGCACCTCTTGCCGACGCTTTCGGCGGCGAAACGTGGGCGCTGACGGTCTTCGACTCCGGGGGGTGCCGCGGACCCGAGCTGATCGCCGGCGGAGATTGGCGTTCGATGCCCGACGCCGGCGACAGCTTCGTGGCTTCCTGGGCTTGCTCCCCCGTTCCCTTGATCAAGTGTCCCGACGAGACGGTCCTCGCCGCGAACAGTGCCTGCCAGGTTGCGATCCCCGATCTGACCCAGTCGGCTTCCGTGTCGAGCTCCTGCAGCGTGACGCTGTCGCAGAGCCCCGTCGCCGGCACGATCGTCGGCCTCGGCTCGCACACGGTGAACATCACCGCGACCAACGCCAGCGGCAGCGCGTTCTGCGCGGCATCGGTCCTCGTGGGGGATTCGACCGCGCCGGCGATCACGAGCTGCGCGCCGGTGCAGAACCTCACGGCGAACGCGAACTGCACCGCCTCCCTGCCCGACCTGACCGGACTCGTCTCCGCGAACGACTGCTCGGGTGTCACCGTGACTCAGGCTCCGCCCGCCGGCACTCAACTCGGACTGGGACAGACCTCGGTCGACTTCACCGTGTCCGACGGGGCCGGGAACTCGGCGCCCTGCTCCACGCAGGTCAACGTGACCAGCCCCGACACGGATGGCGACGGGACCGTCGACTGCCTCGACGGATGTCCCAATGACCCCGCCAAGACGGCGCCGGGCACGTGCGGCTGCGGGGTCGCCGACACAGACACCGACGGGGACGGCACCCCGAACTGCAACGACGGCTGCCCGAACGATCCAGCCAAGATCGCGGCCGGGATTTGCGGCTGCGGCGTGGCCGACACGGACAGCGATGGCGACGGTACGCCCAACTGCAACGACGGCTGCCCGAACGACCCGGCGAAGATCGCCCCGGGGGCCTGCGGTTGCGGCATTGCAGACATCGACAGCGACGGAGACGGCGCGCTCGACTGCTTCGACGGTTGCCCGAACGACCCAGGCAAGGTCTCTCCGGGAGCCTGTGGCTGCGGCATTGCGGACACGGACAGCGACGGCGACGGCACAGCCAACTGCATCGACGGCTGCCCCAATGATTCGAACAAGATCGCGGCTGGGATCTGCGGTTGCGGCGTGGCCGACACCGACAACGATGGTGACGGAACGGCCAACTGCATCGACGGCTGCCCCAACGATTCGGCCAAGATCGCGGCCGGGACCTGCGGTTGCGGCGTGCCCGACACGGACACCGACGGCGACGGCACGCCCGACTGCAACGACGGTTGCCCGAATGATCCGCTGAAGGTCGCGCCGGGCACGTGCGGATGCGGCACGTCCGACACCGACTCCGACGGGGACGGAACTCCCAACTGCAACGACGGCTGCCCGAACGACCCGGCGAAGATCGCCCCGGGGGCCTGCGGTTGCGGCACTGCAGACATCGACAGCGACGGAGACGGCGCGCTCGACTGCTTCGACGGTTGTCCGAACGACCCAGGCAAGGTCTCTCCCGGAGCCTGTGGCTGCGGCGTTGCGGATACGGACACCGACGGCGACGGCACGCCCAACTGCAACGACGGTTGCCCCAACGACCCGGCCAAGATCGCGGCCGGGATTTGCGGTTGCGGCGTGGCCGACACGGACAGCGACGGCGACGGTACGCCCGACTGCAACGACGGTTGCCCGAACGACCCGGCGAAGATCGCCCCGGGGGCCTGCGGTTGCGGCATTCCAGACATCGACAGCGACGGAGACGGCGCGCTCGACTGCTTCGACGGTTGCCCGAACGACCCAGGCAAGGTCTCCCCGGGAGCCTGTGGCTGCGGCGTTGCGGACACCGACAGCGACGGCGACGGCACAGCCAACTGCATCGACGGCTGCCCGAACGATCCGGCCAAGATCGCGGCCGGGACTTGCGGCTGTGGCGTCGCCGACACGGACACCGACAGCGACGGCACGCCCAACTGCAACGACGGTTGCCCGAACGATCCGCTGAAGGTCGCTCCTGGCACGTGCGGATGCGGCACGCCCGACACCGACTCCGACGGCGACGGCACGCCCAACTGCAACGACGGCTGCCCGAACGATCCGCTGAAGGTCGCTCCAGGCACGTGCGGCTGCGGTACGCCCGATACCGACTCCGACGGAGACGGAACTCCCAACTGCATCGACGGCTGCCCGAACGATCCAGCGAAGATCGCGGCCGGGACTTGCGGCTGCGGCGTCGCCGACACGGACACCGACAGCGACGGCACGCCCAACTGCAACGACGGCTGCCCCAACGATCCGGCCAAGATCGCTCCGGGTCTCTGCGGCTGCGGCACTGCCGACACCGACAACGACGGCGACGGGACCCCCAACTGCAACGACGGCTGCCCCAACGACCCGAACAAGATCGCCGCGGGCATCTGCGGCTGCGGCATCGCCGACACCGACTCCGACGGCGACGGGACGGCCAACTGCATCGACGGTTGCCCGAACGATCCGGCCAAGATCGCGGCCGGGATCTGCGGCTGCGGCGTGGCGGATACCGACACCGACAACGACGGTACGGCGGACTGCAACGACGGCTGCCCGAACGATCCGAACAAGACCGCGCCGGGAGCGTGCGGCTGCGGAGTGGCGGATACCGACACCGACAACGACGGCACGCCCGACTGCCTCGACCCGATGACGGCGAGTTGCTTCCCGGGCACCGGCGGAGTCATCGCCTGCCCGTGCGGGCAACCTTCGAATCCGGCCGGCGGCTGCGCCAACTTCGGCGCGGGCTCGACGACTGGGGCCGTGCTCAATGCGAGCGGCGTCGCGTCGGTCTCCGCCGATACGCTCCTGCTCACGACCAGCAACCACCGTAGCCCGGTGCAAGGCGTCTTGAACGTCTTCTTCAGCTACAAGCCCGGAACGACGACGCCGACCACGGGCATCCCCAGCGGGGCCGGCGTGCGCTGCATCGGAACCGGCGGATCCTTGAAGCGCCTCTACACCGTGCAGGTCTTCGGCGGAACCGGCTCGAGGCCCGGCATGGGCGACTTGAGCGTCAGCGCCAAGTCGGCCACCTTCCTCGGACACGCGATCGTGCCTCCGGAAACGCGCCACTACTTCAACGTCTACCGTGACGGACAGGCGGCTGGACCCTGCGGCAGCCCGGCCATCACCACGAACCTCACCAACATGGGCTCGGTGCTCTGGGGTCCGTGACATGGGTGGACCTGTCAAGCCCCTGAGCTGACGCGGATCACGTTCCGAGTCGTGCGAGGCTGAGCTGGACCATCCAGTTCAGCCTCGCTCGCTCGTCGGCCGGCTCGAGGGCGTCGTCGGGGCCTCGGGGGAGATCGTGCTCCGCTCGAATGGGCGCCGCGACTGCGGGACTTCAGCGCGGTCGAGCCGCGTTCCCGCTCTTCCGCACGAGCGGGAAGTCCTCCCCGCCCTCGATCCGCGGCGCCGTCGGCCGCTGGCGGCCTCCGCTGCGCTCGTGGACCGCCGCGGTCGCGAAGATGCGCAGCTCCTCGATCCCCACGCGCCCGTCGCCGTTGGCGTCCGCCGCTCCGTCGAGCCCCTCGAGCAGGCAGCGCGTGAAGAGCCCGTTGCCCGTCGTCTCTTGCGCGAAACCCTGCTCCGAGCTCGCGGCGATGATGTAGAGCCCCGTGCCCGCCGCTTCGTCGAGCGACTTCTGGTCGAACGCGTCGGCCGCGACGCCGCGCTTGCCTGCGTCGAAGGCCTCGCCCGAGTGGCAGGTGTCGAGCAGGAGGACCCGGCGCCGCGCGTGCAGCCGGTCCCAGGTGACGAGCGACTCGAGCGCCTGCCTCTCGATCCCGTCGTAGGGATCCTGGGGCGTCGAGCCCGACGGCAGGAAGTAGTACTCGCCCGACTCCGAGCGCACGCCGTGCCCCGCCGCGAACACGACGATCGTATCGTCCGGCTGCGCGCGCAGCAGGAACTCCTCGCGCGCCTTGCGCAGCCTCCCGGGCGTCACCTCGCCGTCGACGAGCCGCTGCGCGTGAACGCGCCGGTAGTCGCCGCCCTCCTCCGCGGCGAAGCGCGCGATTAGGTCGTCGACGTCCTTCACCGGGTAGGCGAGATCCAGCCGGTCGTCGCGGTAGTCGGCGACGCCCATCGCGAGGACGAAGAGCTCACGCTGCGGTTTCTCCCAGCGCACGAGCACGGTCCGCGGGGCGCTCTGGATCTTGCGGACGTTTGTCGCGCGGACGCGGACGGTCGTCTGATTGACTCCCTCGGGCAGCGCGAGATCGCAGGACAGGCGGACGGTCTTCCCGTCCCGCACGAGCCGCTCGCCGATCCACTTCGCGTCGAGCGCCCGGTCGTCCTGCACGACGCCCACCGACTCGATCCCGTAGACGTCCTCGATCAGGACCTCGAGCCGGAACGTGCGCTCGGTGATGCGCGGGTCGAGAGGAGATGCGACGCGCAGCTCCGGCGCCTGCGGCACGAAGGCGGGCGCGCGCACCGCCTTCCCCGCCAGCGATTCGGCCACCTTCGCCGGCGACTCGTAGATCGAAGCGTACGAGGACATCGGGTAGCGGCGGCCGCTCACGACGATCTGCGCGTGCTCGGCACCGTTCCCGCCGGCCATGTAGTGGCCGCCGGGCTCGAACAGGAACCAGCCGTCCTCGTACTCGACACGCGTCGCGAGCAGCCGCCCGTCGGCGCCGCTCCAGAGCCGCGTGCTGGCGTCCATCGCCTGCGTGAGGATGCGCGTGCCGTCGGGGGAGAACTCGCCGAGGGTCACCGGCCCGAGGTGCGCCTCGAGGAGCGCGACGAGCGCGCCCGTCGACGCGTCCCATATCCTCGCCGTGCCGTCGTCTCCCACCGTGAGGACGCGCGTTCCGTCGGGCGAGAAGCTCGCGCGGCCGAGTAGGCCGGCGTGGCCCTCGAGGACGCGGGGGGGCGTGCTCCCGGCGATGTCGAAGATGCGCGCCGTGCCGTCGACTCCCGTCGACACAACGCGCTGGCCCGCGGAGTCGAACTCTACGAAGCGCACGCCGCCGCGGTGGCCGGTCAGGGTCGCGAGGAGGCTCGCCGTCGCGACGTCCCAGACGAGGACGCGTCCCTCGGGTGACGCCCCAGCCAACTTTCGGCCGTCCGCGGAGATATCGAGGTCGAGGACGTTGCCGGTCAACCGCGCTGGATGGTCGTTCGGCGCGTCAGTCCACAGGACGACGCCATCCTCGCGCGCCGCGGCCACGACGTCGCCGCCGTCGTTCATGGCCGCGAGATGGACACGTCCTGCGTACGTCGACTGAAGATACGTCCGTGCCGTCGAAAAGTCCCCGAGGCGCTCGCCGCTCTGCAGGTCGTAGTAGACCCCGCTCCTCTCGGACCGCGCGAGCAGACGCGTCGCGTCGCGATTCACGAGCGCCTGCTGGAGGTACTCGCGCGGGGCTCCCTGGAGCTCGACCGCCCGCGACAACGAGCCGCTCACGGGATCCAGGATCTCGGCGCGGGCGCCGAACTCGTCCAGCGCGCCGAGCGCGAGCCTCGGTTTCGCCTTCGCGTCCGGCGGGAGCTCCAGCGCGAGCTCGAGCTCCGCGCCATCGCGCACCACGCGCACGGTCGTGCTGGTCGGCGCGGCGCCGATCGCTTCCAGCAGGTCCGCCGACGTGTCGACGGGCCGCTCGCCGAGCTTCACGATCCGATCCCCGACGAGAAGTCCCGCTTTCGCGGCCGGCCCGTCGGCCTGCACCGTGGTGATCGTCCTCCCCGGGCAGGGCCGGAGTGTGAGCAGCTCGCCATTCGACAGGAATCCTCCGCTGCCGAACGCCCCGGTCGGGAGATCCGCGAGCGGCAAGCCCGTGTGCGCGTCCCACGTGCGATCGACGAACCAGGTTCGACGACCCCAGCTAGGAGAAACAGCGTGAACGCCGTTCGGGCTCCAATGCGGAAGCCCGACGTCGAGTCCGTCCTCCGCGACCATCAGCGCGTGTCCGGCCAGGGCCACCCGCTCGCGGTCGCCGTCCCAGACCGAGGCCCACCCGAACCCTGACGACGCGCCGAGTCGGTCGTTGTCGCTGAAGTGGACCGCGAAGACGCTCGAGTTGTCCATCGAGAACTGGCTCGCGAGCTCTCCCGATTGCGTGTCGTAGATCGCGGTTTGGCGGCTGCGAAGGTCCGTCGGGGCCGTCGCGAAGTACCGGCCGCTCGGCGCGAAGGTCGCATGCTCGGCCCGGTACGGGAGCTCGGCGACGAGCTCGCCCGTCACGGCGTTCCAGAGCCGGTTGCGATCCCCCTGGAGCGTGACGAGCCGTTCGCCGTCGCGGCTGAAGCCGACCCAGGCGAACGAGTCGGCGAAGAGGCGGATCCCCTCGAGCTGCGCGACGGCCTGGCCGGCGTCGGGGTCCCACAGCACCGCGTCCCCCTCGCGGGTGAGGACGAACAGGCGATCGCCGCGCGGGTAGACGGGCGCGCTCGGGAATCCACGGCCGTCGATCCGCCAGCCGACACACCAATCCGCCACCAGCCAACCTTCCGAGGGTCCGTCGACGAGGGCCGCGCGTAGCGGACCGCCACCCGGGGCGTCGAGGCGGGCTACGAGCGCGAGGCCACCAGCGCACGCTCCGAGGATCCGCGTGCCGTCCGAGCTGAACGTGGCTTGTCGGAGAGGCAGCTCCTCCGATCCGAGCTCGCCCTCGAGCGCGCCGGATCGCGCGTCGAAGACTCGCGCGCGTCCCTGCGCGGTGAGCGCGAGGACGCGCGATCCGTCGGGGCTGAACGTGAGCTCGTTGACGGCGATCGCCTCGAGCCCTGGCGTGTCGGACTGGAGGCCGCTCGCCGCGTCGAACCATCGGATGGTGCCGGATTCATTGGCGACGGCAACGCGACGGCCGTCGGGGGTGAACGCCGCCTCGCGCGCGAGCTCCTCGCCGACCTCGAGGTAGCCGAGGAACTCGGCGCTGCGGCCATCCCAGAGTCCGGCGAGGCCGGCGAGCCGCTCGAGCAGCAGGATGCGCTCTCCGTCCGAGCTGAACTCGAGCTCCGGCCATGCGAACTCCTTCCGGCCGAGCGCGCGGAAGGACGTCTCCCCCATCTCGAACATGCCGAGGAGGCCGATGGGCTCGCCGGTCCACGCGTTCCAGAGCCAAGCGGAACCGTCCTGGGCCCAGGTGACAGCACGGTTGCCGTCGGGCGACATCCGCAAGCGCGAGGTGACGCCCATGTGGCCATCGAGCCAAGCGATGGGCGAGCCGCGGACGCGCTCGTTGACGCGCTCGAGCGCGGCGCGCCAGCCGGGGACGCGGGGAGAGGGAGCCGCCTGCTCTTGCGCGGCGGTGAGCAGGCCAGGCACGCTCGCGGCGAGCAGCGCAGGCAGGAGGATGCGCATTCGGGAAGGGCGTCCCAGCCTATCCGTCGAGGAGCGATCCGCCGAGCAACGCACGCGGGATCGCTCGGGGGGTCACCTCAGGACTTCGCCACCTCCGGGAACCGTCCGGGGATCTCGCCCGTCTTGCGGAACTTGCGCCGCCGGCGTTCGAGGAGCTCGCGCACCGGCACCTTCGCGAGGGTGTCCAGCTCCGCCAGGATCACCTTCTTCACCTCCGCCATCGCCGCGGCCGGATTGCGGTGCGCTCCTCCGGGCGGCTCGGGGATGATCCCGTCGATCAAGCCGTGCTTCTGCAGATCGGGCGCGGTCAGCTTGAGCGCCTCGGCCGCGTCCGGCGTGCGCTCGCCGTCCTTCCACAGGATCGCCGCGCATCCCTCGGGGCTGATCACCGAGTAGTACGCGTTCTCCATCATCATCACGCGGTCGCCCACGCCGATCCCGAGCGCGCCGCCGGATCCGCCCTCGCCGATCACGATCACGAGGATCGGCGTCCCGAGCTCGAGCATCTCCAGGATGTTCTCGGCGATGGCCGCGGCCTGCCCGCGCTCCTCCGCGCCGATCCCGGGGTACGCCCCGGGCGTGTTGATCAGGCTCACGATCGGCAGACGGAGCTTCGCCGCGAGCTTCATCTTGCGCAGCGCCTTGCGGTAGCCCTCCGGATGCGCGCACCCGAAGTTGTAGGCCATCCGCTCCTTCGTCGTCCGGCCCTTGCGATTGCCGACGAGCAGGAACCGCCGCTCGCCGATCCGCGCGAATCCCGTGAGGATGGCCGGGTCGTCGCCGAACACCTTGTCCCCGTGCAGCTCGAAGAAGTCGTCGCAGATCTTCTCGACGTAGTCCGTCGTGACCGGCCGCTCCTGGTGCCGCGCCACGTTGACGCGCTCCCAGGGGGTCAAGTCCGCGTAGGTCGTGCGGATCGCCTCGTCGAGGCGCTTGCGGAGCGCGTCGATCTCGCTCGAGAGATCGAGGTTCGTGCGCTGGGACAGCGCCACGAGCTCGCCGAGCTGCGCCTCGATCTCCCGGATCGGGCGCTCGAACGCCATCCCGCTGGCGATGTTGTCGTTGCGGGGGCGCGGGGAATCGGCCAAGCAGGTCTCCGCCACAGAGGTTAGCGCGCGCGGGCGCCGGCGACCAACACGGCGCGGGCGGTCTGGACTTGCCCCGCGCCGCCGCTATCTTCGCGGAATGAGCCCCCCACCCGCCCCCTCGCCCCCCCTGAAGCGCAAGTCCACGACGCGCGCCTGGCGCGTGGAAGTCTTCCGCCGCGCCGAGATCGACGACCCCGAAGGCGACCACCTCCTCGCCGCGCTGCCGGAGATCTCCGTCGGCGGCGTCTCTCGCGCGCGCCTGGGCCGTGGCTTCCTCCTGCCCCCCACGCTCGCGCGCGCGGACGTCGAGCGCGTGTGCCGCGAGCTGCTCGCGGATCCCGTGCTCGACGAGGCGCGCGTGACCGCGCCCGGCGAGGAGCCCCGTGCAGGCTCGCGGCGCGCCAGCCGCGTCCTCGTCGCGCGCAAGGCGGGCGTCATGGACCCCGTCGCGCTGACCGTCGGCCGCGCCTTGCGGCGGATGGGGCTCGCGCGCGAGGAGGCGGCGCCCTCCGTGGCGACCTTCCGGGCCTGGGAGCTCGAGTGCGCGCCCGAGCGATCGACCCTGACCGTGCTGTCGCGCGACACGCTGGCCCGGATCGGCCGCGAGATCCTCGCCAACGAGGTGATCGAGGACCTGTACGTCGAGGACGAGGGCGTCGATCTCCACCTGCCGCCGCCGAGCCCGCGCCACGGCGTCGTCCACGTCGCGCTCACGAAAGCCTCCGACGAGCGCCTCGCGAGCATCAGCCGCGACGGCGCGCTCTCGCTGTCGCTGCTCGAGATGCAGGCGATCCGCGACCACTATGCGGCCCAGAAAAAGGAGCCGACGATCGCCGAGCTCGAGACGATCGCGCAGACCTGGAGCGAGCACTGCAAGCACAAGACCTTCGGCGGCGTGATCGAGTTCCGCGGCGAGCGGATCGACAACCTGCTCGCCAAGACGATCAAGGCCGCGACGCTCGAGCTGGCTCGACCCTGGTGCGTCAGCGTGTTCCACGACAACGCGGGGATCGTGACCTTCGACAAGGGGCTGGACCTTGCCTTCAAGGTCGAGACGCACAACCATCCCAGCGCCCTCGATCCCTACGGCGGCGCCGGCACGGGGGTCGGCGGCGTGACCCGCGACATCCTCGGCGTCGGTCTCGGCGCCCGGCCGATCGCGAACACCGACGCGTTCTTCGTGGGGCCGCCCGATCTGCCCGCCGAGGACGTGCCGAAGGGCTGCCTCCACCCGCGGCGGATCCTGCGCGGGGTCGTCGCGGGCGTGCGCGACTACGGGAACCGCATGGGGATCCCCACCGTGAACGGCGGCGTGTGGTTCCACGAGGGCTACGTCGGCAATCCGCTCGTCTACTGCGGCACCGTCGGCATCCTCCCCCACTGGGCCGCGGAGAAGTCCGTGCGCGCCGGCGACCGGATCGTCGTCGTCGGAGGCCGCACAGGCCGCGACGGCATCCACGGGGCCACGTTCTCCTCCGCGGAGCTGCACGAGGAGTCCGAGATTGTCTCGGGCGCCGCCGTGCAGATCGGCGACGCGATCGCGGAGAAGCGGGTGCTCGACGCGCTGCTCCAGGCACGCGACGCCCGGCTCTACCGCGGCGTGACGGACTGCGGCGCCGGCGGGCTCTCCTCGGCCGTCGGCGAGATGGCGGAAGACCTCGGCGCCGAGGTCGACCTCGAGAAGGTCCCGCTCAAGTACCCCGGCCTCGCGCCGGAGGAGATCTGGATCAGCGAAGCCCAGGAACGCATGGTGCTCGCCGTCCCCGAGGAGAAGGTCGCGGCCTTGCTCGAGGTCTTCCGCGCCGAGAGCTGCGAGGCCACCGTGATCGGCCGCTTCACGGACACCGGCCGCCTCGTCCTGCGCTTCGAAGGCGAGACCGTCGGCGACCTCGACCTGCGCTTCCTCCACGGCGGGACGCCTCGGCCGGTCCGCAAGGCGAGCTACACGGCTCCTCTGATCGCCGATCCCGGCTGTCCGGCGCCGGCGAAGGCCGGGAAGGACCACCGCGGAGTCCTCACGGCCCTGCTCCGTTCGCCCGACATCGCCAGCAAGGAGTGGATCGTCCGCCAGTACGACCACGAGGTGCAGGGCATGTCCGCGCTGAAGCCCTTCGTCGGCGTGAAGATGGACGGCCCGAGCGACGCCGCGATCCTGAAACCGCTGCCCGAGTCGCCGATGGGCGTCGCGATCTCCTGCGGGGCCGCTCCGCGCTACGGCCTCCTCGACCCGGGCGCCATGGCGTCCGCCGCGATCGACGAGGCCCTCCGGAACGCCGTCGCGGCCGGCGGCGACCCGGACCGGACGGCGATCCTCGACAACTTCTCCTGGGGGAACTGCGAGAAGGAGGACCGACTCGGGGCCCTCGTCCTGGCGGCGTATGCCTGCCGGGAGGCGGCTCTGGCCTACGGGACCCCCTTCATCTCGGGCAAGGACAGCCTGAACAACGAGTACCGCGTCGGCGGCGAGAGCCGGTCGATACCCCCCACGCTCCTCGTTTCGGCCCTCGCGCTGGTCCCCGACGTCGCCAAGACGGTTTCGATGGACCTCAAGGCGGCCGGATCGCGCCTCTACCTCGTCGGGACGACCCGAGCGGAGCTGGGGGGCTCCCATTATCTAGGGCTTTCGGGCCAGCAGGGCGGGACGGTGCCTCGCCCGGACCTCGCCGTCGCCCCGAAGATCCTCCGCGCCGTCCATGCGGCGATCCGTTCGGGGACGGTGCTCGCCTGCCACGACCTCTCGGAAGGTGGGTTGGCCGTCGCGGCGGCCGAGATGGCCTTCGCCGGCGGGATCGGCACCGAGATCGACCTCGCCCGTATCGCTCTCCCACCCCTCGAAAAATCCTTCGATCCCGACTCGACGCGCTTGTATTCGCAGTCCTGTTCCCGTTTCTTGGTCGAGGTCGCAGAGGGGTCCGCGGCCGCGTTCGAGCGCGCGTTCCAAGGCCTCCCCTGCGCCGCGATCGGCAGGACAACGCCCGGAAGCAAGCTCCAGATCCGAGGGAGCGCCGGCGGGATCCTCGTCGAGGCCGAGATCGAAGAGTTGCGCCGAGCATTCCACGAAGGGTTCCAGGGGTGACCGTCACGAAAGCCATCGTCCTGCGCGCTGCGGGCATCAACTGCGACGGCGAGACCGTGCGCGCGTTGAAGATGGCGGGAGCGGAAGCGGAGCTCGTGCACCTCGAGCGCGTGCTCGAAGAACCCGCGCGGCTCGAGGACTGCTCGCTGCTCGTCCTCCCCGGCGGATTCAGCTACGGCGACGACATCGCCGCGGGGCGCGTCTTCGGATTCGAGATGCGCCAGGGCCTCTCGCGCGAGCTCCAGGCCTTCGTCGCGCGCGGCGGGCACGTCCTCGGCGTGTGCAACGGCTTCCAGGTGCTCGTCGAGTCCGGCCTCTTCGAGACGCCGGGCCAAGCGCGCTCGATCGCGCTGACCGACAATCGCCAGGCCCGCTTCGAGTGCCGCTGGATCTCGCTGCGCGCGGAGAAGTGCGCGGCGACCTGGCTCGACACGCAGACGATCCTCCCCGCGCCGATCGCGCACGGCGAAGGGCGCCTCCTCGTCCGCGACGAGGCGACGCTCGCGCTCCTCCAGCGCGGCGGGCAGATCGCGCTGCGCTACGTCCGCGCCGACGGCTCGCCCGCGCGCGGCTACCCCGACAACCCGAACGGCTCGCTCGGCGACATCGCCGGACTGTGCGACCGGACCGGGCGCGTGCTCGGACTGATGCCTCATCCCGAGCGGAACCTCGACCCTTGGAATCACCCGCACTGGACGCGTCGTCCGCCGCGAACGGAGGGAGAGGGCCTGGCCTTCTACCGCCGTCTCGTCGAAGCGGCGTCGCTGGCTCCGGTGTGATCGACTCGACCCCAACCGAACACGGAAACGGAAACCCCATGCGCAAGCCGCTCTGCCTCATCCTGTCCATCGCACCCTTGTTCTCCGGATGCGTCGCCGCCGCCGCGGGCGTCGCGGGCATCCTGATCAGCCAGGACGTCCTCGACAACAACATCTACGTCGCGACGATCGACCGCGGCGCGGACGACGTCTGGACTTCGACGAAGATCGCGCTGAACAAGGCCAGCCTGAAGCCGATCGACGTGGAGGACGACGTCCGGCAGGCCGTCGCGACGATCGACGACGCCAAGGTCACCGTGAACGTCGAGACCTACGACCTGAACCGCAGCACGCTGCGCGTCTCCGCCCGGAAGTACGGCGTCAACAACGGCGAGATCGCGAAGATGGTCTACGACAAGATCCTGCACGAGATCGAGAAGTAGGCCCCGGCCGGGCCTTCAGCGCTCGGTCGATTCGAGCGCCGCCTCGACGCGCTGCTCGCGCTTGCGGCTGCAGCTCTTGCAGTAGCCCTGCAGCCTGTGCTCGTGGCTCACGAGCTGGAAGCCCTTCTTCCGGCAGGCCTCGAGCTGCAGCTCCTCGATCCGTTCGTCGTGGAACTCGGTGATCTTCCCGCAGCCCAGGCACACCATGTGGTCGTGGTGCGGGTGCCCGAGCACGTGCTCGTAGAGCAGCTCGCCGCGGCCGGTGTCCAGCGCGGCGACGAAACGCCCTTCGAGGAGCAGCGCCAGGGTGCGGTAGACCGTCGCGCGCGACACGCGCGGACCGGGCTCCGCCGTGAGCCACCCGTACATCTCCTCGGCGCTGAAGTGCTCGTGCGTCGCGAACACCCGGTCGAGGATGCGCCTGCGCTGCGAGGTCAGCTTGAGCGATCGCGAGCGCAGGTGCATCTCGAAGCGCCGGACGATCGTGTCGTGCTTCACTTCGGCGTTCCGCTCCCGATTCGCCCCAGCGGACGGACTGGGGGCTCGGTCCCCTCGGCCGATGCGGGCCGGGCCTGCGCGCGCAATCCGATGTCGCGCCGGCAGAACTTCCCGTCGTACGTGATCTGCCCGTAGGCGCTGTACGCCCGCTCGCGGGACTCCGCGAGGTCCGCGCCGAGTGCCGTGACGCACAGCACCCGCCCGCCGGAGGTGACGAGGTCGCCGTTCTTCGCCCGCGAGGTCCCGGCCTGGAACACCACGGTGTCGGTGACCTTCTCCCCCGCCTCGATGCCGGAGATGAGATCCCCCTTCTTGACCGCGCCGGGGTAGCCGTGCGCGGCCGCGACGACGCCGATGCACACGCGCGGATCCCAGTCGGGCGGCTCGATGCTCGCGAGCTCGCCCTTCGCCGTCGCGAGGAGGATCGGGAGCAGGTCGCCCTTCAAGCGGCGCACGAGCACCTGCGCCTCGGGATCGCCGAAGCGCGCGTTGAACTCGAGCACGCGCGGACCCGCCTCGGTGATCATCAGTCCGGCGTAGAGCACGCCCTTGTAGTCGATCTCCTCGCGCCGCAGCGCGTGCACCGCCGGGACGATGATGCGCTGCTCGATCTGGCGCTGGATGCGGCGCGTGAGCGTCGGAACGGGGCTGAAGCCGCCCATGCCGCCCGTGTTGGGTCCCGTGTCGCCGTCTCCGACCTGCTTGTGGTCGACGACGGGCTCGAGGATGAGGATCGTCTCGCCGTCGGTGATGGCCAGGACGCTCGCTTCCTCGCCGACGAGGAACTCCTCGACGACGATCTTCGCGCCCGCGACGCCGAGCGACTTGTTCTCCATGATCGCGTCGACCGCGGCGCAGGCGGCGCGGGAGTCGTGGCAGACGAAGACGCCCTTCCCCGCCGCGAGCCCGTCGGCCTTGACGACCTGCGGCCAGGTCGTGCAGCCCTCGAGGTAGGACTTCGCCGCGCCGGAGCGGTCGAAGCGCCGGTCGGCGGCGCAGGGGATCTTGTGGCGCTCGAGGAGCTCCTTCGAGAAGACTTTCGAGCCCTCGATGCGCGCTCCGGAGGCCCCCGGGCCGAACACGAGGATGTTCGCGGCGCGGAGCTTGTCCGCGAGTCCCAGGCACAGAGGCTCCTCGGGGCCGATCACGACCAGGTCGACGGCTTCGCGGCGGGCGAGGTCGACGAGGCGGGAGAGATCGCTCGCCGCGACGGGGACGTTGCGCGCGTGCAGGGCGGTTCCGGGGTTGCCGGGGGCGCAGAGGATCTCGGGAGCGAGCGGGGATTGCGCGATCTTCCAGACGAGGGCGTGCTCCCGGCCTCCTCCGCCGACGACGAGTACTTTCATGGAGCGATCTGGTGGTCCCTGCGTTCCCGACCGGGCGGAATAGGCTAACCGCGCGCGTGCGGGGAGCAAGCGATCCGCTCGCGGAGAAGAGTGGGCCGCGCTACGCTCGCCCTCCCTGCGGGGAGTACCTCAGCTGGTAGAGGCGCAGCTTTGGGTGCTGCGAGTCGTGGGTTCGAATCCCATCTCCCCGACCAGCTTCCGAGCCGGGGCGGGCACGAGGAACTACGCGAATCCTCTCCAGTCGGCCCGGCCTGCTGCCGATGACCAACTCGGGAACGTCTCCGGAGGGATACGAAGATGGCGATGCAGGAACTTGGGCCGACCGAGGCTGGACGACGCGGGCTCGACTCCGCCGAAACGAATCTCCGTAGGATCTCCGCAGCCAACCCGGTCACTCAGGACGCCTCGAGGGCCCCGCAAGCCGGCCGCGACAAGGGCGACAGCATCGAGGTCTCCCTGGCGGCTCGCGCGCTGGCGGCCGGCGAGGAACCGGAGCTCGTCGCCCGCCGGGAAGAGCACACGGCCGCGATGCGGAACGTGATCGAATCCGGCGAGCTGGCTTCGGCGGAACGCATCGAGCGCGCGGCCCGGCGTCTGCTCGGCGGTTGAGCGAGGGGGCGAGCCCCCTGCGTCTCCCGCCCCCGCCCCTTCCTACAGGATCAGACCCGCCTGCAGCGCGGCGAATTCGGCGATGCGGGTCGGCGAGAGCAGATCGAGCGCGCGCTCCGTGTCGTTCCCGTCGCGCACCGCGGCGTGCCAGGACTTGATCGCGGCGAGCGTGGCGCGGTCGCTCGTGTCGATCCGCACCGAACCCGACCACGTGACCAGGCCCGTCTCGACCGCGATCAGGTCCATGGACAGGACGAGGCGCACGGGCGCGTAGGGACGCAGCTCGAGGATGCGCGTCGTGAACAGGCCGTCCAGCGAGGTCCGGCGCGCGAGCTCGAGCACCGACTTGGGCGAGATGCGGCCGGTGCGGGCCGGATCCAGCCGGCTGACCGCTTCCATGTCCGCCTCGCCCAGCGGCACGATCTCGAAGGAGGTCGCGGCCGCGAGCTCGCTCGCCAGGGCATCGCGCAGCGTGCGCCGGAAGTCGGGATCGATGCCCTCGCCCTCGGGCAGGAGCAGACCGAGGCGCTGGAAGGAGTAGTCCTTGAAGTCGGACGACTTGGACGCCGTGCCGACCGGCCTCACCGATTCCCGCGGGGCCACGCACGCGGTCATCGGGAACAGGAGGAGCAGGGGGAGGAGCTTCAAGGCGTCTTGCTCCTCGGCGCGGGGCTCGCGCGGACTTCGAGCTCGGCTCTCTCGGCCTTGAGCAGGGCGAGCTCCGTTTGCGCGAGTCGGCGGGCGAGCTCCAGCGCCTTGGAGCGGAACTCGGCCAGCTCGGTCGCCAGGCCCGCGTTGCGCGCCTCGAGGTCCGCCCGCGCCTTCTCGGCCTCCGCCGTGCGCGCCAGGGCCGCTTCGAGCTCGCGCTCCAATTCCGCCGCGCGCAGGACCGACCTGTCCCTCTCGGACACGGCCGCCTGGTACATCTCGAGCAACCGGATGCGCCCCGACGGGGCCCCCTCGATCGCGCGCCAGGGCTCGTCGATCGTGCGCACCGTTCCCGGCGAGGCCGGGACGGCCAGGTCCGGACTGGGCTTCGCGACGTAGGGGCCCGGTCCGTAGGGATCCTCGTCGAGGAAGGGCGTGAACGAAGCGTCGGGGGCGGGCAGCCCGTGGCATCCGCCGAGGGCGAGGCCGAAGCCCGTCGCCAGGACGAGCACCGCGGAGAGGAAGGCAAGTTTCATCGGTGTTCTCCCGCGAGGCCTCGCTCGCCCGTGTTGAGCTCCAGGCGCGTCCATTCCCCGCACGAGCAGCGCACTTCGAGGAGGGAACCCCCCGTCGCGCGCGGCAGGAGTCGCGCTTCCTTCGTAAGAGTCCGCGCGGGCGGCGCTCCCGGACCCGCGGGGTCGGGCGCGGGAACGGCTGCGTCGTGCGCGGACTGGCGCGACAGTCCGGCGTCGACCTCGGCACGCTTCAGGATCCGGGCAGGCAGGGACGGCGCGGCGGCTTTCATCGGGGGTTTCCTCCGTAGGCGAGAGTGAGCTCGCGGTTGAGACGGTAGATCGCGCTCGCATGGATCTGGCTGACGCGGGATTCGGTGACCCCCATCACGCCGGCGATGTCGCGGAGCAGCATCTCCTCGCCGTAGTAGAGGAGCACGGCCGTCCGCTCGGGTGCGGGGAGCCTCTGCGTGGCCTCGGCCAGGAGCTGCTTCATCTCCTGCCACTGCACGCTGGCGACCGGATCGTCGCTGCTGGGGTCGCAGAGCAGCGCGTGCAGGTTCCCTTCGCCCGACTCGTCCTCGAGCGAGAGTTCGATCCTCGTGCGCGCGAGTGTCATGACCTCCTCGACCTCCTCGATCGAGACGCAGGCCCGCGCGGCGATCTCCTCCTGGGTGGGAGGACAGCCGTTCTCCTGCGTCAGCTCGGCGATCGCCTCCTCCAGCTTGCGCAGCAGCGCGCGCCGGGAGCGGGGGAGCGCATCCGTGCGCCGCAGCTCGTCGAGGATCGCGCCGCGGATGCGCGCGTGGGCGTACGTGGAGAAGGCCAGCCCGCGCCCGGCATCGAAGCCCTCGGCGGCCGAGATCAACCCGAGCATCCCCCACCCCAGGATGTCGTCGCGATCGACGTCCTTGGGGAGGTTCATCCGGCCGACGATGTGCCGCAGGAGCGGGACGTGCTCCAGCACGAGGCGATCGCGTTCCGAGATCTCGGTGCCCGTCATCGGATCACTCTCCTCCTCGTTCGCCGCACGATCGACTCGGCGGCCGTGATCAGCAGGATCCCCGCGCAACAGACGGCGCCCGCGCGCAGGAGAACGGCCAGGAGCGGGAGACCGGAGAGGATCCCGGTCAGCCCCGCGACGGCCGAAGCACCGACGACGACGCGCCGCGCGAGGTCGCGCGGGTCGGCGGCCGTTCGACGCGGGCTGGTCCTGTTCTCGAGGGGCGTCTGCATCAGGAGCTAGCGTCCTCGCGCGCGCGTGCGCGCGGCTTGCACGGGGTCGGGGGTGGGCCGAAACCGCCGGGCCAGTCGGGTCAGGCAGTCCTCGGCGCAGCTGTCGCGTCTTTCATCGGCTGCCAGGCCTCGACTCCGGAAGAGCTGTCCCAGGGACCGCGATTCCGGGACCCATCCGGCCCAGCGAGGGGACCGGGCCAAAAAGCGCTCCGAGACCTTCCGCAGACGCGAGGCCGTGAGCTCGGCTTCGCCGAGATCGCCGGCCCGGTTCACCACGATCTCGGGAGTCGGGATCTCGCGCGGCGCCTGCTCGCTGCGCTGGTGGAGGGCCTTGAGCAGGCCGTACGCATCCGTGAGCGCGAGCGGGTCCGGCGTCGTCACGAGCAGCACGCGATCGGCCGCGGCGGCGAACTCGAGGACGTCCTCCCCGATCCCCGGGGAACCGTCGGCGACGAGGGTGTCGTAGCTCCCGGCCAGGTCTCGCAGGCCTTCGACGAGCCAGCGCCTCCGCTCGCTCGAGAGCGCCGACCATTCGCACTCTCCGGCGACGCCGGCGATCATGTCGAAGCCGTGCGCGGTCTGGGAGACGCACTGCGACAGCTCGACGCCGTCGCGCAGCGCGTCCAGCAGGCCGAGCCCGCTGCAGTGCCGCAGGAGCACGTCGCCGTCCGCCATCCCGAGATCGAGATCGACGAGGAGGACGCGCGCGCCTTCGCGCGCCAGCCGGGCGCAGAGGTGCGTGGCGACCACGGTCTTGCCGACGCCCCCCTTGCCTCCGGTCACGTACACGATCGGCGCCCTCACTCGATCCTCCCTTTCAGGAACACGTCTGCCGCGCGCTCCGGCCCGCAGCGGAAGAGATGGTCGGCTTCGCCGATCCCGGCCGACGCGAAGGCGACGGGCAAGCGCGTGGTGAACGCGGCCTCGAACGCCGCGGCCGGGGTCCGTGCCAGATCGAGCCGCGTGACGACCAGGCAACGGGCACGGGCGCCGCAGAGAGAGCGCGCATCCTCGCGCAGGCGAGGGAACCCGGCGTCGCCGGCGAGCACGCCGATGCGCGTCCAGTCGGCCTGCGCCAGGGCGCCGATCCGGCCGAGGCGCTCGACGAGCGCGGTGTCGCGCGGGAGGTCCCCGGAGCCGTCGAGGAGCACGACGTCGGCATCGCCGCACGCGCGCGGGACCTCCGCGTCGTCGTCGACGACCTCGGCAAAGGCCCCGATCTCCCCCATCCAGGTCGCCATCCACTCGGGAGTCGAGGACTCGCGCTGGCGCACGGCGAGGACCGCGACTCTTCGCCCCGCGCCGCACAGGCGCAGGGCGAGCTTGCGAACCACGGTGCTGCGCCCGCATCCGGGGGCGCCGAGGACGGCCAGGCACGCCGGTCCGCCGCGGGAGGCGCGCAAGACGACGCGCTGGAAGGAATCGCCGATCACGCGCGCCGCGAGGTCGAGCGGATGCGCGTCTTCCCGCCGGCGACCCGCGGCTTCCACGCGGGACACGATTCGTTTCGCGAACGCCGGCGAAGCGCCCTGGGCGAGAAGCCGGCGGGCGAGATCGCGCACGGCGGGAGCCGGATCGGAAGAGGTGTGCGTGTTCATCCGTGGAATTCCTCCTGGCGCACGACCGCCGCGGTGCGCACGGCGAGCGCGGGGTGGATCTCGTTGTAGGAAAGGACCGCGACCTTCGGCATCGAGGCGCGCACGAGCTCGTGCACGAACCGGCGCACGTTGGAGCGGACGATGATGACGACGTCGTTTCCGCCCTTCGTCGCCTCGGCCAGCAGCGCCGCGGTGCGCTCCATCAACGCCTGCAGCCAGCTCGGGCTCGCGGCCGCGTCGACGTCACGGCCCCCGGAGAGCGCCGCCGCGAGACGCCCCTCGACCTCGGGATCGAGCGTGATCGCGTGCAGGGTGCCGTCGCGGTCCGTGTGGCGCTCGACCAGGACGCGCGCGAGCCGCTGGCGCACGGCTTCGACGAGCGCCTCGGTCTCCTTCACGCGCACGGAAGCGTCCGCCAGGGCCTCGAGGATCGCCGGCAGGTTGCGGATGGGGACCGATTCCCGAAGCAGCGCGCGCAGGACGCGCTGGACGTCGCCGTAGCTCATTCGCTGCGGCAGGAGTTCCTCCACCACGGCCGGAGCGGTCTTCTTCACGCCCTCGACCAGCGTCTTCACGTCGTCGCGCGTGAGCAGGTCGCCGAGCTGCGCGTGCAAGGTCTCGGAGAGGTGCGTCGCCAGGACGCTGCAGGCGTCCACGACCGCGAAGCCGCGCGTCTCGGCGTTCTCGCGCTTGGCGGCGGCGATCCACGTGGCCGGCAGGCCGAAGGTGGGATCCTTGGTGGGCTTGCCCTCGAGCTTGCCGCCGCCGCTGCCCTGGTCGATCGCGAGCCACATGCCGGGCTCGACCTCGCCGCGCGCGACCTCGCTCCCGCCGATCAGGAAGCGGTAGCCCGAGGGCGCGAGACGGACGTTGTCGCGGATCCGGACGGGCGGGACCTGCACGCCCTGCTCCTGCGCGATCTTGCGCCGCAGTCGCGCGACGTGGTCGAGCAGGCCTCCGCTCGCCTCCTGCACCAGCGGCACGAGCCGGTATCCGATCTCGAGGGCGATGCGGTCCACGTGGAGCATCTCCGTCAGGTCTTCCGGCGGCGCCGCGGCCGGCTCACCGGTGGCCGTCGCGGCGCGCTCGCCCGGGACGAGCTGCGGGGCGGGAGCGCCCTGCTTGCGGAAAGCCTTCGCGCGCGTGGCGAGGAGGAGCCCGCCTCCCAGGGCGAGGAACGGGAGCGCGGGCAGGCCCGGCAGCATCCCGATGACCATCAGCATCGCGGCGGCGATCGTTCCGGCCTTCGAGCTCGAGAACAGCTGCCCGACGACGGAGGAGCCCAGCGAGCGCTCGCTCGCGTCCTTCGTCACGAGGATCGCCGCGGCGGTCGACACGAGCAGTGCCGGCAGCTGCGACACGAGACCGTCGCCGATGGCCAGCTTGGAATAGCGGTCGACAGCGCCCGAGAGGTCCATCCCCTTCCAGGTCGCGAACGCGATGCCCCCGATCAGGTTGATCGCGGTGATGATCACGCTCGCGATCGCGTCGCCGCGCACGTACTTCGCCGCGCCGTCCATGGCGCCGTGGAACTCCGCCTCGCGCGCGACGGCGCTGCGGCGCGCCCGGGCCTCGTCGGCGTCGATCATCCCCGCGTTGAGGTCGGCGTCGATCGCCATCTGCTTGCCGGGCATGGCGTCGAGGACGAAGCGCGCCGCGACCTCGCTGATGCGCCCCGATCCCTTGGTGATCACGACGAACTGGATCACGACCAGGATCAGGAAGACCACGATGCCGACGGCCAGGTTCGCGCCACCGACGTACTCGCCGAAGGCGTGGATGACCCTTCCGCCCTCGCCGCTCGTGATGATGAGGCGCGTGCTGGCCACGTTGAGGCCGAGGCGGAAGAGTGTCGCGAAAAGGAGGATCGCCGGGAACGTGCTGAGCTCGGTCGCGCTCCGCACGTTGAGCGTCAGGAGGATCAGGAGCAGCGAGCCGGCCAGGTTGATCGTGAGCAGGATGTCCAGCACCACGGGCGCGACGGGCACGATCAGCACGACCACGAGGCCGAGGACGCCGACTCCCAGGAGCCAGTCGGCCCAGGCCGAGGCCGCTTGCCGGGCCGAACTCGAGGATGTCGCGAGAGGCTTGGCCATGGATCAGATCCCTCGCGATCCCTCGGGTTCGAGCTTCCACACCTGTGCCAGGACGGCCGCGACGGCCTCGTAGAGATCGGCGGAGATCTCCTGGCCGATCTCGCAGCGCGCGTGCAGCGCCCGCGCGAGCGGCACGTCCTCGCACAGCGGGACGCCGTGCTCGCGGGCGACCTCGCGGATGCGCTCGGCCACGAGATCGACGCCCTTGGCGACGACGACGGGCGCGGAGGCGCTCTTCGCGCCGGATCCCTCGGGCCTCCAGCGCAGCGCGACGGCGATGTGCGTGGGGTTCGTCACGACCACGCTCGCCGTCGGGACATCGGCCATCATCCTCTGGCGCGCCATCCGGCGCTGGATCTCGCGGATCTTCGAGCGGACGTGCGGATCCCCGTCGGTGCTCTTGAGCTCCTGCTTGAGCTCGTCCTTCGTCATCCGCAGGTCGCGCTGGTGCTGCCAGCGCTGGTAGAAGAAGTCGAGTACGGCCAGGGCCACGAACGCCGCGATCGCGGAGCCCGTGACGCGCGCGAGGAAGGACCCGACGCCGGCGATCGCGGTTCCGATCGGCGCGCCCGTCAGGTTTCCGAGGCGGGGCAGGTACGTCCAGGCGGCGTTCGCGGCCACGCCGCCGACCAGCGCGATCTTCAGCGCGGCCAGGATCGTCCGCACCAGGCTGCGCGATCCCAGGAGCCGCTTGAAGCCGCTGGCGGGCGAGACGCGCTCGAGGTTCCACTCGAGGGCCTTGGGCGTCATGCGGAATCCGACCTGCGCGTAGCCCGCGGCGAGGCCGACCGCGAGGAAGAGCAGCGCGACGATCCCGACCTGCATGGCCGTCGGCAGCGTCCAGTCGAGGACGAGCCGGTTCCAGCCGACCGTGTCCAGATCGGCGCGCCCCCATTTCCCGAGGCTCCCGGCCGACATGCGGACCAACCCGGCGGCGCCGGTCGCGAGGGCCGCGCCGCTGAGGAGGAGCACGCCTCCGCCGGCCGTCAGCGAGAGGGCCGCGACGAGGTCCTGCGACAGAGCCACCTGTCCCCGGTCGCGCGCCTCGTTGCGGCGGTGAGGGGTCGCTTCCTCGGTCGGATTGCGATCGGGCGTCTCGGCCATGCGTCAGCCTCCGCCTCCGCCGACCTGCGCGACCACGTCCCCCATCCCCGCGAACATCTCCGTGTAGACGCGGTTCAAGGCGGGCGCCATCAGGGGCGCGAAGAAGAACAGCGCCAGGAGCCCGATCGCCGTGCGGAGCGTGAAGCCCACCTCGTTGACGTTGAGGTGCGGGACGGCTCTCCCGATCAGCGCCACGACGAGCGACGAGGCGAAGAGCAGAGCCAGCACCGGCAGCGCGAACGTGACTCCGACGGCGAACATCCGGCACACGGTGGCGACCGAGGCTCCGACCGCGTCGAGATCGAGGCTCGTCACGCCGACGGGAGCGGTCTCGAAGGAGGCGTCCAGGGCACGGAAGAGGGCGTGGTGGCCGTCGATCAGCAGGAACCCCAGGTAGAAGAAGATCTCGTAGAAGAGCGGGAGCGGCGAAGTCAGGCCGCCGCTGGAGGGATCGACGACGCCGCCGTAGCCGAGGCCGATCTCGTGGCTCACGAGCTCCCCGGCCGTCCGCACCGCCAGGAGGCCGCCGTGGACGCAGAAGGCGATGGCGAGGCCGACGACGAGCTCGCGCAGGACGAGCATCCCGTACTCGACCGGCAGCGGCTGCCAGGTGAGCGGCCCTCCGCCCGCCGCGTACAGCGTGCCCGCCAGGATGACGACGAAGGCCGCGCGCCAGGCGACGAAGCCCGTGACCGTCCCGAGCAGGGGCGCTCCCAGGATCATGGCCGCGCAGCGGGCGACGTAGAGCCCCAGCGCCTCGATCGTCCCGGCGGGTAGCGAGAAGGCGTTCACGAGAGGCCGAACCCCACGAGACGATCCAGGATCCCCTCGGTGTAGTCCTTGAGGATCGAGAGCGCGGGCGCGAGCAGGAGAAGCGCCACCACCATCACGACCAGGAGTTTCGGAACGAGCGACATGGTCTGTTCCTGCACGGACGTGAGAGCCTGGAACAGGCTGACGAGCAGCCCGATGATCAGCGTGGCGAGCAGGACCGGTCCCGCCAGGACCAGGACCGTCCACATCAGCTCGCGCACGAGGTCGGTGATCGTGAGTTCCATCGGCGGCTCGGTTTCAGGAGGTGATGAAGCTCGTCACGAGCGACTGGCAGACGAGGCTCCAGCCGTCCACCAGGACGAAGAGCAGGATCTTGAGCGGAGTCGAGATCATCACGGGCGGCAGCATGAACATGCCCATCGAGAGCAGGATGCTCGAGATCACGAGGTCGATGACGAGGAAGGGCAGGAAGAGGAGGAAGCCCATCTGGAACGCCGTCTTCAGCTCGCTGAGGACGAAGGCCGGCACGATCACTCGAGCCGGCAGCTCGACGGCGGCCTCGCCCTCTTCCGCGGGCGGTAGCTTGGCCATGTCCGTGAAGAGCTGGAGCTCGCTCTGGCGCGTGTTCGCGAGCAGGAAGCCGCGCAGCTCGCCCCACGCGGTCGTGCTCGCATCCGAGGCCGACATCTCCGCGGCGCGGTACGGGACCCAAGCGTTCGTGTACATGCGCTGTCCGACCGGCGCCATGACGAAGGCCGTCAGGAACAGCGACAGCCCGATGATCACGGGGTTCGGGGGCAGTTCGTTGACGCCGAGCGCCCGCCGCACGAACGACAGGACGATCATGATGCGGGTGAAGCTCGTGACCGTGACGAGCACGGCCGGCAGGAGCGACAGCGCCGTGAGGAGCACGGCGATCTCGACCGCCGTGGAGACCTTCCCCTCGGTCGCGGCCTGCGCGAACCCATCGAGGCTCGAGACGAGGGCCTCGGTGCCGCCCGTGCTCGGCAGGGAGAGCATCATGAGGGCCTCCCCGCGTGCGGCCGGGACCGCCGCGACAGGAGCGCCAGGATCGAGGCGAAGCCCGGGTCGGTTGCGCCCGCGGACTCCTGGGGCATCGACACGGCCGCGTCGATCTCGGCGATGAGGCCCACTTCCTTGTCCCCCACGCCGAGCGCGAAGGTGCGGTCGTAGCAGCGCACGACGCACACGCGCTGCTTCCCACCGAGCGACAGGACGTCGACCACGCGCAGCGAGCGCCGCAGGGAGCCGACGCGCCCCGAGCGAGAGACGAGCACGCGCAATCCCCACGCGAGCGCTCCCAGCAAGAGGAGCACGGCGGTGCACACGAGAACGTACCGACTCCAGTCGGGACCTTCTCGAGCGCTACGGGTCGTGAGTTCCGCGAACGGATGGATGACTTGCAGCATGAGGGCGAAGCGCCGACCTTCGGACCTGGGACGGATGCATGCTGCGAGTCATGGTGTGAGGACGAACGGCGTCCACCGAGGCAAGCGGAGTGCCAAGTCGAAATCCGCTCCTGGAGACCAGGAAGGCGTCGCGCGCGGATCCAGACCGTCGCGTTTCGCGACGCCTGTCGTGAATCTCGACTAGGCGTCGAGGTCGAGGACGTTGCGCGCGTCTTCCGGGCGCGTGAGTCGCGCCAGGCGCTCGCGCGCGCTGACGACGAAAGCCAGCGAGCGGCCGGCTTCGCCGTGCTGGCGGGCGACTTCCGCACGGAGCGCCGCGTGCAGGGCGAGGATCCGCTCCCTCTCGGCGCGCGAGATCGGGCGCGGGAGCTCCTTCAGGCCGGCATCGAGGTCGCGGCAAGCCTCCTCCAGGCCGCCCGAGTCGAGCTGCCCCAGAAGGCGGACCAGCTGACGCTCGACCGCGTTCAAGCCTGGCCTTCCTCGATCTTCGACCACGCCTCGAGGAGCGACTGCAGGACCGGACGCGCGAGGAGGGCCGGCTCCGCCGAGCGTTGCGCGAGCGCCGTGTGGATCTGGACGCCGACGAACTCGTAGAGGGCGTGGGTCGCGGCCGCGGTCTCGTCCGCCGCGGCATCCCCGCTGGGTACGATCGAGAGGCGCAGCTCGGTCACGATGTCGGCGGCCCGCTGCAGCTCGCTCACGAACGGCGAGCGCGGGTCGCCCGCGTCGCAAGCCCCGGCGCGCTCGAGTCCGCGCAGCGCGCGCTCGAGCAGCAGGCGGACGAGCCTGGCGGGGCTGGCGCCGTCCACCGCGTGCTCGCGGTAGATGCGCGCCGCGGCCTGGGCGCCGAGGTTCACTCCTGCGCTCCGATGGCGGCCAGGGTCGCCAGCTGGGAGTTCAAGCCTCCCATCAGGTTCTCGAGGTTCGCGAAGCGCGCGCGCAGCTGCTCCTCGAACTGCTCCAGGCGGTAGGCCTCGTCGGCGATGCGCTGGTCGAGGGTGCGGATCTGGTCGCGGAACGACTTCTCCTTCGCGGCGAAGACGCTCGGGAGGACGATCCCGCCCACGCCCACGCCGGGATCGACCAGGCCCTTGATCGCCCGCACGAGCGTCGCCGCGAGGCCCGAGTCGGCCGTCTGGTCCACGCCGTAGCCCGGGTCGCCGGGAAGGAGGCCGCCGCCATCGAACCCGTCGTCGTCGGCGAACAGGTCGGCGAGGAGGTCGACGTTCTCCGTGATCTTCCCTTCGAGCTTCGCCTCGTCGATCTGGATCGTCCCGTCCCGGGTGAGCTCGAGGCCCACCAGCCCGAGCGTGGAGAATCCCTCGGTGTCGGCCAGGACCGTCGCCAGCGGGACGTTGAAGAGCGAGGAGTGGATCGACGCGCTCACGACGCGCGTGGACGAGTCGCCGAAGAGCGGTCCGCCCGTCTCCCCGTCCTCGCTGTAGGTGTTCTGGCCCTTCACGAAGTTGATCACGGCGTTGTAGGCGGTCACGAACTCCTCCAGGGCCGTCGTGATCGCTTCGGTGTCGGGCGTGATCGTGAGCTCGACCGGGTTCAGCGGATCGGCGGCCAGCGCCGTGAAGGTCACGCCCTCCAGCACGCCGGTGAACTCGTTCGTCGTGCGCTCGACGAGCAGCCCGTCGACGAGCGCCTGGGCGTTCAGCCCGACCACCAGGTGATTCGCGCTGACGGGCGCGGTGGCGCCCGGCGCCGGCTCCGTGCCGTCGATCACGAGGCCCGTGACCGTGCTGGAGAGGCCGTGGATCCGGCCGTCGACGCCGCTCGTCTTCGACGCGAGCACGAGCCGCCAGCTGGGCGCGGCGTCCGTCCCGGCGTTCACCACGCTCGCCGAGACGTCTTCGCCCGCATCCGCGTTGATCGCGGAGGCGATGTCGTTCAGGCTCGAGTCCGCCGCGTCGATCGCGATCGCGTAGCTCTGGCCGCCGACGGTGAACGCGACCTGCCCCGAACTCGCCGAGAGGTCGGTCGTCGGATCGAGCACGGCGTCGAAAGCCCAGCGATCGAGCGCCGCCAGCTGCTGCACGGTGATCGAGTGCGATCCCTGGATGGCCGTGGAGGCCACCTCGACGGCGACGGCGCCCTCGCGGCTCGTCTCGCCCATGAGGTGGAGGAACTTCGAGGAGGTGGAGAGCTTGTCGGCCTTCGCCTGGAGCGTCTCGACCAGCTTCTTGAGATCGCCGAACTTCCCGAGCTTGTCCTGGACGCCGGTCTGCTGCCTCTGCAGCTGCGCCTTGCGCAGGCCCTCGAGCTGGACGAGCGACTGGATGAGCGACGCCGTGTCGAGGCCGCTTCCCAGACCGCTGATGGAGATGCCGCTACCTAGGACCATGGGGAACCTCGAGGATCCCTATCGGTTCCTTCGCGCCGGAGGCTGAGCCTGGATCGGGATAGGGGGCGGTGACAGGGCCACCGCTCCCCTCCCACACCACCGGACGTGCGGGTCCGCATCCGGCGGTTCGATGAGTTGAGATCAGGATCCGAGCCTGGGGATGCCCAGCTCGTCGAAG
>JBJXFB010000118.1:0-64706 GCA_046155895.1 Planctomycetota bacterium | reverse complement strand
CGTCTGGCTGCCAGCCGAGACGCACGACCAGGGCAAGCCCTTCGCCGTGTTGCCCCAGACCACCTCGAAGTTTTCCCAGGGCGTGTCGAGCACCTCGGCATAGACGCGCTTCCTTGGGGTGGAAGAGGTCGGAGGTTCAAATCCTCTCGCCCCGACCAACTATCCCCGACGAGCGGGCGTGTTGCCCCCCCTTCCGGGCACGGCTATTCTTCGGAAAATCTCCTCCGGAGGAGAGCACTCGTCCATGGACTCCTCCGCCCCGAGGATCGGTTTCCGCAAGATCGTCTGCACGATCCCGACCTACAACGAGAGCGAGAACATCCTGCCGCTCTGCAGGGAGATCCTGGCGCTCGGGCCGCAGTTCCACGTCCTCGTGATCGACGACGACTCGCCCGACGGCACGTGGCGTCTCGTCGAGGAGGCCGGGCGGAGCGAGGCCCGGCTCCGCGTACTGCGCCGGACGAGCGACAAGGGGCGCGGCCGCTCGGGCCGAGATGGTTTCGTCGAGGCGCTCCGGGCGGGCGCGGACGCGGTGATCGAGATGGACGCCGACTTCAGCCATCCGCCGCGCTACATCCCGTCCTTGATCGAGAGGCTCGAGAAGGGCCGGCCCTCGATCGGCCTCGTGCTCGGATCGAGGGGGGTTCCCGGGGGCAGCGATGCCGACCGCGGACTGCCCCGTCGTCTGCTCACGAAAGCCGCGAACCTCTACATCCGGCTGCTGCTCGGTCTGCGGGTGAAGGACTGCAACTCCGGGTTCCGCTGCTGGAGCCGCGAGGCGCTCCAGCGGATCCGCGTCGAGGAGACCGTCTCCGTGGGCCCGGGGATCGTCCAGGAGCTCCTGTTCAAGACCGCGCGGGCCGGGATCGGGATCGCCGAGCTGCCGATCGAGTTCGTGGACCGCACACGCGGCACTTCGACGCTGACCTTCGGCAAGCTGATCACGGGGTACACGACCGTGCTGAAGCTGCGCTGGCTGGCCATCCGGGGGAAGCTGTGAAAGCCGGCCGGATCCCGCTCGGGCTCGTCGCCGCCGCGCTGCTCTACCTCCTGTTGCGCGGGCTGATCCTCTACACGGCGTTCGACCGCGTCGCCCTGTGGATGTTCGAGCTGTTCCCGATGGGGACGATCGCCGAGCTGCGGCTGCGCGGGATCGAGTTCCCGCTCCACTACTACTACGACAACGCGGCCGGGCAGATCCTGGCCGGGTGGCTCGCGGTGCCCGCCTTCTGGCTGTTCGGATCGAGCTACCTCGCGCTCAAGCTCGTCCCTCTGGCGCTTGGCTTCGGGACGCTCCTGCTCGTGTGGTTCCTCCTGGACCGCAACTTCGGACGCCGTGCCGCGAACCTCGGCGCGCTCCTCTTCACCGTCGGCCCGCCGACACTCGTCAAGTACTCGGTCATCTGCTCGGGGAACCACTTCGAGAACCTGTTCTTCACGATGGCGGCGCTCGTGTGCGCCTTCGAGCTCCACCGCGATCCCGAGAACCGCGGCTGGCTTCTCGCGAGCGCGTTCACGGCCGGATTCGCGCTGTTCGTCTTCCTCGGCGCGTTGATCCCGGTCGGGATCCTGGCCGGCATGCACGTCGGCTTGCGCGGCATCCGCCGGACGATTCGCGACCTCGCGTACGTCGTCCCCGCGTTCGCGCTCGGAATCCTCCCGCTCGTCGTCCTCAACGCGTCGACGGGCGCGCGAGGGGTCGGCTTCCTCGGCGCGAAGTTCGGCGGCGAGACCGCGAAGCGCGCGGAGGGAGTCTTCGAGCGCATCGGGCAGTTCCTCGGCGTCCATCTTCCGCAGTCCGGCGTTTTCGAGCCCTTCGCGGGCCTCTCGCGCCCGGCGCTCGCCTCGGCCTACTTCGCGGCGTTCGCTCTCGCCTACGCGGCCTGTCTGCCGGGGGCCTCGCGCGGGATCGCGAGGCTCCTGCGCGGCGTATTCCGCCCCGATGCGGGAGCGTTCGAGCGCGCCAGGTTCGTTCCGCTCGTCCTCGGCCTGCCGCTCTCCGCGCTCGCCTTCGGGATCTCGAACTTCAAGATCGGCGTGTACTCGGAGGCGTTCAAGGTGGCCGACTACCGCTATTTCCTTCCGACCATCCTGCTCGGGATCCTCGCCATGTCCGTCGCGGCGGACCGGTGGTGGGCGAAGGGCGGCTCCGCGCGCGCCGCAGCCGTCGCCGTGGCAGCGCTCGCTCTCGTCCCCGGCCTCTCGAGCTTCACGATCGTGGACTGGACTTTCTCGAGGCCGAACCTGGGCCGGTACTACGACGGACACGATCTCTCCAAGCTGGCGCGCGCGCTGCTCTCGGCTCGCAACGCGATTCCCCGGCAGGAGATCGTCTCGCGCCTCGACCAGTACCCGCCGATCGTCCGGGGCAAGGTCGCGCGAGCGATCGGATTCAACCTCGGCGTCTTCCTGATGGAGAAGAAAGGTGTCGACGGCGCGCTCGATTCGGTCGTTCCCGAGCTCCTCGAGCTCTACCCCGACCGGCTGCGGTCCGACATCGCGTGCGGCGCGGGCATCGCCGTGCGGTTCTACTCCGCGATGAGCGGGAAGGACGACTCCGAGGTGCTGGCCGCCCTCTCGAGAGCGTGGGAACGATGGCCGATGGCCGCCGTGAGCCAGCGCGAGTCCTTGATCCAGGGTGCGTGCCTGCGCAACCCGACCCTTCCGCTCGCGGACCAGACCTGTCCCCAGCTCGACGCCAACCACCGGCTCATCCTCGACAGCCTGGCCTCGGGTTCCGCCGGCGACGCCGGGGCGGTCGCCCGGGTGCTCGTCGCGGGACAGGGGCGATTCTGCGGCCGTCTCCTCCGGCGAGGCATTCCCTCCGACGTCGAGTGCGTCCGGATCCAGGCGCAACGCCTTCGCGAATTGCCCGCCGCCTTGTCGTCATCGTTCTGGGAGGGACTCGGATGGGGCCTCGCCGAGGAGCGCGACGTGGCCGCGCTTCCGCCCTCTCTGCGCGAACTGCCGGGCGTCGACATGGACTTCCTTCTCTACGGCCTCGGGGTCGCGGTGGCGAAAATCCATCCACTGGAGTCCGAGTCCGCCTCGCGTTCCTGGCTGCAGGCGATCGACCCGGAAGACAGGCCCGTGTTCGAGAGAGGTCTCGGCGCCGGAGAATTCCAGTGAGCGTTCCGCCGCTCCGCGGGATCCACGCGCTTGCGCTGGGGGCGATCCTCCTTCTCGCAGGCTTCCTCCGTTTCGCCGCGATCGACCGCGAGCTGCCCCACCGGCACGAGTCGGATCCGCACCTCGTCCAGCTCTTCCAGGCCTACGAGCAGGACCCGGCGATCGTCCGCCATACGGAGTACGTGATCCGCTACCCGTCGCTCGTGCCGCGGCTCCTCTCGTTCCTGCCGTACCCCGAGATGCCCGCGCGCGCGTCGGGTCCGGGCAGCGAAGCCGAGCACCTCGAGGCCGCGTCCTTCCCCTACGTCCGCGTCCGCGCGGCCGCCGCGGTCTTCTCGATCGTCGGAGTCCTGCTGACTTGGTTCCTCGCGCGGCGGTTCCTCGCGCCGGGCGCGGCGTGCGTGGCGGCTTTCCTCATGGCGACGAGCCTGCTCTCGATCCTCTTCGCGCAGCAGGCGCGTCCGCACGCGTTCCAGGCCACGATGGCTCTCGCGACGGTGCTGCTGTCGCTGCGCGTCCTCTCCGAGCCGAGCTTCTCTCGCATTCTCCTCGCGGCCCTCGCGGCGGCGGGCGCCGCGGCCTGCCTCCAGAACGGCATGCTGGCGATGATCCCTCTCGCGTGCGGCGTGTTCCTGGGCCTCCGCGAATCGCGAGAGGCGGGGAAGCGCGGTCTCCTGCGCTCTCTCGCCGCGGCGGGCGTCGTCGCGGGAGCGGCCAGCGCAGCGGGACTCGCCTTCTATCCCGGCGCCCTGCGCGTCGATTCCCGGGGGATCCATCTGGGCGACGAGGGAGGCACGCACTCCCTCTGGTTCCGCTTCATGGATCTCCTTTCCCTTCCGGGTCTGCGCGCCGGAGGCCAGGGACTGTGGGCCCACGATCCGGTTCTCGCGATCCTGTCGATCGTCGGCGCGATCCTCGGGATCGTCGGCCTCGCGCGCACGTGGAAGTCCACGGCACGAGCGCGCCGGCTCGAGCTCGCCTTGATCGCTTCGTACGTCCTGCCCTACGTCGCGGTGCTCGCGCCGAACATCAAGACCTACGAGCGCTTCCTGCTGCCCATCTATCCCTATCTGGCCTGCCTCGCCGCGGCGGCCGTCGCACGGATCGTCGGTCGCGCCGGCGGGATCAAGCCGACGTGGCTGCGGATCACCGTGGGTGCGGCGGCAGGGATCCTGTGTCTCGCTCCTCACGCGTACATCGCGCTGCGCTACGCGCGAGCAGCGCGCGCGCCCGACCGGCTCGAGCTCGCCGCCGCGTGGATCGAATCGAAGGTCGATCCGGGAGCCGTGATCCTGACGACGCCCGGAACGGTGCTGCCGCTCCTCTACGACCCGGAGCTCGTCCGGATCGATCTGGAGGACGACGGGGCCCACACCCTCCCCTGGCTCGCCTACCAGGGCGCGATCCAGCCGGGCGCGGATCCCGCGCGGCGCTGGAAGGTGCGCATCTTCCCGTCGAGCCGTGCGACGGGTCCGGAGAGGATGGATCCGGAGCAGGTCGACTCGTGGATCGCGGAGAACGGATTCGACTACGCCGTCCTGGAGACGTCGAGGAAGATGCGGAACCTCGCCGTGACGCGCGCGCTCGCCGACAGCGTCAGGAATCGCGGACAGCTGATGTACGCCGTCGAGGGCGAGACGCCCTCGCTTCCCGGCCTGGGTCCCGGGGAATGGCAGGGAGCGAGCGAGTACGCGACCTGGCTGTTGGGTGCGGACGCCTTCGGTCCGGGGATCGAGATCTACCGGCTGCGGCGGGAGCGCTAGGTCAGGGCCCGGCCTTCTCCGCGCGGACGGAGAGGAAATCGAGTTTCGTGGTCGACGCGCCCTGCGTGACGGTCACCTTCGAGGGAAAAACGAGGTCGCCCACGCGCTGGTAGGTGAACGTCGCCGATGATTTCTGCGAATCGGGGGTCTGCATGTCGAGTCGCGCGGGCGCGAAGCGGCCGGGCAGGACTTCGATGTAGCGGACTTTCATCGATCTCGTCGCCTGGTCGAAGGTCTCGGGCAGCATCCTGTTCTTGTCGAGGCGCAGAGTCGTCTCCTCGTCCGGCGTCTTGCCCGAGAGCTTCACCGTGAGGGTGCTGCCCGACTCGCTCGCCTCGAGCACCTTCTTGTCCTTCGCGATGCCCGGGTCGTGCAAGGGCAGGCTGTCGAAGAACTTCGCGACCATCGAATCGATGCCGTTCTTCAGCTTCTCGACGCCTTCCTTGCGCTTCGGATCGTTCGCGTCGATGGTGAGGTCGATCCGCGTCGTCGTCTTCCCGGTGGCTGTGTCGACCGTGCCGGTGATCTCGATGCGCCGCAGGGCGTCGATCGACTTGAGCATGTCGGGCGTCGGATCGGGCGGGAGCTGTTTCTTCAGCGCGTCGATCATCTGCTGGATCGCGTCCGTCCTCACGTGGAAGCTGACGACGACGCCGGGCTCGGGCCACGAGTAGAGGCGGCTCTCCGACTCGCGGAGCCAGCTTTCGCCGTCCTTGGGCGTTCCGGTGAGCAGCGCGGCGGCGGAGAAGAGTGCGAGCAGCGGATTCGACATGTTCGATGGCCTCCGGGCGCCTCCTCGACCGCGGCCGAAGGACATCTTGAAACGATCGAGGAATCGAATCAGCGCTCGCGCACCCGGTCCATCCGGGCGCATCTCGGCACCCATGCTGGCCGATTCCCATCGAGAAGGGACCCCCTGTTCCCGCCCCTCGGCGTCTGTATCCTGCGTGCTGCCCCCCCCCGAATCCCGAGGAGCGCCGCCTCATGACCCGCACGACCGTCCTTGCCTGTCTTTTCTTCTCGACCGCCTCCGCCGTTCTCTCGGGCTGCTCGGAGAAGGAAGCCGTCCAGCCGTCCTCGGCGGAGTCCCGTGCCGCCGCGAACGAATCCACGGCGGTCGCGAAGCAAGTCAAGTCCGCGCCGACGGCAGCCAAGGCCTCCACGGCCGACCTCGCCGGACTCGTTCCTGCGGGCACGGCGATCTACATCCAAGCTCCATCCGTCGATCACCTCGCGAGCGCGATCCGGGAGCTGTCGGCGGCGTTCGATCCCTCCGCACCTGCGATGGACATCGACGAGGTGCTGGCAGGGCTCAACCTGCCTGGAGCGACGAAGGAGATCGATCGCTCGAAGCCCCTCGGCGTCTGCATGGTCCTGCCGGAGCAGGCGGGAGGGGAGCCGATGCCAACCGTTCTCGTTCCCGTCCTCTCGCCCGAGAACTTCGTCCGATCCTTCAGCGAATCAGGGATGCCAGCCACGACGGCGATCCACGGCAACTACGTCGCGGTCTCGATGGGGCCCGCGGCGAGTCCGGCACCGACGCCGGCGGCGATCGCCCTCGAGCTCCCCGCGGGCGACATCGTCGCTCGACTCGACGTCCAGCGCCTCGTTGCGCATTTCCGGCCGATGATCGATGCGGGCCTCGCTCAGATGACGACCGCGATGGACTCGATGCCTCCGGAGGCGACCGCAGGGATGGACGTCGCGCCCTTCATGAAGCTCTACGTGGACGGAGTCCGCTCCGTTCTCGACGCGGGCCAGACCTTCGATCTGGCGCTGCGCCTCGACGGCAGCGTCGTCGAACTCGCTTCCAAGCTCACTGCGCGCGAAGGCAGCGTCCTCGACGGCTTCAGCTCGGAGCAGAAGACGAGCGCGAAGGCCCTCGCGCGCTTCCTCGATCCGGAGGCGCCGATGAGCGCGATCCTCGGCATGGATCAGGCGATGATGCTCCAGCGCATGAAGCCGCTGATCGACGCGGCGTTCACGATGTATCCCGAACCGATGCGCTCGAGCTTCCAGAAGATGATGGGCAGCGCCGACGAGCTCGCGGCGCAGTTCGGGTCGGCGATGTGCATCAACGCGGCCTTCGGGACCGATGGACTCCGCTACGCCGGCTACTTCCAGCCGAAGGACCCCGCCAAGTTCCTCGAGATCTACCGCACGATGATGTCCTCGGTCACCGGGATCACCTTCGACGAGATGAAGGAGGGCGAGGTGAGCGGTGTCAAGGTCATGCGTTCGCGCATGCGTCTCGATGTCGAAACGATGGTCGGCGGGCAGCTCGACGCGGTCGGCAAGGAGGGGAAGGACGAGATGATGGCGATGTTCGATCGGATGTACGGCGAAGACGGCCTCGCGTTCACGATCGGCACCCAGGACGGAGTGACGGCGGTCGTCCTGGGCGGCGACGACGCCTATCTCGAAAGCTCCCTCAAGCGCCTATCCAAGTCCTCGACGCTGCCGCGGGGCATGGCTCGCGGCCTCGAGCAGGTCGGCGACCTGAACCCGTGCTTCGTGATGCAGTACAACCTCGGCGCGATGATGCAGGGCATGCAGGGGCTCATGGGAGGAATGGCCGGAGGGATGCCGCTGTCGTTCCCGAACCTCTCGGCTTCGTTCACGGTCTTCGGTGGCGTCGACGGAGGCGCGTGGCACGGCGCGATGTCGACCGACGTCAAGGAACTCGGCGCTGCGTTCCGCGAAATGATGTCCCATGCACGTGCCCCGGGGGATGTCACGGCCCAACCGACCGCGGTCGAGATGGACCTGCAATCGATCTCCATGGCGCTCGAGATGTACGCCGGACTGAACGGAGGCAAGTATCCCGACAGCCTCGACATCCTGACCGTGCCGGACACGAACGGGAACTCCTACCTCGCGGACATCGACGACCCCTGGGGCGGGCAGTACCTCTACGAGCCTCCCTCGACGGCGCGCGCGACTCCGCGCGTGTACACGCTCGGACGGGACCGCAAGCCCGGGGGCGAAGGCGAGGACAAGGACTGGGACTTCGACGACTTGTCGCGCGAAGACCGCTGAACGGAATCACTCCGGCTCGATCGTGGCCGCCAGGGGGAAGCCGCGCGGGCGGGCGAGCGACTTCACCTGCTGGACGTAGAGTTCGGCGTGCTCGAGGCTCGTCACCGTGATCAGGGCCGACCCCGTGTCGTGGATCTCGCGGGTCAGGTGCACGGCCTCGGTGTGCGACTTGTGGAAGAGGCTCTGGAGGAGCTCGATGACGAACTGGAAGGTCGTGACGTCGTCGTTCAGGAGGATCACCTTCCAGCGGGGAGCGAGCTTCGTCTTCCCTTCGGCCTTCGTGCCGGGCTCGATCACCGTCGTCGACGCGGACATGAGCTCATGCTACTGCGGCGCGGAAAGGGCGAGTAGGATGCGCGAGAGCATGCCCCCCGCGTCCGACGAGCGCGTTCCGTGATCGAGGACGCTCCCCAGCCGACGGCTCGAGTCGAGGATGCGGAGGAAGGCCAGGGGGCGCCGCTGTGGGTCTTCCTGCTCGTGCTCGCTTCGGCGGTCGTCCTGCGTTTCTGGAATCTCGGCAGCGCGGGGATCTCCCACTGGGACGCGGGGACCTACACCGCCGGCCCGCTCGGAGTCGGGCCGTACGGCCAGGGCGATCTCGTGCTGTTCCAGACGCCGCCGCTCGTTCCCGGCCTCTTCGCGCTCGCGTTCGACGTGTGGGGGCCGGTCGACACGCTGGCGATGGGCGTCGTCGCCCTGCTCGGAATCGCGACGGTCGCGACGGTCTTCTTCGCGGGGAGGCGTTGGGTCGGCGATTCCGCGGCGCTCGCCTCGGCGGCGGCGCTCGCGGGGATGCAGTATCACCTGCTCTTCTCCCGGCAGGCACTGACGGACGTTCCCTTCGCCCTGTTCCTCTTGATCGCGGCGTGGGCATTCTCGTCCGCGGTGCGGGAAAAGAGCTGGTTCCTCGCGGTCGCAGCGAGCGTGGCTTCCGGAGCGGCGATCCTGACCAAGTACCACGGAGTCCTGGCGCTCGTGATCGCGGGCGCGTGGCTCGTGGCGGGCCGAGCGCCCAGGAGAGCGTGGGTCTCCTGGCTCGTCGCCTGCGCGATCGCGGCCGTGCCCGCGATCTGGCTCCTGTCGCACATCGATCGGACGTTGGGGCTCGCGGAGTTCCGCGCGAGTCGACACGAGTGGCTCTCGGACCCTGGGCTCTACCTGATCCCGATGACCGCGAAGCTCGTCCTGCGCTCGCTGTGGGAATGGGTATCGCCGTTCGTGCTCGTGCCTGCGCTCGTCGGCTTCGTCGTCATGCTGCGCCGCCGATCGCCGGGCGACCTGATGATCGGCGTGTTCGCGGCGATCCTGCTGGCGGCCTTGCCTTTCTACCGCTTCTACCCGCGGCTTCTCGTGCCCTTGCTGATTCCGTTGGCGTTCGCCGCGGGAGTCGGGCTCGACGCCGTCGTGCGCCGCTTCGCGCCGCGCTGGACTTGGGGAAGGACCGCCGCGATCTCGCTCCTCGTGCTCGTCCCGAGCGCGTGGGGATCGCGCCATACGCTCTCGCTCGAGGACCGAGGCTACGAGTGGACGGCGCGTTTCCTCGTCCAGGCTCCGAAGGACCCCGACCCGGACGTGCTGGTCCTGCAGCACTCGGTGCTCTTCTATCTCTACGGGAGCTCGCACCCCTTCGTCTGCTACGACCAGCCCGGCGCTCTCGAGGCGCTCGAGTCGGGACGTTTTCGGTATCTCGTGGCCGACCTGCGCCTGATCCACGCTCCGGAGTTCCGCGAATTCATCGAAGCGAACCGGGAGAAGCTCAAGCTCGTCGCGGAGATCGGCAATCCGCTTCCGCCCACGACGGTCGTGAATTCCGCGGGCTTCGAGGGGCTCGACGCGCTCCGGTCGGAAGCGACGCCGGAGGAGGAACGAAAGACGCTCGACCGGATCCGCGTGTGGCGGCAGCTCCGGAAGAGCGTGCGCTAGCTCCCTGTCCCCGACGCCGCCGGCCGCGAAGTCGTCGCGACTACGCGGCCGGCGTGGGGGGCTGGAGTGATTCCCTCAGCCAGGAGTGACAGCTCCGCTCACTTCACGGGCTCCAGACGACCATCAGGGCGTTCGTCAGGTTGAAGTGTTTCTCGCGACCCATGATTTCAGAGTCCCGGTACATGACCTGGTAGTACCGCGTCGGTTGGAGCATGGTGACCTTGCCGTCGACGCTGAGTGGAGAGTCGCCGAGCATCGGATAGGTCGCCATCCCGACCCTCCTCGGCTGCTGGACTGCGACCCGGTGGATGGACCGAGTGAGGCACATCACGCCGTCGCCAAAGGTGTAGCCCCCTCCCTTGAGCCCGGCCTCCGTGGACTCCAGGAACACGACCGTCGTGGGGACGGGGATCGAGGAGGCTTCGAGCACCAGGTTGTCCTGGCACAGCCTCGCGCTTCCGTGGCCCGTCAGGAGAGCACCGCCCAGGCCCAGCGAGTTCTCGCAGCCGTGGCCCAACTTGCCGGGGCCGAAGTGGCCGCATTTCGCGCCGATGTCGCCGCTGGAGCAGAACGGCGTGCCGGTCTCGCCCAGCGTGGACCGGGAGTCGGTCGCCTGTTTCCCCTGCGGCCCTCTGAGTTGCACGCTCGAACCGACGCTGGCCGTCGCGAGGACGGCTAGGCCGGTCAGAGCGAGTGTGGTCCAGATCCTCTTTGCGTTCATGACATCACCTCCGCTGCATTTGCGGGCCTCCCGCGCGGGTGTCGACCCGACTTTGGATCTTCGATGCGCACGGCGCAGCGCAAAGCGCATGCCTTCCCCGTCGTCCGTGGGCGAGACCGGAGGCATCCGTTCGAGCGCGAGGAGCGCGGACCCAAGTGGCTGCGGCAAGGTCCGTTCCGCGCACAGGATTCCAGCCCACCGCCATTTTGCGTAGATCTCGAGCGTCCGAAACGGAGGCGAGCTGCGAGCCGTCAGCGGACTATCTCGCACGAGAGTCCCGGGATTCCTCGCTGGAACGGCTGTCAGTCCTGCCCGTTCGGGTGGCAGTTGTAGCAAGACGGACTGTTGTAGACGTACCCGCTCACCTCGTCGTGGTCGTTGTCCGTCTCGCCCTGCTCGTGGCAGCTCGTGCACGTGAACACGCGGAAGTTCCCGGGGTTCGGGTGACACTCCGCGCAGGTGAAGCCGGAGTGCGCACCCGAGTTGATCGGGAACGAGTGGTTGAACGTCGCGTTCTCCCAACGGACGGTGTTGTGACAGGATTGGCACGTCGTCGGGAACCCCGCGGCCGCGTGGTTTGGATTCGTCGTCGTGTCGTAGTCGTCCTGGTGGCATCCGACGCACGTGTTCGGCGTTCCCTGGAAGATCCCTCCGGCGTGGCACTGCGCGCAGTCGAGCGTGACGTGCGCGCCCGTCAGCGGGAAAGTCGCGTGATTGAAGCTCGCACGCGTCCACCCGCTCGTGTTGTGGCACACCTGGCAGTTCGTGGGGATCCCCGCGGCCGCGTGCGGAGGATTCGTCGTCGCGTCGTAGTCGTCCTGGTGGCACCCGACGCACGTGCTCGGCGTCCCTGGGAACACTCCCCCGGCGTGACAGTCGTTGCACATGGCCTGCGCGTGCGCGCCCGTCAGCGGGAACCACGAGTGGTTGAACGCGGCTCCCGTCCACGACGTAGGGATGTGGCAGTCCTGGCAGTTGTCCACCCATCCCTGCGCCTGGTGGTCGGGGCTCGTCGCGCTGGCGAGGTCGTCCCGGTGGCACGCGAGGCACTCCGTGCTCGCCCGGTCGAAGTTCCCTAGCTCCGCGCCCTCGTGGCACCTCCAGCACGACGTCGCGGCGTGCGCGCCCACCAGGGGGAATCTCGTGCGGTTGTGCCGCGCGATCTGCTCGTTCGGGTTCCAGTCGTCCTGGTCATGGCAATCGAGGCAGTCGGCGCCGAGCTTCCCGCGGTGGATGTCCTCGTGGCAGCCGATGCAGCCCCGCTGCGCGAACACCTCGACCGGCCCGCGGTCGTTGTGGCAGCGCAGGCACTCGGCGCCCGAGTGAGCGCCGAGCAGCGGCATCCCCGTCATCGACTCGTGGTCGAAATGGAAGTCTGCGCGGATCTCCCTCCAACTCGTGCTCACGTGGCAGATCGAGCAGTCCTTCGGAAAGGTGTCGTGCGGAATCACCGGCCCGCGGCTCTTGTTCCAGCCCTGCGGCGGCACGCTCTCCTGAGCGGCGTCGCGATCGAGCGTCACCGCGCACGCCAGCAGGCTCACCGACAGCGCGAAGAGCAGCGCGAGCGCTCTCGTGCGGGGCGATCGGAGTCGGTCGAAGTTCGGGAAGGACATGCGTGGAACCTAGAAGCTGAGCTGCAGGAGGAACCCCAGGGTATAGGCGTCGAGCTCGTCGCCGAACTGCCGGTTGCCCAGGAGCGACAGGCTCCAGCCTTTTCCGAGCTCGAGATCGACGTTCCCGTACAGGGCCTGGTGCGCCAGGGTCGCTTGCGTGCCGACGAAGCCCTTCTGGTCGTACTCCGCGAACTCGTACCCGAGGCTCAAGAAGGTCCTGTCGAAGCTCTTCGTCGCGGTCAGGCGCAGGCCCTCGCCGGAGCTGTACGACCCCTCGGCCGTGTACAAGGCGAAGCCGATCTCGCCGCGGCTCCAAAGGAGGTCGCGCCGCGAGATCCCGACTTCACCGCGCATCCCCTCGTCGTCCTGGTCCCGCCAGGCGTCGGTCTGCGCGCGCAGCCGCGTCTTCTCCCCGAGCGCCGTCCACCCGCCGAGCCCGATCCGGTCGAGCTCGTCGTCCTCGATCTGCTGCGGCGTGTAGCCCGAGAACTCGAGGCGCAGGATCTCGGGGATCCGCCGGTGCGACGCCGTCGCGGTGATGCCGCCCTTGCGCTCGAAGCGCCACCCCGCGAGCACATGGAGCTCGGTCAGCTCGAACGCGGACGACTTGATCGTGTCCTCGGACCCGTAGTAGTCGACCCAGGCCGTCGAGCGCAGCGTGAAGCTCTTCCTGGGATTCCACTCGAGCGTACCGAGGAAGAGGTTGCGGTCCTGGTCGCCGTCGTGCCATGTGTTCTGGTACGCGCCCCCGAGGAGCAGCTTCTCCGAGCGATCGGGCGCCCAGCGGTAGTACAGGGAGGCCTGCAAGTCCTCGCCCGTGTCCATCGAGGGGAACGGCTCGGGCATCGCGCCGACGCTCGCGCCGAAGCGGCTGCCGCCCTCCGTGCGGCGGCTCCAGTCGAAGCCGTCGAGGACACCGAGCTCGGGGAACTCGCGCTGGAGGAACCTCCCGAGTTCCCAGCGCGCCGGATCGTCCTTCGTGCCGCCCTGCGAGTAGGACAGGCGCCGGATCGCGACGTCCGTCTCGGTGTCGTCCGACGCGCCCGAGAACGACGCGTTCGTGGTGAGGAAGTCGCCGCGGAACTCGAACGCACCGCTCTTCCCGAACGGATTCTCGAGGCGCAGGTCCGCTCCCATCGAGCCGAGGAGGTAGCGCGCGTCCTGGTTCTCCTGGTTCCAGGTCGAGTTCGCCTGCCAGAACACGCGTCCGTCGAAGTGCGCGGGCAGGTCCTCGGGATCCCGTGCCGCGGCGTACGCGGGCGCGAGGAGCGGCGTCTCCTCGTTCCAGGCTTCGGGCGGATGCGTCCAGCCGGGGTGAGGGGGCGGCGGGGAAGGAGCCGGGCTCGGCACCGGTGCCTCGGCGGCCGGCGGGATCGCTGGAGTCGCGATCCGGTCCTTCGGCACGAGGATCTCCGCGCGGCTGCCCGCGGGAACCGAGGAGGAACCCGGTGCGAGCTCGGCGCGGCTCGTGCTCTTCGAGACGTCGCGCACGGTCGCGTCGACTGTCGGACCGCCGGGAGGATGGAGGAGTACGGCATCGTCGATGCGCACGCCGGCTTCGCGTCCACGATCGAGGTAGACGCTCGTGCCGGAGGTCGAGACGACCTTGGCCTCGATGCGGACGAGTTCCTGGGAGGAAGCGATCGCCGCGAGCAGGATCACTGCGAGGGCGCGCGCGATCATCGCGGACTCCTTCCGCGAGCGTCGTGGCAGTCGCCGCACGAGGTGCCGAGCGGCTTGTAGCGGATCGCCGAGGTCCCGTTGCCGGCCGGGAAGGGCTTGTGGCACGCCGAGCACGCGAGGTCGCGGTGCCCTTCGTCCAGGCGGAAGCGCGAGTCGCGCTGGTGATCGAAGACGGCGTTCCGGAAGGGTCCCGACGCCGCGTGGCACCGCGCGCAGTCCGTCGCTCCCGCCAAAGCGAACTGCCCGACGTGCGGGTCGGCGTGGCAGGACGAGCACTCCGTCCCCCGCGCTTGCGTGAAGCGCCCCGGCGTCGCCGAGGGCGCGTGGCACTGCTCGCAGCCGAGCTCCGCGTGCGCCCCGGCGAGCTCGAAGCCAGTCCAAGCCGCGTGGTCGAAGCGGGCGCGCGTCGGGTGGAAGGCGTCGACGGTGTGGCAGCGCGCGCAGTCTTCGCGTCCGTCGAGTTCGCGCGGGTCGCCGGGATCGTCGAATGCGCCGGCATGCGGGTCGGCGTGGCAGACGCTGCAGCTCTGGCCGGGGAGCGGCGCGTGCGCAAAGCCGAAGGTCCGGCCTCGTTCGTCGGGCCGCGGCGAAGGCGCGTGGCATTCGGCGCACTCCGCGCGCGCGTGGGCGCCTTCGAGCTCGAAACCCGTCGCGTCGCCGTGGTGGAAGTCGGCTGGAATCGCCGAGAAGGAGGCCGTGCCGTGGCATTCGGCGCACCCCTGCGCGCGACGGTCGAAGAAGCCGTCGTGCGCGTCGGCGTGGCAGCCTTCGCACTTCGTGGGCGCCTGGTCGAAGCGCGTCGCCGGCTCCCGCACGGCGTGGCAGCTCGCGCACGGGACGGCGGCGTGCGAGCCGGTCAGGGCGAAACCCGTGCGCGCGTGGAGCTCGAGGCCGAACGCCGGCGGCTCGAACGCGAGGCGGTCGTGGCAGACGAGGCACCCGCCTCCCGCGAAGGCCCCGCGGTCGAACTGGCCGAGGTGCGGATCGGCGTGGCAGGCGCGACAATCCGACGCGTCGCGTCCGGGATGCGCGTTGGCGAAGCTCGCGGCATCACGCGGATGGCAGCTCTCGCAGGATGCACGATCGTGCGGCGCGTCGAGCGGAAAGCCCGTCCACGCGTGCTGCGCCGGAGTGAGCCGCGACTGCTCCGGCGTGAATCCTCCGCGCACGGCCGGGTGGCAGTCCTCGCACGAGGTTCCGGCCGCTGCGCGGAACGCATCGCCGTGCGGCGACGCATGGCAGTCCATGCACGCTCGCGGGCGCGGAACCGGGTTCTCGATGGCGAACTCGCTGCCCTTCGGATGGCAGGTCCAGCAGGTGTGGCCCGCGTGCGCGCCTTCGAGGCGGAAGGCCGGCGGGTGCACGAACTCCGCGACCTGCGCGAAGGGGTGCTCCTGGCCGTGGCAGGACGCGCAATCCGCGAGCTTCCCCCCGTGGACGTCCTCGTGACAAGCCGTGCAGCCTTGCGCGAGTCCGAGGAAGCGCTTCTCTCCCTGGGGCAAGAGCTCGATGTCCGCGTTCCGGTGGCAGTCCTTGCAGGCGAGCTCCCGGTGACGCCCCGATAGGCTGTACGCGAGGCCGCGGTGGTCGTAGGTGTCGCGCTCCTCGAAGCCGGCCAGGGAGAAGCTCCGCGCGGAAACGAGCGGCAGCTCGGCACCGTGGTGCTCGATATGGCAGGTGCCGCAGGCGTCCGCGTCCGATTCCATGTGGGCGTGGAAGCCCTGGTCCTGCGCGATGCCGTCCGTGACGTCGCGGTGGCAATCCGCGCAGGCGTCGGCCATCGTCTCGCTTTCCGAGCCGTGACAGCGTTCGCAGCCCGTTCCGGCCAGCTCGGCGTCGCGTGCATGGACCGGGCTGACGGATCCGGGCGAAATCCGATCGCGGTCCGTCCACACGAACCCGATCACGAGGACCGCGGAGATCGCACCGAGCCAGAGGGCGGGACTGCGCAGGCGCATCGTCAGTTCCCGATCCCCGCGAATCGGAGGGCCACGCGCACGTGGACCGCGGCGAGGAGGACCATCGCGAGCGCGACCCAGCGGTGGAGGTACCTCCACGAGGCGAGCAGAGCGCGCAGGTCCTCGAAGTGGGAGGCCGCCAGGGCGGCCCTCTGGGCTCTCTCCGCAAGCGCGGCGAGCGCCTCGACCTGGTCCTTCGCCGCGCCGGCGCGGCGCGCCTCGCGCCGCAGCCGCGCGAGCGTGGCGCGCAATCGATGCTGGCTCGTCAACAGCGCCGCGATCCGGCGCGGGAGCGACGATTGCCAGCGCGATTCGGAAGTCAGGCGCCGGACCTCCACCTGCACGAGCTCGGCGAGCTCCGGGGAGATCCGGTCCCACTGCGAGGAGAGAGTCGTCAAGTTCGCGCGCACTTCGTCGAGCTCGAGCTCGCGCCCGTTCGCGGCGCGCGGGACGAACGCGTAGAGGTAGCGGCCGACCGCTCCCGTGACGAGGAGGATCGCGAGCGCCGCGAGGGCGTGGCCGCCGACCGTGTTCCGCGAGATCATCGCCGAGTGGACCAGCACGAGGAGGAGGGATCCGATCCCGGTGGCGACGTGCGCGGTCATCCACGAGCGCAGGGACCCCGGGACCCAGCCGAACCAGCGCGAACGCCGGGCCAGATAGGCGAGGTTCGTCGCGATCAGCACGAGGGCGCCGATCCCGCACGCGAGTCCGACGGTTCCCGCCGGGCGCAGCAGCGCGTGCCAGGGTGAATCGTGCCGATCCGCCGGATCGAGGCCGTAGTACGAGCGGAAGGCGTAGACCCAGGCCGCTGCCGCGACCGCGAGGAGCAGCGCCACGGAGAGCGCGAGCACGAGTCCCGTGCCCCGATCGACGAGCTGCGTCGCCGCGGGCCGCTCGGAGGGGTCGAACGAGATCCCCGCGCTCTCGAGCAGCTGGAACGGAGGGATCCCTCCCGCCATCACGAAGACTTCGTCGTTCGGCAGGAGGATCTCCTGGCCGTCCTGCCGCAGGTGGACGAAACCCTCCTCGATGAGCGTCACCTCGCTCGAGAGGACCGGGATGACTCGCCCTTCCGCCAGCGCGCGCTCGAGCCGCGCTTCGTTCCTGGACTTGAGGCGCGTGAAAGCCCCCTTCCGGTAGGAAAGGTGCACGACGTTCCCGGACTGCTCGGCCAGGCCGAGCGCCGCCTCGACCGCGCTGTCGCCGCCGCCCACGACGAGGATGCGTCGACCCGAGTAGGACTGCGCGTCGATCAGGCTGTAGACGACCTTCGAGAGCTCCTCGCCCGCGACGCCGAGCCGACGGGGAGTCCCGCGGCGACCGAGAGCGAGGCACACGTTGCGCGCCTCGAAGCGTCCGAGGTTCGTGTCGACGAGGAACGTCCCGTCCGGGGTGCGGTCGAGGCCCTGGAACTCCACACCGGTGCGGATCGGAAGATCGTGCTTGGCGGCGACGTCGTGCCAGAGCGCGACGAGCTCTTCCTTCTCGTAGGTCGTGCGGCTCAGCGTCCCGTGGAGCGGCAGCGAGACGGGCTGCGTCATCACCAGCTTCCGGCGCGGGTACTTCGATACCGTGCCGCCGAGCTCGGCCTGCTCCAGCGCCGCGAACGACAGGCCGTGGAGCTTCGACTGGAGCGAGCAGGCGATGCCGGCGGGTCCGGCGCCCACGACGACGAGATCGAGCACCCCCGATCCGCCGCGGGTACGATCCTCCTGGACGCGCCGCGCGACCTCGTCCGCAACAGCGGTCCCCTGCGCGATCGCCGTCCGGATCAGCGCGTAGCCCGTGACTTCGCCCGCCAGGAAGACGCCGCGCGCGCGTGTCGACTCGAAGTGCTCGGTGAGCACGGGGATGTCGCGGCGCTCGGTCAGGTCTCCGAGCGTGATGGAGATCGCACCGACGGGACACGCTTCCGCACAGAGGCCGTGGCCGACGCAGCGAGCGCCGTGCACGACCATCGCCTGGCCGTGGATCAGCTCGAGGACGCCGTCCTCGGGACATGCGCGAACGCAGGCGCCGCAGCCCATGCAGCTCGAGAGGTCGACGTGGGGGTGCTGCAGCCTGGCGCGGTGGCTGCCTCGGGCGATGGCCTGCTCGCGCTCGTCGAGGTCCATCGACAAGCGTGCGACCTCGGCGCGGCGCTGCAGGAGCAGCAGCACGGCCGCGGCGAGCACGAGCACGACGGCTCCCAAGAGGGTGAAACCCAAGCCGACGCTCTCCTCGCTGTTGCTCCCCGATGCCTCGACTCGACCGGACCGTACATCCCCACGAAGCCGAGCGACCCGCAGGGTTGCAGCGCGCAAGCAACGCGCGTGCCCTTCGATCCACCGGCCAACCTATCGAGCGGCGATCGGCGCAACTCGTGAAAGCGCGGGAAGATCCATGCGGACTCTTTCCCACCGGTCCATCGGAGGAAGCGAGAACTCGTCCGATGTCTGGACGACTCGCCTGGAATGCGGATGAACGAATCGAAACGCGGTCAGTTCGAGGTCACCTCCCTGACGAGCCCGTCGCCGACGCCGGAACAGCGGTCGCTTCCTCCTTCTTCTCTTCTGGCACCGAGTAGTCGACCTCGGAATCCGGCGGCGCTCCGCCCGGGCCCTTCAGGTAGTGCTCCATCCACTGCATCATCCGCACGTTGTAGTCGAGTTTCGAGCACGCCTTCCGGTTGCCGTGCCCCTCGCCGGGATACAGCACGAGCCGCACCGGCGCCTTGCCTCGCAGCTTGAGGTGCCGGTACATCTCGCGCGACTGCCCGGGGTTCACGCGCGGGTCGTCCTTGCCGTGCAGGATCAGGAGCGGCGTCTTGCAGTTCTCCGCGTGGAAGATTGGGCTGCGCTCGAGCATCATCTGCCAGTTCTCCCACGGCCGCTTGCGCGTGTGCACGTAGAAGTCCTCGTCGGGGATGTCCGTCGTGCCGACCTTGCTGATCTTGTCGCTGATCCCGACGAACATGACGCCCGCGGCGAAGCGGTCGGAGTACTTCGTCGCGCACCACGCTGTCGCATAGCCGCCGTAGCTGCCGCCCGTGATGCCGACCTTCGCCTTGTCGGCGAGGCCGATCGAGACGAGGTGGTCGACGGCGTCGACGAGGTCGTCGAACTCCTTGCCGGCCGGATCGGCCTGGCTCGACTTGCTGAATTCGACACCCCGGCCGGTGCTGCCGCGATAGTTGGGGTAGAACGTCGCGAAGCCCGCCGCGGCCGCGACCTGCCCCGGCTTGCTGTAGGCGGTCTGCCAGCCGTTCATCTCGTGCGCTTCGGGCCCGCCGTGGACGTAGAGGATCAGCGGGTAGCGCTGGCCCTTCACCTCGTCGAGCGGGCGCACGAGGATCCCTTCGAGCTCGAGGCCGTCGCGCGCCTTGTGGCGGATGACCTCCTGTTTGGCAAGTCGCTTCTCGCCCAGCCAGGGGTTGCTGTTCGTGCGACGCTGCGGCTCCGTGTCGCCGTGGCTCATCGAGAACACTTCCGAAGGGTGCACGTCCGCGCTGCCACAGAACGCCGCTTGCTGTCCGTCCTCCGACAACGAGAACGTCGTGAAGACTCCGGCGCCGGGCGAGAGGATCCGCTTGTCGGTCGCCTTGCCCGCTGCGTCGATCGTGGCCTTGCCGAGGATGGTCCACACCCCTTCGCTCCCGGTGTACATGAGGACGTCCGGCGCCTGCCACGCGATCTCCTCCGCCTCGCCCTTCCAGCCGGGGAAGAGATCGACCGGATCGCCGCCGTCCGCGGAGCAGATGGCGAGCCTTCCCGCGTCCGGATCGTTCATGTCGGCGGCCGTGACGAGAGCGACGCGCTTGCCGTCGGGGCTCCACGCGACTTTCTCGAGCTTCCCGGGGTTCTGGATGCGCGCCAGGATCTCGCCCGACTTCGAATCGACGATCCGCACGCGCTGACGCATGTACTGGTCGTCGACCAGCGGCGTCGGCGACATCGTGACGAGGATCCGCTCGTCCGTAGGGCTCCAGTGCACCTGGTGGATCGAGTCCTCGATCGGCAGCGCGCGCGGCTCGGGTTTCCCCTCCCCGAGCTCCGCGATCCACACGCGCGTGAATTTCTCGTCCTCCTCGTAGACCTCCTGCTTGAAGCCCTTGTCCTGGAGCTTCTTCTTCCCCGCGTCCTCGGGGTCCTTCGCGGCCAACGCGACGCGCTTGCGGTCGGGCGAGTAGCTGTACGAGGCGATGTTCGACGACAGCGAGAGCTCCTTCCGGGCCTCGCCGCCTCCGGTCGGGATCACGTAGAGCGAGGTGAATTTGTCGTCGCCGCGCTTCGCGAGGAACGTGATGTTCTCGCCGTCGTCCGACCATTCGATGGCCGACACGTCGACCTTCCCCGCGACGAACGGCCGCTCGCGTCCGTCCTCGAGGTCGAGGACCCACAGCTCGGTCCACGACGAACCGTCCTCGTCGACGCCGGGATCGCGCGGGACGGAACGCAGGAACGCGACCTGCTTCCCGTCGGGGGAGATCTCGGCCGCCGTGACCGATCGGATCTTCGCGACGTCCTGCGCGGTCAGGACGTCGTCGGGCGCTTGCGCGCTGGCGAAACCGGTCGTGGAGAAAGCAAGGAGCAGAGCGAAGGGGACGATCTTCATGCGGGCCAAGATACCCGCGGGAACGAAGCGCCGAAACCGATCAGCCGCGCTTCGTCAGGCGCATGTTCAGGACGCCCACCGCGACGAGCAGGAGCAGCGCCCCGACCGGCACCAGGAGGATCCCGACGCCCGGATCCCCGTCGTAGATCATCACGCCGCCGAGAAAGAACCCGCCGGGGAGGAGCACCGTCGCTCCGGTGAGGAAGGGCGAGACGGTCCTCGTCCAGCGCGCCGATTCGAGCTCGAGCTCGCGCAGCGTGAACGCGAAGCCCAGGTGCAGGAGCCCGAGGAGGACGCCGTGCGCGTGCGCGAGCGTGAACATGAGCCGGCGCGTCTCGTTCGCGACGTTCAGGTACCAGTCGACCTTGAAGCCGTGCAGCGCCTCGAGCGCGATCCCGAGCGTCAGGAACACGAGGATCGCGAGCCATCCGAGGCGCAAGTGACGGCGCCCGAGCGGCGTCGAGGGCGAGCGTCCCGGCGACGCGGCCTCGGGCGGGGGAGGCTTCTTCACTCGTTGAGGACCATGGGCTTCTGGTCGCGGCGGGAGAGTAGGAGCTGGAACGGCGCCATGTCCAGCCCGCCGTCCTCGCCGATCAGGAGCTCGCGCGACGCCGCGCGCTTCTTCGCCGCCCAGGCCAGGTAGACCGGATCCGTGAGGCGGATCCAGCTCTCCGGAGTCCCCATCGGGTCGTAGCCGACGAGCCGATTGCCTTCGGGCTGACGCGCGATCGAACGCTTGGAAATGAAGCGCACGGCGCTGTAGGGATCGCGCAGGAGCGTCGTGAGGAACGGCGTCATCCAGTCGGTGCCGGACGCCGAGCGCGCGGAATCCCATCCCATGTGCCACGCGATGAGCGCGCGCTGCCCCGCGTCGCCGCGCACGGACCAGAGGACTCCCGCCGCGATCGATCGCTCCTCCTCGCCGAGCTCCGGTGGCGCGATCCCGTAGTTGCGCTCGAGCTCCGCGGCTGTCCAAGAGAGGGTGCGGTCGAGGTGGCAGAGGTTGCACGCGTTGGGACGGCCAGCGATCCCGACACTCTCCTGCACGCTCGGCGAGGAGATCGTGTGGCTGCGGATCGCCTTCCGAAGCCCGTAGGTCGTGTAGGGCATGTGGCAGCTCATGCACGAGCTCCCCTCCGAGCCCGAATCGTGGTGCGTGTGCGCGGCGATGGCCTCCGCCGTCGCGAACTCGTCGTGGCACTGCGTGCACGCCGCGTCGCCGTCCATGCCGGGCTTGAGCTGGTCGTTCGCCCACTCGTCGAGCGAGCGCGTGTCGCCTTCCGTGCGGTGCATCGAGTGGCACGAGAGGCACGTCATCTCTCCCCGCTCGAAGCAGGGCGAGGCCACGAGCCCGTTGTACTCGCGCCCCGAGATGCGAATCACCCCGTCGGGCCAGAAGTGGTCGTCGCCGGAGTGCATCAGCGGCCGCGTGTCGGCCAGGACGTCGCCGGGGCGGTAGGGGAATCCCTCGCGCCGCCACTGCTCGCGCGCAGGGTCGTCGTGGAAGCCGCTGATCGAGTGGCACTGTCCGCACACCTCCGCGGAGCGCTCCTTGACGAGCTTCGCGGGATTGACGATCGCGAGATCGGCCTCCTCGCCGAAGTGCTCGGCGTAGCGGCGCCGCGGATCGCGGTGGAGCTCGGCGTGCTCGCCGCCGGGTCCGTGGCAGGCTTCGCAGGCGATCCCGAACTCGGCCATGTGCGTGTCCATCGTGTTGGCGGCGAGATCGATGCGAGGGAGTGCATGCGTTGCGTGGCAGCGGTTGCAGACGCGATTCCACCGGGCATTGTCCAGCTCCTGGACCGAGCCGGGCGTGCTGATGCAGCAGCCGTCGAGCGACTCCCAGCTCTGCTCGTCGAGCAGGCGGTACATGATGGGGAGGATCGTGAGCTGTCGCGTCTCGCCCGAAGCGATCCAGTAGAACTGCTCGTTGTGCGAGCCGGTCGTCTGCACGATCTCGCGCCAGACACGCGGGACACGTTGCGGATCGCCCTTCCAGTCCGGATCGTCGAGCTCGACCCACACTTCCTTCCCGCGGCGCTGGAGCACGAACGGCCTCCCGCGCGATTGGACGAGGACGTTGTCGACCGGGCCGAGCACCGTGTCCGTCGATCCCGGCTGCGTCATCGTGCGGTGGTAGGAGCGGTGCCAGGAGCCGTATTCCTCGGGATGGCACGCCTTGCAGGCGCGCGAGGAGACGTAACCGTCGTGCGCGAGCTCGAGCGGGCGATCGGTCGGCGGGTTGCGCGCGCGTTCGGGCGGCGCGTAGCTCGCCGCGAGCCACGCGACGGCCGCGACGAGGATCGCCCACGCGGCGAAGGCGGGCCGGCGATCCGAGGCGGGGCGCCCGCGGATGAGCGCGATCGTCAGGGGCAGCGTGACGGCGACGAGCAGCAGAAGCGCGAGGCCCGTCTCGATCATAGTTTCTAGTTTACCGGCTGCCGGACAGTTTGAGCCGCCTCTCGACCTCCGCGATCACCCATTCAGTGTCGACGAACCGTTCGGGCGTGGCGAACCCTCTCGGGGCGCCGCGGCCGCTGGCGATGTGGTGCGCGACGATCGTGATGCCCCAGGAAGTCGTCAGCTCCATCGCGGTGAACTTCGTGCGCGCGTTCGCGACCACGTCGAGGCGGTACTCGTGCCCGCGCTTCATGCCGTGGCTCCCGCGCGAGCCGCGGACGGAGAGGATCAGCACGTCGCGGTCCTTCCGGGGGTCGTAGCGAAGCGCACGATCCTTCTCGAGGCGCCCGGCGAGCTCGGCGTCCTTGCGCGCGTTCCCTCGCAGGTAGCCGGCGGTCTTCCAGCGGCGCACGCGCTCGAAGTGCCCGCGGTACCGCACGGTCGCGTAGTCGTACTCGCGCACGCCGATGTCGCGCAGGTACTCCACGACTTGCGGGGAGTTGTTCGAGGTCGGCGAGGCCTCGTGGTCGGCATCGAAGGGCTCGATCACGGACAGGGCCTGGACGCTCGTCACGCGGCCGCCGCGGATGACAGGGACGCGGCCGCTGTACTCGCTGATGAGGCCCAGCGGGCTGAAGACGAGCTTGTACTGGAGCGGATTCTTCCTCCGGTCCGGCGCGACCATCGGCAGCCCGCCGCAGCGAACGTGCACTTCGTCGGCGCCGTGCACGCGGGCGCAGTGGACGGCGAAGATGTTCGAGAGACCCGGCGAGACGCCGCAGTCGGGGACGACAGGCGTGCGCGTCCGCGAAGCGAGCTTCTCCTGCTTCGCGACGGTTTCCGGATTGCCGCCGAGGTCGCAGAACGGCACATGGGCTTCGAGCGCGAGCTTCGTGAGCGCGAGGTTCGCCGAATACGGCGCGCAGCTCAAGACGACGTCGGCGCGAGCGAGGTCCTTCGCTCCGGCACCGCCCGCAAATCGCAGGCGACGCGCTCCCTTGCCGAGGAGCCGCGCGAGCCGGCGCTCCGCGTCCCGCGCGCGTGCGCCGTCAGGCTCGACGACCAGCACTTCGCTGGCCGCACAGTTCACGGCGAGATCGTGGATGGCGGCGGTGCCCTGACGGCCTGCGCCGAAGACGACGTATCGGAATCCAGACACTCGGAGCCTCCTCCTGGCTTTGCGGGCGCGGGATTCTATCCGCGCGGCGGATATATTGGCTCGCCCAGTTCCGCGATGAAGCTCCCCGGCCTCCTCTTCGGCGTGCTCGTCGCCGGTGCGTGCTCGCGCGAGACGCCGGAGCGGCTGGAGGTCGGACCTGCCGCGGATTCGAGCCCGATCGGCGCGAAGTGCCTCGCGTGTCACGAGAGCATCGTGCGCTCCTACCGGGAGACGGGCATGGCGCAGGCGCTAGAGCGGATCCATCCGGGCGAGCTCGACGATCTCGCGCCGGTCACGGATGCCGCGGGCTGGACCTACCGGTTCGGATCCGCCGAGGGCAAGCCGCGGCTCGTGGAGACGTGGAAGGACGGATCCGTCGCGATCGACGCCGAGCTCGCGTTCGCGATCGGCGCGGGGCTCATGGACCGCTCCTACGCCGCCGTCGTCGGCGATCTCCTCTGGTTCGCGCCGATCGAGCTGATCACCGATCCGAAAGACCGCCACGCAGCGCTCGCTCCCGGGCACGAGATGCGGGCGGGAACGCGCTTCACGACGCCGATCTTCGAGGAGTGCCTCGCCTGCCACACCGACAACCTCCCGCCGCGCGGATACCCGCTCAATCTGCGGCCCGATCCGGCCTCCTGGTCACCCTCGGGGATCTCGTGCGCGGCTTGCCACGGCGACGTCGACGGACACGTCGAGTGGCGTGAACGCGCTCGCGACGGAATCGCGCACACCCAAGGCAACGAGAAGGACCCGATTCTCGCGGCGAGCCGCCTCGGCGCGATCGAGAGCCTCTCGCTCTGCGCGCGCTGCCACCTCCAGGGCGACGCGAGCTTCCTCCTCGAACCGGGCGCGCGCGGAATCGTTCCCCCCGAGGGAGACATGCTCGACCGTCGTGCCGTCTTCCTCGCGGCAGGCAGGTCCGAGGAGATCCGCTTCGTGAGCCAGGTCGAGCGCCTCCTGTTCTCGCCCTGCTACTCGGGCGCCGAGAAATCCGGGCACGGGCCCATGACCTGCGTCACGTGCCACGACCCGCACAAGTCGAGCTTCGACCCGGCCGAGCGGCGCGTGGTGCGCGATGCCTGCCAGCAGTGCCACGCCTCGGAGCAGGAGAGCTGCACGAAGCCGATGGCGGAGCGCGGCGGGAACGACTGTGTCGACTGCCACATGCGCCGCACGGGAGTGTTCGACGTCGCGCACGTCGAGATCCACGACCACTTCATCCGCAGGAACCCGGGTGCGCCGTCCCCGAGGAAGCCCCTGCGCGTGCACGAGTCGAAGGATGGTTCGTTCGCGGTATTCGCCTGGCCCGGCCGCGAGCCGCCGCCGTACACGCAGGATCCGGGCCTCTGGATGATGGTGGAGATCGCTTCGGGCCACTCCGATCTCGCGCTCCCGTTCGCGGAACGCGAGCCGGGCCCGGCATCGGCGCGCCTTCCCACCTACCACCATTTGCGCGGCCTGCTCTTCGAGTCGCTGGATCGGAACGAGGATGCCCGCGCGGCCTACGCGCGCGGTCTCGAGCTCGATCCGACCTCCGCGGAGTGCGCCGTGAACCTCGGGCTCGTGCTCGGGAAGCTCGGAAGGCAGCGCGAAGGCATCGCCGTGCTCGACCAGGCGATCGAGGCGCACCCGGCCGCGTGGACCGCGCTGCGCAACCGCGGCGTCATGCGGTTCCAACTCGGCGACGCGGAGGGCTGCGCCGCCGATCTCGAGAGAGCCTTCGCGATCGCCCCGGACGCGACGGTCGCGGGCGCGCTGGCGGGCCACTACGAGAGCGCGGGGAGGCCCGAGGAAGCCGCCCGGTGGAAGCGCGCGGCGATCCAGCTCGATCCGTCGCGAGCTGCGCTGTGGCGCTGAAGTCGCGAGTGGAGGGAACCTAGCTCCGACCCGGACGCAGCACGAGGAGCGCGGCGCTCGCCGTCCCCGCGAGCACAGCGCCCATCCCGAATGCGGTCGCGCTGCCGTGCGTGCTCCACACCGCGCCGAAGATCACGCTCGCGGGCAGCGCCAGGAGTCCCGTGGTCATGTAATACCAGCCGAACGCCGTGCCGCGGTCCGCGCTTGGCGCGACGCGGCTCACGAGCGCCTTCTCCGCTCCTTCCGTCATGCCGTGGTAGGCCCCGTACGCGAGACACAAGGACACGATCACGATCCGGTCCTCGGCGAGCGCGAGACCGAGGTACACGGCTGCGTACACCATCCATCCCGAGGCGATCATCGCCAGCGGACCGAAGCGATCGGAGAGCCTTCCGCCGAAGAAGGACGACACCGCCTTCACGGCGTGCAGCCCCAGCCACAGGAGCGAGAGCTGGATCGGGCCGGAGTCGTGCTCGGCGAGCTGGAGCAGGAGGAAGAGATCGCTCGCATTGCCGATGGTGAAGATCGCCAGCGGCACGAGGAGCTTCAGGAGCGCCCGGTTCGGCGTTCCGAGCCGCTGGGCGACCGCGCCGGGCGCTCGGGCCGCGCGCACCGGCTCGCGCACGAACAAGACGATCACGGCGCAAGCGATCGCGCCCGGGATCGCGGCGAGCCCGAACACGACGCGCAGGTCCGTCGTGGCGAACTGGAGCAGCGCGATCGCGGCGAGCGGCCCGACGACCGCTCCCGCATGGTCCATCGCGCGCTGGAATCCGAAGGCTTCCCCGCGGCGCGCCGCCGGCGTCTCCGCGGCGATGATCGAGTCGCGCGGGCTGGTCCGCAGGCCCTTGCCCGTCCGATCGAGCGCGCGCACGGCGACGACGTGCCAGGGCGCGGCGGCGAGCGCGACGAGCGGTCTTGCGATGGACGAGAGGACGTAGCCTCCGAGGACGAAGAGGCGCGATCGGCCGAATCGATCCGAGAGCCGTCCGGAGACGAGCTTCAGCACGCTCGAGAGCGCGTCGGCGAAGCCTTCGACCCAGCCCAGTGCGAGAGCGCCGCCTCCGAGCATGCTCGTGAGGAAGAAGGGCAGGAGCGGAGCGATCATCTCGCTCGAGACGTCGGTGAAGAAGCTCGTCCACCCGAACGCGATCACCGACTTCGGCAAGCGCTCGCGAGGTTTTCCGCCTCCGAATCGCGCTGCCATCGACTTCACGGACGCCGGAGCAGGGCGAGCACGCGGTCTTTCACGGACGCCATCGCGACGACGCCGTTCCCCGGGACGCCGCCGCACTCCGCGAAGGGCTTCGAGCACAGGAACACCGGCCCGTCCCTCGGATCGTCGGGGAGGCGGCCGTGGCTGCCGCGCACGAGTTTCGGGTCGAGCGGGATCACGTCCATCAAGTAGCGCATCCCGAGCTTCTTCTGCGCGAGGCGCAGAGCGATGCGCAGCTTCGGCGCGGCGAGCGCGGGGTCGAGGAAGAGCTCGCAGGGGTCGTAGCCGGGCTTGCGGTGGATGTCGACCGTGCGGGCGAAGTCGGGCTCGTCGTCGTCGTCGAGCCAGTAGTACCAGGTGAACCACGCGTTGGGCCGAGCGATCGCGACGAGGTCGCCCGCGCGCGGATGGTCGAGACCGTGCTCGCGCTTCGCCTCGCCCTCGAGGACCTCCTCGACGCCCGGGAGGGCGAGGATCACGGACTTGGCGTGCTCCTGCAGTTCGCGGGAACGCGCGTAGACGTGCGCAACCTGGTGATCGGCGACCGCGAAGGCCGCGCTCGCGTGGGTGTCGAGCACGTCTCCGGCCGGCGTCGCGCGCGCGACGAGGAGGCCCGAACGGCGCAGCGCGCGGTTGACGTCGATCGGCGTGTCGACGGCGACGAGGCCGTACTCGCTGACGATCACCATCTCCGCGCCCGCACGTTCTGCCGCGGCCCTCAAGTCGCCGACGACGCGGTCGATCTCCTCGACGGCGCGCAGGGAACGCTCGTCGTCGGGTCCATGGCGCTGGAAGTCGTAGTCGAGGTGCGGGAGGTAGACGAGCGTGAGCGTCGGCTTGCGCTCCTGGAGAGTTCGGATGGCGGCGTCGGCGATCCAGCGGCTCGAAGGGAGGCCGGAGCGCGGCCCCCAGAAGTCGAAGAAGGGGAAGGGACCGAGCGCGCGCTCCATCTCGACGCCGTAGGCGGTCGGCCAGGCGTAGATCGCGGGGATCTTGCGGCCGTCCGCGGGATAGAAGGGGCGCGGCGTGATCGACCAGTCGACGGCCGCGCCGAGATTCCACCACCAGAAGAGCTTGGCGCAGGTGAACGAAGGATCGAGACGGCGGGCGGCCTCGTAGATCTTCTCGCCGGAAACGAGCGCGTTCGACTGGCGCCACAGCGCGACCTCGCCGCTCGCGCGGTCGAGCCAGCCGTTGCCGACGGCTCCATGGCTCGCCGGCGGGAGGCCGGTCAGCATCGTCGCCTGGGCGCTGCACGTGACCGCGGGGAGCACGGTGCTCATGGGCGCGCTCGCGCCACGGCGGGCGAGATCCTGCAGGTTCGGCGTGCGCGCGGAAAGGAGACGCGGAGTGAGGCCGACGACGTCGACGAGCAGGACCGGCTTCATCGGGCCGGGATGCTAGCATCGGCCGAATGGGGTTCCTCGACCTGTTTCGCGGCCAGCCGGCGCTGATCGAGGGCACTGTCGAGATCGCGGAAGGGCACGCGAGGCGCGTCGAGATCGGCGATGAGGACGCGGGGACGGCGAAGCAGGTCGTGCTGTGCCGTGTGGAGGGAAAGCTTTACGCGCTCGATGCCGCGTGTCCGCACGAAGGCGGACGGATCATCGGAGGACCGCTGCTCGAGGGGAAGCACGCGCTGTGCCCGTTGCACAACTACCGCTTCGATCCGAGGACGGGCGCGGCCGTCGGTGGCCTGTGCGAGAACGCAAGGACGTACCGCGTGCGCGAGAAAGGTGCGGACTGCGAAATCTGGAGTGGCCGGAAATGACGCGGTTCTGATACAGGGAGCCCATGTCTCCCGCGCCCAGGATCCTCGTGTTCGCCGGCAGCCTCCGCCGGGATTCGTTCAACAAGAAGCTCGCGCGCCTCGCCGCCGACGCCGTCCGCGGCGCGGGCGGTGAAGCGACGCTCGTCGACCTCGCCGACCTCCCCATGCCGCTCTACGACGGCGACCTCGAGGGATCGCAGGGCGTCCCCGAGAACGGCCGGCGCTTCAAGAAGCTCATGATGGAGCACCACGGGCTCTTCATCGCCTCGCCCGAGTACAACAGCTCGATCTCGGCCGTCCTCAAGAACACGATCGACTGGGCTTCGCGTCCGGAGAAGGGCGAGACGGCGCTCCAGAGCTTCGACGGGAAGGTCGCGGCGCTCTGCTCCGCCTCGACGGGCGCGCTCGGAGGCTTGCGCAGCCTCGCGACCGTGCGCTCGATCCTCGGGAACATCCGCGTGCTCGTCCTCCCCGAGCAGCTCGCGATCCCCAAAGCGAACGAGGCCTTCGCGGAGGACGGGAAGCTGAAGGACGCCAAGCAGCAGGGCACGCTCGAATCGATCGCGAAACGGCTCGTGACGGTGGTCGCGAGCCTACGAGCGGGCGCCTGATCCCTCGGCGGCGCGCAGCGCGCGCTCGACGGCCGCGCTCGCGCCGACACGCGCCAGCGAGACGCCGGGATTCTCGCGGCGGAAGACGCGGAAGATCTCGTCCGCGAAGGCCGGACCGACGGCGGGGATACCCGTGAAGTCGAGGAGGAGTTCACCGGCGGTCTCGAGGCGTTCGAGGAGCCGCCGCGCCGCTGCCCGCGAGGTCGGCGACAGCTCGCCGCGCAGCGCGAGGCGGACGGGGACTTCGATTCGCGGGCGATGGAGCGAATCGCCCAGCGTCCGGCGCGAGGAAACATGGATCCGCATCGCGACGGTCGTGCCGGGCACGCGCCCCTCGAGTTCGGTGAGGCTCCACGAATCGTTCTCTCGGCGCAGCCGGTGGTGCCCCGACCAGACCGAGAACGTGTCGACGACTCGCGCCACGGATCCGATTCCCCGGCCCGCCCTCGCGACCGGATCGCTGCTCTTCCCTCCCTTGACGAGATCGAGGGCTGCCCGCAGCGGGTCGTGGGCGTCGAGCCGGCGGAAGAGGCCCTCCCCGCGGTCGGTGACCGAGATCTCGACGGCCAGGGCGTTGCGGCGGACACGAAGGGAGGCCGTGGCCGCTCCGGAATGGTCGGCCGCGTTTCGCAGGCACTCGGTCAGACCGAAGCGGGAGATCTCGAGGACGTTGGCGTGGAGGCTTTCGAGCGGGCGCGCGAAGTGGCTGAGCCAGATCGACTCCTCGTCGAAGGGCTCGGAGAGAGGGACTTCGATCCTGTGGTCGGCGAGAAATGGGAGCCGGTAGATTCGGGCGCGAGTGCGTCCGGATCCTTCGATCAACCCCTCCTCGATCAGTCGCGTGATGTGCGCGTGGACGGCCTGCCTCGAGATGCCGAATCGGGCCGCAGCCCGGGCTCCGAGGGTGGGGGTTCCAGCCCAGGCCTCTTCGAGCAGGAAGCTCCGGAGGCTCGACACGGCCAGATTGTCAATCACATTGTGATCGATTGTCAATACAGGCGCGACGACATGCCCAGGAATGCCGACGGTTCTTGAGGTCAGAAGGAATGCCCAATTGCACCCGTCGGGACCGTGCTAGCATCCGCGTTCCCCCGCGCTCGCCCTGGAGTCCACCGATGCACCCCCGAATCGCCGTCCTTGCCGCCTTCCTGGCCACATCCGCCCCCGCCTTCGCCGGGACCTTCTTCGTCGACGCGAACCTCGCCAGCGGGGCGAACGACGGATCGACCTGGGCGGACGCCTTCCAGGGATCCGGGGGTCTGCAACTCGCCCTCGCGGCCGCGAACGCGGGCGATCAGGTCTGGGTCGCCGACGGGACCTACGTCCCGACCTCCACGGCCGCCCGGACGATTTCCTTCAACCTCGAAAGTGGCGTCGAGATCTACGGCGGCTTCGCCGGCGGGGAGGGGACCCTCGCCGAGCGCGACCCGGCGGTGAACATCGCGGTCCTCTCCGGCGACCTGCTCGGCGACGACGTCGGGTTCACGAACAACGCCGAGAACAGCTTCCACGTCGTGCGCGGGACCGGCGCGAACGCGACGGCGATCCTCGACGGCTTCACGGTCAGCGGGGGGAACGCCAACGGCGCGGCGAACGACGACCGCGGAGGGGGCTTCCTCTTCCTCGGTTCCGGGCAGGCGACGATCGTGAACTGCCTCGTCCAGGGGAACCGCTGCACTTTCGGCGGCGGCGCGGGCTACATCAGCGCCAGCAGCCCGACGTTCACGCTGTGCCGATTCGTGGGCAACGTCGGCGGGGCCTTCGGCGGCGCCTTCGACATGGCCAGCGGCGTCGCGTCCACGTTCCGGCGCTGCATCTTCACGGGAAACTCGGCCGCCCGCGCGGGCGGGATCGAGATCTTCGGCGGCTCGCCGGTGAAGGTCTACGACTGCATTTTCACCGGGAACACATCGACAGGCACGGGCGGAGGCGGCGCGATTTTCATTTCGAGCTCCTCGGCGGCCGTGCGCGGCTGCACGATCACGGGGAACTTCTCGAGCGTGAACGCGACGGCCGGGATCCTCGTGTCGGGTGCCGGCGCGACGATCGCGAACTCGATCGTCTACTTCAACTCGGGTCCGGGCGGCGCGCAGGGGACGGCGAACCAGATCGCCGGCGCCGGGCAGGTGAGCTACTCCTGCGTGCAGGGGGGGATCGCGGGGACAGGCAACGTGTCCGGCGATCCGATGTTCATCAACGCCGTGGGCGGCGACTACACCCTCGCGAGCGGGACGCCGTGCGCGGATTCCGGCAACAACGCGGCGGTCCCGGCCGTGTCGACGACCGATCGCGCCGGCCTGCCTCGGATCTCGGACGATCCCGTCGCGGCGGACACGGGCTCGGGGACCCGGCCGATCGTCGACATGGGGGCGTTCGAGCGGCAGAACGCGCTCTACGAGACCTTCTGCTTCGGCGACGGCACGCTCGCGACGCCGTGCCCGTGCGGCAACAACGGCTTGGCCGGCCACGGATGCTTGAACTCGGACTTCTTCTCGACCGGCGGAGTCGCGTGGGCGACGGGAGCGACCAACCCGGACACCGTCGCCATCGCGGGCGCCGAGCTCCGCGTCGGCATCGCGTGCATCGTCCTCCAGGGGAGCGCGTCGATCCCCGCCGGCACGCCCTACGGCGACGGCGTGCGGTGCGTCGGCGGGACGTCGAGGCGGCTCTACACCAAGTCGACGGACGCGAACGGGGCCGTCCTGGCGCCCGAGCTTGGCGACCCGTCGATCACCGCCCGGTCGGCCGCCGTGGGGGATCCGATCGCTCCGGGATCGCTGCGCCACTACCAGATCTGGTACCGGGACGCGAAGCCGTCGTTCTGCGCCCCTCCCGTGGGAGACGCGTGGAACGTGAGCTCCGGCGTGACGGTCAGCTGGTAGCCGGTCCAGCAATCCCACGACCTGGAGGTCTTCCGGCCGTCCGCGGCGTCCCTAGGATCGGGGAAGCGGATGCGGAACGAATCGGAAGCCTCGACCTCGAACGACCTCACGCGCCAAGTGGCGTCGCTGCGCGCGCTGGCGAGGTCGCTCGTCCGCGACGAGAGCCGGGCCGAGGACCTCGTCCAGGACACGCTCGTCGTCGCGCTCGAGCGCCCGCCGCGAAGCGCCGGCTCCGTGCGCGGCTGGCTGGCGACGGTCGCCCGCCACTTGGCGCTCGACCGCGCGCGCGGTGAGCGCCGCCGCGCCGATCGGGAGCACCGCGTCGCGCGAGAGGAAGTCGGAGGTCCTCCGGCGGATCCGATCGAGCGTCTCGAGGTCGAGCGCGAGGTCCTCGACGCCGTCCAGGCGCTGCGCGAGCCGTACCGCACGACCGTCTTCCTGCGTTTCTGGGAAGGCCTCGAGCCCGCCGCGATCTCCCTGAAGCTCGGCGTCCCGGTGAAAACAGTGAAGTCGCGCCTCTCGCGCGCGCTCGAGGACCTCCGCGCGCGGCTCGACACGAAGTTCGAAGGCGGCCGGTCGCGCTGGATGGGAGCGCTGCTCCCGATCGCCTTCCCCTCCGCTCCCGCCGCGACCGGCGGGAGCGGATTCGCACCGGCGGGGATCGCCGGAGGAGCGTGGATCGTGAAGAAGGTCGTGATCGCCGTCGCTGCCGTGATCCTCGTCGTGCTCGGTTGGAGGGCGATGAGCGCACCGGGAAGGGCCGAACGCTCTTCCCTCGCGTCGCCGGGGGGGATCGCTCTGGGACTCGGAGCGCCCGCGGAGCCGGAGCCGACGCGATCGTTCGTCGTCGAGGAGCCGCACGTAGTCTCGAGTCGCACCGCGGCCCTCTCGGCGGTTCCCGATGTGCCGGCTGAGACGCGCGGGGACGTCCTCGTCACGCTCCTGCACGCGGACGGGACGCCCGCCGTCGACTACTCGATCGACGTGCGGTGCCTCGAGGATCCCGCGCCGCGCGACGAGTACCTTCGCCGGCGAACAGACGCGCAGGGCCGCGCCGAGCTCGCGGGCCTCTACGCCGTCCAGGCGGAGATCTACGTCGACCGCGGAGCGCGCTTCCCGATCGAGGTCGTGGCGGGAGAGCGGCGCGAGATCGAGCTCCGCCTCCAGGAGAAGCTGACCGTCGAGGGCCGCGTCGTCGGACCGGACGGCGGAGGCGTCGGGGGCGCCGAGATCTGGGTCGAGGGCACGCGCTGGATCTCCTCGCGCCCGCATCGGACCGCGCGCACGGCGCCCGACGGATCATTCCGCGTCGGCGAGCTCGGCGAAGACGCGGAGATCGGAGCCCGCGCCCGCGGCTTCTCGGCCTCCTACCAATTCGAGGTCGCGGCGCTGCCGCTCGGTCCGAACGGGTCGCGCCAGGTGGTGCTCGAACTCGCCCGGGGGGGCGCCGAGATCGGCGGACGCGTCGTCGATCCCGCCGGCAACGCGGTCGCGGGAGCGCTCGTGAAGATCGGCGAGCGCGGCGGGGGGATCGTCGACCTGCCGAACGGCTTGCGTGCCTCGATCCCCGACCCCGTGCCCGTCACGAGCGACGCCGACGGCCGCTTCACCTACGCCGGCGACCTGCAGCCGGGCGTGCACGACGTCACGGTCTCCGCTCGGGGCTGGCCCCTCTGGCGCGGGCACGTCGAGGCGGTCGAGGGGGCGAAGGGGCACGTCGACGTCGTCTTGGCCGAGCCCGCGAAGATCGAAGGCCGCGTCGTCGACGCGAGCGGCGCACCGGTCGCCGGCGCGCGGGTCGTCGCCGCCGTGGAGCACAGGGGGGGCTGGTACTTCGAGCCGTTCCCGACCCCGCGCGCGAAGACGGATGCGGATGGAAAGTTCCGCCTCGACTGGATCGCGCCGGGCCAGCAGGAGCTCAACGCCAGCCTCGAGGGGCGTCCCGAGCTCGGCAAGGCGAAGCTCCGGGCGAAATGCGCGGCCGGCCAAACGACCTCCGTCGAGCTCGTGCTCGATCCCGGTCTCACGATCACGGGGAGGATCGTCGACCGGGAAGGCCAGCCGGTCGCGCGATGGACGGTTCGTGCGAAGCCGGATCCGTACGGCTTCGCTTACCCGCGGCAGAGCGACTCGGACGAGGAGGGGAGATTCCTCCTCGCGAACCTCGACGGCGCACACCGCTACGACCTCGCCGCCGATCCGAAGAACGTCTTCTCGATCCCCTCGCGCGGGACCCTGCAGGGAGTTCTGCCCGGCGCGAGGGACGTGGAGATCGTCGTCGAGAGCCGCGCCGAGCCCGACGCGAGGGTCCGCGGCCGGATCGTCGGCGAGGACGGCCGCGTGCCCGTCGATCTGCGCGTCGTGTACTACCCCGAGGGAGGCGACACGGGCGGATACATCGATTTCGATCCCGACACCGGCAAGTTCGAGGAGGGGCCGCTGCTCGCGGGCCGCTACGAGCTGCGCGTGTACCGCGGGGGGCAGACGGTGTTCCGTACGGAGGTGTTCGACCTCGCCGCGGGCGAGACGCGGGACGTCGGCGTGCTCTCGCCCGGAGCTCTCGGGAAGCTCGAGCTCGTGCTGAAGGGCTTGTCGGAGAAGGACCTCGAGCACGCGCGTCCGTGGCTGAACCGGGACGGGCACGCGACGGAGGAGTTCACGCTGGAATCCGGCGTGTTCCGCTCGCGGACGATCACGCCGGGGACGTGGACGATCACGCTCCATCACGACGGCTGGTTCCTGCGCAAGAACCAGGTGGAAGTCCGCCCCGACGAGACGACGCGCGTCGAGCTCACGCCCGAGCGTGGCTACGAAACGAGCGTCTTCTGCTCGTTCGCGGATCCGGAAGCGAAGTGGAGCACGCTCGCGTCGAAGGCGATCGACGAGCGCGGGGAGACGATCCACGTCGGGGCGACGTGGTTCCCGGCAGCGATGGAGAAGGGGAAGGTGCGCCTCCACGGGCTGACGCTCCCGGCGGGGCGGTTCGTGGTCGAGGCGACCACGGACTCGGGGCTGAAAGGGAGCGTCACCCTGGACGTCGGTCCCGCTTCCGCGGCGGCGGGAGCCCAGGAGATCGTGCTGCGCTAGCGCGCCAGCCGCGTCAGGGGATGCGGTAGGCCTCGGGGATCCGCTCGGCGTTTTCGACGCAGATGTCGAGATCGCGGAGCAGCCCGTCAGCCACCGAGTAGATCCAGCCGTGCACGGTGAGTGCCCGGCCTTGGCGCCAGGCGTCCTGCACGATCGTCGTGCGGCAGACGTTGGCGACCTGCGCAGCGACGTTCAGCTCGCACAGGCGATCGGCTTTCCGATCCGCGTCGCCGATCGAGTCGAGCTCGGCGCGGTGCAGCGCGTGGACGTCGCGGATGTGGCGCAGCCAGTTGTCGATCAGGCCGAGAGGCCGTGACTGGAGCGCCGCGAGCACTCCTCCGCACCCGTAGTGCCCGCAGACGACGATGTGGCGCACGCCGAGGACCTCGATGCCGTACTGGAGCACGCTCAAGCAGTTCATGTCGGTGTGTACGACGACGTTGGCGACATTGCGGTGCACGAACACCTCGCCGGGCTGCTTCTGGACGATCCGGTCCGGCGGGAGACGGCTGTCGGAGCAGCCGATCCACAGGATCTCGGGCCGCTGCTGGCGGCGCAGCCGGTCGAAGAACTGCGGATCGCGCTCGCGCATGCGTTTCGACCACTCGCGGTTGGCGTCGAAGCACTCCTTGAGGTTGTCCATGGGTCGATTCGGGTCGGTTCCGGGTGGATGGCTTCGCGCTTCGCGCACGCGCGTCTCGAATACCAGAATCCTCAGGCCAGGGCCCGGCAGGCCGGTCAGGAATTGATTGAGCTGTATACCTTCTCGATTCGAGAAGATAGGATACTCGAATGCGGAGGCAAAGCAACATCGATGCGGCGCAGGCACTCCAGAGCCTGGGGGCCGTCCTCCTCCACCGAGGCCGACGTCACGATCTGGCGCTGATCGGTGGCTCGGGTCTCATCCTCCTGAATCTGGGCTCTCGAGCCACAGCGGATGTCGACGTGGTCGCACGGATCGAGAACGACGAACTCGTCAGTGCGTCGCCCCTTCCACCCGATCTCGCGGAAGCTGCGGCGGACGTCGCTCGGGCGCACGGAATGGAATTGGGCTGGTTGAACGTAGGGCCGACGGACCTGTTGAAGTTCGGACTCCCGAACGGATTCCTGGAACGTTGCACCGTCTTCGAGTTCGGGGGGTTGACCGTGCGCGTCGCGAGCCGTTTCGATCAGATCCATTTCAAGCTGTTCGCTGCCGTCGATCAGGGAACGAAGAGCAAGCATGCGGCTGACCTCCTGCTCCTCCAGCCTACCCGCGCGGAATTGATCGCAGCCGCCCTATGGTGTCGGACCCAAGACCCCTCGGATGGATTCGCGATGGGGTTGACTCAAACACTGGCTGACTTCGAGGTGATCGACCCGAATGAACCAGGATAGCCAAGAATACTCCGGTGCGCTCGCAGACTTTGCTTGGAGTTGCTGGGTGGAGCTCGGAGTCTCGGGTTGGCGGCAGCGTTCCGTGCCCTGGTGCATCGATCCCGAGGCGTTGATCCTGCTGACCGGGAGTCTGTCCCATGTGGACCCACGACTTCGAGACGAATCCTTGGCATGGTGTGCACGGTTTCGCTCATTCCTCTCGCGATCCCGCCTGACGTTTCTCCACAAGTCTTGGCCTCCGGCAAAGGCCTGGGAGGACTACGCCGCAGCCTTGAGTGGAGCCACTCGTGAATCATGGCCAGGCTCCGGACCTCCGCGAGAGCATGAGATCGGCAGTCGGGCACGTCATGCCCTGGGCAATTCTCCCGCACTCCTGAGCCTCCGAATCCGTGCCGTGATGGGTGCAACGGCGCGGAGTGAGGTGATTCGAACTCTGCTGACCAGTCCACCTGGGCGCAGATTGAGCGTCGCAGAGCTTGCGGAGGAGGCCGGCTACACGAAGAGGAACGTCGCTGCCGCCCTTTCGGATCTTGCGACTGTTGGAATCGTCCTGCCGGTGAGAGAAGGCAACACAGACAAGTTCGGCATCGAGGGCAAGCGCGAGGCTGTGCTGAAGCTGTTCGGTCCGGTGCCCGTGGAAACCGGGAGTTTTGTGGCTCGATGTCGTGCGCTCCTCATCCTCATCGACCGCCTCGGCTCACTGGGGAGTGCCGATCCTCGCGTGCAGTTCGTAGAGGCCACACGCGCACTTGCCGATACAAGCCGCGACCTTGGACGGTCGGGAATCCCACTTCATTTGATTCCAAGTGACGCAGAACCCGGATCCCCTGTTCAGGGATGGATGGGCTCATTGATCCAGAATCTGCTGATGCCGCCGCCCCATCATCTCACGATGTGATACGCCTCCGCCGCGGGCCTCACCGCGCGCGCGAAGTGCAAGGGACGCCGCAGTCCGCCGGGTCCGGGCGCCGGCCGTGCGAGCGCGAGCCATTCGCGGTAGATCTCCATCGACTTCGACGTGTCGACCTCGACGTCGGCGTAGAGGTCGCCCGGACGCGCCGTCTCCACGGTCACCTGCTGGTGCCAGCAGTGCATCCCGCTGATCGGATCCGGCTGCACGGGGAACGTCAGGTTCTGGTGCACGCCGCCGTCGGTCCACCAGACGCGCTTGCTGTCGGGGTCGGAACTCGCGAAGGGTCGGATCCCCTCGATGCGGCGGAAGCGGAAGCGTCCCGGCGCGAGCTCCTCGCGCACGACCTTGCTGCTCGCCCAGCGGTCGGCGCCGCCCTCGTCGAAGAGCCTCCAGCGGCCGAGGTGGTGGCTGCACGCGACGATTCCGGGCCGCACGCCTTCCGTGACCCACACCTTGTTCACGAAGTGCCCGATGCGCGTCGACACGCGCACGAGGTCCGTGGTCTCGACGCCGATGCGCTCGGCGTCCTCGGGATGGATCCACACCGGATTCGTGTTCGAGAGCTCGTACAGCCACTTCGAGTTGCCCGAGCGCGTGTGGATCAGCGTCGGCAGCCGGAAGGTCGGCACGAGCGCGTACTCGCCCTTCGCGCGGTCGAGGTGGCGGCGGTGGACGGGGCTCTCGATGTAGCCGGGCAGCGCGTGCTCGGGCCAGCCCCAGTCAGCGAGCGTCTGGCTGTAGAGCTCGAGCTTGCGGCTCGGCGTCGTGAATCCGATCCGCGGCTCGCCTTCCGCGACGACGCCGATCGGCTTGCCGGCCTTGGAGACCGTCCGCGTCAGCTCGTCGACGCTCGCACCGTCGAGATCGGCCTTCGCGAGCTTCTTCGCGTGGCCTTCCCAGGTCTCCTTCTCGACGAGGAACGCGCCGTGGCGGCGCATGTACTCGAGCGGCGTGAGACCGAGCTTCTTCGCTTCCGCCGGCAGCCCGGGCACCGAGTTCTCGAAAATCCAGCCGTAGTACTCGTCGACCGTGATCTTCTGGCCCGGGCGGTAAGGCGACTCGTAGTACTTGCGGATGCCGAGCTTGCCGTCGGGATCGATGCGCCAGGAGAGCTCGATCCAGAACTCGTCCTCCTCCCACACTTCGCCCGGATTCGCGTCGCGCGTCGACGCGACCTTCTCGCCGCGCCGCTCGCGCATGACGCGCACGACGGGCTGGCGGAAGCTGATCCACTTCGCGGCGTGCGTCTCCTGGCTCATCAAGTCGTGGCGCTCGGCGCCGAGCCCCATCGGCAGGACCCAGTCGGCGTACTGCGCCGTCTCGCTCCAGATCGGAGTGAGCGCGGCGTGCAGCTCGATCTTCGACTCGTCGCGGAGCACCTGCTCCCACACCATGCCGTCGGGGTTCGTCCACACCGGGTTGTAGACGCGGGTGAAGTACGCGGCGATCTTGCCGCGGCCCTCGAGGAGGAAGTGGGGGAGGAGGTAGGAGAGCTCGTGGTGCGAGAGCGGCCACTCGCGCGGGTAGAGGAGCTCGCTCCACACGGACTGCGGCGGCGGCTTGAGGAAGGGCGGAGGGACGAACTTGTCCTGCGAGTTGAGGTTCGTGCCGCCCTTCGCGCCGACGGAGCCGACGAGGACGCAGAGGAACTCGAGGGCGCGGGCGACTTCCCAGCCGCCGCGGTTGCCGGATGCGGCGTTGCGCCAGACGTGCGTGGCGAAGGCGCTCCCGGCACGGCCGATCTCGCGTGCGATCTCGACGATGGTCTCCTTGGCGACACCGCACTCCTTCTCGGCCGCTTCGGGCGTGTAGCGGGCGTAGTGGCGCTTCACGGCAGCCAGGAACGCGTCGAAGCTCGGCGCCGCGGACGGATCGAGCGCCTTCAGCGTCTCGCGCCAGTTCACCCACGTCTCGAGGAAGCTCCGGTCGTAGAGACCCTCCTCGAGGATGACGCGCGCCATCGCGAGCAGCAGGAACGCCTCCGTCCCCGGCCAAGGCGCGAGCCAGTAGTCCGCCATCGACGCCGTGTTCGAGAGCCGCACGTCGATGACGGCGAGCTTCGCGCCCTTCATCTTCCCGTCGATGATCCGCTGCGCGTGCGGATTGAAGTAGTGCCCCGTCTCGAGGTGCGACGAGAGCAGGAGCATCATCTTCGCGTTCTCGTGGTCGGGCGAGGGGCGGTCGGCGCCGGTCCAGACTGCGTAGCCGAGGCGCGCCGCTGCCGAGCAGACGTTCGTGTGGCTGTTGTGCCCGTCGACGCCCCAGCTCTGCAGGACGCGGTCCATGTACCCGTCGTGGCCCGGACGGCCGACGTGGTACATGACCTCGGTGCGGCGGTCCTCGACGATGGCGGCGCGGATCTTGGTCGCGAAGGCGTCGAGCGCCTCGTCCCAAGTCGCGCGCGCGAACTTGCCCGAGCCGCGCGGCCCGACGCGCTTCATCGGATAGAGGATGCGGCCCGGATCGTCGATCTGGTTGAGCGTCGCTGGACCCTTCGCGCAGTTCTTCCCGCGCGAGCCGGGGTGGTGCGGATTCCCCTCGAGCTTGCGGATCGCGAGCGTCTCCTGATCGACGTACGCGACGAGCCCGCAGGCCGCCTCGCAGTTGAAGCACGTCGTGGGGACGAGCGTGTAGCGCTTCTCGACCTTCTTGGGCCAGGCCGAGGCCTCGTACTCCTTCCAGTCGTCCCACTGCGCCATCGGCGGAAACGACTCGAGAGGAGTGACCTGCCAACCTTCGCTGTCGCGCCCGGGACTCATGGGCCGCAGAGCATAGCGGGGGGAGAACGACCGGGCAGTACGGAGCTAGCGCAATTCTCCCAGCACCCGGCTCTCGGCGTCGTCGAGCGCACGGACCAGGTCCGCGCCGAAGAGATCGGCGAGCGTATCGCGTGTGAGGCGGTACAGCGTCGGACCGTCGACGTAGGCGCAGGACAATTCGGGGTACTCCTCGGCGATCTTGATCGTGTCGGTCTCGTACGAGAGCGGGAACAGGCGGCAGATCGCCGGCTTGACGCCGCGCATGTCCCACCCCTGCTCGAGAGAAGCGCGGTGGATCGCGCAGCCGCGGCGGTCGTGAGCCAGGAAGATGCAGCCACCGTCGAACACTTCCGTGCGCACGACCCGACCCGACGGGTATTCGGAGTCGAGCACCTCCTCGGGATCGAACCAGCGCGCGTCCTTGGCCTCGGGACGCAGCAGAGAGCGGATGTCTTCAGCGCGGGCGAGGATCGCCTCGCGCTCGGCGACGTCGACGTCGCAGCCCCACTGGCAGCACGCATCGATTTTCTGGGTGCGCGTCTCCACCATCGAGCAGCGATGCGTCATGCAGTCCGCGACGAGCCTGCGCGTGAAAATGCTCACCTCGACACTGTGGAACCTGGCGTGCTCGAGCGGGATGAGGGATTGGGGCATGTCGCGAGGGTTTCACCAGGGGTCGCAGGGGGAGGGCGCCGCAACATGCCATCGGAACCCCGGCCAAGCACGTCCCAGCCGCATTCCCGCCCGGATCCCGGGCCCGCTTCCCTGCCTCACCCTTTCACGCACACGACCTGCCGCAGCGTGTGCACGATCTCGACCAGGCTCTCCTGCGCCTTCATTACCCTGTCGATCGACTTGTAGGCCCCCGGCGTCTCGTCGATCACGTCCTTGTCCTTCCGGCACTCGACGTGCGCCGTCGCCGCGCGGTGGTCCTCGAGCGTGAAGGTCTGCTTCGCCTTCGTGCGCGACATCGCGCGCCCCGCGCCGTGGCTGCAGCTCTCGAAGCTCTCGGGATTGCCCTTGCCTCGCACGATGTAGGACGCCGCGCCCATGCTGCCCGGGATGATGCCGAGCTCGCCCTTCCCCGCGCGCACCGCGCCCTTCCGCGTCACGAACACGTCCGCGCCGTAGTGGTGCTCGCGCGCGACGTAGTTGTGGTGGCAGTTCACGGCGACGAGGTGCGAGCGGAAGGGCGGGATCCCCGCGACCGAGCCGATCGCCTTCACGACCGCCGCCATCATCAGCTCGCGATTCTTCATCGCGAAGCGCTGCGCCCAGTCGACGGCCTCCACGTAGTCGGCGAAGTGCTCCGCGCCCTCCTCGAAGTACGCGAGGTCCTGGTCGGGGAGGTTGCCGAGCTGATGCCCGAGGTCCTTCTTCGCGAGCTCGATGAAGTACCTCCCGATCTTGTTGCCGACCCCGCGCGATCCGGAGTGGAGGAGGAACCAGACCGCTTGGCTCTCGTCGAGACACACCTCGATGAAGTGGTTCCCCGTCCCGAGCGTGCCGAGGTGGATGAACGTGTTCGCTTCCTTGACCTGCGGGTGCTTCTTCCCGATCCGATCGAAGGTCGGCGCGAGCTCCTTCCACGCCTCGACCGCCGCCGGCGGCGCGTTGTGCCACGAGCCGCGATCGCGCTTGCCCATCGTCCTCCCGTGCGGCACCGACTTCTCGATCGCCGCGCGCAGCGGCCCAAGATCGTCGGGCAGATCCTTCGCCGCGAGGCTTGTCCGCACCGCCATCATCCCGCACCCGATGTCGACGCCCACCGCCGCCGGCACGATCGCGCCGCGCGTCGGGATCACGCGGCCGACCGTCGCGCCGATGCCGTAGTGCACGTCGGGCATCGCCGCGACCCAGCGATGGACGAAGGGGAGCTTGGCGACGTTCTCGAGCTGCCTCCGCGCCTCGTCTTCCATCGCGACGCCGCGGATCCAAGCCTTCACGGGGACGCCACCCGGCGTCTCGAGAAGCTCGTAGTCCGGTTCCCTCGTCATCATCGCGGCACCGCTGCCCGGCGCCGAGGTACACGCTACCCTGGACGAAGCCCTCATGCCGCGTCGACTCCTTCTGCTCGCGGCGCTCGCGTGCGCCTGCCACAGCTCGCCGGCGACGGTCCCGAGTCCGCCGCCGCCAGCTGCCTCCACGATCCCGGCCTCGCCGCCGCCCGTTGCCTCCGCGATCGCGAGCCCGCCCCCGCCCGTTGCTTCCGCGGACGCAGGCGCCGCAACGGATTCCGCCACCGCGGGCCTAGCGGCGGACTTCGAAGCGGCGCGTTCGGCGAACAGGGCAGGCCGCGACGAGGAAGCGCGCGCGATCCTCCGGCGCGCGATCCCCTCTGCGCTCGCGATGGACGCGCCGGTCGACCGCCGCGCGCACCTGCGAGTGCTGGGACGCCTCTCGTCACTGGCGACCATCACCGGCGAAACGAACCTCGCGCTCGAGGGCTTCCGCGCACAGATGGCCATCCTCGAGGCCGATCCCGCCCTCGACCCCGCGCTGCTTCCGTTGGTGCGGGCCGACCTCGGCGAGGGGATGAGAAGGACCGGCGACTGCGCCGGCGCGCGCCGCATCGAGGAGGCGCTCGTCTCCGACTTCGCAAAGGAAGTCCCACCCGACCATCCCAGGCTGCTCGACTTTCGCGAGGGCCTGGCGCAGAGCATCTCGTGCGACGGGGACCCCTCGGGCGCGTGCAAGATCCTCGAGGAAGTCCTGGCACTTCGCCTGGCCGCGGTTCCGCGGAACGACAAGGACGTGCTGGGCACGCGCAGGCGGCTGGGCGAGCTCTGTCGCCTGCTGGGCGACCTGCCGCGCGCTCGTTCGCTCGCCGAGGAGTCGCTCGCTGAGCTCGAGCAGATCCTCGCGCCCGACGACGTGGACCTCCAGATCGCGCGCCAAGGCCTCGCGATCGTCCTAGGGATGCAGGGCGAGACCGCTGCCGCCCGCGAGCTCCTCGAGCCAGGGCTTGCGATCCTGGAGCGGCGGCTGCCCGATTCAGATCCCAACCTCTTGGGCATGCGAATCAACATGGCGAGCCTGCTTCAGGACTCCGGCGCCCTGCACGCTGCAACGCCGATCCTGCGGCGCGTGATCGAGACGCTCGAGCGCGCGCAGCCCCGGGACGAAGTCCGCCTGGCTCTGGCGCGTTCGAACCTGGGCGGGCTCCTCTACAACCTCGGCGAGAGCGAAGAGGCCATGGAGCTCACGCTGAAGGCCCGCGAGGTCTTCGAGCGGATGCTGCCGGACGACCACAACTACGTCTCGCTGGCGCGGGGAAACGAGGCCGCGCTGCTCGTGGCCAGGGGCGATCTCCTGCGCGCGCGAGAGATCCTCGAACACGAGCTCGAGATCCGGGAAAGGACGCGTCCTCCCGACGACCCCGACCTCCACTTGACCCGCGGGCAGCTGGCCGGGGTCCTGAGCGGCCTCGGCGACACGCGCGGGGCGCGCGTGCTGATGGAGCAGGCGCTCGAAGGCGTGGAAGCGAACTTCCCCCCGGGTCACCCTTCCGTTTCGCGCGCGCGCAGCAACCTTGCGTCTTTGCTCGGGGCGGCGGGCGACCACGAGGCCGCGCGCGCGCTGTTGGAGCAGGCGCTCGCCGTTCAGGAGGTCGTCCTGCCTCCCGAAGCCATCGCGCTCGCGTCCACGCGCCTCAACCTGGCGCGCACGCTGGAGGCACTCGACGAGCTGCCCGCTGCGCGCGAGCTCATGGAGAAGTCGCTCAAGGGGTTCGAGGCGGTGCTGACGGAGGGTGACCCCAGCCTGCGCGAGGCGCGCACGAGCATGGCTATTCTGCGGATGCGGCAGGAAGACCTCGCGGGCGCGCGTCAGGGATTCGAGCGGGTCCTGGCGACCGATCTCGCCTTCCGGCCCGCGGACGGGCCAGAGGTGCAGAAGTCGCGCATGAATCTCGCGCTCGTCCTCGGGATGACGGGCGCGCTCGAGCCCATGGGCGCGCTCGTGCGCGACGTCGTCGACGCGTACCGGCGGCGACTCGTGTCGGCGCACGCGCTGTCCGACCGCGAACTGGGCGAGGCCGTCCACGAAGCCGACAACCCCGTCTCGACCGTGCTCATGCTGGCCGCCGAACCGGAGTCACCGGCCGATCTGCAGCCACGCGCGTTCGAGCTCGTCGAGACGCTGCGATCCGTCGCTTCCGCGACGCCCGGCGAGCTCGGCGAGGTTTCGGACGATCCCCAGATCGCAGAGCTTCGCCGCGCCGTCCTCGATCGGCGAGGTGAGGTGCAGGACCGCGCCGCCGAGGCCCAGCGACCGGGCGCCGACCGTTCGAGGTCGACGCAGGCGCTGGCGGCGGCGGTGCGCGAGCTCGACCAGGCGGAGCGCGAGCTGCGAGGGGCGCTCGAAGCGCAGGGGCGCGTACCGCGCGCGATCGAGCTCACGGCGCTCGCGCAAGCGCTTCCCGTGGGTTCCGCGGCGGTGGGGTATCGGCGGTACTCCGTCAGCCGGAGGGATGTCGATGGCGGCGCGGTGACGGACATGCTCCTGGCCCACGTCGTGACGTCCGAGGGGGATCTCGCGCGAGTCGAGCTCGGCCGCCTCGACGCGGTCGACGGCGCGATCTCGCGCTGGCGCGCGGCGCTCGGCGAGTCGCCCGGGCGCGGCCTGTCCGTCGGCGCGCGGCCCGCCTCCGCCGACGATCCCGCGCGCGCGGGGGAGATTCTGCGCGCGCTCGTGCTCGACCCGGTTTCGAAGGCCGCAGGCGACGCGCGCACGCTCCACGTATGCCCCGACGACGATCTTTTCCTGGTTCCCCTGGATGCGCTGCCGCTCGAGGGTGGCCTCGTGGGCGATCGCCTCGCGATCCGAAACGAGATTTCGTTCGCGCGGCTCCTTGGCGCCCTCGAGCCACCGAAGGGAGAGCCGATCCTCCTCGCCATGGGGGGGATCGACTTCGGCCCGGCGGGGTCGTTCACCCCGCTATCGGGGAGCCAGGCCGAGGTCGAGGAGATCGGAGAGCTCTTCGAGCGCAAGTTCCCCGGACAGGGTCGCCTCCTCACGGGTAGCGCCGCGACTCGGGCGTCCTTCGTGGAACAGGCTCCTTCCGCGCGGTACGTGCACCTCGCGACGCACGGATACTTCGCCGGTGAGGAGATGCCGTCGACGTCGGACACGCGTTCGACGGGCAAGCTCTGGAGCGCGTCGAGCCTGCACGAGACGGTCGCCGGCATGGCGCCGATGAGCTTGTGCGGCCTCGCGTTCGCGGGCGCGAACACGGAGCCGGATGCGAGCGGTCGCGCGCCGGGGATCCTGACCGCCGAGGAGCTGTCGGGCCTCGATCTCTCGGGCTGCGAGCTGGCGGTGCTGTCGGCCTGCGAGACGAACGTCGGGATCCGCCGCGCCGGACAAGGGATCCGCTCGCTGCAGACCGGGCTGCGCGCCGCGGGAGCGCGCACGACGCTGACGACCTTGTGGCGCGTCGGCGACCAAGCCGCGCGCGAGCTGATGGTCGAGTTCTATCGGCGCGTGTGGGAAGGGGGGGAGTCCAAGGCGGAGGCGCTCTGGAACGCCAAGCGCACGATGAGGGAGCGCGGCGTGCCGGCGCGCGAATGGGCGGCGTGGGTCCTCTACGGGGATCCGGAGTGATTTGAGATTGCGCGTTCCGCGTGGTGGTAACAGACTGCTCGCAAGCCCGACTCCCGAGGCTCCGATGCATCCGCTCGCGTGGATTCTCGCACTAGGACTCCTGTCGCTCCCCGGAGCGGGGTACCGCGCGCCGACCGGCTCGCTGTACCACTTCATCGCGCAAGACCCCGCGCCGGCGCCCGCGCCCGAGCCGGAAAGCGAGGCGCTGAAGGAGGCCCGCGAACTGTTTGCGCGAGCGAAGGAGGCGCGCGAGCGCGAGGACCTCGACGAGGCACGCGCGCAAGCGGCGAAGGCGGTCGGAGCCCTCGTAGGACTCGCGCAGGGATCGCTGTCGGCGAAGGAGGATCAGCTCCTCTTTGAGCTCGGCACTTTCTCGCGCGAAGTCGGTGACTTGAAGTCCGCGCGATTGACGGGCGAGAGGGCAGTTCGTGAGAGCGAGCTACGCCTGCCCGCCGACCATCCTGACCTCCTTCGCGCGCGGCACAACCTGGCCGTCATGCTCTTCGACCTCGGCGATCTCTCGGCCGCGCGCGCGCTTCAGGAGCGCGTGGTGGAAGTCCGCGAGCGCACGCTGCCCCCGGATCACCCTGACCTGATGCTGGCACTGCAGAGCTTGGCAAACACGCTCAAAACCCTAGGCGACCTAAAGGCTGCGCGCGAGCTGTTCGTGCGCGTGTTGGAGGTCCGAGAGCGCACGCTTCCCTCCGACGACCCCGACCTCCAAAGGGCGCGCGCGAACCTCGGCGGCACGCTCTACGACCTCGGTGACCTCACGGCTGCGCGTGCGCTGATGGAGCGCGTGTTGGAGGTCTTCGAGCGCACGCTTCCCGCAGATCACCCCGATCTCGCGTCGGCGCGGGGGGGCTTGGCAATCACAATCATGACTCTGGGCGACCTTTCGGGCGCGCGCGCGCTGTTCGAGCGCGTGCTGGAAGTCAGGGAGCGTAGGTTGCCCGCCGACCATCCCGACTTGGCGTGGGCACGGGCCGGCTTGGCTGTCACGCTCCTCAATCTGGGCGACCTCTCGACCGCGCACGCGCTGTTCGAGCGGGTGCTGGAGGTCAGGGAGCGCACGCTGCCCGCCGACCATCCAGACCTGGTGGCGGCGAGGGGGAATATGGCCACCACACTCAAGTCCCTGGGCGACCTTTCGGGTGCGCGCGAGTACGAGGAGCTCGTACTTGAGGTCCGCGAGCGCACGCTGCCCGCCGATCACCCCCACCTAGCGTTGGCGCGCCTGAACCTGGCCGGCACGCTCGGGAAACTGGGCGACCTGCAGGCCGCGCGCGCGCTCGAGGAGCGTGTGCTGGAAGTTCGCGAGCGCACACTACCTGCCGATCACCCCGACCTGGCTACGGTGCGGGAGAGTTTGGCCATTACGCTCATTACCCAGGGTGACCTCAGTGCCGCGCGCACGTTGCTGGAGCAAGTGCTGGAAGTCCGCGAGCGCACACTACCCGCCGACCATCTCCACGTCGCGATAGCGCGGTTGAACTTGGCCGGCGCGCTCAAGCAGGTGGGTGACCTTCGGGCTGCTCGCGCGCTCCAGGAGCGCGTGCTGGAGGTCTTCGAGCGCACGCTGCCCGCCGACCACCCCCACCTCGCGACGGTGCGGGGGAACTTGGCCGCAACGCTCAATACCCTGGGTTACCTCCGCGCCGCGCGCGATTTGCAGGAGCAGGTCCTGGAGGTCCGGGAGCGCACGCTGCCCGCCGACCACCCCGACCTCGCGATGGCGCGGCAGGGTCTGGCCGGCACACTCGGGTCCCTGGGAGACCTCCACGCCGCGCGCGATTTGCAGGAGCGGGCGCTGGAATTCCTCGAGCGCACGCTGCCCGCCGACCACCCCGACCTCGCGATGGCGCAACTGGGTCTGGCCGACATACTCGGGCCTCTAGGAGACCTCCGTGCCGCGCGCGATTTGCAGGAGCGGGCGCTGGAAGTCCTCGAGCGCACGCGGCCCGACGATCACCCCCTCCTCGCGCAGGCTCGGGGGGCCCTGGCCGACACGCTAAGGAGGCTGGGCGAACTCTCCGCAGCGCGTGCTCTCCAGGTGCACGTGTTGGAGGTCCGTGAGCGCACTTTAGCAGCTGATCACCCCGCGCTCGCGCGAGCACGGTCCAGTCTGGCTGGCACGCTTGTCGACCTGGGCGACCTCTCGGCTGCGCGTGCTCTCCAGGAGCGCGTGCTTGAGGTCTTCGAGCGGACGCTGCCCGCCGACCACCCCGACCTCGCAGCCACGCGGTTGAACCTTGCCACTACGCTCAGGATCTTGCGTGACCCCACTGCCTCGCGCGCTCTCGAGGAGCAAGCGCTCGAGGTCTACGAGCGCACCCTGCCCGCCGACCACCCCCACATCGCGGTGGCGCGGGGGAACTTGGCCGCCACACTAGGCGCGCTTCTCGGGGGAGGGGATGAAGGTGGAGAGGACGAGGGTGGAAGGAGGAGTGCGCTGCGGACCCTGGCCCTCGATCTCTCGCGCGGGCTGCGCAGGTCGGCACAGTCGACTCTGCTTGAGAGCTCTCCTCGCGAGGTCGAGGAACGTCTGGCGTCCATTGACGTGGATCTTGTAAACGCCTTCTCCCTCGCACGCGGGTACGGCATCGTCGACTTGGGCGACGAGGTCCAGGGCGAGATCTTTCTGCTCGGGGAGTCGAGCCGCGCGGGCGGACTGATCGCATCACGCCTCGCTGCACGTGGGGTAAGCGATGAGGTCGGAGAAGAACTGCGGGTGCGGATCGCCGTCGAGACAGAGGAGCTCGCGCGTCTCGCGCAGTCGGGAGGCAGTGCCGAGGATCTGGGGCGGGCGCGCACAGCGATCGATCAGACGGGTCGTGAGTTCGCGCAACACGCGAGTGGGCTCCTCGGCAGCGCGGCTGCGATCGACCCCACGCTCGAGGACTTGACCAAGGACCTCGGACCCGCGGATGCGCTCGTCGCCTGGCGGAGGACGTCGATCGAGACCCTTCAGCGCGGCGATCCGGCGACTTGGAGTAGCGTCGACAGCCTGATCGCGTTCGTTGTACGACCTGGGGTGCGGATCGACGGGCTCGCCGCAGGGAAAGGGAGCCCGATCCTCGAGATGATCGATCTTGGACCGGCGGCTCCCGTCGAAGCCGCGATCGAGCGCTGGCGAGAGCGGATCGGGTATTCCATCGATCGTGGAGTCGCTCCCGACGACCGTGGAGTCGCTCCCGACGACCGTGGAGTCGCTGTCGGCGACCGTGGAGTCGTTGTCGACTCCAGCACGCCGAGTTTCGTGGATCTGGGCAGCGAAGTGCGCGCTCGAGTGTTCGATCCGTTGCACGGAGCGCTCAAGGGAGTCGAACGGGTCATCGTCGTCCTCGACGACGCATTGCACGCAATCCCCCTGGATGCGCTACCGGCTGGAGACACATGGGCGAGGAAAACGCCGGGCGTGGAGGCATCGGTGGACACCCCGCCGGGGGGCGGAGAGTTCTCTCCCTCGCTCGGCGATGTCCTTCGGATCGAGGTGCGCTCCTCGCTGATCGAACTGCTCCTGCCTGAAGAGCCGCTGGCCGGCGAGTCGACTTTGCTCGCGATCGGTCACCCCGCATTCGACGCGGATCCGGCGAGCACGGAGGAGCTGGCCGAGGAGACGGGCGTGCTCGCGGCCGCGGCGACGAGGTCGGGCGAGGACGCCGGCCTGTTGCGCGGCGGGATCTGGGAGCGAGGCTTCGCGACCCTTCCCGAGACTCGCGCTGAAGTGCGCGGCATCGCGCAGTATTTCGAGGACAGCTTCGGGGAGAAGGCGCCCTCCGTCCTGCTCGAGCGCCGCAAGGCCTCGCGCGAGGCGCTGATCGAGCTCGCGCCCAAGGCGCGCTGGCTCCACGTCGCGACGCACGGGTGGTTTGCTCCGGAGTCGGTGCGCTCGAGCGCGGATCCGCAGCCGGAGCCCGCGAGTGCGCTCGCGGGCGCCCGCCAGAACCCGCTCGTGGGATTGCGCCTCGACGAGTCCGAACGCGTCCGCGGCATGAGCCCGATGCTCCTCTGCGGCCTCGCGCTGGCTGGCGCGAACCTTCCCGTGAACTCGGTCGGTCGCATCCCGGGCCTCGTCACGGCGCAGGAGATCGCGGCGCTCGATCTCAGGAACTGCGAGCTCGCCGTGCTCTCTGCTTGCGACACCAACGTCGGCGTGCGCCGAGCGGGCCAGGGCGTCGCGTCGTTGCAGAAGGCGTTGCACATGGCCGGCGCGCGGTCAGTCATCACCAGCCTGTGGAAGGTCCCCGACGAGGCGACGAAAGACCTGATGATCGACTTCTACCGGCGCCTCTGGATCGAGAAGAAGCCCAAGCACCAGGCGCTGTGGGAGGCCAAGACGAAACTCCGCAACGCGAAGGACGAGAGCGGCAAGCCCAAGTACACCCCGCGCGACTGGGCTGCCTGGGTGCTGACGGGCGATCCGGACTAGCGCGCCACGCCGAGGAACGGCGGCTACTTCGGTGGCGCTTGAGGTTCAGGCGGCGGCGAAATGGCGGAGAACGGAGAGAAGGTCTTGCCGTCGTAGCGACAGGCGCCCGCGTCGGCGCTGCCGAACCAGATCCTCCCCGCCTTGTCCTCGAGCATGGCGTACACGGTGGCGCTGGCGAGGCCGTTCTCCTGATTGAAGTGCTCGAAGGTCTTGCCGTCGTATCGCGTGGCGCCGCCTCCAGCGCCGCCGAGGAACTGTCCGGGATGCCCGAGCCAGAGGTTTCCCGCCCTATCGACGATCATCGAGCCGACGAAATCACTCAGCAGCCCTTCCTTGGACGTGAAACTCGTCACCCTCTTGCCGTCGTAGCGGAAGGCTCCCTCCTGGCCGCCGAACCAGAGGTTCCCGGATCGGTCCACGACCATCGAGCGGACGTTCTTGAAGGACCTACCAGCCTGCTCGGCGAAATCGGAGAACGACTTGCCGTCGTAGGAACAGATCCCGCCCTGCGTTCCGAACCAGATCTTCCCCGAAGCATCTTGGGCGATCGTGTAGACCGAGTCGTGGACCAGTCCATCCTTCGTGGTGAAGTTGGTCATCGACTTGCCGTCGTAGCGACTGACACCGTGGTCGGTGCCGAACCAGACGTGCCCATCGCGATCTTCGAAGATCCAGAGCACGTTGTCGCCGGCGAGGCCCTCTTGCTTCGTGAACTTCACGAACGACTTCCCGTCGTAGCGCGACGCACCGCCCTGGATGGAACCGAACCAGAGCGCGCCCGATCGAGCTTCCAGCATCGAGAAGACGCGCGTGTTCGGCAGACCCGCCTCCTCCGAGAAGTTCCTGAATTCCTTGCCGTCGTAGCGAATCGGCCCGCCGAACGTGGCGAACCAGATGTTTCCCGCGCGGTCCTCCCGGATGTTGCGGATGATCACTCGCGGCATGTACGGGGTCGACTTGGCCCCGGTCGGCGTGTGGTAGGGGTCGGGTTTCGACTCTTGGGCGAGAGTCGGCGTGAGCGTGACGACCAGGGCCAAGATCGAGCGATTCACGAGAGCTAGAGCGCCGCGGGGGGAGTTCGTCGTCATGGTCTGGTGCATCCTAGGGATTCCCAGGAGAGGAGGGGGGACGGGTGCGTATCCGGCGCGTAACTGCGGGGACCTCCTTCGGAGCTCGAGGAATCTCCTCCTTCGCTGCACCCTTGCCGCGCCACCCCTTCGGCGGCTTTTCCCCGCGCATCTCGAACACGAAGCGCGAGGGCGTGGTCTCGACACGCGTGCCGTGCTTCGAGCGGGACTTCGCCCACGAGACGGTCAAGAGCCGCTGCGCGCGCGTGATCGCGACGTACATCAGCCGTCGCTCCTCCTCGACCGTGTCCTCGTCGACGGAGCGCGCGTGCGGCAGGATCCCCTCCTCGGCGCCGGCGATGTAGACGCGCGGGAACTCCAGGCCCTTCGCCGCGTGCACGGTCATCAGCATGACCGCGTCCCGTCGCTGCGTGTCGTTCTCCTCCCGCTCGTCCTCGGCGGAGAGCGTCAGCGACTCGAGGAAGCTCGTCAATCCGGCTCCGCTCGTGCGCCGCAGGTGGTTCTCGGCCATGTCGAGCACCTGTGTCACGGCGTTCCAGCGGTCCTCGCGCGTCTTCGCGTCGGGGTAGGCGCGGTCGACCTCGCTCCTGTAGTCGACCGCCTCGAGCAACTCGCGCATCCAGTGCACGAGCGTGCGACCGGGGTCCTTCGCGCCGAAGCGCGCGAGCTTCTCGCGCAGCGACTTCACCGATTCCACCGCCGCCTCGTTCCAGCCCTCGCGCTCACCCGCCCGCTCGAAGGCCTCGACGATCGAGATGCCCTGCTCGGTCGCGAACTCGAGCGCCTTATCGAGCGTGCCCTTGCCGACGCCGCGCGGAGGGCAGTTCACGACCCGCAGGAAGGAGGGCTCGTCGTGCGCGTTCGCCGCCAGTCGCAGGTAGGCGAGCACGTCGCGCACCTCCTTGCGGTCGAAGAACGACATGCCTCCGACGAGTACGTAGGGCAGTCCGCGCGCGCGGAACTGCTCCTCGAAGACGCGCGGCTGCGTGTTCGACCGGAAGAGCACGGCGCAGTCGCGGCGGCCGAAGCGGCGCTCGTTCACGCCCTGCTGGATGTCGTGCGCGATCCAGTCGGCCTCGCCGGTCTCGTCCTCGCCGCGCACGTAGCGGATCGGCTCGCCGGCGCCGAGCGCCGACGCGAGCGTCTTGCCGTGGCGTTTGGGGTTGTGGGTGATCAGCCTGTTCGCGGCTTCGAGGACCGGCTGCGTCGAGCGGTAGTTCGTCTCGAGGCGGACGATCTTCGCGCCCGGGAAGTGAGCCTCGAAGGAGAGGATCTTCCGCAGGTCGGCGCCGCGCCATCCGTAGATCGACTGGTCGTCGTCGCCGACCACGCAGAGATTCCGGTGGCGGCCGGCGATCGCGTGGACGATCTCGTACTGCGGGCCGTTCGTGTCCTGGTACTCGTCGACCATCACGTAGCGGAACTGCTGCTCGAGCTCCTTGCGCAGCGCCGCGGACTCCTTCAGCACGCGGCAGGTGACGAGGAGCAGGTCGTCGAAGTCGAGCATGCGCGCGCGCGCGAGCTGCTCCTCGTACTTCTGCCAGCCGCGCGCGACGAGCTCGTCCCGGTCGTCGCCGGAGCGTTCGAGCAGCGCCGCGGGCGTCTCGAGCCGGTTCTTGGCGAGCGAGATGCGCGCCTGGAGCACGCCCGGCTGCATCGCCGCCGAGCCGATGTGGAGCTCGCGCAGCGCGGCGCGCGCGAGCGAGAGCTGGTCGGAGGTGTCGCAGATCGTGAAGTTCGGAGCCAGGCCCGCGGCACGCGCGTGGCTGCGCAGGAATCGGGCGCAGAAGGCATGGAAAGTCCCGATCGTGAGCTTCTCCGCGCGCTTGGCTCCCACGAGCTTCCCGATGCGCTCGCGCATCTCGCCCGCCGCCTTGCGCGTGAAGGTCATGGCCAGGACGTTCTCGGGCGCGACCTTGTGCGCCAGCAGCCAGCCCGTGCGCACGGTGATGACGCGCGTCTTGCCCGTTCCAGCGCCGGCGAGCACGAGCACGGGCCCGTCGATCGCTCGCACGGCCTCGCGCTGCGCCTCGTTGAGTCCGTCGAGCAGCTTGTCCATCCGGGGGGCGAGACCTTAGTCGCCCCCGAGGTCGCGCGCCATCTCAACGCCGCAGCAATTCGCGCAGCGCGGGAGCGACGTTTTCGGCCAATCGCGCGTGGCCCGCGGCGCTCGGGTGGATGCCGTCTTCGAGCATCTGCCCGGGGACGCCGGCCGTGCCCTCCATGAAGTACGGCACGAGGGCGCAGTCGAGCTCCTGGGCCAGGCGCGGGTAGATCGCCTCGAAACCGCCCGCGTATTCGGCTCCCAGGCTCGGGGGCACGCGCACGCCGAGGAGCAGCACGCGCGCGCCCGCCGCCTGGGCGCGCTGCACGATCTCGCGCAGGCGCGCCTCGATCTCTCCCAGCGGCTGGCCTCGCAGCCCGTCGTTGCCTCCGAGCTCGACCACGAGCACCTCGGGTTCCTGCTCGAGCAGCCAATCGAGGCGTCGCAGTCCGCCCGCGCTCGTGTCGCCGCTCACGCCCGCGTTCACGAGCTGGAACGGATGCCCTTCGGCCGCAAGCGTCCGCTGCAACAACGCCGGGAAGGCCTGGCCCGGCTCGAGATGCAGCCCGGCGCTGATGCTGTCGCCCAGGAACACAACCCTGGGAGCGTCGGCCGGGACCGCGGGAGAGGGATCGGTCGCGCGCGCGTCGGGGCTCGGCCTCGCCAGTGCCTCCGGGGACAGCGAAGCGCCGTCCGCCGAGCGCGCCTCCCCGCCCGGGCCGCATCCTCCCGCCAGGCCGGCGAGCAACGCGAGGCCAAGAAAAGTCGTGGAACGGAGCATCGCGTGCACTGTACGCGCCCACGGCCCGCGCGTGAAAGGCGGATCGGGGTGCATCCTCTTTCCTCGCCGACGCGAATCCTTCATCGTTGCCGCATGGATTCCGTGTCACCCAGGATCGCCCTCGAGTGCCGCGCCCTCGTGAAGCAGCTCCCGAGCGGGCCGCACACGCTCACCGTGCTGGGCGGGATCGATCTCGCCATCGAGGCGGGGGAGTTCGTGGCCATCCTCGGGCCCTCGGGCAGCGGCAAGACGACGCTCCTCGGCCTGCTGGCGGGACTCGACCGGCCGACTTCGGGTGAAGTGCATCTCGAGGGGCGCCGCATCGACGGCTTGTCCGAGGACGAACTCGCGCGTGCGCGCCGCGGACGCGTGGGCTTCGTGTTCCAGTCGTTCCAGCTGCTCGGCAACCTGACGGCGCTCGAGAACGTGCTCCTGCCGCTCGAGCTCGTGGGCATCGCCGGCGCGCGCGCGCGCTGCGTCGGCCTGCTCGGCGAGGTCGGCCTCTCCGAGCGCCTCGACCACTACCCCGCGCAGCTCTCGGGCGGCGAGCAGCAGCGCGTGGCCCTCGCGCGCGCCTTCGCTTCGGAGCCGAGCGTGCTCTTCGCCGACGAGCCCACCGGCAACCTGGACGCCGACACGGGCGCGACGGTGCTCGCGCTGCTCGAGAACCTCCGCGAGCGCCGCCAGACCACGCTCGTGCTGGTGACCCACGATCCGGAGGTAGCGGCCCGCGCCGACCGGCGCGTGTACCTGCGCGGCGGGCTCGTCGAGCGCGTCGAAGCGGGCCGGCCCGAGAGCGCCCCCGTGAGCACAAGACGGTGAGGATCGCGACGCTCTTCCGCGCGGCGCGGCGCGAGTCGCGCGGCAGCCGCGGGCGGCTCTTCTTCTTCACGGCCTGCCTCGCGCTCGGTGCGATGGCGGTCGTGGGCGTGGCGGGCCTCGTGAGTTCCGTGCGGAGCGCCATCGCGCTGCAATCGAAGGAGCTGCTGGGCGCCGACGTATGGATGCGCGCCCGCGAGCCTCTGCCCCCGGACCTGCTGGAGGCCCTGTCCACCGCCGGGCGCGAGGGCGCGCGCCTCTCCGAGGTGCGTCAGGTGCAGACCATGGCGCGCTCCACGGCGAACGGCGCCAGCCGCCTGGTGGAGCTGAAGGCCGTGGGGCCCGGTTTCCCGTTCCACGGCGCGCTCGTGCTCGATCCGCCGACCACGCTCGACGAGCTGCTGACGCCCGACCGCGTCGTGATCGCCGCCGACCTCGCGGCCGGCCTGGGCGTTCGCGTCGGCGACGAGCTCGCGCTCGGCTCGGCGCGCTTCGAAGTGGCCGCGCTCGTGCTCGACGAGCCGGGCAGGCTCGACCCGACCTTCACGGCCGGCCCGCGCGTGTTCAGCTCGCTCGCCGGCTTCGAACGCATGCAGCTCGGCGGCGTCGGAGCGCGAATCACGTACGGCGCGCTCGTGGGCCTGCCGGAATCGGCCGGGCGGGCGGCGGACTGGGTGAAGGCGCTGCGCGCGCGCGTGCCCGTGCCCGAGAAGGTGCGCATCGACGACCACGAGGAAGCGCAGCCCCAGGTGCGGAGGGCCGCGCGGCGCGTGGAGCGCTACCTCGGGCTCGTGGCGCTGCTGTCGCTGATCCTGGGCGGCGTGGGCGTGGCCGAGATCGTGCGCGCTTGGATCGGGACGCGCGTCGCGAGCGTGGCCGTGCTGCGCGTGCTCGGTTTCACGCCGCGCGAGGTGCTCCTCATGTACGCCGGCCACGTGATCGCGCTGGCGATCGTCGGGAGCGCACTCGGCTCCCTCCTCGGGAGCTTCCTGCCGCTCTTCGTGCCGCGCTTCCTGCCGGAGCTGCTGCCGGCCGGGCTCGAGCTCGCCTGGGCTCCGCTCTCGATCCTGCGCGGCATCGGGCTCGGTACGCTCGTCGCCCTCGCCTTCAGCCTGCCGGCGCTCTCGGCCGTCTGGCGCGTGCCGCCGGTCCGCGTGCTGCGCTACGAAGCCGAGCCGCTGCCGCCCCGGCCCGCGGTGCGTTTCGGCGCGATCGCCGGGCTGCTTCTGGCCGTCTTCGTGGCGGCCTGGGTGCAGGGCGAGGTGCTCTCCGAAGCCGCGTGGTTCACGGGCGGCGCCTTGGCCCTCTTCGCGCTGCTCGCGCTCGGCGCGCGCGGGCTGACTCTTCTGGCGTCCTGGGTGCCGCGCGCGCGGCTACCGGCCGGGCTCGCCCACGGGCTCGCCGCACTGGCGCGGCCGGGCGCGGGCGTGCTCGGCGCGGTCGTGGCGCTGGGTCTTGGAACGCTCGTCGTCGTCACGCTGCTCCTGGTGGAATCGCGGCTCTCCGCGCGTCTGGCGAGCTCGCTGCCGAACGACGGGGCGAGCCTCTTCTTCCTCGACCTGCAACCCGATCAACGCGCGGACTTCGAGCGCATCCTCGCCGAGGAGGGCGCGGCGTCCGTGCGCGTGGTGCCGCTCGCGACCGCGCGCATCGCCTCGATCGACGGCGTCTCGGTCGAAGAGCTGGGCGCGAGCCGCGACGACGAGCGCGGGCGCGGACGCTGGGCCCTGACGCGCGAGCAGCGCATCACCTGGCAGAAGGAGCTCACCGCGGACAACACGCTCGTGGCCGGAGAGCTGTGGAGCGACCCGGAGCGCCTCGAGCTCTCGCTCGAGGAGGAATTCGCCGAGGACATCGGCGCCGGGCTCGGCTCGCGCATCGTCTTCGATGTCCAGGGCGTGCCGATCGAGCTCGTGGTCACGAGCCTGCGCTCCGTCGAGTGGGAGAGCTTCGGGATCAATTTCTTCCTCGTGGCCGAGCCGGGTGCGCTCGACGCGGCGCCCCACAGCCTGCTCGCGGCGGCGAACGTCGCGCCCGAGGCCGAGCAGCGAGTGCAGGACCGGGTGAGCGCCGGCCTCTCGAACGTGACCGTGATCCGCGTGCGGGCGATCCTCGAGAAGGTGCGGCGCGTGCTCGAGCGCTCCGGCCTCGCCGTGCAGGTGCTGGGCGGGTTCACCGCGCTGGTCGGGCTGGTGCTGCTGGCGGGCGTCGCCAGCCTCGGCGCGCTGCGTCGCGCGCGCGAAGCGGCGCTGTGGAAGGTCCTCGGGCTCACAAGGTCCGGCGTGGCGCGCCTGTTCGCGCTCGAGTTCGCGCTGCTGGGCCTGGTGGGCGCCTTCCTCGGAGCTCTGGGGGCTTGCACTCTCGCCTGGGCCTTCCTGGAGCACGTGCTCGCGCTCGACGCCGGCGTCCTCTGGTGGACGGCGCCGGTCGCCGGCCTCGCCGGTTCGATCCTGGCCGCGGCTTGCGGTCTGGCCGGCTGCGCGCGCGCCTTGGCGATCCGGCCGATCGAGAGCTTGCGCGGCTGAAGCTAGGATGCTCCCGATGCAGCCGAAGCGCCGTTCTCGAGGCTTCGCGCTCGCGGTCCTACTCGCTCTCGCTCTCCTCCCGCGCCTGTGCGTGCTGTTCGCGCCCCGGGCCGATCTCTTCCGGCAGAAGAACTCGGCGGCGCAGAGCGAACCCTTCATCGCGGTCGGCGAGGAGGTCACGAAGGGCTGCGTCGCGCTCGAAATCGTCCGCGGGCCGCTGCTGCCGGTCCTCGACTACCAGTACACGACGTTCTTCGGGGGCTCCACGGTCGTCGCGGCGCTCGCCGCCCCGCTCTTCGCGGTGTTCGGCCCGCGCCTCTGGGCTCTCAAGGCCGTCCCGATCGGCTTCCACCTCGCCGCCGTCGTCCTCCTCTTCCTGATGCTCGACCGCTTCGCGACGCGCCGCGCGGCCTGGATCGGCGGACTGCTCATGGCGCTCACGCCTCCGGGCTACACGATCATCACGACGGTCGCATGGGGGAGCCACATGGAGAGCAACGCGCTGGCGCTGCTCGCGTGCTATCTCTTCCTCGATCTCGGCTCCGCGCGTCAGGGGAAGGGATGGCGGCGGCTCCTGCTCGGATTCGTCCTCGGCTTCTCCGTCTGGTTCGGGTACCAGACGCTCGTGTTCGTGACGGCGATCGCCGTGCTCGGTTTCCTACACGATCCCCGGGGTTTCCTGCGGGGAGCGCTCGTGCAGGCCGCGGGCTTCCTCGTCGGGATGATCCCCTGGTTCCTCTACAACCTGCGACACGACTTCGCGGGCGTCTCGCTCTACGGCGCCTCGCTCGTGGAGCACGTGAGCCCGGACGCCGGGCGCGCGGGTCCGCTCCGCCGACTCGGAATGCTCCTGTCGGAGGGACTGCCGGCCTCCTTCTTCTTCAAGGCATGGCCCGGCCTGGGAACGCTCGGGGCGATCGTCCTCGCGGCGGGCGTGTTGGCGGCGGTGTGGAGCCTTCGATCGGAGATCAGGACGGCATCGCCGCACCCGGGCGTCCTCGCTCTCCTCTACCTCGCCATCTTCCTCGTGATCCTGTCGATCAGCGACTTTCAGATCCCCGCCGCCGATCCGGACATCCGCGACATCCGCTACGTGATGCTGATGTTCCCGTTCCTCATCATCGCCGCGGCGGTCGGCGCGGATGCGGTCGCGTCGCGCGTGCCGGCGATCCAGGGGCCCGTCCTCGGCCTCGCGGCCGTTTACGCCTTGGTCTGCCTGCTCGCGATCCTTCCCTATTGCGATCGATCCAGATTCTGGGCGGACCACGCTGCCTCCGGTGCCCCCGGGGACGGGATCGGGCGCTGGCTGGCCCTGCGCTTCGGCGACGATCTCCCCCGGCTCGAGCGGATCGTGGAGCAGGCCGGACGGAAGCGGACGCCCGAGCAGCAGGAGGCGCTGTACCTGTCGATGGGCCGATGCCTGCGGTTCATGACGCGGCCGGGACGCGCGCTGACGGACTGGGATCGCGCCCATCTCGACGGATTCCTGCGCGGCCGGGAGCTGATGCGCTCCCGCGTGCCCGAGCCGTACCGCAGGCACTTCGAGTAGGACTTCCGCGACCGATCAGACGGGCGACTTCCCTGGCTGCGGGAGCGTGAAGGAGAAGGTCGCGCCCTGCCCCTCGACGCCTTCGGCCCACACCCTGCCGCCGTGGCGCGCGATGATCCGCTGCACGATCGCGAGGCCGATGCCCGAGCCGGGGAACTCGGACATCGTGTGCAGCCGCTCGAACGGTCGGAAGAGGCGAGTGGCGTGGGCCATGTCGAAGCCCGCTCCGTTGTCGCGCACGAAGAACGTGCGCCCGGCCGGATCGGCCGCCGGATCCGGCGCGGCCCCGAATTCGATCCGCGCGTGCGGCACCTTGCTCGTGAACTTCCAGGCATTGCGCAGGAGATTGTCGAGCACCATGTGCAGGAAGCGCGGGTCGGCCTCGGCCGAGAGTCCCGGGGCGATGACGAACTCGACCTCGCGCGACGGCTCCGCGGGACGGATCGAGTCGGCGATCTCACCCGCCAGGCTGGAGATGTCGACCGTCTCTTTCCTCATGTCGTCGCGCGAGAGGCGCGCGAGCGACAGCAGGTCGTCGATGAGGGCGGCCATGTGCTGGCAGTTCGCCTGGATGCGCCCGAGCTGCTTCAGCTGGGCCGGATCGAGCTTCCCTCCCGTGTCCTCGATCAAGGCTGCCGAATAGCCGGCCATCGCCCGGAGCGGCGCGCGCAGGTCGTGGGACACCGAGTAGCTGAAGGCCTCCAGCTCGGTCAGCGCTGCCTGGAGTTCGGCAGTCCGGGACAGGACACGCCGCTCCAGCTCCCGGTTGAGCGTGCGGACACCCTCCTCGGCCCGCATGCGTTCGGTGATGTCGGTGGCGAAGACGATGACTCCGATGATGCGCCCGGTCCCGTCGCGGTAGGGCACCTTGTCGGTCTGGATCCAGCGCTTCTCACCGGAGGCCGTCCGCAGGGGCTCGATGATCCCCAGCTTGGACCTTCCGGATCGGATGACCTCGAGGTCGTCCTTGTGGTACTGCGCGGCCTCGTCCGGGTACAGGTCGTACGTGGAGCAGCCTTCGAGCTCGCCCACGGACTTCTTCATCGACGCGGCGGCCGGCCGGTTGAGGCGGAGGATCCGATTCTCGCAGTCCTTGTACCAGATCATCGCTGGCACGGAGTCGAAGATGATCTGCTGCTCGGCGCGCTGCTTCTTCAGGGCCCTGTCGGACTCTTCACGCTCGTGCACGTCGGTGATCGTTCCGATCCACTCGTACACCGATCCGTGCTCATCGAGGATCGGAACCGCGCGGGCCACGCAGTGCCGGTAGGAGCCAGTCCGGGCATGCCAGACGCGGCCTTCGACGTCCACGATGCGTTTCTCCTCGAGCGCGGCGAGGCGACTCTTCTCGACGCGATCGAGGTCGTCGTGATGGACGGCCCGGCTCCAGCCGAATCCCTGGTGCACCTCCCAGCCCTGGCCGGTGTAGTCCTCCCAGCCTCGCTGGGGTTCGACGAAGGCGCCGCGCGGGTCGGTCGTGAAGACGACCGAAGTCGTCGCCTCGACCAGGGAGCGATAGCGCAGCTCCGAGAGCGCGATGCGCGCCTCGGTCTCATCGGGCGCGTCGAGGATCGGGTGGCGCCGCAACGCGCCCGATCGCAGCCGCTCGTCATCGGGAAGTCGGGCTTCCACGGATGGACACTCCTGCCGCAGGATACACGAATTCAGGCTCCGGTCGCCCAGGTCGGCCGGTTTGCGGGCGGCCGAGACCGGCGCTTCGAGGTCCTCGCGGCGCCTCGGCGCGCGCGGGCATCAGGAAAGCGGCGGCAGCTGTCCGGCGCGGACGAACACCCACTCGTGCACGTAGAGCGCCGTGAGCGCGACGACCGCGGCGATCGGCAGCAGCACCGGAGCGGCTGTTTCGAAGCGCTGCAGGCTCGCGAACGCGACGAGGGCGGCGGGCACGAGCATTCCGGGACCGTTCGCGAGCCGGTAGGGCCTGGCAATCCGCCCCATGCGGATGACTCCCAGGAACGCGGCCGCCTGACGGCCGTTGGACGTCGCGTGGTGCTTTCTCTGCTCGAGGTTTCCGAAGAGAACGTTCAGCGTGCACGCCAGCAGGAACCACGGCGCGACGGGCCGCCACTCCTGCGAGAAGGGCAGGAGCACCGCGAGGCCGCAGAGGAAGGCTTGCACGAGCAGGTGGGGGAGCAGGAGCTTCGACTGCCACAGGTCGCGGCCCTCGCACTGCGCGAAGAGGAACGCGGTGTAGCCCGCGACGCCGACTGCCTGCGCCGCCGCTGCCCAGCGCAGCGCGTCTGCCGCATCGGCGTATCCGAACCAGCGCAGCGCCATCCCGACCACGACCGTGTTCGCGAACGCGATCAGGATCCAGGCGCCGATCACGAGCCAGCTGCGCGGGTTCCCGCGCGTCAGGATGGTCAAGAACAGCTTCGGGCGGGCGAGATCGACGACCAGGAGGTAGGTCGTGATCGAGATGAAGAGGAGCGCGAAGACCTCCGGCAGCCAGTCGCGCGCGAATCCGCGGAGGCCGAGCGCTGCCGCGAAGGGCGCGAGCAGCGCCGCACCAGCCGCGATGCCCTTCGTGACCAAGTAGGCGGCCACGTGCCAGCCCCACTCGACCTTGTGCCCCGTGTCGAGCACGACGCGGTTGTCGGGCTCGAGCGGGAGCGACGAAGGCCAGGGCTCGGGCTTGTCGGGCGGACGCTCGCTCCAGAGATAGGTCGAGGGCCTCTCGGCGGATCCGGGGACGAGCGTCGAGGGTTCGACGCCGAGGTAGTGGACGTTCGGACCGGTGCGCTGCTCGGGGCGGCGGACGAGCGTCTCGTTCTCCTTCACCATCCGCGCGATGCGGCTCGTCGGATCGTGGAGGTCGCCCGAGACGATGGCGCTCTCCGGGCAGACGACGACGCACGCGGGCTCGAGGTTCTTCTCGACGCGGTGCGCGCAGTAGTGGCACTTCTCCGCCGCGCCGGAGTCCTCGTTCAGGTAGATCGCGTCGTAGGGACAGCCCTGCATGCACGCGCGGCACCCGATGCACACGTCGCGGTCGAGGTCGACGATGCCGTCCTTGCGCTTCTCGAGCGCGTTGACCGGGCAGATCGTGACGCAGGGCGCCGACGAACAGTGGTTGCAGCGCAGGACGGCGAAGTGGCGCTTGATCGCGGGGTAGCGGCCCTTTTCCTGGTACTTGACCCAGGTGCGGAAGTCGCCGACCGGAACGTCGTTCTCGGCCTTGCAGGCGACGGTGCAGGCGTGGCAGCCGATGCAGCGGCGGTGGTCGATGAGGAAGCCGTACTGCATCGCAGGCGCCGAACCGGCGCGGGGCGCAGGATTGTGCCGAAGCGAACTGCGGACTCAAGGTCCGCGGTCAGACATCCTGGCGGAGGCGAACGTAGTCCTCGGGAGCGAGATCGATCTCTCGGAGGATCTCGCGGATCAGGGGACGGGCATAATCCCGCCCGCGATGATGGGGAACGGTGGTCGTGCGTCCGTCGGGATGGCGGTAGAACACATGGCTCCCCCTGTGTCGGACCGCCTCGAAGCCGAGGCGTCGCAGGACCCGCTCCATCGTCATCGCATCGACGATGGGGAGTCTGCTCACACTCGCACGATCACCTGCTGGAGGCCGACGAACGGATCCACGTCGATCGGTTCACCTCGAGCCTTGCGTTCCTCGAGAACGAGTTGGACCACTTCGCGCAGGTTGCGCTGCAACTCGTCGAGCGACTTGCCTTGGCTGTGAGCACCGGGAAGCCCCGGGACTGTTCCGACGTAGGACTCGGTGTCCGAGTCGTACTCGATGTAGGCCGTGTAGGTCCTGGTCATGCCTTCTTCCACGGCTCCAGCTTACTTGCGGATTGCCCTCGATGGCGAGAGCGCCTGGAGGAGCGATCGGCTCCGTCCATGACGAGCGACTGCAGGGGGAACGGGCGGTTTCAGGGGGATCCGACTTTTCTCTCTCGTCGTGGCCCGGTTGACCCCTCGGCGGATCCGGCGGTAAGGTCTTCCTCAGTCTCGACGAGGTGAGTTCCCTGCGTATTCGACTCCTGGTCACAACCTTGGCGCTCGCGGCGTGCGCGTCGACTCCCTACGGCTTGGACGGCGTCCTCGCGCTCGAATCGCACCGCTTCCGGTGAGGCGCCGTCGCGGGCCTCGGGTGAGGCTCGACTCTCGCGCCCGTGCTGGCGCGGCTCGATGGGATCCCCGGCGTCGCGCAGAGCCGCGTCGATCGTTCGGGCCGGCGCTTCCTCCTGACGCTCGACGCGGGTGCGGACGAAGCGGCCGTGGCACGCGAGGCCCAGGCCGCGCTCGGCGAGGCTTCGGTTCTCGAGCGCGAAGCCGAATCCGCTCTGCTCGCAAGCCGTCGTCGCGGCGATCTCTGGGTGACCGCGGAAGAGACGATCCAGCTCTCGCGCGAAGAGGCGCGCGTCCTCGCGGGGCGCTTCGGCGAAGAAGCCGCGCTCGAACTCGGCCTCTCTCCCGGGAAGACCCGACGGCTCGTCGAGGTCGTCGAGCGCGAGGTGGCCGCCGCGTTCGAGCGCGTCCACGGCCGCGGCGACGCGCTCGAGGCGCTCTCCGGCGAGAACGCAGCGATCTTCGGGCGCGTCCTCGAGGCCTGCCGGGCATTCCTGACCGACGCGGAGCTCCAGGACTTGCGCGCCTTCAGCGTTTCGCGCGTCGGGGAAACCGACGAATCGGAGTGCGAGCCGCCTCCGGCCGCTACGGACAGCCTTCCGCGCTGATCAGGCGTCAGGCCTGACGGACCATCTTCTCGAGCCGGTCGAGCCCCATCTCGAGGTTCGCCATCGGCGGGCCGAAGGAGAATCGCATCCAGCGGCGGTAGGGCGACTCTCCGCGCCGTCGCTGGCCGGGATTCACGTCGAAGAACTCGCCGGGCACGGTCATCACCTTGTGCTCGAGCGCGGCGCGGAAGAACGGGAGCGCGTCGTTCAGCGGCTCGGGGAGATTCTCCAGGCTCGCCCAGCCGTAGAACGTGGACTCGGGCTCGCGCGCGAAGCGGATCCCCATGCGCTTCAGCCTCTCGACGAGGAGGTTGCGCTTCTTCACGAACGCCACGCGGAGCGCGCGCGTTTCCCCGTCGGCCTGTGCGGGCTCGAGCGCGGCGAGGGCGGCCCTCTGCGCGATGCGCGAGGGACCGCCGTCGATCGAGCTTGCCGTGCGCGCCATCGTCTCGATCATCGCGGAGGGCCCGACGGCCCAGCCGACTCGCCAGCCGGGGTAGCGGAAGCTCTTCGTGAGGCCGTCGAAGAGGAGAACCGGGTCGCGCTCGACGTCCTCGACGTAGGCCGCGGCGCTGACCGGGCCCGCGCCGGCCCGGCCTTCCGGCGTGTAGATGAAATGGCTGTAGAACTCGTCGAGGAGCATCGTCACGCCGCGCTCGCGCGCGAGAGCCGTGAGGTGCGCGAGCTCGCGCCCC
>JBJXFB010000116.1:0-13790 GCA_046155895.1 Planctomycetota bacterium | reverse complement strand
GTCTGGGACTTGCGCAACAAGTCCGCATCGAGCGACGACCTCACCATCAATCATCTGGGCACGACCACGATGATGACGATCAAGACCTCGGGACTCGTCGGCATCGGAAGGAATCCGACCGCGAACCGGCTCGAGGTCGAGGGGGCGGCATCGAAGACCACGGCGGGCAGCTGGCTCGCGAACTCCGATCGGCGGATCAAGACCGAGATCCGCGCGGTCGAAGGTGCCCTCGAAACCCTCGAGCGCGTGCGGCCGGTCCTGTTCCGCTACACGGACGAGTACCGCGATGCGCATCCCTCGATCGAGGACAAGGACTACTACAACGTGGTCGCGCAGGAGTTCGCCGAGGTGTTTCCCGAGTACGTCAAGCCTTCGGGCGAGGGTGACATCCTCCAGGTCGACACGTACCCAATGCAGGTGTGCGCGGTGGCGGCGGTCAAGGAACTCCACGCGATCGTCAGGGAACGGGAAGAGCGCATCACGGAACTCGAGAGTCGGATCGCGTCGCTCGAGGCGATCACGATGAAGCTGGCTGCCGCGGCCGATCGCAGCGACGCATCCAGGACCGGCGGTCGCTGAGCACGCAGGCCGCCGCGGGTGTCGTGCCTCACGCAGCGCGCGAAGGCACGACGCCTAGCGGTTCTGCGCCTCCACTTCGCGCTTCAGCTCCTTCCGCGCCACCTTTCCGCGGTCGTTCTTCGGCAGCGCGTCGCGCCATTCGAACCAGCGCGGGTACTTGTACGGCGCGAGCTTCCCCTTCACGTGCGCCTTGAGCACCGCCGCCGTGTCCGCGCTGCCCTTCCAGCCCGGCTTCAACACCACGAAGGCCAGCGGCTTCACGAGCTTCTCCTCGTCCTCGCGGCCGACGACGCACACCTCCGCCACGCTCGGGTGGTCGAGGAGCGCGTTCTCGATCTCCAGCGGCGACACGAAGATGCCGCTCACCTTCAACAGGTCGTCGTCGCGCCCCTCGTACCAGTAGTAGCCCTCGCGATCGCGCCTGAAGATGTCCGCCGTCGTGCACCACTCGCCCTGGAAAGTCTCGCGGGACTTCTTCTGGTCGGCCCAGTAGCACAGCGCCGTCGATCCGCCGCGAACACGCAGGCGGCCGGGCTCGCCCTCGGGCACGCGCTTCCCGTCGGGGCCGACGATCTCCGTCTCGTAGCCGGGCACGATCTTCCCCAGGCTCCCGAGCTTCACGTCGCCGGGCCGGTTCGAGATGTAGATGTGGAACATCTCCGCCGAGCCGATCCCGTCGAGGATCTCGACGCCCGTGCGCGCCTTCCACTCCTCGTAGAGCTTCGGCGGGAGCGCCTCCCCCGCCGAGAGGCAGATCCGCAGCGACGAGAGGTCCGCTCCCTCGATCCGTGGAGAGCGCAGCATGTTGTTGATCATCGTCGGCACCGTCGTGAGGAAGGTCGGCCGGTGCGCCGCGATCTGGTCGAAGAGCTCGTCCGCGGTCGATCTCCCGGGGAACAGCGCGACGCTCGCGCCGACGCGGAACGGGAACATCAGGTTCGTGCCCGTCGCGTAGCCGAAGAAGAGCTTGGGCACCGAGATGCAGACGTCGCTCTCGCGGTAGCCCGCGACGCGCAGCGCGTAGGTCTCCGTGTTGAATGCGAAGTCGGCGTGCGAATGGACGCAGCCCTTCGGCATCCCCGTCGAGCCCGAGGTGAAGAGCCATCCCGCCAGGTCGTCGGGGCCCGTCGGCTCGAGATCCGCGAGCTTGGAGTCGGCCTCTTCGCGCCCGAGCGCCTCCTCGTAGGGCGTGCAGCCGTGCGCGTCCGCGCCGACGACGAGCACGGTCTCGCAGAAGCGCGCCGAGGCGAGCGCCGGGCCGATCTCCGGGATCGCATCGGCGTGCGTGATGACGACGCGCGCCTTGGTGTACTCGAGGTACTTCGCGTACTCCTCGCGCTTGAGCAGCGGGTTGACCATCGCGAACACCGCGCCCGCGCGCAGGATCCCGAACCAGCTCTCGGCGAACTCGAAACCGTCGGGGAGGACGAGGAGCACGCGCTCCTCGGGCCGCACGCCCGCGCGGCGCAGCGCGGCCGCGACGAACTTCGCGCGCGCCGAGATCTGCGCGAAGGTGCGCGATTCTCCGCCGCAGCGGATCGCGACCTTGTCTCCGCGTCCCTCGCGCAGGTTGCGGTCGAGGAAGTAGTCGCAGAGGTTGAAGCGCCCGGGAAAGGCCGGGAGCGGGGCGTCGAGGTCGGGAAGGGCCATGGAGGCCCCAAGCCTACCTCCTAGCTCTCGGCCGAATACGACCTTCGGCGGATGGCTCCTGGACGCCGTGCAATGGATCCTGGGCGGTTGGCGCCGGCAACTGTCCTCGGATCGGCGGGACTCCGCTCACGTCGCGCGCCGGCGGAGCCCCCCGGACTGGAGTCGAACATGTTCACGTCACCCCGCACTCAACCGGATTCCACCCGACGGCTCGCCCGTGTGTCGATCGCCGTCGCAGTCGCGCTCGTCCTCGCGCTCCCGGGCCTGACGGCAGCTCGTTGGAGTTTTCACCCGACGATCGCCTCGGCACCGGGTCCCTCGACACCGCTCGTCACCGGCCTCGTGGTCCACGACCTCGCGACCGGAGGCGAGACCCCCGCGAGTCTTGTCCAGGAGCTCGTCGGCGCGGGCGCCGTGGTTTCCAACGTCCAGCACAGCGGAGCTGCGGTCGGAGCCGGCACCTTCACCGGCGGCAGCGGCATCATCGGGTTCGAACGGGGCGTCGTCCTCGGCTCGGGCGACGTCGCCGACGTCGTCGGGCCGAACAATGTCAATGCGGGGATCGAGACTGCTTTCTCCACGCCCGGCGACCAGGACCTGGAGTCCATCGTGGGGTCCCCGACTTGGGATGCCTCCGTCCTGGAGTTCGACCTCGAGTGCTCGGCGGCGGACACGATCTCCTTCCAATACGTGTTCACTTCCGACGAGTACGACTACGACATCTCCTTCCCATTCAACGACGCCTTCGCCTGCTTCGTGAATGGGCAGAACATCGCCCTGATCCCCGGCACGACTTCACCGGTCACGCTCCGGACCGTGAACTGCGACTACCCCTACGACCCGAACGGGGGGGTGAACTGCGGCTTCTACATCACGAACGACTGCAACTCGCTCGGCCTGGGCTTCCCCTGCGCGAACATCGCCACGGAAATGGACGGCCTCACGGGGGTCTTCACGGCCACGGGCGCACTGCAGCCGGGCCCCAATCACATCAAGCTGGTGATCGCCGATCACTACGACGAGGGCGTCGACTCGAACGTCTTCATCCGCGGCCAGAGCTTCGATTGCTCGTCGAGCCCGCCCATGTTCGGGGCGTCCTCGCCCTGCGGGCAGGTCCTCGATGCCCTCGCCGGAATTCCCTTCAGCTTCGCGATGTCGGCTTCGTCCACGAACGGACTCCCTGGCGAGTCGGTGATGCTGGCCGTCTCGGGCGACGCCATCCCGCTCGCCGGCGGCACCTTCACTCCGACGCTGCCCGCGGGGCCGTCGCAACCGGTCTCGACGCAATTCGACTGGACCCCCACGGTCGCGGACGTCGGGCTGTACCACCTCGACTTCACGGCGACTGACCAGATGCTCGAGTCCGCCGTCTGCAGCGTGACGCTCCGGGTCGACAGACCGGGACTCCCGGAGTTCACCGCGCCTTCGCCCTGCGCGCAGGTCCTCGACGCCTACGTGGGCGTGCCCATGAGCTTCGGGATCGCCGTCTCCGCCACCAACGGCTTCCCGGGCGAGTCGGTCACCTTGAGCGTCGCCGGCGATCCTGCTCCGCTCGCGGGTGGCATCTTCACTCCGCCGCTGCCGGCCGGCCCGGCCGCGATGGTCCCGACCCAGTTCGACTGGGTCCCGACCCTCGCCGACGTCGGCACGCACTCGCTCGACTTCACGGCGACCGACCAGCTGCTCGGTTCGACGCAGTGCGCCGTCACGATCCGGGTGAGGCGCTCGCCCGGTACGGACCTCTGCCAGCCCGGCGTCGCAGGGGTGATGAACTGCCCGTGCGCCAATCCGCCGGCGAGCGCTCCGCGCGGCTGCGACAACTCCTTCGGCACGGGAGGCGCCCGATTGTGGTCCACCGGGGTAGCGTCGACCGGTCAGAGCACGCTCGGCTTCACGACCGAGGGCCAGAGCCCGACGGCCCTCTCCATCCTCTTCCAAGGCAACACGACTCTCCCCGCGGGGATCACGTTCGGGCAGGGCGTTCGCTGTGCCGGCGGACTCATCAAGCGGATGTACGTCAAGATCGCTGTCGGCGGCTCGATCAGCGCGCCGCAGGCCGGAGACCCGTCGGTCTGGTCCCGCTCCGCGCAGCGCGGCGACTTCATCCAGTCCGGACAGACGCGCCTCTACGCCGTCTACTACCGCGACAACACCGTCCTCGGCGGCTGCCCGGCGGGCGCGGTGTTCAACATCACGCAGACGCAAGAGGTCTTGTGGAGTCCGTGACATGGGTGGACCTGTCAAGCCCTCGTGGACGGACTCGTTGAGACGAGTTGTTCGGGGCTGGGCAGCCGATCGCTGCTCAGCCCTGAGCGGAAAGCCTGGGTACGCGCCGCTCGATCGGGCCGCGGGGTGCCTAGGGGCGAACCGCACGGCTCCGGACTGATGTGGAGGCCGGGCCTCGATCGTGCCTAGCGGTTCGGACCGGAGCTCAGTGGATCCTGTAGGGGAAAGTCCGGACGTTGTCGGTTTCGTCGAACTCGACCACCTCGCCCTTGGGCAACGACGGCGTCACGGGATCGGCGGTGACCTTCACCGAGATGTCGACCGGCAGGGGGATGCCAAAGATCGAGACCGTGCCGATGTACGTGGTGAAGTACTCCTCCGGGTCGAGGTCCGGGAACCGGATCGTGAACGTCTGCGCTGCCCTCCCGGGCACCGCGACCTCCGCGACGACGTCGAACGGAGTCGCGGCGGCGTTGCCTTCGTTCAGCACCCGCACGGAGATGCCGACGGCGTCGCCGTTCACGAAGGGCTCGTCCGATCTCGGACGCAGGTCGGGCGTGCGGATCGTCGGCAGCGGTCGGTACTGCTTCTCGAGCTCGCGATGCCGCCGTTCCCACTCGGACTCCTTGCGCCACCAGTCGCCTTCCACCGCGAAGATGCATCCGCTCGATCCGAGGGCGATCGAGATCGCCGCCGCGAAGGTTCACGGGTTTCGATTCGACATGCCGAGCTCCCCTGTTTTCGGCCGACTCGCGGGCGAGAGCGAGCCTCCCGCCGCCATTCCTGTACTGCCGAAGCTGCGAGCGGGTCAAGAACTCGCCGCGGTCATGCCCACGCAGCCAAGGACTCGCCTCGGTCATGCCGGTGTAACTTCGAGACTCTGGTCCGCGGAGCTCCTCGCGAGGACAATGAGCGATCCATGACGACTCGCGCTGTCCTCAGTGCTCTCGTGGCGGCGCTCGTAGCCTGCGCCTGCGAGTCCATCCCCGAGAGATCGAGGCCCGCCGCGGATCGGGTCCGCGACGAGATCGCCGAGGTGAACGGCACGAAGCTCGCTTGGAAGTCCTACGGCTCGGGAGAACGCGCAATCGTGTTCGTCCAGGGCGCGCAACTCGCTCGCGAGATGTGGGAGGACCAAGCGAGAAACCTCGCCGAGCCCAAAGTTTTCGCGGAGCGACGGAGGACGGTCTTCTACGACGTCCGAGGTTTCGGCAAGTCCGGTCCGATGACCGAGCCGTTCTCGCACGAGAACGACCTGAGAGCGCTCCTCGACGCGCTCGAGATCGAACGCGCAACGTTGGTCGGCCTCTCGCTCGGCGGCCGCATCGCGATCGAGTTCGCCGTCGAGCACCCTGAGCGAGTCGAGGCACTCGTCCTCGTGGGCCCCGGGCTGCTGGGGTTCCCGTTCAAGGAAGAACCTGAAGCCTGGCACGACGAGATCCGCGCCGCGATCCAGGCCCGCGACGGCGCCCGTGCCGTGGAGGCGTGGCTCTCGAGCGGATACATGCTGCCGGCGATGCAGAATCCCGAGCTCGCTTCGAAGCTCCGGAAGCTGGCGCTGGCGAACACCGCGAACTGGCTGCAGACCGACTTCGAGATCCCCCTCGATCCCGCCGCGATCGGACGACTCTCGACGATCCGCTGCCCGACCCTCGTCCTCGTGGGCAGCCGCGACGTCCCCGAGATGCACGCGATCGCCGACCACCTCGACCGCGAAATCCCCAACTCCCGCAAGGCCGTGATCGCCGCCAGCGGCCATGTGCCGAACCTCGAGCGACCCATGGAATTCGAGCGACTCGTGCGGGAGTTCCTGGCCGAGGCACGACCGCTCGAGAAACCGTGAGCGTCAGCGGCCACTGACTGGAATCTGGCCCCCTTGGCTGGGCATGCCGCGGTGCGATGTTCTTCCCTCACAAGGACTTGTGGCGACATTTCACAACCGGGCAGGGCTCGGATCTCCCAACTCCCGGATCCGCCTCGATTTCTCGGTCGATCTGGAAAGTTCATGCCCAGCCAAGGGGACCAGTCTCCCTCAGAGCCACCGCGACATGCCCTGCGCCACGAGGAACGCCCGGACCTCCTCCCGCGTTCTCCCGAGCTTCGAGGACGCATCGATCAAGGCCTGGAAGGAAACCGGGTACCAGCCCCGGCGATCGGGGTCGCAGAACCCAGCCACGTTGATCGGCTCGACGGCACGCGCGACCCGCGCATCGAACGAAGCAAGCGCGTCGGAAGCCACGCCGTTCCCTCTCGCGAGGCGAGAAGCGTCCGCGGCGATGCCTGCGAAATGGCTTACGTAGAGTTCGTCGCGACAGGCCAGGAACCCGCGCGCGCGTTCGCGGTCCCCTAGGCGAAAGCAGACTTCGGCGAAGCTGACCGACGCGAGGTAGCAACTCGCGATGCCCACGAAGGCGGGGAACGCGCCGAACGAGCGGTAGGCCGCGCCCACGAGCGACGCGGCGGCATCGGCCTCGAACAGCGTGTCGCGCTCGTGCGCGCGCATCCGCGGCTCGAATTCGGGCGTCCCCCACGCGTCGCGGATCGCACGGCCGATCCGTTCGATGCCGAGGAGAGTCAGCGGGAGCCCCGTGGAGAACAGCGGATCGATCGACGCGGCGGCGGAGGGCAGCATCGTCCATCCAGGTCCGCCCGCGACCGACGTGCGGAATGCGATCCTCGGCATGTGCATCCACGGCTCGACCGGAGTCGCGTCGGCGAACTGCGCGCGGATCGACGGCAGACGCTCGAGGATCCTCGGCCACGCTTCCGCGCCGTCGCCCAGCCGCAGCTCCTTGGCGAGCCGATCCTCGAGCGCGAAGCCCGCGCTCGTGATGCCGTTGTCGAAGCGTAGGACGTACATCCACCCGCCGTCGAAGATGTGATGGAGCGCCGCGTCGTCGACGGGGTACGGAGGCTCGCCGTCGTCGACGCCAGGCTTCACGTCCTGCCAGCGGTGGACGCCGGTGAAGTGCGTGAGCAAGGCCTGCGTGTCGGGAAACCCTTCGAAACGAGCGGCCGGAAGCCGCAGGAGTCGGTGAAAGAAGCCGCGTGGACCGCTCGCGTCGATGACGAAGCGCGCGTCGACTGCGAAGGGCGCTCCCCCGCGGGTGCCGGAGAGTCTGCATACCGTCCCGAGAGCAGAACCGGAGCCCGTTCCGCGACCGGGTCTGGGGTCCGTCGCGTGCAAGGGCCCTGAGCTCCTGCCCAGCGCGAGTTCCGAGCTCGTTCCCGGCCGGCGTCCTGAGCGCTTTCCCGGCGCTAGTCCTGAGCACGTTTCCCGAGCGAATCTGGAGCCCGTTCCATGAGAGAGATCGATGCTCGCTCCACGAAGCTCGAAGGAGTCGAGTTCGACCCGATCGACGTACTCGACCCCAGCCGCCGCCGCCTCGCGCACGAGAAAGTGGTCGAGATCAGGCCGATACCAGTGCGTGTCCGCGACGTCGTGGTGTGGGCTCGCCTCGGCAAGAAGCTGGTCGCGACGATCCGCGCGCGCGGTGAACGGCCGATCGAGGGCGTGACCGTAGAAACTGAACCCGCGCTTGGGGCCGACGCCGATCTCTGGGTAGGTCTTCTTCCAGGTTCCGTAACGAGACAAGGGCGCGAGACGCGGCAGATCGAAATCGCGCGCGATCGACTCGATGAGGATGTTCGACATCGGCGTCGAGGATTCGCCGATGGCGAAACGCGGGTGCGTCCCCCGCTCGAGAAGGACCACGTCGAGACCGAGCTTGCGCGCGACGAGAGCGGTCAAGGACCCCCCGAATCCGGAACCAACGATGGCGAGGTCGAACATGGGGGGCCGCGGAGAGGCGTAGGGAGTCGGGCGGTGATAACCTACCGAACTGACTGGGTTCCGTGTCGAGTTGCGAGCCAAGTTAGACGTTGGGCAATGGCATTGGCCTTGGCTGCGTGAGCCTCGAAAGCGCCCCGAATGATGCTGTCATTCGCCTCTTCTACGTGATCCTCGCTACTGAAGCGGATCGACCGCTGACAATACCCCTCCTCGTTCTCGGCGCCGGTCTGGCCCTGATCGGACTGGCGTGGGTGGTGCACGGGATCTGGATGCGCGTCTACCACCGCAAGGCGCGCAAGCTTCAGATCGAGGAATGGACCGCGCTGGCGCAAGCTCGTGGGTTCGAGGTCGATGCTCACGGGGTCGAGTTGGTGATGCGGGGCACGGTCGCATCTCGACCCTTCGAACTGGACTCGCTCAACTTCTTCCACTACGGCATGGACTCGGAGAATGCCTTGCGCTTTCGAGTCGAAGACGCGGACGCAACCTTCGCGATCTCCGGCTGGGATGACCATTGGACCTTTGGCGATCGACAACCTCCCGTGGGAGACGAAGCCTTCGACAAGCGCTATCGAGTGCGTGCCAATGGGCCTGGGTTGCGACGGATCGCGCGATTCGGTCCGAAGGAACGGCAGCTGCTCGTCGAGTTCTCCGAATTCGATGTGGACCAGATGGAGGGTCAGGTGCGGATACGGATGCCCTACCGAATCGACCTGGCTCACCTCGACGCAGCTTGCCGGCTCGTCGAGAGCGTCTGGGGTCCGCCTCCGCATGGGAAGGGTCTCTCCGAGTCGGGGCCCGCTGATTGATCAAGCGGACTTGTCCCCGCTCACTTGTTCCATCGGACTTGTCCTCGCGCAATTGATCCTGCGAAGGGCCTCGTCTTCGCCGAATTGATCCTGCGAGATCACCTCGCAGCTGTTGTCCCCGAGGACGCACACTATGGTTTCATCAACAGGCGATCGAAGGCTGCCTCATGCCAGTTGGCACACAAGGCACTTCCCGAGGGGCTGCAAGAGAACATCTGAAGTCGACCTGACCCGGCGTTGACGCCCAGGAATCCGTCACGATGCACAGTCGCAGGGGATGCGGGGTTCGACCTGCTGCGAGAGGTTCATCCGACCAAGGCGCGCGGATCGAGCGGGAAAGCAGGTCGGGCAGCGGGAGAAGCGCTCGAGATCCCAGAGATCGGCGACGACAAGGGGACCGCCATGAGATGAGCTGCTCTCGAGGCCCCGATCGAGTACCTCCTCAAGCGTCGAGAGACGCGGCGGCACGAAATCGCCCGTGGCGGCAAGTGCCTCCATCGCGTCGTTGCCGCCGCGAGTGGGGATGAAAGCGACGAGCCGCGCGCCCTGGTCGCGCGCGAAGTCGAGGGAACGGAGTGCCCAATGGACAGCTTCTTCGGGAGGAGTGAAGGGAGGCTGGACGAGGACGAATGCGCGGAGATCGATGTCGGACTTGCGGAGGACGTCGGCGGCGCGCGCGAAGTCATCGAGGGTCATGCCCTTGTTCAGGCGCTCGAGGGCGAGGGGGTGGACGGTTTCGAGGCCCATTGCCACTTCGAGACGAGGGAATGGGCGGCGGCCTGCTGGATTGGAGATGGGGTGATGAAGCGAAGCGATAGCTCGGATGGGCTCGCGTGTCGGATCGGACTCCTGAGGCGGACAGGCTCCTTCGATCAGGTGGGACTGATTGTCGGGACTGGTATCGGAGGCTGGAGGTGCATCGATCGGGCTGGAGGATCCTATCGAGCGTGTCCGGAGTAGATCGCGGAACCGAATGACACTCGACCCTGCTCCCTCATCGATGAGTGCGGGATGGCACTCGACGATTACCCGATCGAAGGATCCCAAGAGGTCCGTAATCGCAGGAACATCACCCGGTGGAATCGCGCGAGGATCGAAGAAACTCCCGGCGTTGTAGAGCTTGATCCAGCGCGCGGCAGGCAGATCCACGAGAGCAGTCCGGATCTGTTCGGGAATAGCGCCCGATGGAACGGTCTCGTCCAGAGTGTTCTTCCAAAGATCGCAAAAGACGCACTTCCAGGGGCATTCACGATTGGTGATGAGAATCGTGGCAACCGACACGGTGCTCCCAAGGCCACTGGGCTCATTCTCGACGAAGGCGCCGTAGGCGCGGCGCGGGTCAGATGACCTTTTGGGACCCCGACGATGAGGGGCATGGTTAGTAATCTTCAAAGCCTTCGATTAGCAACTCGCGGCGAATATCCCTCGATGATCTTCACTTGACAGAGCCACTCGCCGAAGCCTCACTTCAGGGAGTTGTCGAATTCACAAACGCAGTGGCCTGTGGCGGAATTACTATTTCGCCTTCAATGATCTCGCCGGTAGGCATCGTCCCCCACCAGCGGTACGGGCCATTTGGAAGCGCGTCGAATCGCAGCTTGCCATCAGATCCCGTCCTCAGATCGAGGTTAGAGACGCGTGCGCGCCCTGCTCTAATCCAGGACGAACTCATTTCTCCAATCTCAGCGGACTGCATGTCAATCGTCACGCCGGGGGCCGGGTTGCCGTAGGGAGTCTTCAGGCTGAACTCGACACTGCCCAAGCGTCGAACTTGAACTGGAAACGGGCTTGGATCATGAGGCCCTATACAGTACTCGGTCGGCCAGTAGCTCGGGTGCGCGACTCTGACAGTCCAACCCGCGCCAGATACGCGCGCGATACTTGCGAGTCCCTGCGCATCACTGGTTGTGTCCGGCAGTTGACGGATACCATCCGAATCGTACGTGGCGACATCAATTCCACCCGCCACCACGCTCCTCTCCACGAGAAGAACCCTTAGATCCCAATCCGGGGCGAACAAGAGCTCGATTGGCCTTGGCTCAAGGTTGCGGACATTAATGACTTTGCCAGCCATGTAGCCTTCGGGATACTTGTGAATAAGCACTAGTGCCTCTTCAAGGGACAGCCCGGTAAACGTGCACCGGCCCCTAGTATCAGACACTCGCGTGTCGTACCACCCTGCACCGTTAGATGGATAGCTGATGAATACGGTAACTCCAGAGACTGTCTCGCCCTCGACATCAACAACTTGAAACTCAAGATCCTCGGCCCCAATCCGAACCTCGATTGGTGAGGATGACTTCGGACGCACCTCCACCTGTGTAATACCCATTACTTCACCGTCCCAGGTCTCGACGGTCGCGACCAGTAAACCTGCGACTCGGGAAATCTCAACCTCTCCGGTCGATGGAATCCCATAGTACTGACGAGAGAATTCCGTGGTGGACACCCCCGACTGCACGCACAAGACCACGTTATCCGGAATCTCCTTACTCGAATCCGGAATCACACGAACAAGCAGCGTTTGGGTCTCCACCAGCACTCGAAGAAACGTGTCCTGACCAGGAGACAACACAAACGCGATGTCTCGGTACGTCTTCTGACCCGGATACACTATGCGTGCCCCGTAGGGACCAGGGTCCAGCGCGTCGTACCGGATCACTCCATCAGTCGAGAATCTCCGATCTGGAATTGAAGTGGTCCCCGAAAGCTCGCACACAAAGGTGGACAGGTCCTCATCGCCTTTCGATTGAAGTGTAATTTCCACCGCACGCTTCGCACAAAGCGGCACAAGTCCAAACTCTACAGTCTCTCCCCGAACACCCGCAGCATAGGTTGTCCGTGTCGCATAGCCAGGGGCTGAAACGTTTATCGGGTTTCCGCCAGGAACTAAACCGGCAATTTCAAAGTGTCCCTGTGAGTCAGTAGTGAACGATGCACCATGTGCTTCAATCGGCTTCCCCCTGTAATGAGTAAGAACTTGAACCATCGCGCGAGCAATGGGACTCGAAGTGGCTGCATCCAATACTCTGCCACGACCCTGGAGCGAGTCAGTTAGCTGAAGAACGATATCCGTAGGAGAGTCAGAAACCACCCGAACGATTTCAGCTTCTGACTGCGGAAAGACTGAGGAGGTGGCCATTACGGTGACGTCTCCAAGCGGAGCCCGGCTGATCGTGAATGTGCCGTCAGAACTGTTCCGCACTAATTGACGACTCTTTGGATTCCCAAAATCTTTCCACCACAGCAGTTCGAACGATGACACTGGATCAGTTCCGTGAAGACATCTTCCGGTAATAGTCCCTGCGCGAGTCAGGCGAACGATAGTGGGTACAGATCGGGAAGCGGACACTTCAATCGGATCGGCACTCTCATCGATGTATCCCTCATGGGATACGCGTATGTGTACTACCTCTGCTGGGAGGTTACAGAGCCGTCCAATCCCGTTGTCATCCGTGTAGATTACATGGGAGCGCCATGCTTCGTTCCGGATCCACTTCGCTTCCACTCGTGCACCCTTTAGTTCTTGCTCCTCGGCCCCAAGCACCAAGACCGGGACCTCGAACCCCGGCTCGGCGACAAACTGTAACTCGACTGATGCTCCAGCCAATGGCGGTTCAATGGCCTTCACTTCCTTGACAAGGCCAACCCCATCAAGCCAAAACAAGTACTCGTCACCTTCCAAGACCGGGACGCTCTTAGGTCCCCACGTTCCGTCCAACCGCACTGCACTCGATCCAAGAAGTGACTCAGTAGTTCCCCTCCGAATCGAGTATCCAACTACCGCGCTAGAAGAAACTGTTAGCGAAGCGCCTGAAACGACGCGTCCACTCGCCGTGAAGTTCGGGCCTATCTCCAGAGGTACTTGCGCTGGAGGCTCCCCTTCCCAGGGCTCCGAGACGAGAGCACCATCCTCAGCCCAGATCCAATTCAGGCCGGGCAAGGCGTGCAACCGGACGCTTCCGTCCTTGTCCACCGGATATCGTCGGCGGAGTATTCGCCTGCTCTCTCGTTCACGACGCGTCCTAACATCTGCGCCTGAGTCACCTAGATATAAAGATTGAACGACAGCTGCTCCTACTGCGGGACTTCCGTCTGGCCTAACGACCATCGCAGTAAACGCTCCGGATCGGCGCAGAGTGATCCGTTCAGGAATGTGAGTAGGCACAACGGGGTAGTCCATTAGAAACGACTTAGCGGAGCACTCTTGGTGCGACACCCATAGCACCGACCCTGTTGCTTTGTTTGTTCCTCGGGGCGGCGATATTTCAAATACACCATCATCACTTGTCAGTGCGCATGAAGTCCAGCGCTCGATCTCATTCCAATTCAATTCTGGCCAACTGTCACCTTCCCAATCTGAGGAGAGTACCGTCCAGGTCACTTGCGCTCCTGCGAGCGGCGACCCATCCGCATCAACAACTTGCGAGCGAAGCCTTGGAAGGCTTCGCGAAAGTGGGCTTGTAGTGTCAGGCAGGAGCACGGATTCCGAGTTGGGAACCGCCGTACGCTGAGGATCAGCTTCGACCTCTGTCGAGGCTACATGTGGATCAAGATAACTCCCGATCTCGGTATCACGCGGCGACCTTGTAATCCAAACAACAGCTACTACCGTGAAAAGAGATCCTACAAGGATAGCCGCAATAGGTCGCGCCTGGCGTTTCATCTCAGGGCTTCCCTGCTCGCAGCCTGTCGCCCAAGATCCACTTGTAGATTCGCGATTGCATCGTTAG
>JBJXFB010000099.1:0-26429 GCA_046155895.1 Planctomycetota bacterium | reverse complement strand
CTCGGGAGAGCGCAGGAGTGCTCGATGTGCACCTGGAATACGCTCCTCGGATTCCTCGTCCTGGCCGCGACCACCGCAACGGCGGGCGCGAGTCCCCCACAGGACCTCGCGTCCGCACCCCAACCCGCGGGAGCGTGCGCCGACGAGATCCGACGGTTGCTCCAGGACGGCCGCCCCGCCCTCGCCGAGGCCGCTGCGCGCGAGCTCTTGTCCCCCGCCGCTCTTGCGGGAAAAGACGTCTCTCGCGAAGCCGCCGAGCTCCTGCGGCTCCTCGCGCGGGCGATGCGCTCGAACGGCAAGCAAGAGGATTCCGAAACGCGCCGCCTCTCCGAGCTCGCGGTCGAGATCGCCGTCGCAGCGGCGGGAGAACCCTCGCTCGACGTTGCGGAGAACCGCTTCGACCTCGCGATCCTGTGCTTCACACTGAGCGACTACCCGGCCGCCCGCAAGCAGCTCGAACGAGCGCTCCAGCAGCGCGAGGCGCTCCTCGGCTCCGACCACCCGCGCGTCGCGCAGGTCCTCACCTACCTCGGCCATCTCGCCTACTCGCAGCATCGAGACTTCGAGGAGGCCGAACGTCTGTACGCCCGGGCGGGTCAAATCCAGGAGGCGACCCTCCCTCCGGATCACGTCGACGTCGCCTTCCGGTACAGCCGCGAGGCGATCGCGCGCGCGTGGACCGGCGACGCGATTTTGGCACGCGAGGGCCACGAGCGGGCCTTGGCCATCTACGAACGGATCCTGCGGCCAAGACACCCCTTGATCGCGATGCAGCACCACAACGTGGGCGCTGCGTCCATCGACCTGCGCGACTGGCCGGTCGCCCGTCGGCATCTCGAGCAGGCCCTCGACATGCGGCGGTCGGAGCTGGACGAGGATCACCTGCTCGTCGCCTGGACGATGACCGTGCTCGCCGACGTGTACGAGTTCCTCCGCGAGGACGAAGAGGCTCGCAAGCTCTGGAAATCCTCTCTCGCCATCTACGAGAGAGCGGTGGGACCCATGTCCCATTCGCTCCTGCTTCCGCTCCAGAAAATCGCGCTGGACGAGATCAACTCCGGGGAACTCCAGGCCGCCGAAGAGCATGTGGCCCGCGCTCGCGAGATCTACCACAGCATCGATTCCGCCAAACCCACCGATCTCGCTTGGATCGAGAGTTTCAGCGCCCAGATCGCGCTCGGACGCGGCGAACGAATGGCCGCGCTCGTGCACCTCCGCCACGGCCTGTCGGCTGTCGAGGACGTCCCCTACGCCGGGACCTCGCGAGCCGATCTGCTCGGGGACGCCGGGAGGATCCTCGCGAGCGGTCGGGACGCCGGCGAGATCGAGGAGGGCGTAGCGTTCCTGGAACAGGCCCTCGAAATCCGGCGCCGGGAGGAGGGCGCAGACCACCCGAACTCGACATGGACCCAGGATCAGCTCGCGGGCGCGCTCGTCCAGGCGGATCGACTTGACGAAGCCTTCGCTCACGCCCTCGAAGCCCAGGCATCGGCCTGCGAGCACCTGCGGGCGACGGCGGCGGGGTTCGAGGAGCGCAGTGCGCTGAGCTCCGCGACCTACACGATGCACGGCCTGCCGCACTGCCTCCGGATCGCCGCGGCGAAGCCCGATCCCGAGCGCGCGGCGCAGGCCTGGGACGCCCTCGTCCGCTCACGGTCCATCGTCTTCGGCGAGATGATCGAGCGCCGCCGACTGGCGACCCTCTCGAAGGACCCGAAGGTCGGCGAGCTGGCACAGACCTTGAGCCAAGCCCGCAAGCGCTACGCGGATCTCGCGGTGAACGCTCAAGCCGATCCCTCCAGCGCGGCCTCGCGCGAGAGGCTCGCGGGGGCGCTCCAGGCGCGCGAACGCGCCGAGCGCGACCTCCTGGAGGCGAGCGCATCGGAGCGCGCCTCGCGCGTGCAGAGCGAAGTCGGATTCGCGGAAGTCGCGCGCGCCCTGCCCCCCGGTGTTGCGCTGGTGTCCTTCGCACGCGTCGGGCCTGATTACCTCGTCCTGTTGAGTCCTGCGGTGTCGAGTGGCCCCGAGGTCCGCTCCTTGGGCGCAGCGGAGGCGATCGACGGTCTGGTGACGAGTGCGCTGGCGCTATCTCGATCTGCCACGAGCGAAGCCGAGTATCGCCGCGTCGCCGCAGAGCTGCGCGCGAGCATCTGGGACCCGATCGAGGCTGCGCTGGCCGGCTCCAGCGAGATCTGCATCGTTCCCGACGGCGCTCTCGTCCTGCTCGACTTCGCGGCCCTGCCGATCGGTGAGAACCAGTACCTGATCGAGCGCGCGCCGCCGATCCACTACCTGTCCACGGAACGCGACCTGTTGCCGGTGGAGGGCGGTCCGGCGGGACGCGGCCTCCTCGCCTTCGGCGGACCCGCGTTCGATCGATCCAGCGAATCGATACTGCTCGCAAACACGGAGATCGGCGGGTCCACACCCCCGTGGACTCTGCGGGGGGAAGAGAACGTCTGGACGAAGCCTCTCGCCGAGCTTCGATTTGTCGACTTGCCGTCGGCGGCGAGCGAGGCGCTCGAGATCGCCGCCGTGTGGAACCGACGCGAGGACGCGCCCGAAGCCGTGGTCCTCACGGGATCCGCGGCGACCGAGGAGGCGTTCGAACGTCTGGCCCGCGGGCGAGAGGTCCTCCACCTCGCCACGCACGGGTTCTTCCTGCCCTCGAGCAAGGGGTCCGTCGACCCCGGAGTGCGCGGCGTCGGCGTCGGAGGCCGCGCGCCGGCCGCCGCCTTCGCGCTCGAGCTCGCCCCCGAGCACTCGCTGCTCTCGGGTCTCGTCTTCGCCGGTGCCAACGATCGCTCCGCCGCGCGGGGTTCGGACGGAATCCTGCTCGCCGAGGAGATCTCCGCTCTCGACCTCTGCGGCGTTCGTCTGGCCGTTCTCTCGGCGTGCGACACTGGCCTCGGCCAGGTGCAGAACGGCGAAGGCGTCTTCGGACTGCGACGCGCCTTCCAGATCGCCGGCGTCCGCACGCTGGTCACGAGCCTGTGGCCGGTCGTCGACGAGACGGCCGAGGCGCGCATGATCGACTTCTACCGCCGCTGGCTCGAGGAGGGCGAGAGCGTCGCGCAAACCCTTCGATCAGCCGCGCTGCGCATTCTCCAAGACCGCCGCGCGCGCGGCGAGAGCACGCATCCCTTCCACTGGGCCGGGATCCTGGCCGTGGGAGCTCGCAGCTGACGACACCAACCCATTTCAAGGAGACCCTTCCATGCCCACCCCGTCCAAGACGCAATACTGCTTCGAGTTCGACAAGTCCGGTCGCATGCGCCTGGTGAACAACGAGAAGTCCGTGGAATTCATGCTCGAGCTCGACAAGCACGCGGAGCTCGAGATCATCCTCGGGGCGCAGACGAGCCCTCCGAACATGACTCTCAACTGTGGCGACGAGAAGCCTCCGATGCCGCTCAAGACCACCGGGTGCTTCAACGAGCTCTGTCCCACGGGGATCCAACTGAAGATCACGCATCTGGTCCAGGACAAGCTGACTCAGACGATGACCGAGCGCGGCGGAGGCGAGTAGGACATGGAAGTCCCCGATGCCCTGGTCCGGCGGTGCCTGTCGCCGCGAGTGCTGGGCCTGATTCTCCTGCCGACGGAGAAGTGCAATTTCCGCTGCACCTACTGCTACGAGGACTTCGCGCTCGGGCGCATGACTTCCGGCGTCGTGCTCGGGGTGAAGCAACTCCTCTCCGTGCGCGCGCCCCGCCTCGACCTGCTCAGTCTCGGATGGTTTGGCGGCGAACCTCTCCTCGCGCTCGACATCGTCGAGGACGTGCAGAGGCACGCGCAGCGTCTGGCGCGCGAGTACCCGGACCTGCGCGTGAACTCCAACATGACGACGAACGCCTGGAAGCTTTCCCCCGCCGTGTTCGGGCGACTGCTCGCCCTCGGCGTGAACGAGTACCAGATCTCCTTCGACGGACCCCCGGAGCACCATGACCGCAGACGCGTCCGCGCCGGCGGGCGTCCGAGCTTCGACCTCATCTGGAGCAACGTTCTCGCAATGCGGGAGCGAAGCGATCCTTTCCAGGTCCATCTGCGCTTGCACGTCGACCGCGAGAATCTCGAGGCGATGTTTGCCTTCGTCGAACTGTGCCAAGAGACCTTCCGAGGAGACGAGCGGTTCAAGATCTTCCTCAAGCCGCTCGGGCACTATGGCGGATCCAACGGCCAGCACGTCCCCATCCTGGGCAGCGACGAGGAGTGGCGGCGCTACGCCGAGTTGCAGGCACACGCGGCTCGCTCGTCGACGCAGCCCGTCCTCGGGGCCGCTGTCGCTCCATCGCCCGGTCACGGGGAGGTGTGCTACGCCGCGCACGGCAACCAGTTCGTGGTGCGTTCCGACGGGCGCCTGTGCAAGTGCACGATCATCCTCGACGATCCAAGGAACCAGGTCGGCCGCCTGCACGAGGACGGCACGGTGGAGATTTCCGCCCCGGCGATGGAACCCTGGATGCGCGGCTTGTGGTCGGGCCGGCGGAGCGAGCTGCTCTGTCCGTTGCAGGGATTCCCCGAGCCCGCGGTCGCGGCGTCGGCCTAGACGGCGCCTACTCCGCGACCTCGCGGTCCCGCCGCACGTTCACCTTGCGGCCGCGGATCGTCGTGCCGCGCAGCGCGCGGATGATGTTCTCGGAGTGCTCCTCGGGCACTTCGACCAGCGCGAAGCGGTCCGCGATCTCGATCGCGCCGATCGACCGGCCGTCGACGCCGGCCTCGTTCGCGATCGCGCCGACGAGGTCGCCCGGCCGCAACCCGTCCTGCCTCCCGGCGCCGATGAAAAGCCGCGACTTGCCGTGGCTCACCGGGCGCGGCCCGCGCCGCGAGTCCCGACCGAAGGGGCGGTCGCCCGAGGGATGACGGAACGGCGGACCGCCCTGCGAACGAGGCGCGGGACCGCGCTCGACCGGTAGGATCTCCAGGTCCTGCTCCTCGGCCGCGGCCTCCGCTTCGGCGTGGCTCGCCTCGTGAGCGAGCTTCACGGCGGCGGCCGCCACGTCCATCGGGTCGAACTCGCTGGCGAGCTCGGCCGCCACGGCGCGGAACGCGTCGAGATCGCCCGCGATGACCGCCTCGCGCAGCGACGCGCGCGTGAGCTCGAGCCGCCGGTGCCGCAGGTCCGCGACCGTCGGGAGCGTCGCCATCACGATCTTCTGCCCGGTCGCCTGCTGGATGTTGCGCAGGAGCCGGTGCTCGCGCGGCTCCGAGAACGTGATCGCGACGCCCTCGCGCCCAGCGCGGCCCGTGCGGCCGATCCGGTGCACGTAGGCGTCGGGATCCGTCGGCACGTCGTAGTTCACGACATGCGACACGTGCTCGATGTCGAGCCCGCGCGCGGCGACGTCGGTCGCGACGAGGAGGTCCGCCTGGCCGGCGCGGAAGCGCTTCATCACGCGGTCGCGCTGCTCCTGCGCTAAGCCGCCGTGGAGCGCCTCGGCCCGGTAGCCCCGGGAGTTCATCGCTTCGGTCAGCTCGTCGACCTCGAGGCGCGTGCGGCAGAAGATCATCGTGGACGCCGGCGTCTCCATGTCGAGGACCCGTCCGAGCGCCGCGTGCTTCTGGCCGCGCTGCACGACGTAGGCGATCTGCCGCACGCGCGGCACTTCCCCCGCCGCGGTGCGCTCGCGTGCGATCGCGATCCGCACCGGGTCCTTCAGGTGCTTCTTCGCGATGGCGAGGATGCGCGGAGGCAGCGTGGCGGAGAACAGCGCCGTCTGACGCTGCGGGGGAGTCCTCCGCAGGATCGCTTCGAGATCCTCGGCGAAGCCCATGTCGAGCATCTCGTCGGCCTCGTCGAGGACGACGACCTTCAGACGATCGAAATCCAGCGTGCCTCGCTCGAGATGGTCGAGCGCGCGGCCGGGCGTCGCCACGACGATCGCGACGCCGCGCGCCAGCACTCGCAGTTGCTGGCCGATCGACTGGCCGCCGTAGATCGGGAGGACGCTGGCGCGTTTCCCGCGGCCGTAACGGTGGATCGCCTCCGCCACCTGCATCGCGAGTTCGCGTGTCGGCACGAGGACGAGGGCGAAGGGATGATTCGGCTGGGGATCTCCCTCCGGCACCAGCTGGAGCATCGGGAGCGCGAACGCGGCGGTCTTCCCCGTGCCAGTGCCCGCCTGGGCCAGCAGGTCGCGCCCCTCGAGGAAACGCGGGATCGCTTCGCGCTGGATCGGCGTCGGCTCCTCGTAGCCGAGGTCCGCGAGAGTCTTCTGGAGATCCGGCGCCACGCCGAGCACGGCGAAGGCGGCCGGATCCGTCGGCGAGGAGTGGGGTTGCAGATCGGTCATGAGTGCTTCCACGGCGGAGCGTGAAACGAGCAGCATCGCATGCCGAGGCCAGGAGCGCGAGGGATCGGCGCGCAAGCCGAGAAGAACCGTCGCAATCCGCGGACCGATCGGCTAGAATCGCTTCCTCAACAGGCGCGCCGCGGAACTCCGCGCGCGCCCCGCTTCTTCCTGCAAGGCTCGGCACGAAGTCCCGGCTCGATTCCATGAGCCCCGAGGCCGGCCGGCATGGACTCCGCTGAACATCCGTCAGCAGCTCGATTCGTGCGGTCCGGGCCCGGCAGCGCAGGAGCGACACCATGATCCGCGAGACCAAGAACCGCCGGAACTCCCCCGTCCTCACGTCCGACCACTGGCACGTCCTCCGTGCGCGGTGGAACGGGGATCCCTCCGGCGAGCCCATCTACGACCGGACGATCGAGAGCGAGCACGAGGACAGCGCGTCCGCCGCGAAAGCGGGGCGGAAGCTGGTCGAGACCTTCGTCACCGAAATGGCCGGCCGGACCCGCGAGACGCGGGACCAGGTGCTCGTGCGCCGTCCCGGCTACCGCTCGCTCAAGACCGCCAAGCGGACGCGGACTCGCGGCTAGGACGCCCCCGAGGCTCCAGAGAGGCCCTGCCGTCCCGGATGTGGTCTCCGGCGCCGGAACGAGAAGGGTACTAAGCCCACAATCGCCGAAGAGTCTGGAACCTGGACCCGGATCGGAGGAGGCTCTCCTGATGACCGAGAGGCAGCATCGAAACCTAGGATCGGACGCGCGAGCGGCCGTCGCGACGGAACGCGACTGGACGAACATCGCTTTCGTGGGCACCGCGCACCTGATCGCGCTCGCCGCGGTCGCCTGGCTGGTCGCCGTGCACGCTTCCCCGTGGACGATCCTCCTCGGCGTCCTGTGGTTCGCCCTGTGCGGCGTGGCGGTCACCGGCGGATACCACCGGCTCTTCGCCCACCCGACCTACCGAGCATCGCGCGTCGTGCGCGCCTTCTATCTCCTCTTCGGGGCCGCAGCGGTGCAGAACTCGGCCCTCAAGTGGTCGGCCGACCACCGCATCCACCACGCGCGCACGGACACGGGCGAGGATCCCTACAACATCCGCCGCGGATTCTGGTGGGCGCACATGGGCTGGGTGTTCCACAAGGACCGCGAGCCCGTCGACGTCAGCCGCGTGAAGGATCTCGCGGCCGATCCGCTCGTGCGCTGGCAGGACCGGCACTACGTCGTGCTCGCGCTCCTCCTCGGGGCCGCCCTGCCCTTGTCCCTCGGATTCGCCTGGGGAGATCCCGTCGGCGCGCTGCTCGTCGCCGGATTCCTGCGGCTCGTCGTGCAGTGGCACGCGACCGGAGCCGTGAACTCGGTCACGCACCGCTTCGGATCGCAGCCCTACAGCCGGAAGAACTCGGCGCGCGACAGCTCGCTGGCGGCGCTGATCACGCTCGGGGAGGGCTACCACAACTTCCACCACCGCTTCCAGGCCGACTACAGGAACGGCGTGCGCTGGTGGCACTTCGACCCGACCAAGTGGTTCGTCTGGACGCTCTCCCGCATCGGCCTGGCCCGCGATCTGCGCCGGACGCCTCCGGAGGAGATCCGGCGGGCGCGAGCCCTCGTGGCGGCCGAGGAGCGCGCATCCACGAGCTGAAGGAACTCCGAAGCAGTCGGCTCGAACCCGGCAACTCCTTGTAGGATGGGGGCCGCGGGCCCGACGTGCACGGCGCTCCCAGCATGAAGTACCGGCTCACACGCGACGACGGCGCCGAGATCGACGTCCCGGGCGTCCTCTGGGAGTCCGTGCTGGAACGGGCCTACCGCAACGGCTGGATCCCGTCGGGAACCCAGGCGCCCTGGGGAACGGATCGCCCGGTCTCGAGGATGGCGACGCTCGGCGACGCTCCCGCGCAGAAGGGCGGGCGCTGGCCCAACTCGGACTACTTCTCCGCCTGCTCGCAGTACGTCCGCGCTGCGGATGCGCGCGAGCTGGGAGCCGCCGCCATGCGGGCGCGGACGGTGCGCGCGGACGGTGCGCCTCACCCCGACTTCAAGCACGATGCGGGGGTCCGCAAGGTCGCGGACTTCGCGCGGGATGGTGGATTCGTCATCGGGCGCGCGCCGGAGCCCAATCGCGCCTCCTAACGGATGATTCAGCCCGGAGCCCCTCGCAATCGGCTCCGCCGTCGACTAGCATCGCCCTCATTCAAGGCGTGACCCGGACGATCCGGTCCGCTCCGCTTCTTCCTGCCCGGCTCGGCGCGAAGGCTCGGTCCTGATTCGCGAGCCTGGCGGCAAACACCGGTTGGATTCCTTCCAGAAGCGCGAGCGGGAGCGAAAAAAGCTCCAGCACAGGCGCGACAAGGCGGAACGAAAGCGCGAGCGAGCCGAACATCCCCTCCCCCTCGTGGGCGAGGCGAGCTCCATGGACCCGGAATCCAAACCCGAGGCGGAGCGAGACACACCTCCCGAGGCGACGAAGCCCGACGCGAGACCGGCATGAGCCGCAACCCTCCGTCGGGCCGGCGCCGATCCCCCGAACATCGAAGACACATGACAGAAACTCTCGCGCAGCGGCCCCGGTCGCACGCGCACTCGAATCCTCACACACACCAGGCCGCGCCGAAGAAGCCGGAGTCCGCACCCGCCTTCGCCGATCTCGGCCTCATCGCGCCCATCCTGCGCGCCTTGCGCGACGAGAAGTACGCGCACCCGACGCCGATCCAGGCGCAGGCGATCCCGCCGCTCCTCGAGGGCCGCGACATGCTCGGCTGCGCCCGCACGGGCACCGGCAAGACGGCCGCATTCGTCCTCCCGATCGTCCAGCGTCTTACCGCGCAGGGAGGCCGCGCGGGAGACCGCTCGATGCGCTGCCTGATCCTGGTCCCGACGCGCGAGCTGGCGTCACAGGTCCAGCAGAGCATCCTGGCCTACGGCCGCCACCTGAAGGTGTCGAGCACCGTCGTGTTCGGCGGCGTCGGCCAGGGGAACCAGGTGCGCGCGCTCTCGCGCGGCGTCGACATCCTGGTCGCGACTCCGGGCCGCCTGCTCGACCTCATCGGGCAGGGCCACGCGCGCCTCGACCAGGTCGAGATCCTCGTCCTCGACGAGGCCGACCGCATGCTCGACCTGGGCTTCCTCCCCGACGTGAAGAAGCTCCTGCGGACCATCCCGAAGCGCCGGCAGACGCTGCTCTTCTCGGCCACGATGCCGACGGCGATCACGTCGCTCGCGGAAGGCATCCTCGATCGGCCCCTGCGCGTGTTCGTGACGCCCGAGGCTTCGACCGTCGAGGAGATCGAGCAGAGCGTCCACTTCGTCGACAGCTCGCGGAAGGGCGAGCTGCTCGCGCAGCTGCTCCGCGATCCGGCCGTTCGCCGGGCGCTCGTCTTCACGCGCACGAAGCGCGGCGCCGACCGTGTCGCTCGCGGGCTCGTCCAGAACGGGATCCACGCGGTCGCGATCCACGGCAACAAGTCGCAGAACGCCCGCGAGCGCGCCCTCGAGGGCTTCCGCAAGGGCAAGAGCCCGATCCTCGTCGCGACGGACATCGCCGCGCGCGGGATCGACGTGGACGACGTGACGCACGTCGTCAATTACGAGCTGCCGAACATTCCCGAGAGCTACGTGCACCGCATCGGGCGCACGGCGCGCGCCGGGGCGAGCGGCATCGCGATCTCGCTCTGCGGCGGCGAGGAGCGCGCGTTCCTGCGCGACATCGAGAGGCTGATCAAGCGCACGATCCGCGTGGCGGGCGGCGACCCGACGAGCCTCCGCTCGCGCCCGCCGGAGCCGAAGGGACACGGGCCGAGATCCTCCGGCTCTCCGCGTTCCGGCCGGCCGAAGCACCACGGGCACGCGCACAAGGGCGGATCGGGTGGCGGCGGACGGAGCCACGGCCCGAGCCTCGGCAAGAGGACGCCGAGACCGCCGCCGCGGGGCCGCCCGAGCTCGTCGAAGGCTTCTCATCATCCCCAGGCGGCCTTCGGCGCCGGCACGGGGTACTGAGGCGATGCGAGTCTCGACTCCGGCCTCGGACCTCGAGTCCCCGATTGTGCTCCCCCCCGCGGGATCGCTCGATTGGACCAACATCCTCTTCGTCAGCGGATGCCACGTGATGGCGATCGCGGCGGTGCTCTGGCTCGCGCTCGTCGGCACCTCGCCCTGGACGATCCTCCTCGGAGTGGCGTGGTTCGCCCTCTGCGGCGTGTCCGTCACGGGCGGCTACCACCGCCTCTTCGCCCACCCGACCTACCGCGCGGCGAAGGCCGTGCGGATCTTCTACCTCTTCTTCGGAGCCGCCGCGGTGCAGAACTCGGCGCTCAAGTGGTCGAGCGATCACCGCATCCACCACGCGAAGACGGACCGCGAGGAGGACCCGTACAACATCCGGCGCGGGTTCTGGTGGGCGCACTTGGGGTGGATCTTCCACAAGGAGAAGGAGCCGGGGGTCATCAAGGGCGTGAAGGACCTCTCGAGCGATCCGCTGATCGCCTGGCAGGACCGGCACTACGTGGTGCTCGCGCTCTGCTCGGGGCTCGTCCTGCCCTTCGTCCTGGGACTGGCGTGGGGAGATCCCTTCGGTGCGATGCTCGTCGCCGGCTTCCTGCGGCTCGTCGTGCAGTGGCACGCGACCGGGGCGGTGAACTCGGTCACGCACTGCTTCGGGAGCCGGCCGTACAGCCTGGCGAATTCCGCGCGCGACAGCTCGCTCGCGGCACTGATCACGCTCGGCGAGGGCTACCACAACTTCCACCACCGCTTCCAGGCCGACTACCGGAACGGAGTGCTGTGGTGGCACTTCGATCCGACCAAATGGTTCGTGTGGACGCTGTCGCAGGTCGGGCTCGCGTCCGACCTGCGCCGGACGCCGCAGGAAGCGATCGACCGAGCGCGCGCGGCCGTGTTGGCGGAAACGCGCTCGCCGCAGCCCTCGCGCTAGGCTCCCGCGCTAGATCGCGAGCGCGCTCCTCCGTACCCTGCGCGGAACGGAGGTCACCGCATGCTGCTCGCGCTGTTCTCGCTCCTCGCTCCGCTCGCCTTTTCGGCGGATCGGTACGTCGTGGTCCCGTTCGACGAGATCGCCTGGGAAGGTGATCGGCCCGCGCCAGACGACACGAGGTCGCACGCGTTCCCGTGGGGACGCCAGCATCCCTTCGGCGGCTATGTCGTCCTCGATGGGGGCGGCGAGGCCTTCCTCGAGTACGCGGCCAACGAAGCATGGTCCTTCCAGGCTCGTCATCCCGTCCGGTGCGCGATGCGCGTCTCCGGCGGGACGACCGGTCGCGTGTTCCTCGCCAAGCCCGACTTGAGCGGCTTCGAGGTGCTCCGCTTCAAGATTCCCGACGGGAGGGAGGATCCTGCGGCGAAGAGTGCCTTCCACGCGGCCGAGGAAGCGCACTACTCGCGACTCCTCGGCCACGAGTTGCCCGGCTCCGCCTGGTTCCGCTACCGCGCCGCGACGGCTCGCGCCGCGCGGGGCCTGGGACCCTCGGATGCTGGCGAGGCGAACGCGGGCAATCCCTGGCGGATCCGCGAAGCGGGTTTCGACGAGACCTTCGAGCTCTTCACGGGCAATCGCGCGCTGGCGGAGAACCTCGATCTCGACCGGATCCTGCGCGGACTCGCTGACGAGGAGTCGACGGTCGCCGTCGACTCGATCGAGGGCGTCACCACGCGTGCCATGGACTGGAAGGCGCTCGTCGCGAACCTCCATCCCGACCTCGACCCGCTCGCGAACCTCGTCCCGGCCGACCAGCACGGCGTCTTCTTCCCCTCGTTCGAGGCGATGACGCGCGTCTTCGACGAGGTCGACGAGGCCGGGACGCCCGTCCTGCAGTTCGCCAGCTCGCGCGCGGAGGACCAGCGCTCGAAGGACCGCTACCAGGAGCAGCTGTGCCTGCCTCTCTCGGCCGCGGCGCGGCTCCTCGGTCCCGCGGTCGTCGCGAGCGTCGCGATCACGGGCTCGGATCCGTACCTGCCGAGCGGAACGGATCTCGCGATCCTGTTCGACTGCAAGGCGCCCCAAGTGCTCCAGCAGCACCTCGTCATGCGCCACGCGGAGGCCCAATCGAAGGGCGCCCAGGCCGTCGAGGGCAGCGCGGGCAAGATCGCCTACCGCGGCGTGCGGAGCCCCGACCGGCGCATCTCCTCGTACTCCGCCCGGATCGGCGACACGGTTGTCGTCACGAACTCCCCGGTCCAGCTCGAGCGCATCGCGGCAGCCGCCGAGGGCCGCGCGCAGCCGCTCGCGAAGGCCGACGAGTACGTCTGGTTCCGCGATCGCTACAAGCGCGGCGATCCCGCCGAGAGCGCCCTGCTGGTGCTCACCGACGCGACGATCCGGCGCTGGGCGGGACCGCGCTCGCGGATCGGCGACTCGCGGCGCGTGCGGGCCATGGCCGCGATGACGGAAATCCACGCGCGGAACCTCGACGCGGTGGCGCTCGGGAAGACGGCCGCGGGAACGCCGGCGGCGCAGCCCGACCTCCCCTACAGCTCGGATTTCTCGTGGGGAGCGGACGGCGTCCAATCGGCCGTCTACGGCCGCGTAGGATTCCTGACGCCGGTCGCCGAGCTCCCCCTCGACCGCGTGACGCCCAGCGAGAAGGCCGCCTACGAGCGCTTCCGTGCCGGCTTCCAGAGCCGCTGGAGCACCGTCTTCGATCCGATCGCGCTGCGGCTCTCGTTCACGCCGACGCGCATGGCCGGCGATCTGACCGTGATGCCGCTCGTCGTCGACAGCGAGTACCGCGAGTTCCGCAACCTGACGCTCGACGCGACGCTCGACGCTTCGGCCGGGGACGCGCACGAGGGAACGCTCTTCCACTTCGCGTTCGCGCTGGGGAAGCGCTCGGAGGTCGGACGATTCCTGAGCGACGGCCTGGGCCCCTTCGCGCAGCAGCTCGGCGCCGATCCGCTCGGGTGGATCGGAGGCGGCATCGCCCTCTACGCCGACCGCGACGCGTTCTGGGAGGAGCTGCTCGGCGCACCCGACCGCTCCAGGCATCTCGAGAAGGGCTTCTACCGGATGCCCCTCGCCCTGCACGTCGAGGTCCAGGATCCGCTGAAGCTTGCCGCGTTCCTGGTGGCGGTCCGCGCGATGGCGGACGGCACGGTGCCGGGCATGACGCGCTGGGAGACGAGGACCTGGCACGAGCAGAGCTACGTCGCGATCAACGCCCAGGAGGAAGCGGGGCTCGGCGACGAGCTGGAGAACATGGCGATCTACTACGCCGCGATGCCCGACGCGTTCGTGCTCTCGCTGCGCGAGGACGTCGTTCAGCGTGCCATCGACCGCCGCATCGCGCGCAAGGCGGGCGAGGCCGATGCCGCACGCGATCGGCCCTGGCTCGGCTCGAGCCTGGGGCTGCGCGCCGAGCGCGACGCGGTCGACTTGTTCAGCGGCCTGGCCGGCCAGGAGAACGGAATCCAGCTGCAGCGCGTGGCCTGGTCCGCGCTGCCGATCCTCACCGAATGGAAACGGCGCTTCCCCTCCGAGGACCCGGTCGCCGTGCACGAGCGCGTCTTCGGCGTCCGCCTGACGACGCCGGCCGGCGGGAGCTTCGCGTGGGACGAGGCCATGCAGTCGATGGCGGCGAGCGACTACGGCTCTCCCGCGGCGCAGAAGGAAGGCCCGAGGTTCCCCGCGGCGCTCGCGCGCGTCCTGCGCGGCGAATTCGGCTTGAGCTTCGAGGGCGAGGGACTGCGGGCGCGCGCGGAGCTCGAGCGGGACGGGAAGTGATCACCGACTCCGCGGTTCATGCGAAGCTGGCGCCAGGATCAGCGCCGCACCCGCGAAGGTGATTCCGAGGACGACGGGACGCAGGCCTAGCGGACCGTCTCCTCCCACGCCTCCGAGCGCGAGCAGCGCGAGCCCGGCGCACACGAGGGCGGCGCCGGCGAGCAGGCGCGTGGCGCGAGGCGACGATCCCGTGCGCGACTTCGGGCGCTCGAAGCGGCCGAACATCAAGACGAGCGGGAACAACGCGATCGCGAGCACGGCGTGCCACAGCGGGCGCGTCGCCCACCACGCTCCGCTTCCGGGATCGACGCGCAATCCGACGCCGCCTACGGCGCTCGAGAGCGCGATCACGAACAGCATCGCGGTCAGATGCCAGAGATAGATCGTCATGATCATCCCGTTCACGAGGATCGTCGCCGTCCACGGCGCGGCGCGCGAGAGCCAGCGGCGTGCGGCGGCTTGCAGTGAAAGGAGGAGGCCGCCCTGCATCACGGCGAGCGCGAGCAGGGTGATCTTCGGCGGCGACGTGTTGCTGATCGGCTCGCCGGGCACGCCGACCATCGCTCGGGGGTAGGGCCCGTAGCGCGTCAGCGCGAGCAGCAGGAGCAGGCCGATGGCGAAGTAGAGCAGGCCGAGCTTCCCATTCCGCAGGCGTCCGTCTCCCCACGCGTAGCCGAGCTGGTGCACGGCCGACCACACGAGGAGGTAGTTCACCCAGCCGAGCGCGCGCAGGTTCGCCTGGAAGAACAGCACGTCGACCAGCACGGCCGCGGCGACGAAGGCCCAGAAGGAAGCGAAGCCCCAGCGCTCCCACATCGCGTGCGTGATCGGCACGAGCGCGGCGACGCCGACGTACACGGCCAGGAACCAGGTCGGGATCAGCGCCATCTGCGAGCCGATCTTCACCATCTCCGGCCGGACGCCGCCGAGGTGCGCGGCGATCCCTAGCGCGACCCACACCACCAGCAGCGGCACGACCGGCCACACGAGCCGCCGCAGGCGCGCGTCGAGCCACGCGTGGTACGCGACGCCGTCGCGCTGCGCCGCGCGCCAGGTCAGGCCGTTCGAGAAGCCGCCGACCATGAAGAAGACCGGCATCACCTGGATCGCCCAGGTCAGCCAGTGCGTCCAATCCGCGACCGCGAGGATGTGCGTCGCCTGCAGCTTCCCCGTTCCGTCGACGTAAGGCGCCGCCGCGAGCCAGTGCCCCGCGACGACGCACAGGATCGCGGCCGCGCGCAGGAAGTCGACGTAGCGATTTCGCGACTGCGGCGTGCTCGCGGCGAGCTCGCCCGCCCGGGACCAGGCGCTCTTCAAGCGACGCGGATCGTACGAACGCGCGGGGAGGCGGACCACGATCGACCCCGATCCTCGCTAGGATGTCGCGTCCGACTCCCTCCCCCAGGAAACCCCTCATGCTCCAAGCGACGAAGATCCGCGCTTCCCTCCTCCTCCTCGGTTTCGCGGCGTGCACCGCGCCGGAATCCTCCCTTTCCCTGGGACCGCGCGAAGTCCCCCGCCACGACGCGCGGACCTTCTACGAGACCACCGCGATCTCGGGCGCCGACTTCTCGCCGTCCGGAACGAAGATCCTCGTCACCTGCGACCGCAGCGGCGTCTTCAACGCCTGGGCGCAGCCGACCGACGGCGGACCGATGGAGCAGCTCACGCGCTCGACGACCGACGCCGTGTACGCCGTCGCCTGGTTCCCCAAGGACGAGCGGTTCCTGTACATGTCGGACCAGGGCGGGAACGAGCTCTCGCACATCTACGTCCGCGAGCCGGACGGAGCGGCGGTCGATCTGACTCCGGGCGCGGAGCTGAAGGCGCAGTTCGTCGACTGGTCCGCGGACGGCCACTCGTTCTTCGCGCTCACGAACGAGCGCGATCCGAAGTTCTTCGACCTCTACCGCTACGTGGTCGCCGGACCGATCCCCGCCGCGGCCACGGAGGTCGCCCCGGGCTACGCGCGCGAGCGCCTCTACGAGAACCCGGGCGGCTACGACGTCAGCGACGTGAGCGGGGACGGACGCTTCGTGGCGCTGACCAAGACGCGCAACAACGCCGACAGCGATGTGTACATGCTCGACCTGAAGTCGCACGCTCCGCTCGTCCACGTCACGCCGCACGAGGGCGACGTGTCGCACGGAGTCGCGGACTTCGCGCCCGACGGCTCCGCGCTCTACTACACGAGCAACGTCGGCAGCGAGTTCTACCGCGTGTGGGCCTACGACCTGGCCTCGAAGGAACGCAAGGTCGCCTTCCAGGACGACTGGGACGTCGTCTCCTACGAGTTCTCGAGGGACGGGCGCTACATCGTCGCGGCGGTGAACGCCGACGCCAAGACGAAGGTGCGCGTCTTCGAGCGCGCGAGCGGGCAGGAGCTTCCGCTCCCCGACGTGGGCGGGGCCGGCGGCGGCGACGTGCGCGGCATCGTCTTCGAGGAGGGACGCGACCGGATGGCCTTCTACGTCTCCGACGACACCTCGCCCGCGAACCTGTGGGTGACGCAACTCGGTCAAGGTTCGCCGCGCCGCCTGACCGACGCGCGCAATCCCGCGATCGAGCCCGCCGACCTCGTCGAGGCCGAAGTCGTGCGCTATCCGAGCTTCGACGGCTTGAAGATCCCCGCACTCCTCTACCGTCCGCACGCCGCGTCGTCCTCGACGCGCGTGCCCGCGCTGGTGTGGGTGCACGGCGGACCCGGCGGGCAGAGCCGCAAGGGCTACAGCCCGACGCTCCAGCACCTCGTGAACCACGGCTACGCGGTCCTCGCCGTGAACAACCGCGGGAGCTCGGGCTACGGCAAGACCTTCCACCACATGGACGACCGCAAGCACGGCGACGTGGACTTGCAGGACTGCATCTACGGCCGCCGCTACCTCGAGGGCCTCGACTGGGTCGACGGCGAGCACGTCGGGATCATCGGCGGGAGCTACGGCGGCTACATGGTGTGCGCCGCGCTCGCGTTCGAGCCGGAGGCCTTCGACGTCGGCATCGACATCTTCGGCGTGACGAACTTCGTGCGGACGCTCGAGAACATCCCGTCGTGGTGGGAGGACTTCCGCGAGGCGCTGTACGCCGAGATGGGCGATCCGAAGGTGGACAAGGCGCGCCTCGAGGCCCGATCGCCTCTCCTCCACGCCAAGAACATCGTGCGGCCGCTGCTCGTCGTGCAGGGAGCGAACGACCCGCGCGTCCTGCAGAGCGAGAGCGACGAGATCGTCGCGGCGGCTCGCAAGAACGGCGTGCCGGTCGAGTACGTGCTCTTCCCCGACGAGGGCCACGGCTTCCAGAGCAAGAAGAACCGGATCGCGGCGTCGGACGCGTACGTGAAGTTCCTCGACACGCACCTGAAGAAGCCGCAGCCGTAGGAGCTCCGAGCATCCCCCCGCTCCCACGGGATCTCGATAGGATCGGTGGCTCCCGTTCCGCCAATCCCATGGCCCTCCGACGCGTCGCCTCGTTCCTGGTCCTCGCGCTCTCCTTCTCCGAGCGCGTCGCCGCGCAGTGCGTGCTGCAGAAGCTCCTCGCGAGCGACGGACAGGCGAACGACGCTTTCGGGGTTTCGGTGGCCGTCCACGATGGTCGCGCGCTCGTGGGTCAAACGGGGATCACGGGTCCTGGCGGCGGTTCGGTCTACGCATTCCGGCGGGCGCCCTCGGGGTGGGTCCAGGGCCAGACCCTGACCGGCAGCGACACGGCCGCGGAGGACTGGTTCGGCTGGTCGGCCGCGATCTCCGGCGCGACGGCCGTCGTGGGCGCGATCCTTCACGACCACGGCGGCATCGGCGGCACCGGTGCCGTGTACGTGCTGCGGTTCGATGAAGGGTCGTGGCACGAGGTTCAGGAGCTCCTCGGCGCCGAGACGCAGGCGGGCGACCTCTTCGGCACTGCGGTCGCCATCGACGGCGACGTGCTGGCCGCCACGGTGGGCGGGGCCGATCCCGGCGGTCTGGCTTGCGTGTACGAGCGGAGGCCGCAGAGCTGGATCCGGACAGCGGTGCTCATGCCAGCGGACCTCGCGGCGGGCGACAACTTCGGGCAGGACGTCGCCGTGTCCGGGACGAGGATCGTCGTGGGCAAGAGCCACGACAACGGTCTCCGCGGAGCCGCCTACGTCTTCGAGAAGACGCCGCAAGGCTGGGTGGAGACGGCCAAGCTCACCGCGAGCGACGGAGCGCCGATCGATCACTTCGGCTGGTCGGTCGACGTCGACGGCGATCGCGTCCTCGTCGGCGCACTCGCCGCGGGGACCGCGGGAGCGGCCTATCTCTTCGAGCGCACGAGCGGAGCTTGGATCGAGAGGGTGAAGTTCGTTCCGCCCGACTCCCCCGCGGGCGGGGACTTCGGCCGGGAGGTCTGCCTCGAGCGCGATCGTGCGCTCGTGTCGATGCCGGAAACCGGCTCGAAACTCGGGCCCGCCGGACCCGGCGCCATCTACGTCTACCGACCGGAGAACGGCGCGTGGCCGTTCGTCGCCCGGATCTCCCCGACGGACGGGATCGACGACGACGGTTTCGGACGCAACCTGTCCGCCGACGGCGAGACGCTCTTCGCGAGCGCGACCGGCGACGACGACCTCGGGTCCTTCTCCGGATCGGTCCGCGTCCTCCAGCTGCCCGAGTTCGCGCAGACCTACGGCCACTGCGCGGGCGCGGGCGCCTGCGGGAACGGAGATCCCGTCGCCGGGTGCGCGAACTCGACGAACCGGGGAGCGCGGCTCGGCGCGTGCGGCTCGGGGAGTCTCGCGCGCGACGACTTCTCCCTGATCGCGGAGGGGATGCCGCCGGCACGTCCCGTCGTCTTCTTCCGCGGCGGCGCCGCGGCCGACGCGCCGCTCGGAGACGGACGCCGGCACGTGGCGGCAGGGAGCCTCGGCCTCCGTCGCTTCGCTCCCACCGTCGCCGCCCCGAATGGCATCGCGTCGCTCGGACCCGGGAGTCTGACGGGCAGCGACATCGCACCCGGCCAGACGTGGTTCTTCCAAGCCTGGTACGCCGATCCCGCGGGTCCCTGCGGAGCCGGGTTCAACGCCTCGAACGCCGTCCGCGCGGTGTTCGGTCCCTGAAGTGCTGTCCCGCACACATCCGTGCGGGCGACGCACGCCCGGGAGCGGGTGGCGGCGGTCGAGGCGGGGTGGAATGATGCGTGCATCTCAGGCGCCATGATCCCGATCCACGCACTCCTGCTCGTCCTCGTCCCCCAGGGCAACTCCTGCGTTCGCTTCGAGCTCCAGGACGGGGGCTACGATCCCGAACAGCAGGCGCAGGTCATCCTCGCGGTTCGCGTGGAGGCGGCACGACTCGCCCTCGCGAGTGGACGCCTGGAGGATTTCGTCAAGGAGCTCGACCTCGTCCTCGGTCAGGTCCCCGATCACGCGGATGCGCGCGCGCTCATCGCGAACGCTCCCCTGGCTCTCACGCTTCCCTCGACGGCCGAGCGGACGCTCCCCGCGCGGCTCGTCCTCTTCGGCGCGCGGGCGAAGCCCGCCTACCGCGAGCTCGCGGCTTCGCGACTCACCGGCGCGCCGCGCGAGGAAGCCGTCCCGGAGCTCGAGCGCGGCCTGCGCTCGCCTTCGGCTTCTGTGCGCGCGTTCTCGGCGTTCGCGCTGCGCCGGATCGACCCCAAGCTCCGCGCCGACGCCCTCGTCCGCCGCAGCGTCGTCGATCCCTCACCCGTGGTTCGCACCGAGGCCGCGCGCGCGCTGCGCGACGCGAAGGACGAGTCGCTCGCGCGTCGCGTCGAGGCCGCGTTCGCGCTCGAGGACTCAGAGCTGCGCTCGAACGCAGCTTCTTCGCTCGGCGAGATGGGCTACCGCTCCTCCGTCCCCGCGCTCGCGGCTGGACTCACCGCACTCCAGAGCTCGGGCCACCCGGGCGGCTACCGCGCGCACATCCTCATCGGCAACCAGGTCGCGTACGTGCAGGACTACAACCTCGAGATCGCGCAAGGCGCCTCGATCGCCGATCCGATCGTCAACGTCGTCGAGGACGCGACGCAGCTCGACGTCCGCGTCGGCGGAACGTCCGGCTATCGGATCGAGGTCGAAGGCCCGACGATCTGCCGCGCGCTCGCGCGCCTCACGGGCGAGAAGCTGCAGGAGAAGCCCGCGCCCTGGCTCGCCTGGTGGAAGGAGAACGCCGCGCGCTTCTCGGGGGGACCCGCCAAGCCTTCGACCGGCGATTGAGGAGGGGCGTCAAGCGCCCCGCATCACGAGCACCTTCGGCTCGCTCATCTCCTCCATCGCGTAGCGCACCCCCTCGCGCCCGAATCCCGAGTCTTTCGTCCCGCCGTAGGGGAAGTTGTCGACCCGGAACGTCGGGACGTCGTTGATCATCACGCCCCCGTACTGGAGGTCGCGGTACGCCTCCAGGGCGCGGCCGAGGTCGCGCGTGAAAATCCCCGCCTGCAGACCGAACCGACTCGCGTTGCAGCTCTCGATCGCCCGGCGGAAGTCGTCGAAGGGCTCGACCACGGCCACCGGCCCGAAGACCTCCTCGCGGCACACCTTCATCCCCGGTGAGGCGCCGGTGATGACCGCCGGCGTGATCCCTCGGCCCGAGCGCGCGCCCCCGCAGAGGATCCGGGCTCCCCCGGCGCGCGCCTCCTCGATCCAGGCCAGGACGCGGTCGACGTGCCTCTCCTCGATCAGCGGCCCGACGACGGTCTCGGGGTCGAGCGGATCCCCCACCGCCAGGCGCTTCGTGCGCCCGACGAAGACCTCGAGGAAGCGCTCGTACAGCGACGCGTGGACGAGGATGCGCTGGACGCGGATGCACACCTGGCCCGCGTTCGCCCACGCGCCGAGCACGATCGGCTCGAGCACCGAGTCGAGGTCGACGCCCTCGTCGACGACGCAGGTCGCGTTCCCGCCGAGCTCGAGGAGCACCTGCTTCTTGCCCGCGAGCGCCTTGAGTTTCCACCCGACCACGTCGCTGCCGGTGAAGGAGAGCACGGCCATGCGCTCGTCCTCGACCATCCGCTGCGCAACCGCGGGAGAACAGTGCACGACGTTCAAGGCTCCCGGCGGCAGGCCGGCTTCGTCGAGGATCGCGGCCAGCTCGAAACCCGTCAGCGGGCACTGCGGCGGCGGCTTGAGCACGATGGAGGCGCCGACGGCGATCGCGGGTGCGAGCTTGTGGGCGATCAGGTTGAGCGGGAAGTTGAAGGGCGAGATCGCCGCGACGGGGCCGCGCGGGACGCGCGTCGCGAGGGCGAGGCGGCCCTCGGTGCTGCGGTCGGGCCGGGCCTCGAGGTCGATCGGCAGCACCTCGCCCCGCCAGGTCCGGCACTCCGAGGCGCCGAGCGTGAACGTGACGACCGCCCGCGCGACTTCGGCCCGCGCGAAGCGGATGGGCTTCCCCGACTCCCGCGCGATCAGGTCCGCCAGCTCCTCGCCCCGGGCGCGGATCGCGGCGGCGGTGCGCTCGAGGATCGCGGCACGTTCGAAGGCCGGCATGCGGCGCGTGACCGCGAAGGCGGACGCCGCTGCGGCGATCGCGGCCTCGATCTCGTCGCGGCCGCCGACGCATACCTCGCCCACGGCGCTCCCGTCGAAAGGGTCGCCGACCGTCTCCACGCCGATGCCGTCGCGCAGCTCTCCGCCGATCCGAAGTCGGCCTCGAGCGCGTGCCGGCGCTGCTTTCCTGCTGGGCATCGCGAACCCATCCTAAGCAGCGACACGGCGACTCCCCCGCATTCCTGATTCCGGCACGTCTCGCGACCGCGCCACGCTTGATCGCGCCCCCGTGGATCCCTAACCTTTCCGCCATTCAGGTGTACCCGGCGTCGTCCTTGGAGGATCGAGCCAGTCACCCAGACCCCCACGATGAGGATCCACCTAGTCATGAGAAAACTACGACTGGCTTGCGCCCTGCTCGCCATCACAACCTTCGCAGCATGCTCCGCCGGCCCCCACCAGCTCAAGCGCACGGTGGACGACTGGGATGCCAAGACGTACGTCAACAGCCCCTGGCTCGACGGCGTCATGTGGTTCATCCCCGTGTTCCCGATCTGCCACTTCGCGGCCTCGATCGGCGACTTCTTCATCGGCGACGCCTACTCGTTCTGGTTCAAGGACGCCTGGGACGGCAAGGGCACCGGCTTCAACCACTACACCCCCGACGCGACCGACGGATCGATGGGCAGCCTCCTTCTCGACGACGGGAAGTGGCTCGAGGTCAAGTAGACCGCGCAACGGGAAACGTATCGAGGACGCCCTCCGCGACACGCGTCGCGGGGGGCGTCTTCTTGTTCGCGGAGGCTCCGTCTACTGGCGGTCGATCTCGACGGCTTCGACGAGCATGCTGTCGTTCAGCCTCCGGACGAAGGCCCCGACCTCGGGGGCGTACCACTCGAGCGAGATCCGATCGACGTAGTTGCCCTGCCGGGCCGGACGGGCCCGACGCCAGATCCGCAGGCATCGAAACGTGCCGGCCGGGACCTGGATGGTGTCCACGCCATCGCATTCGTAAGTGACGAGGAGCGGGACGTCCTCCTGCCCGTCCGCGCGGCGCACGACGTGGCAGCTCCAGCGCTTGCCGACCCAGAGCGGCCAGGTCAGCGCGAAATCGGCCGGGTCGTAGGAGACCGTGAGCTCGGGCGAGCCGGGTTTCTCCTGGCCGCGCTCCGAGAGGTCCTCCCCGACCAGAGTCACGAGCCCGGCCTGCTCGTCGACGAGCCGGTGCACGCCCGCCTCCGTCGACTCGACGCGGAACGCCATACGGGAGATGCCTCCCTTCAAGTAGACGAATCGATCGCCCACCTTCCACGACGGAGCCTCGAACACTTCCTCGCCGCTCGGCGGATCCCGATCGACCGTGACGAGGCCTTGTCCGGGTGGAAGGGAAGCTCCCGTCCCCTGGCAGGCCGCGAAGGTCCCGCAGGCGAGGAGGAGCGACAGGGGGCGCAGGGAAACGTTCCGGCTCATGGGGCTATCGGTGCGAGTCGCGCGACGACCTCGACATGGTAGCTCTGGGGGAACAGATCCAACGCGACGATCGACTCGATCCTGAATCCGCGCTGGACGAGATCGCGCAGGTCCCGGGCGAGCGTGGGAGGGTCGCACGAAACGTAGGTGATCCGGGCCGGCTCCAGGGCGGCGATTCCGGCCACCACGGCCGGGCCGGCGCCGATGCGCGGCGGATCGAGGAGCACGAGATCGGGCCGGCGGGGCGCGGAGCTGGCGAGGATCCAGCGCTCGACCTCCTGCGCTGCCGCCCGGACGTTCACGGCCCCGTTCGCGCGCGCGTTCTCCGCCAGCAGCGCTCCCGACGCCGCGTCGACCTCGACGGCGTGGACGATCGCGAAGTGCCGCGCGAGCTGGAGCGCGAACAGGCCGGCTCCCGCGTACAAGTCGACCGCCACCCGGCCGCGATCCTCGCCGCAGGCGGATCGCACGAGCGTCTCGAGGAGCGGGCGGTTCCCCTGCCAGAACGAGTCGGCGCGCAGCAGGTAGTCGACGCCCAGCACGGTCTGACGCGCCTCACGCGCGCCGTGGACGATGCTGCCGTCGTCCCCCGCGGCGAGAGCGAGCCGATCCGGCCCGGCCGGCGCGGCCGCGGCAGCGAGCCTGCGGACCTCCGCGCGCAGCGCGGGCACGAGGATCGGGCAGTCGTCGATCGCGACGAGATCCCGGCTCCGCGGACGGAAATAGCCGACCTTCCCGGTGCGCGGATCGACCTGCAGCTCGGTGCGCGAGCGCCACTCGAATTCCGGTCCGGCGTGGATCGGGATCTCGCCCGGCCACGAGATCCCGCCGATCCGCCGCAGGCAGTCCCGCAGGTCCAAGACCTTGGCCTCGAGCTGCCCTGCTCGAGCGAGGTGCTGGAGCTGGCACCCTCCGCAAGCGCCGAAAACCGCACAGCGTGGCTCGCGGCGATCCGGAGAAGTCTCGAGGAGCGCGTCGATCTCGCCTGCGCAGATCTTCCGGCCGACCCTCGCGATCCTGACGCGGGCCAAGTCCCCCGGAGCCGTGAAGGGCACGAGCAGCGCCCGACCTCGACAGTGCGCGAGTCCCCGTCCGCCGTGGACGATCTTCTCGATCCGGACCGTGGCGAGGTCGCCGACCGAGAGCGCAGCCTCGCCCGCTACGCCAACCCCCTCTTGGCTTCCTGCTTGGCCTTCTTCTTCTCCTGACGCTCCTTGATCGAGAGCGTGGGCTTCTTCTTTTCCTTGGGGGCGCGTTCGCCTTTGGACATCGGTTTCTCCTTCGGGTTCCTTCCCGCTCGAGCGATCGAACGGGGCCAGTGGACGAGAGTGGATTCAGCAAACGGACCGGCGCAAAGACTGTCAAGGCCCTGCGCGTCTTCAGCGCGGGCCCGATCCGCGGTCTCGGGTAGAATCGCGGGTCCAGTGTCGATCTCTCGAGCCCTCGCCCGGCCCTCGCTCCCCCTCGCGGCGTGTCTTCTCGCCACCTGGGCCTGCTCGGGCGGCTCGGGTGGAGGCGGCGGCCGGATCCTGCGCGTCGATTCCTCCGCTCCGGCGGGCGGCGACGGCTCGGCCTGGGTCAGCGCGTTCTCCGATCTCCAGACGGCCTTGGCGCGGGCCCGCGCCGGCGACGAGATCTGGGTCGCTGGAGGCACCTACAGGCCCGGGGCCGCCGGGGCGAGCCGGGACTCGACCTTCCGGCTCCGCGACGGAGTCCGCCTCTTCGGAGGCTTCGCCGCCACCGAGGAAGCGCTCGAGGAACGCGATCCCCTCCTGAACGAGACGATCCTCTCTGGCGACCTCGACGGCGACGACGGACCCGGCTTCACCCAGGCTTCCGAGAACGCGTTCCAGGTCGTGACCGCGCTCCACGTCTCTCCGTCGACGGTCCTCGACGGGTTCACGATCCGCGGCGGATACGCGGACGGGCCTGGATTCGGCGCGGTCCCGCAGAGCCGGGAGCAAGGATCCGGCCTGAACGTGTATTTCGCCTCGCCGCGTATCGAGGACTGCGTCTTCGAGGGCAACTGGAGCCTGAACCACGGGGCCCTGAACGACCATGGGGACGACACGCTCGTCGTCGGCTGCACGTTCCGCGGCAACCACTCGGGGCTGTTCGGCGCCGGGCTGTACGTGCACCACCACTCGCGGACCATCGCCCTCGGCTGCACTTTCGAGGACAACGAGGCGACGACGGAGGGCGGAGGGGCCTACAGCCGCAGCATGGAAGGCGCGGCCTTCGTCGCGTGCACGTTCCAGCGGAACCGGGCGAGCTCGGGAGGCGGGATCTACCTCGCGACGGGGAGCCTGACGAGGCTCCAGGGCTGCACCTTCGAGGACAACGTGGCCAGCCTCGGAGGAGGGGGCGTCTACTCCGACGAGGCCAGCCCGAGGATCGAGGACTGCACCTTCACGGCGAACGACGGCGCCGCCGGGGACGATAGCGGGAGCGGCGGAGACGGCGGGACGGGCGGCGGCGGCCTGTGGGCGAACGGCGGCAGCCCGATCGTCACCGACTGCGACTTCCACGAGAACCTCGCGAGCCTCGGCGCCGGCGCGTACTTCATCCTGGAATCCGCAGCGACCGTGCAGCGCTGCACCTTCGTCGGCAATGCCGCCTTCGAGGCCGGGGGCCTGTACACGCTCGGGAGCGACGTACTCGTCGAGGACTGCGTCTTCCTCCGCAACAGCGCGCTCGGAGGACCCTTCCCCGTCGGGGGCGGCGCCAGCAACTACTTCGACGACTCGGTGTTCAGGCGCTGCCTCTTCGTCGGCAACGAGGCCGGGCTCGGCGGCGGCGGAATGTACAGCGAGGGCGAGGCGCCGGGGATCTTCGACTGCGTGTTCATCGGGAACTCGGCCCACGGGGCGTCCCAGGGCTGGGGCGGCGGGATGATGAACGGCTACTTCTGCGCGCCCCAGATCGCCAACTGCGTGTTCTCGCGCAACAGCGCCAACCTCGGCGGCGGCGTCTTCGACATGGTCTTCAGCCAGCCGAGCCTGGTGAACTGCTCCTTCGCCGCGAACCACGCGACCAGCGGCCCCGAGATCATGAACTACATCGACGTGACGGGCACGATCTCGAACTGCGTGGTCGACGGGACGGGCGTGCCGATCGACGGCGTGCCGATCGAGGTCCGCTACTGCCTCGTGCGCGGCGGATTCCCCGGCGTGGGGATCGTCGACGGCGATCCGGGATTCGTGCGACTGCCCGAAGCGGGCCTGGACGGGATCTGGGGGACGGACGACGACGACCTCGGGGATTTGCGCGTGGGAGCGGCCTCGCCCTGCATCGACGCCGGCGACAACGGGATGGTGCCGGGAGCGGTCGAGATGGACCTCGCGGGCTCTCCTCGCTTCGCGGACGATCCGCTCACCCCGGACACGGGCCTGGGTTCTCCCCCACAAGTGGACCTCGGCGCCTACGAGCGAGCCCCTTAATTGAACTCCGGCTTCGGGGCGGGCCGAGTACGG
>JBJXFB010000098.1:0-16129 GCA_046155895.1 Planctomycetota bacterium | reverse complement strand
ACGGGTCGAGCGAGACGACGCAAATGCCGGTGGATGCAAGGAAGGCGACCGAGGCCACCACAGGCGACCTGGTAAGGTCGCCGAGGAGGCCGACCGAGCCTGACGCCGCAGACGCCGGCAGTTGCGTAGTCGCAGCCGACTCGTGGTGAGAGATGCGGGCTAGTTCTTGCGCGGCGATGCCGGCGGAGCGAGCAGCTCGGGCGGCAGTGCCGCTCCGTTCAGCGTCTCGAGGAACGCCAGCAGATCCTCGATCTCCTGCTCGGACAGATTCAGCGGCTTGATCACCTGCTCGCCGTGGTGCCCCGCCGGAACGGTCCCCTCGAGCGTCGAGTAGTAGTGGAGCACGTCGCGCAGCGTCGCGAACTGGCCCTGGTGCATGTACGGAGCCGTCCGCGCGACCTCGCGCAGGCTGGGGGTGCGGAACTGGCCCCACAGGTCGGAGGTTCGAGCGAGCGTCTCGAGCTCTCTCGCGCGCGCTCCCTTGCGATCGTCGCTGTGGATCCCCGCGGCATTGAAGGGGTCCTTCTGGACCGCTTCGACGGCTCCGAACCGCCCCGAATCGCGCGGGGGACTGCGGTCGAGCGTCGGGACACCGATGTTGTGGAACTCCTCGTCGCTGAAGTTCGGCCCCGCGTGGCACAGTCGGCAGTTCGCACGGCCGACGAAGAGCGCCAGGCCGCGCTTGGCAGCCTCGGGATACTTCGCCTGCGCTTCCGCGTCGTTCTCGCGCAGGGCGTCGGCGAAGCGGTCGAAGGCCGAATCGCGGCTCACGAGGTGCCTCTCGTACGCCTCGATCGCCTTGCCGGTCCACGCGAGCAACCGTTCAGCCTGCTCGGGGGGAGGCGCTTGCGGCAACGGTCCGAACACGCCCTCGTACGCGGCGCGCAGCTCCGCGTCCTGCGCGACGAGCGCCGCGAGCCGAGCGCCGTCGCCGCCCATTTCAACGGCGGTCTCGATCGGATGCCGCACCTGGGCCCACAGGGAATCCGCGCGGCCGTCCCAGAACTGCCAGCGCTGCCAGGCGGCGTTCAGGACCGTCGGGGAGTGCCGCGTCGCCGTGCCCAGACCCTCGCTCAAGGTCTTCCCGTCCGTGAACGAGCGGGCTGGGTCGTGGCAGGTCGCGCACGAGATCTCCCCGTTCTTCGAGAAGCGCTTCTCGAAGAAGAGGAACCGGCCGAGGTGCGCCGCGGCCGGATCGTCGGCGTGCGCGTTGGTCGGGTTCTCCGGCGGAGGTCCGAGCGGAGAGTGCGTCAGGATCCTCGCGATCGTCCGCTCGTCGAAGCGGACAGGAGGCAGGGGAGCCTCCGACCCCGCCTGGAGCGAGGAGAAGGCGATCGACAGCCAGAGAGTCATTCCAGGAGGACGTCCGCCTGCGCGCGCTCGGTCAGAGGTCCGCACGTGACGTCGAAATAGAGCTCCCAATCGCCGGGCATGTGGAACAGTAGGCCCTCGGCCCGGAACTTCCCGCCCCCCTTGGCCTCGATCTTCGGCACGCGGTTCATCCCGTGGCCGTGCTGGGGCATCGCGGCGTCGACCGCGAGCTGGACGTCCGTGCACGGCGCGTCCGGAGCCTCCGGAGCGAACACCCAGGCGTCGACCGAGAAGGTCTGGCCGCGCGGGATCGGGTCCGGCGACAGCTGGTACACGACGCGCCACGCGCCGTCGTTGCTCGAGACGACCTTCCCTCCTTCCCAGGGGGGCCTGGCCGGGACCTCGACTTCGCGAGGAGCTGCGCACGCGGCGAGCGCGAGGAGTGCCAGCGCGCCCGAGAGACTCGCCAGACTCAGGCGGTAGGGGCCGGCGCCTCCTCGAAGAGGTCGCGATAGCCGTACACGATCGCGGCGGAGGCGATCGGTCCCGCGACGAAGAGCCCGATGCAGCAGGCCAGCAGGCCGCCGATCCACAGCAGGATCGCGACGAGCACCAGGCCGAAGACTCCGAACCAGTGCCGGGTCACGACCTTCCTCGAGAGCTCCATCGCTGCCCAGAAATCGACCTTCTTGTCGAGGACGAGGATCGAGGCGTAGTGCCACGCGACCGCCAGGTAGATGAAGGGGAGGATGCACAGGATAAAGCCTACCCCTTCGAGCAGGGTCGACACGACGCCGACGAGGACCAGGGGCCCGAGGGCCGGTCCGAAGCCAGCGAAGACGTCTCCGATCGTGGCCTGCTCGCCGCGGGAGAGCCGCAGCAGGAACCAGTGCATTCCACCCAGGAACACCGCGCCGAGGAAGATCCCGATCACTCCGCCGACGTAGGGGACGCTGGTCAGGGCAACCTGGATCAGGAAGGACACGGCCCACGCGCCCACGACGAGCCAGAAGTGGTCCTGGAAAAGGCGGAAGCCGCGCGAGAGGCAGCCCCCGATGTCGAAATCGTACTGGCGCGTGCAGAGCCGCCCCGCGAGTGCGTCGGCATCGATGCGGGAGACGCCGAGCATGCCGGACGGACCCGGGGCCGCCGGAGCGGGCGCCGGAGCGGGCTCCGGAGGGGTCGCGGGAGCGGAGGGCGGCACCGAGGCGCCGGCGGCGAGGGCGGCGGCGAACTCCGGGAAGGAACCGAGCGTCCTCCACCCCGTCTCGCCCTCCGATTGCGCCTGGGACTGCGCGTTCGCGCGGCCCTCGGCGATCCAGCGCCTGACCGTCTCTTCGCTGGCGGGGCCGTACTCGCGGTTGTCCGAACCGATGACCTTGTACATGAGCTGACTCTCGGAGGGGGCGGGAAGGAAAGGGCGGCCCCTACGCGGTCCAGTGCGGACATTTCACCACAAACTGACGCTAATTCAGGGTCGGTTGGATGAAGAAGCGCGCTCCGAAGGAGCGGATGAACTCGCCCGCGCCGCTCACGACCTGGCCGCGGTGGTTGCCCCAGTCGACGATGACGAGGCGGCCGCGGGCGTCGAAGGCGAGACCCTTGGGCTTGAAGAACTCGACTCGACCGAGCCCCTCGCGCCCGAAGGCGGCGACAGGCTTTCCGCCCGCGTCGAACTTCACGATCTTGTGGCCGGCCTCGTCGCTGACGTAGACGTTCGCCTCCGCGTCGACCGTGATGCCAAAGGGTCGCACGAAGTCGGTGGGGCCGACGCCGCGGTTGCCGAAGGTCTGGAGGAGCTCTCCCCCCGAATCGAAGGCCTGGACGCGGCAGGCTGCCGCATCGACGACGTAGACGACCTTGCCCGAGGGCGAGAGCGCGAGATCGGTCGGACGGAGGAAGCGCTCTCCGATCGTCCGCCGGAGGCGGGCCCGCTCGTCGATCACGACGATGCGCCGGTTCGCGGCATCGACGATCCAGAGGTCTCCGTTCCCGTCCTGCTCGATCGCGGTGGGCTCGATCGGCCACGGGTGCGCGGACTTCGTGGAATCGGCCAGCGCCCGGAAATCGATCGACTTCACGAAGCGGACGAGATCGGGGATGTAGCGCAGCTCTTCCTCGATCGGCCGCGCGACCTCGAACACGGACAGGCGCCCCAGGCCCGGATCGCATACGTACGCGCGTCCAGCCTTGCGATCGATCGCGATCCCCTCGGGACGGACGAGTTGGCCGGCCTTCGAACCGAAGGTCCCGAAGCGGGAGACCTCGACAGGCTCGTCGCGCTCGACCGAGAACACGAGGAACGCGGGCGCGGATGGCTCGAGGAGGAGCATCGTGGGCCCGGCGGAATCGATCGCGGGGCCGTAATGGGATCCCGTCGACTTCTCCTGCGAGCGCTGCGCCGTCTCGCTTTCCTCCGTCGCGGCACCGAAGAGCTGGGCGCGGTTCTCGAAGCCCTCGACGATCGCGGCGAAGCGCCCCGAGGGCGCGATCGCGACCTGGTTGGGGTAGTGGACCTTGCCTCCGCCCTCGCGCGGACGAAGGGCGTGCACACCCCATTCGTGCTGCAGAGTTCCGAGCTTGTCGTACACCTGGATGCGGTGGTTGTCGCGGTCGGCGACGTAGAGGAGCCCGCCGTGGTAGCGGATGCCGGAGGGCGTCAGGAAGAGGCCCGCGTAGGGACCGTGGGCTCCGAACGCGCGCACGAACTTGGCGTGCTTGTCGAAGACCTGGATGCGCTGGTTGTCCGTGTCGGCGACGTAGACGTTCCAGTCCTCGTCGACGGCGACGTCGGAGGGATGGTCGAGGCCGCCTTCGCCGTGGCCGAAGCGTCCGACCTCGGCGACGAAGCGCCCGTTGCGGAGGAAGACCTGGATGCGGTGGTTGCGCGAGTCGGCGACCCAGATCCGCTGCGCGTCGACCGCGAGCCCGAGCGGCGTGTTGAACTCGGACATCCCCGCGCCGCGGATTCCGACGTTGCGGAGGAACTGGCCCTCCTTCGAGTAGACCTGGACGCGGTCGTTGCCGGTGTCGGAGACGTAGATCTCGCCGTCGGGGGCGATCGCGAGGCCCTGGGGCTCGAGGAGCTCGCCTGGGCCGCTGCCGCGGGCGCCGAAGGAGCGCAGCTCGAGTCCCGCGGCGTCGAAGACGCGGACGCGCGAGGTCAAGGACTCGAGGACGAAGACTTCTTCGTTCCCGCCGATCGCGACGGAAGCCGGCTCGGCGAGGCCGCGAATCTCGGCCTGGAAGCCGCCGAAGCGTCCGTCGCCGAGGAGCATCGAGACGAGGAGGAGGGGGAGCATGAGATCGTTCACCCTACTCTCCGCGGAGCCCGAGGAGGATCATGACGGCCTTCGCCGTTCCGTAGGCCGGGGGGCGGCCTGCGCGCGGATCGTCCTAGCCCGGCTTCGCGAGGTGCTCCTCGATCGACTTCATCTGATGCGTCCACCCGCCGGCGTTCATCCGGTAGGCCTCCTCGCGGCGCGCGGCGGGAATGCGATCGAAGCCGGATTCGACGAGCTCGAGGCGGGTTCCACCTTCGGCCTCGTAGAGCTCGAAGACGACCAGCGTGGTGGGCTCGTTCGAGTAGTCGACGGCGGGATCGACCGCGTAGGGGTGCCAGCGGAAGGAGAAGACGACCTCGGGCTCCATGCGCACGACGGTGACCTCCCACTTCAGGTGCTCGTAGCCCTTGTGCGTGATTTGTCCGCGCACGTGCTCGCCCGGCGCGAACTTGCCTTCGATTCGCACCCCGAACCAGGAGCCGAACTCCGCGGGGTCGGTGAGGGCGCGCCAGACTCGTTTTCGCGGCGCGCGGAGCGTGGTCTGCCTCACAATGCGGTCAGTGCTGGTCGCTTTCATGGGAAGGCCTCCTCGGATCAGTCTAGGTCAGGCTGGAGCTCCGCGCTCTCGAGTCGTCGTCGAATACCCGGTTCCCCGAAGCGCGCGGCCCCTCGACTACCGAGCCGACCCCGCATTCACTTCAGGAGTTGCTTGCGGATCGCGCGCAGATCCTTCTTCTGCGCCGCGGTGAGCTTCGGATAGCGACAGTGGAGGCTCTCGAGCATCCCGACGATGACCTGGGAGATGATGATGCGCGCGTTCTTCTTGTCGTCGGCCGGGACGACGTACCAGGGCGCGTGGTTCGTGCTCGTGGACGAAAGGCAGTCCTCGTAGGCCGCGCGGTACTGGTTCCAGAGCGCTCGTTCCTCGACGTCGCCCTTCTGGATCTTCCATTGCTTGTCGGGGTTGTCGAGGCGCGCGAGGAGGCGCTTGCGCTGCTCTTCCTTCGAGATGTGGAGGAAGAACTTGGCGATGCGCGTGCCGTTCCGGTGGAGGTGATGCTCGAGGTCGAGGATGGAGCGGAAGCGGTTCTTCCAGATGTTCGGGTCGTCGACGGTCTCGTGGGGGAGGCGCTGGCTGGCGAGGATCTCCGGGTGGACGCGGACGATGAGGACTTCCTCGTAGTAGGAGCGGTTGAAGATGCCGATGCGGCCGCGCTCGGGGAGTGAGCGGGTGGTGCGCCAGAGGAAGTCGTGGTCGAGCTCTTCCGCGCTCGGGTGCTTGAAGCTGAAGACCTGGCAGCCTTGCGGGTTGACGCCCGACATGATGTGGCGGATGGCGCCGTCTTTTCCGGCGGCGTCCATGGCCTGGAAGATGAGGAGGAGGGAGTAGCGGTCGTGGGCGTAGAGGCGGGTTTGGAGCTCGCTCAGGCGCGCGACGTGCTCGGAGAGGAGCTTCGCGTAGCTCTCGTCGGAATCGTAGAGAGGGGCGACGCGCGTCGGGAGCTTCGCGAGGTCGACCTTGCGGCCGGGGCGGACGCGGTGGCGGTCGACCGGGGATGTCATGCCCCCCCAGCTTGCCGAGAGCGGTACGGAATCGCTACGACCGGTAGTCCGCGTTGATCCTCACGTAGTCCGCGGAGAAGTCGCAAGTCCACGCTTCGGCGCTCGCGCTGCCCGCGGCGAGATCGATTCCGAGCACGACTTCGTGGTTCTGCAGCAGGTGCAGGTGCGCCGCGCCTTCGTTCTCCGGGTGCGGCTTGCCGCCGGAGTACACGTCCGCGTCGCCGATCCACACGCGCGCGCGCTCGACATCGAATTCGACGCCTGATCTGCCCGCAGCCGCGAGGATCCGGCCCCAGTTCGGGTCGCGGCCGTGCACCGCGGTCTTCGTCAGCGGGCTCGTCGCGATCGTCCGCGCGACGTGCGACGCGGCTTCCTCGCTCGGCGCGCCCTTCACCTCGACCGTCACCAGCCTCGTCGCGCCCTCGCCGTCCGTCGCGATCGCGCGGCAGAGCTCCTGGCTCACCTGGAGCACGGCGCTGCGGAAGAGCTCGCTCTGCGCGCCGTTCCAACCGGCTCCGGGAGCGCCTCCGCTCGCCATCGTGCTCGCGGGTCTCCAACCGTTCGCGGTCAGCGCCGCTCCCGAGCACCACAGCAGCACCGTGTCGTTCGGGCTCGTGTCGCCGTCGACCGTCACGCGGTTGAAGCTCTTCGCGGCGAGCTCCTTCAGCGCCGCCTGCGCGTCCCTCGGCGCCACCGCGTCGCTCAACAGGAACCCGAACATCGTCGCCATGTTCGGATGGATCATCCCGCTGCCCTTCGACACGCCCGTCACGCGGAAGGGCGGGCCGCTGCGGTCCTCCACCTTCACCGTGCGCACCTTCGGCACGAGGTCGGTCGTCATGATCGCCTGCGAGAACTCGCCGAGGCCGTTCACGCTCGCGCCCGTCACGAGGTGCGGCAGAGCGTCGAGGATCTTCTCCGCGGGCAACCGCGCGCCGATCACGCCCGTCGAGCAGAACAGCACCTCCTCCGCGGGGCATCCGACGAGCTCGGCGCAGGCTCCCTGAATCCGCCGCGCGTCCGCCACGCCTTCCGGGCCCGTCGAGCAGTTCGCGTTGCCCGAATTCACCAGCAGCGCGCGCACCTTGCCGCCGCTCTTCTCCAGGCTGCGCTTGCACTCGCCCACGTGCGCGCCCGTGAGCCGGTTCTGCGTGTACACCGCGGCTGCGTGGAACGCTTCCTCGGCCACGATCAGGCCCAGGTCGAGCCGCGTGCCCTTCCGACGAATCCCGGCGTGGATCCCCGACGCCTTGAAGCCGTGCGGAAGCACGGGCCTCGAGTCGCTGACGCGCACCGGGTTGGCGGGGGTGTTCTCCATCTGGCTCACTTCGATCCTCTCGCGCGGCTCGCGTGCTTCGCGTCGCCGGCCTTCTTCGAGTCGCTCTGGGTCTTCGCGCCGTCCGCGCTCCCGAGCTTCTTCTTCCATTCCTTCGCTTCGGCGAGCACTCGCTCGGGCGCCGTTCCGCCGATCACCTTGCGGCGGTCGAGCACCGCCTCGACGGAGAGCTCTCGCGCCAGATCCACACCTTGCAGTTCGGGCAGGAGCGCGCCGCGTTCCTTCGCGGGCAGCTTCTCGATCTCGACTCCGAGCTCGATCGCGGCGCGCACCACGCGCCCCGCGCGCTCGTGCGCGTCCCGGAAGGGCACGCCGCGCGCCACGAGGAGGTCGGCGAGGTCCGTCGCGTTCAGGTAGCCCTCCGCCGCGGACTGGCGGCACCGATCGGATCGGAACTTCGCGGTCCTCACGGCGATCGCGACGACCTCCACGCACACGCGCGCCGTGTCGAGGCACTCGAACAGCGCTTCCTTGTCCTCCTGCAGGTCCTTGTCGTACGCGAGAGGAAGCCCCTTCATCGTCGCGAGCAAGCCCGTCAGCCTCCCGATCACGCGCCCGCACTTGCCGCGCACGAGCTCGAGGCCGTCGGGGTTCTTCTTCTGCGGCATCAGGCTCGATCCGGTCGCGATCTCGTCGCCGAGCTCGACGAAGGCGGCTTCGCGGGTCGCGAAGAAGATCCAGTCCTCCGCGAACCGCGAGAGGTGCACCATCGCGAGGGAGCACGCGAACGCGGCCTCGCACGCGAAATCGCGGTCGGCGACCGCGTCCAGGCTGTTCCGCGTCGGCGCGCGGAAGCCGAGGTCCTCCGCGAGTGCCTTCCGGTCGATCGGGAAGGCCGTTCCCGCTAGCGCTCCGCTCCCGAGCGGACACTCGTCGGCGCGCGCGAGCAGATCCGCGAGCCGTGCGCGGTCGCGCGAGATCATCTCGACGTACGCGAGCGCGTAGTGGCCGACCGTGATCGGTTGCGCGCGCTGGAGGTGCGTGTAGCCGGGGATCGGGAGGTCGGCGTGGCGCTCGGCGAGGTCGGCGAGGGCTTCCATCAGGCCGCGCATCGACTCGTCGAGCCGCGCGGCTTCGCGCGCGAGGAAGAGGCGCAGGTCCGTCGCGACCTGGTCGTTGCGCGAGCGGCCCGTGTGGAGCTTCTTGGCGAGGTCGCCGACGAGCTCCGCGAGGCGTCCTTCGACGAACGTGTGCACGTCCTCGGCAGGGGAGCGCTCCAACGGAGTCGGATCGGCTTCGAGCTCCGCCGCGATGCGCTCGAGAGCTCCGACGATCGCGCGCGCGTCGGCCGACGAGAGCACTTTCGCGCGCTCGAGCGCGTTCGCCCACGCGACGCTGCCGTGGACGTCCTCGCGCCACAGCCTCCGGTCGAACGGCAGGCTGCGGTGGAACGACTCGAAGACAGGGTCCTGCCCGCCCTCGAAGCGGCCACCCCAGAGCTTCGTCAAGCCTTGACCTTCCTCGGAGACGACTTCCGCGGGCCGGCGGCGTTCTTGCGCCGCACGCTCGCCGCGACCATCCCCGGCAGGCCGTAGAGCTTCACGAAGCCCTTCGAGTCCTTGTGGTCGAAGCCCGCGCTCTCGCCGAACGTCGCGAGGTCCTCGCTGTAGAGCGAGAAGGGACTCTTCGCCGACAGCGCCGTCGCCGAGCCCTTGTAGAGCTTCACCTGCACCTCGCCCGTCACCGTCTCCGTCGCCTTCGCGAAGAACGCGTCCATCGCCTCGCGCAGCGGCGCGAACCAACGCCCCGTGTAGACGAGGTCGGCGTACTCGGGCATCGCCTTCTCGCAGGCGCGGAAGGTGTCGCGGTCCATCGTCAGCGCGCGCAGCGTGCGGAGACCTTCGATCAGGATCGTCCCGCCCGGCGTCTCGTACACGCCGCGCGACTTCATGCCCACGAGTCGGTTCTCCGTGATGTCGATGCGGCCGACGCCGTGCTTGCCGCCGACGGCGTTCAACGCGGCGACGAGCGCTTCGGGCGCGAGCGGTCGGCCGTTGACCGAAACCGGAACTCCAGCCTCGTAGCCGATCGTCACGATCTGCGCGCGGTCCGGCGCCTTCTCCGGCGAAACGGTCAGCATCCACACGTCCTCCGGCGGGGCGTTCGCGGGATCCTCGAGCGCTCCACCCTCGTGGCTGATGTGCCACAGGTTTCGGTCGCGGCTGTAGATCTTCGTCCGGCTCGCCGTGATCGGGATCTTGCGCGCGTCGGCGTAGTCGATCGCGTCCTCGCGGCTGCGGATCGTCCACTCGCGCCAGGGCGCGATGATCTCGAGGTCGGGCGCGAGCGCCTGGTACGCGAGCTCGAACCGCACCTGGTCGTTGCCCTTGCCCGTGCAGCCGTGCGCCACCGCCGTCGCACCGATCTCGCGGGCGTACTCGACCTGCGCCTTGGCGAGGATCGGCCGTGCCATGCTCGTGCCGAGGAGGTAGCGCCCCTCGTACACCGTCATCGCGCGCAGGCACGGCCAGACGTACTCGACGAGGAACTCGCGGCGCAGGTCGACGACGCGGCACGACGCCGCGCCGGTCTTCCTGGCCTTCGCTTCGAGCCCGTCGAGCTCTCCTTCGCCCTGACCGACGTCGCCAGCGAGCGCGTGGACCTCCAGCCCGTGCGTCTCGCGCAGCCACGGGATGATGATCGAGGTGTCGAGTCCGCCCGAATAGGCGAGGACGACTTTCTTCGGCATGGAGATCAATCCTTCCCGAGCAGCAGCGCCAGCACGGCCTTCTGCACGTGCAGCCGGTTCTCCGCGATGTCGAACACGATCGACGCCTTCGAATCGATCACGCCGCTCGTCACCTCCTGTCCGCGGTGCGCGGGCAGGCAGTGCATGAAGACGGCATCGGGCTTCGCGAGCGCCATCATCTCTTCGTCGACGCGGAAGTCGTTGAAGATCGCCGCGCGCTCCTCGGTCTCGTCCTCCTGGCCCATGCTGGCCCAGACGTCCGTGTAGATCGCGTCGGCGTCCCTCGCGCCCGCCTCGGGATCGTTCTGGATCCGCACGTCGCTCCCGGTCTCGCGCGCCACGAGCATCGCCTCGTGGACGACGCGCGCGTTGGGCTCGTAGCCCTCCGGACAGCTCACCGTGATGTGCGCGCCCAGGCGCGTCGCGACATGAAGCAGCGAGTGGCAGGTGTTGTTCCCGTCGCCGACGTACGTGATCTTGCGGCCGCGCACGTCGCCCCAGCGCTCCGTCAGCGTGAAGAAATCCGCCAGCGCCTGGCAGGGGTGCACGAAGTCCGACAGCCCGTTGATCACGGGGATCGAGCAGTTCGCGGCCAGCTCCTCGAGCGCCTTGTGCTTGTAGGTGCGCGCGACGATGCCGTGCACCCAGCGCTCCAGATTCTTCGCCATGTCCTTGATCGACTCGCGGGTGCCGAGCCGGACGTGGCGGTGATCCATGAACACCGCCGAGCCGCCCAGGTCCTGCATGCCGACGTCGAACGTGAACCGCGTGCGCAGGCTCTCCTTCTCGAAGATCATGCCCAGGCGCTTGCCGCGCAGCAGGTCCGCGTAGGCGTTGCGGTCGGCCTTGAGCGCCGCGGCGGCCTCGAAGATCGTCCCGAGATCGCCCGCGGCGAGCTGCGAGATCGACAGGAGGTCCTTGGTGGGAAGCGTTCCGAACGGATGGGTCAGAGTCGTGGTCATCAGCGTCTCCCGAGGGTTTCGAGGCCCTCTCGCAGGAGTTCGAGACCCCGCGCGATCTGCGCGGACGTGATCACGTAGGGTGGCAGGAGGCGGATCACGTCGCCTCCGGTCTTGTTGACGATGAGGCCTCGCGCGTAGAGGTCCTTCTTGAGCTCCTCCGCTCCGCTCGCGAGCGCGAAGCCCTGGATCAGGCCTCGCCCGCGCAGCTCGACGACGATCGGGAAGTCCCGCTCGATCGACTCGAGGCCCTTCCTGAGCTGCTGACCGCGCGCGCGGACGTGCTCCTGGAGCCCGCCCTCCTCGAGCGCGGTCAGGAACGCGAGCGCCGCGCGGCACACGAGCGGGCCACCCGCGAAGGTCGAGCCGTGGTCGCCCGGCTCGAGCGTGTTCGCGAGCGCCTTCGACACGACCGTGACGCCCATCGGCAGGCCCGCGGCGATCGGCTTGGCGAGCGTGACGATGTCCGGCCGGACGCCGGCGCTCTCGGCGGCCAGGAAGTTCCCCGTGCGCCCGCAGCCGGTCTGCACCTCGTCGTGGATCAAGACGGTGCCCGTTTCGTCGCACAGAAGGCGCGCCTTCTTGAGGAATGAGGCCGGGACCTCGCGGACCCCGGATTCGCCCTGGATCGGCTCCAGGATCATCGCGGCGGGCAGCTCGCTCCGGATCACGCGCTCGAGCGCGGCTTCGTCCCCGACAGGGACGAAACTCACGCCCGGGATCAGGGGCCCGAAAGGTTCCCGGTACTTCTCCGTGTGCGTCACGGAGAGCGCTCCCATCGTGCGGCCGTGGAAGGAACCTTCCAGCGCGACGAAGCCCGTGCGCTCCGGGTGGCCGGCGTTGCGCTGGGCCTTGCGCGCGATCTTGAGCGCCGCCTCGACGGACTCGGCTCCGCTGTTCGAGAAGAAGCAGGCCTCGAGCCCGGTCAGTCGCGCGATGCGCCCGGCGACCGCCTCCGTGTAGGGATGGCGGAAGAGGTTGCTCGTGTGGACGAGCCGCCCGACCTGGTCGCGCATCGCCTCGACGAATCCGGGATGCCCGTGCCCGAGCGCGTTCACCGCGATCCCGGACAGGAAGTCGAGATAGACCTGGCCCCGCTCGTCGCGGATTTCCGCGCCCAGCCCCTCGACGAAGACCTCCTCGGTCCGCCGGTAGGTCAGGAGGACGTGCTCGTCCATGCCGGCTCCCTCCTCTTCGAGTCCGTGGTGAATCGCGTGCCGGCGCCGGGGTCCAACGCGGCGAGAACGGCGTTCGTCGCGGCCGAGGGCGCGATCTTGACGAGCGCGTCGGGATTCGCGGCGAGCGCCGCGAGCGCGGCGTCGACCTTGGGGATCATCCCTCCATGGATCACGCCGTCGGCGCGGAGAGCGGCGCAGCTTCGCGGCGAGAGCTCGCGGATGAGGACCTTGTGCGCGTCGAGAACCCCCGGCACGTCGGTCAGGAAGAGGAGCGCGCTCGCGCCGAACGCCTTGGAGAGCGGGCCGGCTGCCAGGTCGGCGTTCACGTTGTAGAACCGGTCGCGCGCGCCCGGAGTACCCGCCGCGAGCGGCGCCACGGTCGAGAGGATCGGCACGTAGCCTTCGCCGATGAGGGTCAGGACGAGCTGCGGGTCGACCCGCGCGACCGAGCCGACGTAACCGAGAGCGACCTCCCGGACCTCGGGCGCGGCGCAGAACGTCGATCCGTCGGCGCCGCACAGGCCGACCGCGCGCGCGCCCTCCTCCTCGAAGGCCGCGACGAGCTGCTTGTTCACGAGGCCGGCCAGCACCATCAGGACGACCTCCGCCGTCGCCGCGTCCGTGACGCGCAGTCCGTCCACGTAGCGCTCGGGGAGCGATAGCCGACCCGCGAGCTCGCGGATCTGGTTGCCGCCGCCGTGCACGAGCACGATCTCGACGCCCGCCTCGCGGGCCTGGAGGACGGAGCGCACGAGCGCCCTCCGCGCGTCCGGCAGCTCGAGCTGCGCGCCGCCGACCTTGACGAGGATCCTCAAGAGAGACCCTCCGTTTCCTGCAGTCCGAGCATCAGGTTCATGTTCTGGATCGCCTGGCCGCTCGCGCCCTTGACCAGGTTGTCGATCACGGAGACGAGGACGACGAGCCCTTCCGCGTCGGCGGCGCCGACGTGGCACTGGTTCGTGTGGCGCACCCGGTCGAGCTCGGGGAGCCCCTGCGGGTACACGCGCACGAACGGCTCGCGTCCGTAGGCCTCCGCGAGACAGGCCAGAGCCTCCCGCGCCCTCACGCCCGGCATGGGCTTGAAGTAGATCGTCGCGAGGATGCCGCGGAAGACCGGCAGGAGGTGGGGGACGAACACGAGCCGCGTCGTACCCGCCTGTTCGTGGATCTCGGGAACATGACGGTGCGTGCCGACGGCGTACGCGCTGAAGTTCTCGTGGACGCCGCCGAAGTGCGTGCGCGGGCTCGGATTGCGGCCCGCGCCGGAGACGCCGCTCTTGCAGTCGGCGACGATCGTCGTGTGGAGGTCGACGAGCCCCCCGGCGAGGAGCGGCTTGAGCGCGAGGAGCACCGCGGTCGGGTAGCAGCCTGGGTTGGCGACGAGGCGCGCCGAGGACACCGCCGCCCGCGCGTGCTCGGTGAGGCCGTAGACGGCCTCCCCGGCGGCGCCCTGGAGGCGGAAATCCGACGAGAGGTCGACGACCTTGAGCCCGAGGTCGAGGCACTTGGCCGCCAGGGGCGCCGAAGTCCCGTGCGGCGTGCACAGGAAGGCGCCGTCGACGCGCGCCAGGCGCTTCCAATCCAGCGGCTCGATCGCGCGGTCGAAGGGCAGATCGGGGGCCGGAGGCATTTCGCCCTCGCGGGCGCTGAAGAACCCGTCCACCTCGAGCGAGCGGTGGCGCGCCAGCAAGTTGGCGATCTCGCGCCCGGTGTAGCCGGACGCGCCCAGGACGGCGACCTTCTTCACTTGCGCTTCCCGTGCTTCGACCGGTCCTTGAGGTCGAGCAGTGCCTTCGCGGCGCGCCGCGCCTCGACGCCGCCGCGGGTGACGACGATCACCGTGTCGTCCCCGGCGATCGTGCCGAGGACCTCGCGCCAACGCGCCCGGTCGAGGGCGATCGCGAGGGGATTGGCGCCGCCGGGCGGCGTGCGCAGGACGACCAGGTTCTGGGCCGGGGTCGCGGTCGCGAGCCAGCTGCGGACGGCGTTCCACAGCGCCGTGGCGGCGTCGTCGTCGGCGGAGGCAGCGGGATCGGGCGGCATCTCGTAGCCCTCGGGGCCCTTGAGGACCCGCATCGCGCGCAGATCGCGGGAGAGCGTGGCCTGGTTCACCTCGATCCCGCGCTCGGCCAGGAGCTCGCCGAGCTCGATCTGGTTCTTGACCCGCCGCTCGCGGATCCACGAGAGGATCAGCGCGCGGCGGTGGTCGCGGGGCAGGGGAGTCTGCGCAGGGGCCTGCATATTCTGGCTCAACGAGTGCAAGAATATGCATGTCGTCCGAAGAAGTCAAGACGCTGGAGGAAAAAGGTCCGGCCGACCGCAAGAATGCCGGCATGACCGAAATCCTCACCGCCGAAAACCTCCTCGCCCTCCTCACCCTCTCGCTCCTCGAGATCGTCCTCGGGATCGACAACATCGTCTTCCTCTCGATCCTGACGTCGAAGCTGCCGCCCAAGGATCGGCCGCGCGCCCGTCGTCTGGGGCTCTTTCTCGCGATGATCATGCGCATCGGGCTCCTGCTGGCGATCTCGTGGGTGATGCGGCTCACCGCCCCGCTCTTCGGGATCTGGGGCCATGAGATCTCCGGCCGCGACCTGATCCTCCTCGGGGGCGGGCTCTTCCTGATCGCCAAGGCGACCTGGGAGATCCACGACAAGCTCGAGGGCTCGGAAGATCACGGAGGGAAGGGCCGCAAGGCCGCCACCTTCGGCGCGGTCCTGGTCCAGATCCTGATCCTCGACCTGGTGTTCTCCCTGGACTCGGTGATCACGGCGGTCGGGATGGCCCGCGCGATCTGGGTCATGGTCACCGCCGTCGTGCTCGCGGTCGGCGCGATGTTCGTCTTCGCCGGCTCCGTCTCGGAGTTCGTCGAGCGCCACCCGACGGTCAAGATGCTGGCGCTGGCGTTCCTGATCCTGATCGGCGTGATGCTCGTCGCCGAGGGTTTCGGCCAGCACGTCAACAAGGGCTACATCTACTTCGCGATGGCCTTCTCGCTCGGCGTCGAGTTCCTGAACATGCGGCTGCGCCGGGTGTCCAAGCCGGTGGAGCTGCGGCACAGCACGATCGAGAACCCGGACTCAGCCTGACGGGCCCGACCGAAGGACGGCGGCGGCCTCGCTGCCTTCCTCGACATCGAAAGCCTGGACGGCCGCCTCGCCCGCGGAGGCGGCGAGCCTGGCTGCTTCGCGCGCGAATCGCCGCGCCGCGGCCGGCGAGGTGCCGAGGAACTCCGCCAGCGCCCAGTCGCTCGTCGCGACCACGTTGGGGAGGGTGCGGATCCCGGCCCGGCGGAGGACGCGGAGCGTCGCCGGTCCCTCCGCGTACAGGTTGCAGAGGAGGGCGAGCAGGTTCACGCCGCCTAGACTCCGCGCACCGCCCGCTTCCGGGCGGCCCCGATCTTCTTCGGCAGCTTCGCGCGAGGGGGCTGCGGGGTCAGCCAATGATCCCGCTCGGCGGCGTTCCCGCCGTCGCCGAGCGCCGCGCGGTGCGCCCGGACCTCCGCGGCGAGCGCGCGGAAGTCCTCGGCGGCCTTCGAGGCGGGATCGAGCACGTTGACGGGAACTCCGCTCGCGGCGGCCTCGCGGAGCCGGACGCTGGTCCGGATCGCGCTGTCGAACAGCAGTCCGCCGAGTTGGGCGTGCATGCCGACCAGCAGCTCGCGCGCGATGCGCAGGCGCTTGTCGAACATCGTGGCGATGGCGCGGACGGCGAAGGGGCGGGAGAGCGTCGCCGCGGTCGCCTCGAGCACGTCGAGCGCCTTGAGCGCGCCCTGCAGGGCGAAGGTGCCCGATTCGACGATCAAGACG
>JBJXFB010000097.1:0-22847 GCA_046155895.1 Planctomycetota bacterium | reverse complement strand
TCTCCGTACGCTCTGTCTTCATCGCCGCTCCGCGGGGTGTTGCTCGAAGGACTGTGTGGTAACAGCCTTATGCCACACCTCGCGGTCGGCTTAAATGCGCTGGTGAGAGATGCGGGCTAGGATCGCGACGATGAACGCGAGCATCGACTTCCTGAATGGCCACACGCTGACAGTCTACTCCGCGACCTGGTGCCCCGATTGCACCCGGCTCGAGCAGTGGATGGCCTCGCGGAAGGTCCCGCACGAGAACGTGATGATCGACCAGAGGCCCGAGGCCGCGGAGAAGCTCGAGAGCGAGACGGGGAAGCAGGCTGTGCCCTTCATCCTCGTGAACGGCAGGACCTGGGTCCGCGGCTACCACAAGGAAGAGCGCTCCCGATTCAGCGAGGCGAAGCTGCTCGAGGAGCTCAAGCAAGCGGTCGGGTAGCGACGGAAAATACTGAACCAGGTTCGTTTTCTCGCACCTGGAGCCGAGCCGCGACGCGCGTGGAGGCTCGGCTCCAGGTGCGAGAAAACGAACCTGGTTCAGTATTCTCCGTCAGAGCGCCTTGACCTCGGTGATCACGTCCTCGAGCGCCTTCTTCGCGTCCGCGAAGCACATCAGCGAGTTGTCGAGCTCGAACAGCTCGTTGCGGATCCCCGCGTAGCCCGCGCCGAGCGAGCGCTTGACGACGATCACGGTCCGCGCGTCCCACACCTGGAGCACGGGCATCCCGGCGATGGGCGACTTCGGATCCTTCGACGCGGCCGGATTGCACACGTCGTTCGCCCCCAGCACGATCGCCACGTCGGCGTTCTTGAAGTCGTCGTTGATCCGGTCGAGCTCGTAGAGCTGCTCGTAGGGCACGTCCGCCTCCGCCAGAAGGATGTTCATGTGCCCCGGCATCCGCCCCGCGACGGGGTGGATCGCGTACTTGACCGTGCAGCCCTTCTTCTCGAGCAGGTTGGCGAGCTCCTTCACCTTGTGCTGCGCCTGCGCGACCGCCAGCCCGTATCCGGGCACGAAGATCACGAGCTGCGCGGCGTCGAGGATCGGGGCGATCTCCTCCGCGGTGGTCGACTTGACTTTCGTGTAGCCCTCGGTCTTCGCTCCGCCGCTCTGCTCCTGGAGCTTCCCGAGCAGCACGTTCGCGAGCGAGCGGTTCATCGCCTTGCACATCACCTGCGTCAGGATGATCCCCGACGCTCCGACGAGCGTTCCCGCGACGATCAACAGATTGTTGTGGAGCACGAAGCCCGTCGTCATGCCCGCGATGCCCGAGTACGAATTGAGGAGCGAGATCGCGACCGGCATGTCCGCCCCCCCGATCGGGAGCGTCAGCCCGACGCCGAGGACCAGCGCGCACGCCGCGAGCGCCCCGTTCACCGCGTAGAGCGTCGCGGGATCCTCGGCGAAGAAGGCGCCGTAGACGCCGAGGGCGACCATGACGACCGCCAGCCCGATGTTGAAGGACTGCAGGCCGAGCGGCCCGACGCGATTCCCGCGGATCTTGCCCGCCAGCTTCGCGTACGCGATCAGCGATCCCGAGAGCGTCACCGCGCCGATCACGATCGAGAGGATGACGGCGATCGCGAAGTCCACGGACTCGAGCCCGACGACCGTGACGCCGAGCGAGATCGCGCGCGGGACTTCCGCGAGGGCGACGCACATCGACGCGCCGCCTCCCAGGCCGTTGAAGAAGGCGACGAACTCGGGCATCGAGGTCATCGGCACCCGCTTGGCGAGAACCCATCCCGCCACCGAGCCGACGCCGGCCGACACGACGGCCAGCAGGAGGGCTCCGCCGTCGTACTTTCCGTTCGCCCACAGGCTGTAGCAGGTCGCGGCGATCGCGAGACCCATGCCGTACGCGCCCAGCTTGTTCCCGCGGCGCGCGGTCTTCACCTTCCCGAGCGACTTCAGGCCGAGGACGAACAGGACCGCGGCCACCATGTAGGCGACCTCGACCCCGGGGTTCGAAACGACCGCGGCGAGAAACATGGTCAGCCCTTCTTCTCGCTCGACTCGTCTTTCGCCCGCGAGCGGAACATCGAGAGCATCCGGTCGGTCACCGCGAAGCCGCCGACGACGTTCACCATCGCCATCGCGACCGCGGCGCATCCGAGGACCGTCCCGAGGCCCGGGTAGTCGTTCCCGACGCAGTAGAGCGACCCGACGATCGTGATGCCGCTGATCGCGTTGCTGCCCGACATCAGCGGCGTGTGCAGCGTCGGCGGCACCTTCCCGATCAGCTCGAAGCCGAGGAAGGTCGCCAGGACGAGCACCCAGATCCCGATCAGCAGGAAGGGCAGCGAATCACCTTCGAGGAAGACCGCCGGGACGACGACTCCCGCTCCGAGGGCGGCGCTCAAGCTCCCACCGCCATCATCCCGAGCGCCTTCGCGGTGGCTTCGTGGACGAGCTTGCCCTGGTGCGTCAGCAGAGCGCCGGCGAGGACCTCGTCCTTGAACTCGGTGGAGAGGCGGCCTTCCTTGTCGACGAAGAGCTTGACCATGTTCAGCACGTTCTTCGAGTAGAGCTCGCTCGCGTGCATCGGCACGGTCGCGGGCAGGTTCGGGATGCCGACGATCGTCACGCCGTGCTTCTCGACGACGGCCCCGAGCTCCGAGAGTTCGCAGTTGCCGCCGCTTTCCACCGCCATGTCGACGAGGACGGCGCCCGGCTTCATCGAGCGGACCATGTCGGCGCCGACGAGCTTGGGGGCCGGCTTCCCGGGAACGAGCGCGGTCGTGATCACGACGTCCGCCTCGGCGACCTTCTTGCCGACGACCTCGCGCTGGCGCGCGAGCACCTCGGCGCTGGCCTCCTTCGCGTAGCCGCCCGCTCCTTCGAGATCGCCCAGGCCGGGGACCTCGATGAACCTTCCGCCGAGGCTCTCGACCTGCTCCTTCGCCGCGTACCGCACGTCGGTCGCTTCGACGATGGCTCCCAGGCGGCGCGCCGTCGCGATCGCCTGGAGCCCGGCGACGCCGGCCCCGAACACGACGACGCGCGCCGGCGTGATCGTCCCCGCGGCGGTCATGAGCAGCGGGAAGAGCCTCGGCGAGCGCTCGGCCGCGACGAGGACCGCCTTGTAGCCGGCGATCGTCGCCTGGGAGCTCAAGGCGTCCATCGCCTGCGCGCGAGTGATGCGCGGCACGAGCTCCATCGCGAGCGTGGAGATGCCGCGCGAGAGGAGGGCATCGACGACCGGGCGGCGGGAGGCCGCGTAGACGAAGCAGACGAGGATCGCGCCGGACTTCAGGCGCGCGGCTTCTTCCACCGTCGGCGGCTGAACCTTGAGGACGAGGTCGGCGTTCGCCCAGCCTTCGCGGCCCGCGATCTTCGCACCGGCCTTCTCGTAGTCGGCGTCGCGCGAGCGCGCGGCGGCTCCCGCACCGGACTCGACGAGGACGGTCAGCCCGGTCGCGGCGAGGTGCTTGGCGCCCTCGTGGACCAGCGACACCCGGGTCTCACCGGGGGTGCTTTCCTTGGGAACGAAGACGGTGGCCATCGGTGAGGGCGAGGAAGGAGGGCGAGAAGCCTAACGCTCAGTCCGCTCGTTCGCTCGTCTCGGGGGGCAGCGTGAGGACGCGGCGGTAGCACCAGACCACGAGCCCCGTCACGAATCCGACCGAGACGATCAGGAAGACCCAACCGAGCGGCTGCAGCGTCATTGCTTGGTTCTCCACGATGACCTCCTATCGTCCTGGGGAAACGTCGTCGGGTTCACGGTCGCCGTCGAGATCGAGCCCCTGGGCCCGCCACCTGCGGGCCCCGAGCGCGGTCACCGTGACGAGGATCGCGATCACCGTCCCGATCACGATCCACGCGAGCTGCGCATTCCGATGCGCGGGGTTCTCCTGGTCGAGGATGGTCTCGACGTACGCCGGCAGATTCCGCGTGCAGAAGCCCACGAAGATCACGATCAGGTAGACCGGGGCGACGTACTTGATGATGAACTGGAAGACCTTGGGGATGTGCACATGCGCTCCCTCGTGCGCTTCCTCGATGCCACGGCCGAGGCCGAAGACCCAACCGAAGCAGATGATCTGCGCGGCGGCCATGATGAAGATCATGAACGAGCCCACCCAGAAGTCGAGCGTGTCGAGCGCGACCAGGCCCTTGCTGAACCAGAGCACGAAGAACGACCCGGCCAGGCACCCGATCGACACGACAGCCGTCGCCGGCCCGCGCTTCAGGCCGAGCGCCTCCATGACGAAGGCCGCGGCCGGCTGGAGCATCGACAGCGAGCTCGTGATCGCGGCGAGGAAGAGCATCAGGAACCAGATCGCCCCGAAGAAATCGCCCCCGGGCATGCGCGCGAAGACGACGGGCAGCGTGTTGAACCCGAGGCTGAACGAGGAGCCGGTCGCCATGCTCGTCGTCGCGATGCCGAGGAACACCACGGCCGCCGTGACCGTGATCAATCCTCCCAGGGCCACCTCGAAGAACTCGTTCGTGGCTGACGCCGTGAGTCCGGACAGCACGACGTCGTCCTTCCTCTTCATGTACGACGCGTAGTTGAGGATCACGCCGAAGCCGACGGAGAGGCTGAAGAAGATCTGGCCCGCCGCGGCCAGCCAGGTCTTGAAGTCGCCGAGCTTGCTGAAGTCGGGATTCCACATGAATCCGAGGCCCGCGATGACGCTCTGGTCGGGCTTGGCGGGGTCGGGCGTGCCGAGCGTCAGGACGCGCACGAGGACGATGATCCCGATGATCGCCATCGTCGGCATGGCCCACTTGCAGACCCACTCGACACCCTTGGAGAGGCCGCGCCAGATGAAGTAGACGTTCAAGGCAAAGGTGATCGCCCAGATCACGAGGCTGATGTGGACGTCGCCGCCGACCGTGACGCCGTCGATCCCGCTGCCGCTGATCTGCTCGAAGAAGCTCTTCGACGTGGCGACCTGCTCGGCCACGGACTGCCCGTCGACGATGCCGATCCCGCCCGTCAGGTACTTCCAGAAGTACGCCAGGCACCAGGACTCGATGATCACGTAGTAGAAGTAGACGACCACCGGGATCAGGACGCCGATGACGCCAACGTAGCGGCCCACCGCACCCTTCCCGAAGACGCCCATGATCGCCGGCGCCGAGTGGAAGCCCTTCCGGCCGCCGTAGCGCCCCATCGCCCACTCGGCCCACCCGATCGGGATGCCGAGGAAGAGCAGGGCGCAGAAGTACGGGATCATGAACGCCCCGCCGCCGTTCTCCGCGGCGTTCCCGGGGAAGCGCAGGAAGTTCCCCAGGCCGACCGCCGATCCGGCGACGGCGAGGATCACCCCGATCCGGCTCCCCCATTGCTCCTTGCCGCTCGACATGCCTACCTCCGGGATGGCTGGACCGCGTTTACGGCCGATGCGACGAGGATCCCGCTCGTCGAGCCGGGGACTCTAGAGGTAGCGGGGTGCGCGGGCAAGACGGGGTCTCCTTCACCCCCCGAACAGGAAGTCGCTGTCCTTCGACCAGGCCGAATAGCGGTAGAGCGGCGCGAGCCGGAGCATCTCCCCGACCATCCGCTCGGGCATCTTGGGATCGAACGCCTCGCCGCGCCCACCGGGAGGAGCCGGGAAGATGCGCTCGACCGACATCGCGTGCTCGCCGGGCTTCCAGTACTTGAGGAACTCCTCGATCCGCTCGCGGCCGAGCGATCCGCAGACCCACTCGCCCTTCCAGTCGGCCAGGCGCAGCTGGAAGCCCTCGAGCTCGTTCAGGATGCCGCGCCAGGTGTCGAGCCCCTCCTTCTTCAGCCGCTTCACGAGGTTTTGGCCGTCGTACCAGGCGTCCGCGTGGATCCGCAGGGACACTTCGAGCCCGTCGCACTCGACCGCGGCGCAGAAATACGCGTTGCGGTAGGCGGCGTCGAGATCCTTGGCGAGCTCGGCTCCGAGCGTGCCGCGCAGGCGTTTCTTCTCCGCCTTGCCGCGGCAGGCGTAGGTCCACATGCGCGAGACGACGTTCCGGTTGAACGCGTGCGGACTGTGGAGGCTCCCGCGCGCCTCGAGCGCGAGGCCCTGCTCCTCCGCGCGCTCCGTGAAGGACTTTCCGAGGTCCAGGAGCTTGCGGCGCAGGACGAGGCGCCGGTCGTCGTACTGCGGGTCCCGAGCGCAGGCGGGCGACAGCGAATGGAAATCGCCCTCGGTGAACGCGGAGAGGCTGGTCATAGGCATTTGCGACCGTCCGGGGGTGTCGGGACCGCCACGCTACCCCGGAAAGGACCTCGGAACGACTCTGGGTTGCATACAGGAATCCCGCAACCCGAGCCGATGCTTACCCTATTCTCATGCCCATCGAGAAGTCCCCGGCTCACGTGGGCACCCCCATGAGGTTCGCCCACTTCGAATTCGACCCCGCGAAGGATCGACTGGGCGAGGGGCCCCTGTCGGAGGTGTACCGCGCCACCGACGTCGATCTCGGCCGCACCGTCGCGCTCAAGATCCTCCGGCCGCACGCGGAGATCGATCCCGCTTCGGACGTGCGCTTCAAGCGCGAGGCCCAGCACACGAGCCTCCTGAAGCACCCGAACATCGCCACGATCTACGAGTGCGGCAAGGACCACGGCACGTCGTACATCGCGATGGAGTTCCTCGAGGGCCGCACCCTCGACACGATCCTGAAGGAGCGCCAGCTCGGCTACGAGGAGTGCCTGCGCATCGCGCGGGCGATCACGTCGGCCCTCGCGCTCGTCCACCGGAGCGGCCTGATCCACCGCGACCTGAAACCGGGCAACGTCATGGTGCTCGACGACGGCGCGGTGAAGCTGATGGACTTCGGCATCGCCCGCGCGACGAACGAATCGAGCATCACGCAGCACGGCATGCTCGTCGGCACCGTCCTCTACATGTCGCCGGAGCAAGTGCGCGGCGACGAGCTCGACGCGCGCTCGGACATCTTCGCGCTGGGCTCGGTGCTCTACCACATGAGCACGGGGGCGCTGCCCTTCCCGGGAAAGAGCTTCCCGGAGGTGTGCATGGCGATCCTCGACGGGAACCCGAGGCCGCCGGGGCAGGTTCGCCTCGGGCTGCCCCGGTTGCTGGAGGACCTGATCAACAAGTGCCTCGCGAACGGTCCTTCCGAGCGGTTCCAGGACGCGGATGCCGTGCTGGCGGCGCTCGGCGCCGTCACGAACGGCGACGCGACGAGCAACGGATCGACCGCCGCGGTCCTTCCGGGAGCGATCGTGATCCCGCCCATCCAGTTCGCGACCGACGGGCACCAGAACAGCGTCGAGATCGCCGGCTCGATCCGCAAGGACCTCGCGAACGCGCTGCGCCGCACGCGCGGACTGCGCGTCCTGCTGCCGGACGGTCCGAAGCTCCCCAGCGGCGAGGGTTTCGACTACGTCCTGCGCGGCCGGCTGCTGATTGCGGGGCCGAAGGGAACGCTCGACTTGAGCCTCGAACGTCACGATCCGAAAGCCCCCGGCTTGCAGGGGCCGTTCGACATCCTGCGCGACTCGGTCGAGTACGACGACCTGAACGAGTTCGGCCTGGAGGCAGGTCTCGTGAACGGCGCGGTGCGCGCGGTCCGCAAGCGACTGTCCGAGATCGCCAACCGTCCCGCGCCGGCTTCGCGGCGGGATCCTGTCCGCGCTGCGGCGCTGGTGCGCTCCGGCAAGGACATCCTCCTGCGCGGCAAGACGAAGCATCTCCTCGTCGCTCTGGGCACGCTCGCGCGCGCGATCGAAGCCGATCCGCAGTGCGCCGCGGCCCACGCGAGCCTGGCGGAGGCCCTCGTCCGGCAGTATCTCTACTTCGACGGCGAAACGAGCTACCTCGACCAGGCCCGGGAGCACGCCGCGAGAGCCCTCGCGATCGACGCGCAGTGCTCGAGCGCGCACACGGCTCTGGGGTTCGCACACCACCTCTCGGGCCGCACGATCGACGCGGAGCGCGAGTACCGGCTCGCGATCCAGATCGACCACGACGAATGGCTCGCCCACCGCCTCCTCGGCGCCGTGCTCGCCCGAGGCGGGAACTACAAGGAGGCCGCGCCGCTCCTGCGCCGGGCGATCAACCTGAAGCCGACGCACATCGGGTCCTACGACCATCTCTACGACGTGATGCAGCGTCTGAACCGCTACGAGGAAGCGATCCAGATCGCCGAGTCGGGGATCGCCGCGGCCCGCGCGCATCTTTCGCAAGTCCCCGACAACATGGAGGCCCGGCTGCACCTCGCGCTCCTCCTGGCGCGGTTGGGCTCGCACGACGAGGCGCGGGCCGAGGCGATGCACGCGCGCGAGCTCGCTCCGCGCGACGGCTACACCGCGTTCCACGCCGCGTGCGTGCTCGCCATCGTCGGCGATCTCCCGGAGGCGATCGAATCGCTGAAGGCGGCACAGTCGCGCGGGTACTACGTCGAGTCGGAGCTCGTACGGAACACGGACCTCGACGTCCTGCGCGGGCTGCCGGAGTTCAAGGCGCTCGGGGAGTAGGCGAAGCCGCCGGACCGTTCACGCGTGCGCGGTGGCCGGGATCCCCGAGGTTCGCGGAGGTCGCGCGCGATCGCTGCCCGCCGGTTGCACGTGGTCGCGCGCGGAGCGCCGCAAGTCGTTCACAGCGCCTAGGCCGTGCGTCCACGTGTACATCACGTCGCGCAGATCGAAGTGGCGCAGCATGGCGGGCAGGGTGCGGAGCCCCGCGCCGAGCTGGAGCCGCGCCATCTCGCGGTAGTACTGGTCGAGCGGCATCGTCGTCGGCAGCACGGCGTGCCCGAGATCGTAGAGGCTCCAGTCGCGCGTCGTGATGCGGGCTTCGGTCTCGTCGTAGAGCTTCGTCCCGACGAGCGGCGTCTCCACGGTGAAGCCCACGAGCGGCGCCCGGAGCCCGCGCACGTACTTGCGCAGCTTGGCGAACTCCTCGTGCGTCGTGTCCGAGCGGACGACGAACCCGACCGAGACGGACAGACCGAGATCGAGCATCCGGCGCAGCCCTTTCTCGTTGCTCTCGACCGTGTTCGCCTTGCGGATCTCCTTGAGCTTCTCCGGCGAGGCTCCGTCGAGCCCGAGGTACAGCCAGCGCAGCCCGAGCCCCTTCCACCTGCGTATCAGCGCTTCCTGCTCCAGCGCCGTGTCCGAGCGCGTCATCATGTACCAGTTCTTCCGCACGCCAGCCTTCTCGACGGCATCGGCCAGCGCTTCCATCGCCTGCGGCGCGAGGAAGGGCTCGTAGTCCTGGAGGTACACGTTGGGCTCCTTCATCTCGCGGAGCTCGGCCATCACGTCGTCGAGCGAGCGCGCGTGGATCGAGCCGTCGTGCTTGCTCATCGGACAGAAGCGGCACTTGTGGCGGCACCCGAACGTGTAGAAGAGGTGCGCGATGCGTCCGACGCCGCCGAAGCGATAGCGTCCGCGCGCGCGGCCGAGGAGGCTGCGGTCGGCGACGCCGATCTCCCCCACCGCGTTCGGCACGTGCTCGGTCGTGGTCCAGTGTCCCGGGGAGGCCTGGCGCAGGAGACCGGGCACGTCGGCGATCGAGCGGCCCGTCTCCCAGGCCTCGAGGACCTGCCGCACGACGCGGCGCATCGGCGCGAGGAAATAGGGCTGGACGATCGCGTTCGCGAGCGGGTGGCCGAAATCCTGCGGCCGTTCCTCGACGTGCGTGTTCCCGTACTCGGCGTCGGCGAACAGGAGGACCTGGATGCGCGGGAACCGCTGTCGCAGATCGGCGAGAGTGCGGTCGCACGCCGCGTAGTGAACCGGGTTGACCCCGACGACCGCGGCGTCGGGCCGCCAGCCGTCGAGTTCCCGATCGAGGTCCGGCGTCACGCGCAGATCGACGAGGCGGAGCGCGTGCCGATCGGCGAGCGCCGATCCGAGGTAGAGCTGCCCCATCGGCTCGGCGAGCGAGAAGCGCGAGAGGTAGGACCTCCGCGCGAGAGGCGTATGCAGCAGGAGGACGTTCAAGCAGGACCTCCCTGGACGATCGTGACCTGGTTGAGGCTAGCCCCTCCTTTCCAAGGCCGCAATCGGCCGAAACAGGGGGCCGGACCCCCTCCAGGAACGCCATCGGAATACGGTACCAGGTCAATTCTTGCGGGATCGGAGTAGGGACCCCGCAGAACGACCCGACACGGCTCCGATCCCGCAGGAATTGACCTGGTACCGTATTCCGATGGAGCGCCCGATCGTCTTCCTCGACACCGAGACCGCGACGCTCCTCGGTGCGCCCCACCTGCTCGAGATCGGAGCCGTCCGCGTCGTCGACGGCGAGGTCATCGACCGCTTCGAGACGCTAGTCCGCCCGCAAGTCCCGATCGAGCCGGAGGCGACGGCGATCCACGGCATCGAGGACGAGGCGGTCCGCTCAGCGCCGGATGCGGGCGCGGCGATCGCGAGCTTCCTCGGCTGGCTCGGGGAGGACTGGATGGCCGCTCACGGCGCGCGCTTCGACGCCGGCGTGCTGGCTTTCGAGTGCGTCCGCTGGGGCCTCGTTCCGCCGACGGCGCCGATCCTCGACACGGTGAAGATCGCCCACAAGCTCCTGCCCGATTCGCCCGACCACAAGCTCCCGACGCTCTGCCAGATCCTCGAAATCGAGACGGAAGTGCACCATCGGGCGCTCCCCGACGCGGTCTCGTGCTGGAAGGTGCTCGAAGCCTGCGTGGAGCGCCTTCCCGCGCATCCTCCCGCGACCACGGCCGATCTGCTCGCCTTCTGCTCGCCGCCGGTGACCGTCGCGGGGGCCGCGCCCCGGATGCCCAAGATCGCGCCGAGGTTGCGCCCGATCGAGGAGGCCCTGCGCTCGCAGGCGAGGATCACCGTCCTCTACGGCGAGTCGGAGGAGCTCTCGCGCCTCTCGATCCTGCCCCGCATCCTCTTCGAGAGCCGCCGGCGAGGGTATCTGGAGGCCGAGTGCGTGCGCTCCGGCCTCCTGAAGACCTACCGGCTCGATCGCGTTCGCAGCATCCTGGAAAACGCCTAGAACTAGGGATTGCATTGTCGGGATGGCGAGAGGGACCTATCCTCTTCGCCCCCGAACTCCGGGAGCCCGCGCTCCCGAACCCCTCCTCATCATGTCCCGCAAGAGCCCTCAACCGATCCGCAACATCGCCATCGTCGCGCACGTCGACCACGGCAAGACCACCCTCGTCGACACGATGTTCCAGTTCGCCGGGACCTTCCGGAAGAACCAGCAGGTCCAGGAGCGGGCGATGGACAGCGACGCGCAGGAGCGCGAGCGCGGCATCACGATCCTCGCCAAGAACACGGCGATCGACTGGCACGGGACGCGGATCAACATCGTCGACACGCCGGGCCACGCCGACTTCGGCGGACAGGTCGAGCGGACCCTCCGCATGGCCGACGCGGTGCTCCTGCTCGTCGACGCGGCCGAGGGGCCGATGCCGCAGACGCGCTTCGTGCTGCGCAAGGCCTTCGAGAACGGGCTGCGCGCCCTCGTGATGATCAACAAGATCGACCGGCCCGACTCGCGCGGCCACGAGGTGCTCGACGAGATCTTCGGCCTGTTCGTCGAGCTCGGCGCGCACGACGAGCAGCTCGACTTCCCCGTCGTCTACGGCTCCGGGCGGGACGGGTACGCGGTCCACGACCCGGCCGAGCGCACCGGGGATCTCAAGCCGCTGTTCGACATGATCCTCGAGAAGGTCCCGCCGCCGCCCCAGGACGACGCCGCGCCGGTGCAGTTCCAGGCCGCGACGCTCGACCACGACGACTTCCTCGGACGCGTCGCGATCGGACGCGTGAAGCGCGGCATCCTCAAGAACGGCCAGCGCGTCGCCGCGTGCCATCCCGACCGCAGCTCGGCCGAGCTCGCCACGATCAAGGGCCTCTTCCGCTACGAGGGACTGAACCGCGTGGCGGTCGAGCAGGTCCATTCGGGGGACATCGCGGTCGTCGCCGGCATCGAGGAGATGTCGATCGGGGACACGCTGTGCCCGCCGGAGCACCAGGAGGCGCTGCCGGCGATCCGACTCGACGAGCCGACGATCTCGATGGAGTTCTTCGTCTCGAACTCCCCCTTCGCCGGGCAGGAGGGGCAGTACGTGACGAGCCGCCAGATCCTCGCGCGGCTGGAGAAAGCGGCTCTGCGCGACGTGGCGCTCCAGCTGGCGAACCCTGACGCGAGCGACGGCTTCGAGGTCAAGGGCCGCGGCGTCATGCACCTCGGCGTGCTGATCGAGAACATGCGCCGCGAGGGCTTCGAGCTCTCCGTCGGCAAGCCCCGCGTCATCCTCAAGACCGTCGAAGGCGTCCGCTGCGAGCCCTTCGAGCGCACGATGGTCGAGGTGCCGAACCGGCACACGGGGAAGGTGATCGAGTACCTCGGTAGCCGCCGTGGCGAGATGCTGCACCTCGAGCCGGTCGGCGAGCTCACCAAGCTCGAGTTCCTGTGCCCCTCGCGCGGCCTGATCGGCGCGCGGACGGCCCTGATGACGCTCACGCAGGGCGAAGCGATCCTCTCGCACGTCTTCGAGTGCTGGAAGGAGGACGGCGGCCCGATCGCGCGGCGGATCAACGGAGCGCTCATCGCCGACCGCAACGGGGTCGCGGTGCCCTACGGCATGTTCGGCCTGAACGACCGTGGCACGTTCTTCATCCCCCCGGGCACGCCCGTGTACGAGGGCATGATCGTCGGCGAGAACAACAAGGACAACGACCTCGACGTCAACGTCTGCCGCGAGAAGAAGATGACGAACATCCGTTCGGCCGGGAAGGACGAGAACGTCAAGCTCGCCCCGCCGCACGTGATGTCGCTCGAGGAAGCGCTCGAGTACATCGAGGACGACGAGCTGCTCGAGGTGACGCCGAAGAACTTGCGACTGCGGAAGAGGCATCTCTCGCAGATCGAGCGCAAGAAGCAGGACCGCAAGTCGGCGAAGGTCCTACGGAGCTGAAGCGCTCCGGATTCGGGTTCAGAGCTTCGGCTCGAGGCGAACCCGAAAGTCTGCGAAGGTCCTGCGAAGCTGAAGCGCTCCGGATTCGGGTTCAGAGCTTCGACCCGAGGCGAACCCGATAGCGTCGGGAGCTCCGACCTTCAGACGGCGGGAACGGCCTCGCGCTCGGCGAACTGCCCGTACCCCTCGCGGAGCCTCTGGTAGAGAGCGCCCGGCGTCCCGGTGCCGATCTTCGTGCCCGCGACGTTGACGATCGGGACGAGTCCGCGCGTCGAGCTGGTCAGGAAGGCCTCGTCGAGGCGAGCGAGGTCGGCGAGGCGCACGCGCTCGCGCCGGATCGGCACGCCGAGGTCCGTGGCGACGCGGACGAGGACCTTCTGCGTGATCCCCTCGAGAGCTCCGCCGCTGCCGGTCCAGAGCGCGCCATCGCGGACGGCGTGGAAGTTCGCGCTCGAGCACTCGAGGATGCCGCCGTCGGCGTCGACGAGGAGGTGCTCGTAGGAGTCCTGGCGCTCGAGCGGATACGGCCTGCGGCGGATCACGAAGTCCGCGGTCTTGACCAGGGGCTGGTCGCGGTGCAGATCGCGCGCGATCTCGACGCGGACGCCTTCGCGCAGGAAGGGCTCGGGAACCGGCTTGTACGGCGAGAGGATGATGAGGACGCGTGAAGACGTGTCGAGTCGTCGCGCGGCCGGCAGCGCGGGACGATTCGCGGGTTCCGCGAGGACGTCGAAGCGCGCGCGCGAGTCCGCGAGCGGATACGCGACGACCACGGCGTGGAGCGCGCGGCGCAGGGCGCGCCGATCGAGCCGGAAATCCCAGCCGAGGAGCTGCATCGATCGATCCGTGCGGTCGATGTGCGCGTCGAGCCAGAGGAAGCGATCGTGGTGGAACGTGCGCAGCGCGGAGTAGACGCCGAGAGGGAGTCCGTCGAGGACGTCGTGGAAGGTCGAGGCGCCGGTGGGAACCGGAAGCGGCTTCGGTCCGGAGGACTCGACGGCGAAGAGCTGGACGGCGGCTGCGGAGGACGTCTGCATCGGAGAGACCCGGTTCGACCCGTTCCGAAGGGTAGCCTAGAGTCTGCGCCCCAAGTTCACCACGCCCGGACCCCGGTGGAGATCGTCGATGAGAATGTCCCTGTTTCCCCTGCTCTTCCTCGCCTCCTGCGCGACCTCCGCAAGTCACGGAAACGCCTCGGAGCGATCCGAAGGCGCGCGATCCGCTGCGGAGCGGGCGTCCCCGGTGCCGCTGTCGGGAGTCAGCGAAGAAGCCTGGCGGATCCACCGGAACTCGATCCTCGTCGACGGTCACAACGACCTCCCCTGGTCGATGCGGGAGAAGGCGCAGTACTCGCTCGACGCGAAGGACCTCTCGAAACCGCAGCCCGACCTCCACACGGACCTCCCGCGGCTCGTGGCGGGCGGGATGGGTGCGCAGTTCTGGTCGGTGTACGTGCCCGCGGACTCGGCGAAAACGGGTGCGGCGCTGCAGCAGACGATCGAGCAGATCGAATTCGTGAAGAAGATGGCGGCGCGGTATCCGGAGATCCTGGAGCTCGCGAGCACCGTGGCGGACGTCGAGAGGATCCGGAAAGAGGGCCGGATCGCCTGCCTGATCGGCGCCGAGGGCGGTCATTCGATGGAGGGCTCGATCGCGAAGCTGCGGAAGCTCTACGAGCTCGGCGTGCGGTACATGACGCTGACGCACTCCGAGACGATCGACATCGCCGACAGCGCGACGGACGAGCCGGAGCACGGCGGCCTGTCGAAGCTGGGCGAGGAGGTCGTGGCCGAGATGAACCGGCTCGGGATGCTGATCGACGTCTCGCACGTGTCGGACGAGACGATGGCGGACGTGCTGGCGCTGTCGAAGGCACCGGTGATCGCCTCGCACTCGAGCTGCCGCGCGCTGGCGGAGCACGTGCGGAACGTGCCGGACGAGCTGCTGAAGGGGATCGCGCGGAACGGCGGGGTCGTGATGGTGAACTTCTTCTCGGGCTTCGTCGTCGACTCATCGGCGCGGAAGATGGGGACGATGTTCGCGGCGAGGCGCAAGATGCGCGAGGAGATTGCGGACGAGGCCGAGTTCGAGGCGGCGATGGAGAAGTGGCGGAGGGACAATCCGATCGAGCGCGGAACGGTGGAAACGGTGATCGATCACATCGACCACATCGTGAAGGTGGCCGGGATCGACAGCGCGGGGATCGGTTCGGACTTCGACGGGATCGGCGAGACGCCGGTGGGCCTCGAGGACGTGTCGTGCTATCCACGGATCACGCAGGGGCTGCTCGACCGGGGGTATTCGGAGGAGGCAATCCGGAAGGTGCTCGGAGGCAACGCGCTGCGAGCGCTGCGGAAGGCGGAGGACGTGGCGCGAGGGATGCGCTGAGGAAGAGGGAGGACAAGCTCCCACCGATGCCGCTCTACTACGAGTTCGACGTGCGGCTGGAGGAGATCGAGCCGCCGATCCGCAGACGATTCCTGATCGCGAAGAGCGCGACGTTCCGCGAGTTGAGCGAAGCGATCCAGGACGCGTTCGGATGGGGGGGCCACCACCTGTTCGTGTTCCAGGGGAAACGGAAAGGCCCGCCGATCGCGGGAGTGCCGTCGGACGAGATGCTGGAACGGGTGCCGGATGCGCGGAAGGTGAAGCTCGCGAGCTACTTTGGCGAAGGGAAGCCGGCGAAGTGCAGGTACCTGTACGACTTCGGAGACGATTGGATGCACGAAGTGAAGTGCGCGGGGTTGATCCGGACCGAGGAGAAGTTCCGACGAAGGCTGCTCTCGGGAGCCCGAGCGGGTCCGCCGGACGACTGCGGCGGGGTGGGCGGCTACGAGCGGTGCGTTGCGTTGGCGCTCGGCGAGGCGGAGGAGGACCAGGACGAGGATGAGCGAGAGGAGAGCCGGGAGCTCCTCGAGTGGCTGGGCGATTGGAAACCCGAGCGATTCGTCCTGAAGGAGGCCAGGAAGGAGTTCGACCGATGAGACTTCGCGCGGATCCCGCGAGGAACGAAGGGAGTCGGACGCGGCGACGCCTTGCCTGGATCGGCACGCGAGCTATCCTGTTCGCCCGGTTCGGGGAGCGCGAGTTCCCCGGTCGCGAGCGGGCGTAACTCAGTTGGTAGAGTGTCAGCTTCCCAAGCTGAATGTCGAGGGTTCGATCCCCTTCGCCCGCTCCATCTAGCTCTTGTGGTCAGGCCGAGTTACGACCGCGGCTGATCGAGGGCGTAACTCGCGTGCGGCGAAACTGCCACCAATGCGACGTGTTCTAGCAGGCGCATTCCTGCCACTTCCGGCGATCGTCGTTTACGCACACCGCGTAACCCTCCGCTGTGACGGAAGTTGCGATCGCACCTCCGAGGTAGAGTGTCAGCCTTCCGCTGATGGATCGTCAGCGATTGTTGGATGTGCACCGGCTCGATGAGAGCCCAAGAGGGTCGTGCTCTAGCCGAGGCGGTCCACTCTTCGAGAACTCCCCGCGAAGTACCCAAAGAGCAGAACACTTGCCTCGAGGGCAGCAGGACATCCCGGGCTCACCCCCTCTTCGTAGATGGACAAGCTCGACACTAGCCACCCGACCGTTCGCGCACTCGAACTCCTGGTTCCCGAGGTGATGGTTGCTGGAGGATCGTACGCGGCGTGGCTCCCTCACCCGGGGACTGTTCCCGTTGAAAATCGCGCAGCCATGATGGGGTCGGCGAGGCAGGCTGCAGTCGCGCACTGCGTCCGAAGCTTGTTGCGCAGCGTCGGAGTGGACGAGAACGCGATCGTCGGAGTCGGCGAGGGCGGCGAGCGCATGTGGCCTGCCGGTTTCGTCGGCAGCCTCACTCACAAGGGCACCGTCGTGCTTGGCGTGATCGCGCCCGTGAGTTCGGCGTGGATGATCGGCATCGACATCGAACGCACCGACGGCGACCTGGCGGAGGTCGAGAGCTCGATAGCCGCGGAAGGGCTTGCGCCAGGGATGGACCCGAGGACTGCGAGGCTTCTCACGTTTTCCGCCAAGGAGGCGGTGTTCAAGGCGCAATACCCCGCGACTTCACGCTTCCTGGGGTTTGCCGATGTCCAGCTGCTTTGGGAAGCAGGCGGGGCCTGTATGCGAGCAGCGGTTCGATGCCCCGTGCAAGGGCTCAACGTACGCGCCGCCCAGGTCGGTCGGTGGATCGTTTCGGCAGCCATATCTATAGACCACACAGATACTTAGACTATTCCATGGGCGACACTCGTTTGACCATCGAACGGATAGAAGCTATGCTGTTCGATAATCGAACACAGTGCAGCTGGTCACATCACCCGTGCGAACGTCCAGACCCCAAGCCCTCGCGATCGCCGCCGACCTGAAGCGGTGGTGGGACGAGGAATGCGCCGATTGGGACGCGACTGTCGCTGGGACCGATCCCACCTCTATCCCGACCGGCGTCGACCTCTGGGACGACATGCCGACGGTTGATTCGAAGGCAATTGCGCGGACGTCGCCAATCTTCGAGCGGCACCTCGGGCTCCCCCTAAACGTCAAGTTCATCCGTCCCGGTGGCTACACGAGCATTGACGACGCGATCGCCGATCTGGTTCCAAAGATGGATGCCGCGGCGAAGGACAAACTCGGTCTCAAGGTACGGAAAGGAGGAGAGTCGTGAGCGAAGACACAGACCGCGCTGCGCTGGGTGCGCAGCTCAAGGAAGCTAGAGAGTACAGGGGCTTCTCGCAGGAGGACGTGGCGAAGTACCTAGGTGTTCCACGCTCGGCCGTCTCCCTCATTGAGAGCGGCGTACGTCGTCTAGACATCCTCGAATTGAAGAAGCTGGCGAAGCTCTACGAATGCAGGATCGAGGAACTCACAGGTGAACAGCAGAGTCGGGCTACGGAGCCGGACTCCATCAAGATGGTCGCGCGCGCAACCGCCGCGCTTTCCCCCGAGGACCAATCTGAGGTTCTGCGATTCGCGCAGTTCCTCCAGACGCGGAAATCGGGAAAGCAAGAATGACGACGCGGCGTGAGCAGATTCTCCGCGCCACTGGCGAAGCAGCGGCGGTGTTCAGCCGATTCCCCGTGGGGAACCGAACGAGCTTCGACATCGTGGGCGCGACGACGGAACTTGGCATTCCGCTGCTATTCCGCCCCCTTGCCCGACTTTGGGGAGCTTCTGTTACGGTCGGAGAAAGTCTCCGAGGGGTAATCGTCACGACGAAGCTTGGCCTCGCCGTGCAACGTTTCACGCTCGCCCACGAGCTCGGACACGTGCTCCTGGGCCACCAAACGAGCCTCGATGAGACAATTGGATTCGCTGGGCGGTATGGTCCGAGCTCCAGACCCATCGAGGAGTTTGCCGCAGATACGTTTGCGTCCGAGCTTCTCGCCCCGCGTTCGTTGATGTTGGCGGCATCGAAGGCGCACCGCTGGACGAAGCAGGCTCTGACGGACTCGGCCAATGTCTACCAGCTGGCGCTTCGCCTTGGTGTTAGCTTTCAGGCCGCGTGCTGGGCATTGGCTGCCCACGGGGTCGTGGCGAAAAAGACCGCTGAAGCCCTTCAGGGTGAAACCGTCAAGGACCTGAAGCTCGCGCTGGCCTCTGAGGCGCTGATCGAGAACTCCTGGGCCGACGTCTGGCGCCTCACTCAGGGCGACAGCGGAACAATGCTCGAGGCGGGCCCCAATGACGTTTTCGCTGTTCACCTTCAGGACGATGCGTCCGCCGGGTACCTCTGGCAACTCGTTGATACCGGATCGAACGCGACTGTTGTGGAAGAGCGAACTTCCGACGTGACGGCCTACGGCGCGGGAACTGCACGCGTCGTATTCCTTCGTTTCACCTGCCCAGGTCTGCATCGTCTCGTTTTCGAACACCGACGTCCCTGGAACAAGCAGCGACTCGCCCACATCGACATCGCGCTCGATAACAACGGCAAGGAGGTCGGCGGATTTTCGCGCCGCCTGCGGGAGCGAGCCCTGGCAGAGGCGGTGGGTCCATGATCGATAACGTGGAGGTCGATCTGCGAGACGTCCTTCTGGTTGTGCGCGACCAAGAGGCGCGCCCCACATGCCTCGCTCACGCTGTGACGGCAGCCCACGAACATGCGCGGGGCAACGCGGCGCTCCTCTCGCCCGAGTATCTCTACTTCTTCGCGAGCACGGGCGCCTCGGACGGAGTCTCAATGAACGAGGTTGCCGGTGCGCTCGAGGTCGAGGGCCAATGCCAGGAGGTCCATTGCCCATACTTGCCGCAGGACCCGCCTTCAGGTTGGAAGCCGCCGACGGGTCTCACAGTGTTCCGACGCGCGTCCAAACCGGAAAACACGACTCCTGCGGCGGTCGAGGATGTGATTCGATGCGGACTCGCGCCTGTGCTGGGCCTAACCCTGCCCGAGCCCTTCTTCGACCCAAGCACACCGTGGGTGATTTCATCGAATGGCCCAGTGCGTGGCCTTCACGCGGTGGTTGCCGTCGGACTCGGTAGGCACAAGGGTGACCGCGTCTTTCTCATTCGCAATAGCTGGGGCGTGGACTGGGCTGATGGGGGCTACGCCTGGCTAGACGACTCATTCCTGGCCCGTCACCTGCAGGAAGCTCTTGTCCTCACCCACTAGGGCACTCAATGACCACGATCATCTCCGCACCCACTCGCATCGAGGCATGGCTGCAGGCTTCCGAGCACCTGCTAGAAGTGGAACACGACCTAAACGTCATCCTCTCGATCGACTCTCCCGGTTCTGACGGAGCAGCGGCGCGATCCGCGGGCACCCGTATCAACGCCTTCCACAAAGCGGAGGGGGCCGACCCGCTTCACACTGTAGCCGAGACCATTTTTCCCGGATGGGAGTATCGGCATCGCGGCTTGCGCGGAATGTTCGACATGTACGCGAAGGAGTACGACGTCTTGAAGCGCGGGGAGCCTCATCGCTGGGGAACGTACGCCCATCGCCTGATCAATCGGAACACAGCGACAGGGGAAAGCGTCAATCCCTTGGGCGCGCTCATCGAGAAGATGCGAAGTGAGCACCAACAGAAGCGGCGAGGTACATACCGCGCTTGCTACGAACTCGGTATAGCCGAGGGCGAATACGATCTCCCTCTGTACAACACAGTGGACGATCAGGGCCGTCGACGGGGGCTGCCCTGCCTGTCGCATGTTTCTTTCAAGCTCTACAATGGAAGCGTTCACCTTACGGCCATCTACAGGAGCCACGACTACCGCTATAAGGTCCCAGGAAACCTTCTCGGCCTAGCTAGGCTCCAGGCTTGTGTCGCCCAAGAGGTCGGCGTTCCCATCGGAACCCTTGTTGTCCACTCTACCTACGCATACGTCGATCTCGCGAAGGGAAGGGCTGCGCTCAAGAAGGTGTTGGTCGACGTGCGCGGCATGCTGGTCAAGGAGAACACTAATGACGTGGCTGAACACCTTCGCCTACGCGGCCCAGAAGACCGACCGATTCGCCGAAAGCGCTGAGCATCTCCCGCTACTCGCCGCGGGACTCATGGGCGAGGCCGGAAGTGTCTTGACCGAGCTGAAGAAGGAGAAGCGCGAGGGGGATGCCTATCCGGGGTACCGACGTAGCAAGATGCACGAGGAGATTGGGGACTTCCTCTGGTACTTCATCCGATTGGTGAGTGTGGTGGACAAGAGTCTCATCGCAGAACTCGAGACGACTCCTGGATGGTGTGGCGATAAGAGATCCGTTTCACTGTTTCTCGAACTCGGCGCCGCAGTCGGAGATGTGCTCGCCCTCGTCAGTAGGAAGAACGAGGCATCCGCCGCCGAGCTACGGCCGTCGCTCCTGCGAGTATGGAGCGTGCTGACTACTGTCTCGCGAGAGGTCCAGGTCCCTCTGCAAGCCGCGGCGGAGGGCAACACTCGGAAGATCGAGAGCCGATGGCCGAGTGAGCACATCTACGCGGGCCTCTTTGACGACGACTGTCCCGAAGAGGAACAGCTGCCCCGACGACTGGACGTCGAGTTTCGTGAGCGCGCGCGTGGTCAACAGAGGATCATGATCCTGCGCTGCAATGGGATCAACTTCGGCGATCAGCTGACCGACAACATCCGGGACCCGGACGGCTACCGATACCACGACGTCTTCCACTTCGCTCACGCTGTGCATCTCGGTTGGTCACCTGTGGTCCGAGCACTCTTACGCTGCAAGCGCAAGAGTAGCCCGAAGCTCGACGAAGGTGAGGACGGCGCACGTGCTGTGATCTTGGAGGAAGCTATCTCAGCGATCGTGTTCAGCCGGGCGAAGGAACGCAACTTCTTTGAGGGTCTCGAACACCTTGACTACGATCTTCTCAAGACCATCAAGGAATTCGTCCAGGGGTACGAAGTTGAGCGCGTTCCGCTGTGGCAGTGGGAGACCGCGATCCTCGATGGCTATGCGACGTTTCGCAGACTACTGGCCAATCGCGGGGGGCGGGCAATCTTGGATCTGCGTACACGGCAGCTTACGTACATGCCTTCGCCGTAGCTGCACGGCCAATTCCACGGGGCTGAACGCCAACGCCTAGAGGTACACCCGCCATCTTGTCATGGGGGATCGCAGGAGCCGCGGGAACTTGGAGTTGCCACTTAGGTGGGTACCACTGCGACATAGTGTCTGGGTTTGGGGTAAAACGCTGTTTGATTCGGGTGCGCCCGGATTCCCCGATGAACTCGGGGTGCACGACTCGTGCGTACTTGTCGACCTCGCAGAAGAGATTCTGGCAGTCAATGAGTTGGAGGGGGCGCCCCCAGAGTGTTCGGAAGTGAAGCCCCAAGCGATCGAACTCGATGCTTGCGCGCTCCGTCACGACTCGAATCAGGTCCGAATCGGAAAGCCCGGCCGTGTCTGCGAAACACTTGCGGATGCCGTCTCGCGCTCCAGGTCCAGCAACAACGAACTCCTTCTCCGGAAAATCAATAAGTTCGCTGTAGTTCAGGTCAATTGTGAACTGGAACGCGAGGAAGTTGCCTAACGAGGGATAGCTGCGCAATGTCTCGAACACCTCCCGAAGAGAATGTGCCCCGGCTACTCGCTCCGGAGCACCGTCGCGCATCATGTGTTCAAGAAGTGTGAGATGGTTGCGGTGCTTTCGGGCATGGCCAAACCCCGGTGACGGCATGATGTAGGCAGCCGAGTAGATTCGCTTCCCTTGAGCCAGTAACTCATCGAGCACGCGCGCGTATCGCTCGAAGCTGAACCTCTTCCAGGAAATGGCGCCAACGCTGGCTTCGAGCCTTTCCCAAGTATCGATCCGGTTGAACATTTTGAAGAGGAGAGCCCGGAAGAACACTTCCTCGCACTGCGGCGGGCCCTCGTAGAGCACGTTCCTTATCAAGTACTGACTGACCCGATCAGAAGCTCGGTATGCGTTTGTGAACCGGTGCGACCCGAGAACCGGATCTTCGGTCCACGGTGGCTGCTCCCCTGCTACGCGCCGTAGGAACAGATCCTGCCTTGCTACTGCGTATCGCCAGTAGGTGTCAAACACCGCCGTAGCGCGAAGGAGCCGTCCTGGCCCCACGCGGATGTCGCGAGCCGGGGAGTCAGGGGACCTGTGTTTCAGTCGAATCCTCCGTACGTCCCATGGGCGGTAGGGACCTCATCCTGGACCGTACAAACGAATGGTACACGGCCGCGCTTTCCCATCCCGACACCGAACCCTGCTCTGAGGCTGGCGTCGTTGGAGCCGCGGATGTCGGGCAGGGGTCGGAGGGTCCCTCGCGCACCGGCGTGACGCGTGAGAGCAACAGAGGGAGTCATGGTTGGCTGGTGCAAGCTGGCCTAGCGTAGCGGCCGTGTCCAGTCGCACTTGATAGGTCGGTAGTACGGCATGCAACTACAATCCTGCGGATGTGGGGCGTTCTCTTCACCGTCGGCGGCCAGGTCTTTCCTTCCTCGGGGAACACCCAAAAGCGGCCAGTTGGGAACGCCTGAAAACCGGCCAGTCGTGAGGAACCGCTCGGGACGTTGACCGCGCTGGGGAGCCCTGCTCTCCCGGCCGGATGGCCAACGTCTTGAAGCACGAGAAGCAGGAAGAGA
>JBJXFB010000091.1:0-2790 GCA_046155895.1 Planctomycetota bacterium | reverse complement strand
CCCAGGAGTAGCCGCCATGACACGAACACCCTCAGGCGGCGGCTCCCGGCGCTCCGGTTCGCGCGGCTTCTCGCTGCTCGAGCTGCTCGTCGCGATGAGCATCTTCTCCACGATCTCGGTCGGCGTGATCGCGCTCCTCTCGAAGGTGAGCGCCGTCACCGCGATGGGCACGTCGAAGACCGAGACGCTCGACTCCCTCCAGACGTTCATCCAGGAGTTCGAGCGGGACCTGATGTCGATCCGTTCGCTGCCGTCCTCGGACCAGGGCCTCCCGGAGGTGCGTCTGTACTCCGACGTCGCCCAGTCCGACGTGAACGGCGACGGCCGCGGCGACGCGACGATCCGGCGGCTGTTCTTCGTCCGAGGCATCCCTCAGGAGACCGCCGGGCCCGTCACGCGGCAGGCCGGCGTGAAGATCTCCGGCGCGGCCAGCACGGACCAGAAGAACGACGTGACCGAGGCCGCCGAAGGCAAGCTGAAGGCGACCGGCGGACTGGCGGAGATCCTGTGGACCGCGGTGCCCGCGGCCGAAGGCGACCGCGCCGTGATGACCCTCTACCGGGCCACGCGCTCGCCGATCGGCGGCGCCGGCTCGCTCCTGCCCGTGAAGCCGGCCGACGACGTCCGCGCGGCGCCCGCCGAGCGGGGACCGCTGTCGCTCGCCGAGATCCAGAACGTGGGTGCGCCGCTCCTTTCCGGAGTCCTCTACTTCGGCGTGGAGTTCCAGGGGCGCAAGTCGGTCTCGTGGGACGCGAAGCTCGCCCCGCCTTCGGGTCCGCTCCCCGTCTGGGACTCGACCCGCGGCATCATGCGGCCGGGCGGCAAGAAGGCGGGGGTTCTCGACGGCTTCTACTTCGGCAAGGCCCAGACGACGGAGTCCAGCTCGGCCGCCGATCCGACCGACGACACGTTTCCCCGCCGCCTTCGCGTGACGCTCGTCGTGGAGGAGGTGAGCGACAACAAGTCCGTCGGTGCGCTCCAGTCGGACCTGAGCGACAGCGCCGGGACGATCGAGCTCGTGGACGCCGCCTTCGTCCCCAACATCGACACGGCGGAGCGCCACGTGAAGATCGGCGACGAGTGGATCCGCTTCGAGGCGGTGGACGGCTACCGCCTGACCGGCTGCGTCCGCGGAGTCCGCGGGACCACGCGGGCCGCACACTCGGTCGGCGCCCCGGTCCACCACGGCCGGACGGTCGTCCGGGAGTTCGCCGTGCCGACCTACCGCGACGCCTACAAGGACGAGCTTCCCTCGATCGCGACGCGATGACCGCGCGCAGAGGAGGTAAGATGCGACGGATGACCGGAACCCCGAACCTGAACGTGCGCTTGCGCGACCGAGGGTTCACGCTGCTCGAGGTGATGGTCGCCACGTCGATCCTCGCCGTGGGGACCGTCTCGGTCCTCGCCGTGTTCGCCAGCGCCGTGGGGTTCGCGAACCGCCGGCAGACGCAGGCGGAGCTCTCGCAGGTGCTCGACGAAGCGCGCTCCGAAGCCCGCTCCCTCGTGGACGGGTTCCGTCCCGGCAAGACCGGACCCGCCCAGAAGGGCAGGAAGCCGACGACGTTCGCCGCGCTCCCGGGCGGCCCCGACGGCAAGGTCGCGCTGAAGACGAGCCGCACGTACGACGGCTTCGGCTACGAGATCGCGTTCACGCCGGTCGTGCGCGAGGTCCCGGAGGCCGGGTTCCGCACGTTGCTCACCGTGCAGTGGGGCGATCAGCAGAGCTACTCCGAATCGCTCACGCTGCTCCCGACCTCGATCCCCGACGGCGAGTTCGAGTACTCCGCGACCTTCCAGGAAGAGGAGCAGGACCGCGCCGACGGAAAGGCGCGGGAATCCAGATGAGCGCCTCTCCGCGGCGCAACGCACCGGCCGCGGAGGGCGTTCGAGAGCTGAGCACAGACCGAGACAACCGAGGGGCGCGCCAGGAGCGCACCAGGAGAACGACACGATGATCCGCGACACCACCCGCTGCACGCTGAGGAGCCGAATCGGGAGCCGACTCACATCGGCCCTCCGGCTGACGGCCGTCCTCCTCGCCGGCCTCGCCGCGCTCGCCGTGGCGACGGCACCGGTGCTCGCCGAGCAGATCGAGCTCGCGAACGGCTCGATCATGCACGGTCGCGCGATCCCCGCGCAGTCCACCGAAGACGAGCTCGCCGTGGAGCTCTTCGAGACCGGCGGCATCGTGATGGTCCGGTGGGATCACGTCGAGGAGACGCGCCGGCGGCAGAGCCGCGTGGACATGGGGCTCGAGGGTTCGGGCGCCGACGAGGAGATCCTCGTCGCGGGCCACGTGCTCATCATGTCCAACGGCGAGCAGGTCCAGGGCCTGTGCACGAACGTCGAGGCGAAGGGTGAGAAGGTCCGGCTGAAGCAGGCCAGCGGCGAGCGGGAGTACCCGCGCGAGCAGGTCCAGGGCATCAAGCCGATCGAGGTGCCCGGGCTGTTCGTCTACACGCCCGACGAGCTCTACAAGATCCTCGTGGACAAGGCGCAGCCGCAGAAGGGCGCGCAGCACAAGGACATGGCGGTTCGCTGCATGTCGATCGGTGCGCTCCGCCAGGCGCGGGACCACCTGAACCTGGCGAAGGACGACAAGTCCTGGGCCGAGTCGCCCGAGGGCCGGTCGCTCGAGAAGCTCTACCGCGAGCTCGAGCTCACGGAGCGTTCCCTCGGGGCGCGCACGATCGCGACCAAGATCCAGCTCGCCGTCCGCGCGAATCGCTGGAACGAGGCGCGCGACCTGCTGAAGCAGCTCGGCGACACGTACACCGACGAGGCCGT
>JBJXFB010000082.1:0-23600 GCA_046155895.1 Planctomycetota bacterium | reverse complement strand
CTCGGGCTCGCCCTCGCCTCGATGCTCGGCGGAGCCTCATCCAGCCACTTGCCGACGGGGACCGGCACCGACGACGCCGCTCGGGCCGAGGCGATGTTCCGCGCCGGGACGCACTTTGCCCCCAAGGCCAAGCGTGTCATCTGCATGCACCTGGACGGGGCCCCGAGCCAGATCGACCTCTACGACCACAAGCCGACGCTCCGCCAGCGGTTCAATCAGGACCTGCCCGAGTCGATCCGCACCGGCCAGCGCCTCACGGGCATGACGAGCGGGCAGGCCCGATTCCCAGTCGCCCCGTCGATCTTCAAGTTTTCCAAGTACAAGAACGCCCAGGACGGCGTCTGGCTCAGCGAACTCATCCCGCACACCGCCGCCATCGCCCCCGAACTCTGCTTCGTGCATTCCATGCACACCGAGGCCATCAATCACGAGCCCGGGATCACCTTCTTCCAGACCGGCAACCAGCAGCCCGGCCGGCCCTCCTTCGGCTCGTGGATGAGCTACGGCCTCGGCAGCTCGAACGCGAACCTGCCGACCTTCGTCGTGCTGATCACGCAGGGTCTGGGGAACACGCAGGCGCTCTCGGCGCGCTTCTGGGGCAGCGGCTTCCTCCCCAGCGAACATCAAGGCTGCAAGCTGCGCAGCTCTGGCGATCCCGTGCTCTACCTCGGCGATCCGCCCGGCGTCGCCCGCGCCGACCGGCGCGCGATGCTCGACCTCGCTCTGGCGCTCAACGAGAAGGAGGCCGCGCGGAGCCTCGATCCGGAGGTCAAGACGCGTATCGCGCAGGCCGAGATGGCCTACCGCATGCAGATGTCGGTGCCGGAGCTGACGGATCTCTCGGGGGAGGACGCGGAAACTCTTTCGCTCTACGGGCCGGATGCCGCGAAGCCGGGGACCTTCGCGTCGAGCTGCCTGCTCGCCCGCCGGCTCGCGGAGCGCGGCGTGCGTTTCATCCAGCTCTACATGCGCGGCTGGGACCAGCACGGAGAACTCCCGAAGGAGATCCGGCTCCAGTCGGCCGCCGTCGATCAGCCGATCGCGGGCTTGATCCGCGACCTGCGCCGCCGCGGGCTCCTGGACGAGACCCTCGTGCTCTGGGCCGGCGAGTTCGGCCGCACCGTGTACAGCCAGGGTACGCTCACCGATTCGAACTACGGCCGCGACCACCACCCGAGGTGCTTCACCGTTTGGCTGGCCGGCGGCGGGATCCAGCCGGGCATCACCTACGGGAGGACGGACGATTACAGCTACAACATCCTGGAGAACCCCGTGGACGTCCACGATCTACATGCGACGATGCTCCATCTGCTCGGCATGGACCACACGAAGCTGACCTATCGCCACGAGGGCCGTGACTACCGTCTGACGGACGTGTTTGGCCGCGTCGTGACGGATCTCCTGGCGTGAGAGGACGAAGGCGTTGCCGGACCTGATCGGATTCTTCGGGCGTTTCCATCCCTTCCTGAACCACCTGCCCATCGGGCTGCTGGTCGGGCTGCTCGCGCTCGAGATCGTCGCGCACGCGATCGCCGCGCCGCTGCCGCGCCGCGTGGTCACCGGGCTCGCGTGGATCACGGCGATCTCGGCCGTCCTCTCCGCGCTCTCGGGGTACACCCTCTCGCTCGAGAGCCAGTACGCGGGCGGGGCGATCGAGACGCACAGGAACCTGGGGCTGGCGGTCGCGGCGATCTCGGTGGTCCTGGCGATCGTTCACCTGAGAGCCCGCGAGGGGACGCGCGAGACGGCGCTCCAGACGTACCGGGTCTTCCTCGTCATCGCGGTCCTGCTCCTGATCCCCGCGGGGCATTTCGGAGCCACGATCACGCACGGCGAGGGGTTCCTCACAGCGCCGCTGCGGAAGGACGCGACGGTCGCCGCGGCCGGACGGAGCGCCGAGGGCCAGGAAGCCGGATCGAAGAACGCCCTCGTATTCTCGCGCGACGTCGCGCCGATCCTCTCGTCGCGCTGCAGCGCTTGCCACGGCGCCACCAAGAAGAAGGGCGGGCTCTCCCTCGCGACTCGCGAGTCGATCCTCGCGGGCGGCGAGGACGGCCCGGTGATCGTGGCGGGCAAGCCGGGAGATTCGGAGATGATCCGCCGGCTGCGGCTCCCGATCGACGACGAGCACCACATGCCGCCGGACACGAAGCCCCAACCGACGGCCGCAGAGATCGGCGCGATCGCGCAGTGGATCTCGGAAGGCGCGGTTTTCGACGACGCCGCGGCCGCGGTTCCCGCGCGGGTTCCGCCAGCCCCGGCGCCCGTCCAGGTCCCGGTCGAGCCGCCCAGGGCGAGCGAGGAAGCCCTGGCCCAGCTGGAGAAGGCGCAGGTCCACGTCGAGCCGATCTCGAAGGACTCGCACCTCCTCTGGATCGATTTCTCGGCCTCCGCGAGCGCGACCGGCGACGCCGAAGCGGCCGCGCTCCTCGAGCCCGTGATCGACTTCGTCGCCGACTTGACCCTGTCGCGATCGAAGGTCACCGACCAGACCGTGAAGCTTGCCGCGCGCATGCCGAATCTCGCGCGGCTCGACCTGCGCGCCACGGGAGTGACCGACGCCGGCGTCGCGGCGCTCGCAGGACATCCGAGCCTCGTGGAGCTCGTGATGCCGCAAACGAGGCTCACCGACGGCGTCGTGCCGCACCTCCTCAAGATCGGGGAGCTGCGCAAGGTCTACCTGTGGAACTCCGGCGTGACGATCCAGGGGATCGCGAAGCTGCGACTCGGGCGCGAGGATCTCGTGATCGAGGCCGGGGACCCGGGCGAGGCGCGGCCGCTCGAGACCGAGGGGAAGCCCGTCCCCGCGAAGCCCGCGCTCTCGCTCTCGAACACGATCTGCCCGGTGACGGGAAAACCGATCGATCCCGCCTGCCAGGTCGTGTACGAGGGGCGGAAGATCGGCTTCTGCTGCACGAATTGCCTGGCCGCCTTCCTGGCGGAACCGGCGAAGTACGACTCGAAGCCGAAGTGACCGAGGCTCGTGCTCGGGCGGGGGGGGTGCGGCCCGCGCGCGCAAGCCGTAGGATCCCTTCGCCGGAGCCCGAATCGAAAGGGAGTCTCGATGAGAAGGATCGTTTTCCTCGCGTTTTCGTCCCTCGTCCTCGCGTCCTGCGTCACGTCGCCGACGCTGCAGTTCGAGGACGCCTCGTTCGCCTCCCAGGATGCCGGCGCCGCCTCCGATCCCGGGACGGACAAGCGGGCGTTCGAGATCGCGGACATCTACCGCTGCGCGACCGTCAGCGCGCCGAGCGTGACGAAGGACGGCAAGCTCGTCGCGTTCAGCGTGAAGCGCTACGACCTCGAGAAGGGCAAGACCTGGTCGCAGATCTGGATGATGTCCGCCGACGGGACGTCCCAGCGCGCGATGACGTCAGGCGAGCACAACGACACGGATCCGCGCTTCTCGCCCGACGGGAAGCGCCTGCTCTTCGTCTCGGACCGGGGCGGAACGAGCCAGCTGTGGATCATGCCGACGGACGGCGGCGAGCCCAAGCAGCTCACGAAGTTCGCACCGGGCGTCTCGAGCCCGGAATGGTCGCCGGACGGACGCTATCTGGCCGTGACTTCCGACGTCTACCTCGCGTGCGGCATCGACGAGGAGTGCCACCAGGAGATCGCCGACGGGCGCGAGAAGGGCAAGCTCAAGGTCCACGTCGCGGACGATCTCCTGTACCGGCACTGGACGAGCTGGCGCGACGGGATGCGCACGCACGTGCTGCTCGTCGACGCGGAGAGCGGGAAGGTCGTCAAGGACCTGACTCCGGGACCGTGGGACAGCCCGACCTTCTCCCTCGGCGGACGCGGCTTCGCGTTCTCGCCCGACGGCAAGGAACTGTGCTTCGTCAGCAACCGCGACCAGGACGAAGCGTGCTCGACGAACGCGGATCTCTGGACCGTCGCGATCGACGAGACCATCACGGAGACGAGCGCCGTCAACATCACCGCGAAGAACCGGGGTTGGGACGGGGAGCCCCTGTACTCGCCGGACGGCAAGTGGATCGCCTACCTCAGCCAGGAGACGCCGGGCTACGAGTCGGACCTGAAGCGGCTCGCGCTGTACAGCCGCGCGAAGAAGGCGACGGGGTTCCTGACGGACCGGAAGAACTTCGGCGACATGATCGACGACATGCGGTGGACCAAGACCAGCAACGCGCTGGTGTTCCAGGCCCAGCGCCACGGCCGCAACCCGCTGTATCGGATCGAGCCGGGCGGGTTCCCGACGCGGTTCTACGAGCACGCGTTCATCTCCGGCTGGGAGCTCTCGCCGGACGGGGCCTCGCTCTTCTACACGCGCCGGTCGATCCACGAGCCGACGGAGCTCTTCAAGACGAGCTTCCCGGCCGCGATGCCGCAGCGGCTCACGACGTTCAACGAAGCCGTGGAGAAGGAAGTCGACATCCGCAAGGCCGAGGAGCTGTGGCTTCCCGGGGACGGCGAGAGCAAGATCCACTGCTTCGTCGTGAAGCCGCACGGCTTCGATTCCTCGAAGAAGTACCCGCTGATCCTGAACGTGCACGGCGGACCGCAGTCGCAGTGGGCCGACGCGTTCCGCGGAGACTGGCAGGTGTATCCGGGCAAGGGCTACGTCGTCGCGTTCTGCAATCCGACCGGATCGACGGGTTACGGCCAACCCTTCACCGACGCGATCACGGGCGACTGGGGCGGGCGCGTCTACCGCGACCTGATGAAGGTGACCGACGCACTCGAGGCGCTGCCGTACGTCGACAAGGACAAGGTCGGCGTCATGGGCTGGTCCTACGGCGGCTACATGACGATGTGGATGCAGGGGCACACGGATCGCTACGAGTGCATCGCCTCGATGATGGGCGTCTACAACCTGGAGGCGATGTACGGCTCGACGGAGGAGCTGTGGTTCCCCGAGCACGACTTCAAGGGGACGCCCTGGACGAGCGACGAATACACGAAGTGGTCGCCGTCGAAGTTCGTGCAGAACTTCAAGACTCCGGCGCTGGTCGTCACGGGCGAGAAGGACTATCGCGTGCCGTACACGCAGAGCCTCGAGTACTACACGGCGCTGCGTAAGATGGGCGTGCCCGCGCGGCTCGTCGTGTTCCCGAACGCGGGGCACTGGCCGTCGTGGTACGAGATGGCGTTCTACTACACGGCGCACCTGGAGTTCTTCCGCGAGCACCTCGGCGGCGAGCCGGCGCCGTGGAGCGTCGAGGACTTCGCGAACAACCTGGTGTTCAAGAAGAAGTCGGACGCGCCGGCGAACTGAATGGCCGGGGAGGAGTGGATCGACGTCGGCTCCGCGGAGGAGCTGAAGGCGACTCCGGTCCGTTCGGTCGTCGTCGGGCGCCACAAGCTCGCGCTCACGTGCAGGGACTGCGTTTTCGGCGCCATTTCGGGCGTGTGCAACCACGTCGGCGGCCCGCTGGACGAGGGAACGCTCGAGGGCGAGTTCGTCACGTGCCCCTGGCACTACTACAAGTTCCACTTCCAGACCGGCGCGGGCGAGCCGGGCTACGAGGCGGACCGCGTGCCGAGCCACGAGGTGAAGGTCGAAGGGGGACGCGTACTCGTCCACTCCGAGCAGAAGACGAAGCGCGGCCGGCTGCCGCACGCTCCGCATGCGCTGGCGCGGGCGTTCGAGCCGCACGAGGGCCTTCCGCGAGTGCTCGGGATCTCGACGACGGTGATGGACCAGTCCCATCCGCGCTACTCGACGTCGGAGGCACTGCTCGGCATCGCGCTCGACCACGCGAAGGACACGCTCGGGCTCGAGACGCGCCTGCTGAAGCTCGGCGAGCTGAAGTTCCGCGCCTGCGAAGGCTTCTACTCGAAGAGCTCGCGGGCCTGCACGTGGCCGTGCTCGATCACGCAGATGGATCCCGCGGACCAGCTCGAGCAGGTGTACGAGGGCCTCGTGCACTGGGCCGACGTGATCCTGATCGCGACGCCGATCCGGTGGGGCGCCGCGAGCTCGCTCTACTACAAGATGGTGGAGCGGATGAACTGCGTGCAGAACCAGATCACGACGCACGACCGCGTCCTGCTGCGCGACAAGGCCGTCGCCTTCGTGATCACCGGCGGCCAGGACAACGTGCAGGCCGTGGCGGGGCAGATGCTGGGCTTCTTCGCGGAGATCGGCTGCGTCTTCCCGCCCTTCCCCTACGTCGCCCACAGCCGCGGCTGGACGGCGGAGGACATGGAGCGAAACGTCGAGATCGTGCGCGAGAGCGAGGAGCTGCACAAAGGGACGCGCGCGCTCGTCGACCGGACCGTCGAGATGGCCAAGAGGCTGATGGAGACGCGGATTTGTGGCAAGTCGGTCGAGCGCGGAGGAAGGAAAGCGCACGCGCCGAGATGAAGCTCCGGTCGGCCGCCTTCACCGCTCTCATGACGCTGGGCGCTGCCGCCTGCGAGTCGAAAACTCATGCGACGCTGCCGTCGCCCGCGGCCCGATCAGCGACGGGATTCGACTGGCCCGTTTCCGAGGGATGGAAGCATGAGACGATTCCGTTCCCGCTCGCCTTCGCGCCGGGCCTTCCGTTCCGCGGCGTCGAGGAATTGCGCTTCGCCCCCGGCTTCTTCGAGCGCGATGCGAGCACGTTCTGGAGCTACGCCTTCGTCTGGTGGCTGGAGGATCCGCCCAGCTTCGACGCGCCCGCGATCTCCGCCGTCCTGCGCGAGTACTTCGCCGGGCTCTCGCTCGCCGTCGGGAAGGACAAGTACGCGATGGATCCCGAACGGTTCCGCGCCGAGCTCGCGCCGAGGAACGAAGGGGGTCGGACGATCCTCGAGGGCCGCGTGTACAGCTACGACGCCTTCGTCACCGGAGAACCGATCGTGCTGAACGTCGAGGCGCGACTGCGCGCGTGTCCCCAGGCCGGACGTCGCGCGATCACGTTCCTGCTCTCTCCCAAGCCGCTCGGCGATGCGGTCTGGGACGACTTGCGGGGGTGCGAAGCGAGCCTGCACTGCGAGTGAAGTCGAGCGTTCGCCGCCCACGCGCCTCACCGCGACTGCCGTTCCCCTACGTCGCGCACAGCCGCGGCTGGACGGCGGAGGACATGGAGCGGAACGTCGAGATCGTGTGCGAGAGCTAGGAGCTGCACGCCGGAGCGCGCGCCCTGGTCGATCGGACGGTGGAGATGGCCAAGCGATTGATGGAGACGCGGATGTGCGGCAAGTCGATCGAGCGAGGTGGGCGGAAAGCGCATGCGCCGAGAGAGGGCCACGGGCCCATTCAGGCGTAAACTCCGACCCCCATTGATCGAGCGCTCACTGTCTCGTCACGATCTCGAGGCCCCCGTGCACACCCGCACCGAAGGGTGCAGGTCCGTCCCGGGCTCTTCACCGAATAGCCGCATCCCAGGCGGCACCTCGGCGAGCACGAAGGCACCACTCGCGCGGCCGTCGCGCCGTGCAGCGGGACGGCCTCCGCTCAGCCCGAGACGCGCGACCAGCGCGATCTCGATCGAGTCCCTGGCTCCGACGTCGAAAGGGGCCGGCTGCGCGCCATCGACCCGGCTCACGCGGCGGTGATCAGCCACGAGACCCGGGCCAACCTGAGCTCCCATGTACACGCGCCCGGGCAGCAGGCCGTGCACGCGCAAGCTCTTTACGAACGGAGTGGGGAGCAGGCCCGACATCCAACGGTTCGGGTCACTGTCGGTGGGTATCACGCTGATATTGAACTGCGCGAAGGGCGCGGGTTCGCTCGCGGGGTAGACGTCGAGCGGAGAGATCCGCTTGCCCGCATGGTCACTGGGGAATTCTTCGGCGATTTCGGGAGGAGCGGCCACCAACGGGTCTCCCCGGCATGGTGGCAATCCGCCTCCGCGCCAACTTCACCCCCGGAGTGACAGCCATGAAACGCCACGCATTCGTCCAAGGGCGCGTTCCCGCCCTTCTCGTCCTCGCCCTTTTCGTACCTGCCACCATCCTCGGCCCGGTCGCACGGGTGAATGCCCAGGCGCCGCCCCTGCCGCAAATGGACATCACGAGCGGACTTTCGCTGCACAACTCGTTCTATGACGAGCTCGCGCAGGATCTGTCAGCCGACCTCGGGGGACGCACCGGCACCTATTCAGGCACCGAGTTCTACCCTCACCTTGCGCTCGCACAGGCAGAGGTCGAGCAGTTCAACGACGACCTGCAGTCTTCCTTCGATGATGCGATTGAGGCGCTCGAGGCCGACTACCCCGATATCGTGCAGGTGATCCTCGACATCATCCTCTTCTTCGTGAACTTGTTCTGCGGAGGTACGACGCCGGGAGCTGAGGTCATCTTGCCCCAGGAGCGCGTCTTCGGGATCTGCACGCTCGCCAACAACCCGATTCACTGGAGCCAGCTGTCGAACGGACACGAGGTGTTGATCGATGCCGCGAGGGTGGGCGTGATCAGCCAGATCGAAATCGCGGCCTGGATCGGTGATCGCAACGGTACCTGCTCCAAGGTCGAGACCGAAGACCTCCGCTTCTACTTCAAGAACCTCCAGTACAGAGGTGTGATCACGTTCACGCCGGCGGGAGCGGACGTCACCGTCTCGCTGGTCGGAACTCTCCCGAGCGTCACCACGGCACTCGACAGCTCGGAGGGCTCCTTGACCGCCGCTGGGCTCTACTCCCACGCGAACGCGCCGATCGGCGGCCAGACGCTTCAACAGAGGATGGCCACGTTCGCCACGACCGTGGTCCCCGAGAGCTTGAAGATCGCCCTCGAGAGGTACTGGGGCGCGTATTTGGCGCACGATCCCGCCGCGAACCTCGCGAACTGGCAGATGGATCTCGGCGGTGGCAAGCAAAGCCAGCGGTTCGGAGCCAACGCCGTCACCGGATCGGTCGGCGCGGCCGACTACCAACAGATGATCTCGGACATGCCGAACTCGAAGTCGCGGGTCGTGTACAAGAACACGCACTCCACGATCTTCCCCGATCCCGAGGACGGGGTGTGCGCTGACGGCACCGCGCTGGCGGCCGCCGCCGCAATCATGACGCCGAACACCTTCGTGGAGGGTCCGACTGCCGAAGGGTCCTTCCACACTTCGTTCAAGAACTTCGAGCATGCCGTCATCGGCGGCATCCGCGCCGCGGTCGGACTGCGCGCCGACTACAAGCTCGGTAGCCCGTACATCATCAACCACTCGTTCGCCAGCCTCGTGCCCGAGGCGGGGGCCAGCACACTGTCCTTCCTCCTCACCAACACCAGCAGCCCACTCCGGGATCCCCAGAATCCGGTTGTGACGGTCCCGATCTCTTCGACCCAGCGCTCAGCGCTGCTCGCGACTCCGGTCGCGGGGACAGGGACGCTCGGGAACACGCCGCTGAGCGATCTGCGCTTGAAGATCGCGATCTGTGAAGAGCGCAAGACGGTCCTGCCGAACCCGCTATCCGCGACGTCGAGTGACGGCGTCGTCAGCCATGAAGTGCTGATGGAGGCGACAATAGTGCGGAACAACGTCGCGATCCTGACCGAGCGCTTCGACGCGACCTTCGACGGCCGGCTCCGGATCACGAAAGCGCTGAACGCGAATACGATCGAGCTGCGAACGATCCATTGCTTCTTGACGAGCTTGCGAACGTTCTACCCGAGCAGCTTCGACTGGACGGAGATCACCGCGTCGACTAGTTTCTCCTCCGCGCCGGTCAGCCTGATGCTGCGCGCTCTTTTCGGCGATCACCTCACGCCGGCCGGAAGCGCAGACCAACGCGCCTTCTATCTGATCGAGGGCCTGACGGGTGGGCTCATCGAGCGCAGCGCGCACGGCATTGTCGCGTTGCCCGGCCTCGACATTCCCGCTTACACCGGTCCGAAGCTTGCGCACGACATCCTCGCCGACGAGTTCTACGAGGATGACTACGAGCTCGGCTTCGTGTTCGACCGGCCGGAGCTGTGCGCGAGCATCACACGCTGGGGACAAGCGCCGGGTCTCGTGAACGGCGTGCCGAACGGTTTGCCGCGCAATCGGACGCTCGTCATCGAACTCGACTGGTCCGAAAAGGTCCCTCTCACCACGATGGAGCGCAAGAACATGCGCACCGGCGTGACCGTCGGCCTCGGGACGAGCGCGGATCCATTCGCCCTGGTCAATCCGTCGCGCTACGACGGAGGCGGCTTGTGTGTCGACTACGTGCCCGTGCTCGGGGACGAGTCGCGCGTCGTCGACATGTCGGGGAACCGATTCGGCGCCTTCATTCCGAACGGTGGGTCGCATTGGGTAGCGGCCACGCCGATCGGTTACGGCGCGCTGCGCGAGATGGTCGTCGCGGACCCCGTCACGTTCGGAGACGTGTCCGTCGAGCTCCGACCCTACCGAGCACTCGGTACGGCGTCGGTTCCTTGCGACCTGATCTTCCCGGTCGGACCCGTGGCTGCGTCCGACGGTGCGCCGGGCGCGCACCACGAGGCCCTGGTCACGGACATCTACGAAGCGCTGCTCTTCGAGACGCAGCTCTCCTGCAGAGGCCCCGGCGACTGCGACGGTACACGCGTCGTCGCGCGCTGGACCGCGCCGTTGTTCGCGGACTGCGGCCCGTTACCCGCCGCCGGCAATTTCGCGCTGGACCGCTTCAACTTCGCGTTGGCCGAAGGAACCCTGCGCGTTCCGCCGACGTCGTATCAATTCCAGATCCAACCCGGCTGCATGGGCCAAGGCGGCGGTGGCGGATTGGGCGGCGGCCGGATCGACGACTGATCCTCCCTCGCGAAGGGGCAGGCCGCCGATTCCCACGGTGGCCTGCCCCCATTGTTCGTTTCCGATCGTTGAGCCGATCGTAGTGGGCCGCGCACCGACCCCAGGTTCAGGGGGAGATGGAGAAGACCGTGCACCGTGCGCGGCCTCCTCTTCCCTGAATGGGTGGAAGCGAGGCGCTCGGGCGCCAGGGTTCTCTCGACCCTCCTCCGCAGGTGCGCCCGTCGCTTGTTCCGCGAAATCTTGGCCGCCGAGGGCCCTCGGGCCACACACCCCTCTCGATGTGGGACCTATCGCGCCGCCGCCGCCGACAGCCTGGACGGCAGGCGTTGGACACCGGACGCTGGACGCGGATGTCCAGCCCCGACGATGCGCTCCAGACGCCACGCTCCTCCGAAGTCGAGGCTGCGCCCGCGCGCCTGCAGATCGCATCGCACGAGCAGGACCTGCACACCGCACGCGAGGCTCTCGGCGGGTCTCTACCGGCGCGCAAACGCTTCGTGGAGCACATGCGCTGTGTTCCGCGCTACCTGTGCGTGCTGAACCATCGCCTGGGACGACCGTTCAGCGACCACGAGCTCGAGGACCTGACCCAGGAGACGCTGGTCGAGATCTGGCGCCGCCTCGACTCGTACGCTGGCCTGGCTTCGCTCCCCACCTGGGCCTTCCGCTTCTGCCAGCAGGTGCTGTCGAGCCGGCTGCGCAGTCGCCGGCGTCGTCCCGCCAGCACGGAGCTGTTCGAGTCCGAGGGATCGCCGGTCGCCCCCGGCACGAGCCTCGACTTCGAGCACGTCCACAACGCGATCGAGCGGCTCCCGGCGCGCGATGCGGCCATCATCCGGTTGAAGCACTTCGAGGAACTCACCTTCGAGCAGATCGCCGAGCGCCTCGCGATGCCTCCGAGCAGCGCGAAGGCCGACTACCATCGCTCGATCGAACGACTGCGCGAGCTCCTGGACGTCTGGCACAGGAAGGGGGAGGGGTGGACTCCGTGAGCAAGACCATGAGCAACAACGGCGAACACGACGACCTTACACGGCTGCTCGACGAGGTTGGCCGACGCGAGGCGGAAGAGCGCCGGGCGGGAGATGCGCTCGAGGACGCCCCGGGACTGCACGACGTGGAGCGGGTGCTCGAGGAGGTCTGGGGCAGCTCGCCCCCGAAGCGTGCCTGGCGTTGGCCGCTCTACCTCGGTCTGCTCGCGGCCGCCGCAGCGGTGATCGGGCTGATGCTTTTTCGTCTGGAGTCTCCGCAGAAGGTGACGGGCCCCGCGGGCGAGCTTCTCGGGGACGGCGACCTCGTGATCCATCGTCCGGCGGCTTCCCCAGGGCAGTGGCCCGACCACGTCGCCTGGAGCGGCCCCAAGGGCCTCGAGTACGTCCTGCGGATCGTCGAGTACGCAGACGGTGCGGAAGGCCGAGAGCTCTTCGCGCCGCGCGCTATCATCGCGTTCGAGCAACCGCTCCCCGCCGAAGTCACGCGCTCATGGCCCGACAAGATCAAGCTGCTGCTCGAGGCCAGGAACAAGGAGGGTGCGGAGCAAGGGGCGGCCGAGGCGATCTGGGAGCGCTCGCGCTAGGCGCGCTGCTCTTCTGCCCGCTGCAGTCGCCGCCACCCGCCGCAGGCGGATCCGCGGCCGCGCCGAAGGCGCAGACCGAGGAACCCGACGCCTACACCGTCGCAACGAGCCGATTCCGCGAGCTCGTCGGTCGCGGCGAAATCGGGGACGCCTGCCAGACGCTGCGGGACTACATCGCGCTGGAGAAGAGCACCTTGCGCAGGAACAGCGCGCGCGGACTGCTCGCCCAGGCGCTGTGGCAGACTGGGCACGCCGGCAGCGCGAACGAGGTCGTCGAGGAAGGGCTCGAAGAGCTCGTCTCCGAGCTCTCCGAGGCCGAGCGCGCGGGGAGCGGGGCCGACGTCCCCGAGAAGACCAAGCGGATCCAGAAGCGCAAGCCGGAGTACCAGCGCCTCATCGCCTATCTCCGCATCCAGCGCGGAAGGGCCTTCCTCGTTCTCGGCCTGCTCGACAAGTCCAGCGATGAGCTCACTCTCGCGAAGGAGGGCCTCCGGGCACTGGGCGGGTCGGGGACGAACATCCGCGCCGAGCTCATGGCCATGCGCCTGCTCGAAGGCGACGTGCTGGCGAGCCGCGAGGCCTACGCCGAGTTCGAGTCGGCGGTCGACGAGTTCCTCGCGAGCGAGGACTCCAAGGACCCTCCCGGCTTGCGCCTCGCCGCACAGCTGAACGCCCACCTGGGGACGGCCCTGGCGGAGGCCGCGCGCAGCGATCCTGCGCGCTGGAACGCGCGCGCCCGCGCACGCCTCGAGCGCTCCCTCGCTGGCGCCGAGCTCCCGGCGATGGAGAGGGTCGAGCCCGAGCTCTCCCTGTGCGCGCTCGAGCTGCGCGCCGGGGAAGTGAAGGGGGCTCGCGCGCACCTCGACAAGGCCGATGCGCACCTCGGCCAGGGGAGCGCGCGCGCGAGCCACTCGCAGTACGTCACGTTCAAGACCGCCCAGGCTGAATTGGCGCTCGCGGAGCCCTCGGAAGTGGAGCTGGAACGGCTGCGCGACGAGCTCGCCGCCATCCTGCGCGGCGCCGTCGAGCAGTTCGCGAACCTCGAGCTCCGGCCCGGCGGCTACGGGTTCCTGAACTACAAGGACAAGCGCGGGCTGCTCAGCGAGCTCTTCCGACTCGAGATGGTCGTGTCTCCGGGCGCAACCGGTCGCGAGCGCGCGGTGGACCACCTCCTTTCCCTCGGCGCCGCGAGCTCCCTGGGCCGCAAGCTCGGCGCGCAGCCGGCAGACCTGACGCGGGCGCGCAGCGCGCTGCTCGCCGGGCGCCCCGGCAGCGCGCTCGTCCTCTACCTCCCGGGGCCGAACCGCTCGCACGCCTTCTTCGTCGACGCCGACCGCGTCGAGCACTTCGAGCTGCCCGGCAAGGACCTACTCGAGACGGGACGCTTCGAGGCCGTGAAGGAGCTACGCAAGCCGCCGCCGAAGGACAACGAGCAGAATCGAGCGCTGCCCGCCACCCGTGCGCTGGCGGAGAATCTCCTCCCGAGCGGCCTGCAGGCCTGCCTGCGCGATTGCTCGCGCGTTTCGATCGTCGGCCGCGACCTGCTCGGCGAGGTCCCCTTCGAGGCCTTGCCGTTGGCGGACGGCCGGGCACTCGGCGTCGCCAAGGCGGTCACCGATCTGCCTTCCGTCGCCGTCGGCATCGCGCTCGTCGAGCGTGCGCGCGCGGAACGGCGGCAGGCGGCGGGCGCCGTGCCGGCGGCGATGACGCTGGTCGGCGCGCCCGTGGCCGCCGCGCTGAGCGTCCGGCCGGCCGACCTGGAGGCCATGCTCGGCGCCTGGCCTTCCACGGCTCGCGTGCTGCGGACGGGGACGGATGCGACGCTCGCTGCCTTGCAGAACCTGCCCGACTCCACGCTCGTGCTGCAGGTCTTCACGCACGGGAAGCTCGACTGGGAGCGCGAGGAGCCCGCAACCTTCCTCCTCCAGGGGGATGCGGGGAAGGAAGGGCGCTGGTGCGGCGCCGATGAGCTGCGCGAGGTCGCGATGCCACCCCTCGTGCTCCTGACCGTCTGCGGCGGGGACATGATGCCGCGCCGACGCGGCGATGGGGGAGCTGCGGGCTTCGCCGGGACCTTCCTGGCGTCGGGGCCGAGGGCGCGATGCGTCGTGTTGAGCGCCTACGACATCGATACGGCGGCCGCGCGCGAGCAGAGCCGGCGCTTCTACACTGCCCTGCTCTCGGGGGATGACCCTGCCGAGGCGCTCCGCAAGGCGCGCGCGGCGCTGGCGGAGGAGCCCGGCTTCGACGACCCGTTCTACTACGGCCTCTTGCGCGTGGTCGGCGCGGGGAACGAGCCGCTGTTCGAGCAGAAGCGCTGAGCGCGGCTCCGCCCGCATCCCAGGGCGGGCGGAGCCGGCGGCTCGTCACCTGTTCGATTGCTCCTTCGGTTCGTCGTCCTTGTCCGCCGGCGGAACCGTGGGACCCTGGTCCCAGGCAGCGGAGACCGGGACTTCGTCGTTTTCGCGGCGGATGATCATCCTCACATGGAAGGGGGGGGGCTCCGAGGCTTCGACGACCACCATGTTCGGTCCCGGGGAGAGCCAACCCACCAGCGCGGGTTTGCGAGCGAGCGTCACACCGTCGAGCATGACCCGTTGGAAGGCCACGATAGCGAAGAAGTCCGTGGAGCTTGTGAGCGAGTAGTTCTCCGGAAGGTCGAACGTCCATTGCGTGAGGCCGATACCGACCGGGATGGGTATCTGTTCGACCACGGATGGAGTCAGCGCCGTCGGCGCGCCGAGACCCGAGCAGTAGTAGAGGCTGATCAAGAACTCCGCGACCTGCCCTGTGCCCGGGGCGGCCTCGAGGGGCGGGTTCACGGGTCTGTCGAACGTGAGCCGAATCCTGTCCGGAACCTCGCCCGGCTGCCCGCTCGGGACGAAGTGCCCGCCGGAGATCTTGCAGCGGTCTCCGTCATAGCCTGTGCTCGGACGGATGAGCGCGACTGTTCCCCAGGGGCCGAGCGGGCCCGGGTTTTCATTGCCTTGAGCGGGGGCGAGCACGTCCGCGTGATCGTCGCTGTCGAAATCGCCCACCGTGATGCCCGCCTGATTGCGTGCGGGGTTCCGATTCGAGGGCCCGAACGCGAACTTGGCGGGCGTCGCGAAGTCGAAGGTGGTCAAGGAGGGGGACTGGTTCTCGTAGATGCGCAGGTCGAGATCGGTTCTCGTGCTCAGGACGAGGTCGATGTCCCCGTCGGGCGGGGACGTCATGTCGCCGGTCGCCATCCCGACGATGCCGAGCGCACCCAGGTTGTAGGGTCCTTCCGATCCGGTCTCGTCGTGGATCCTGATTCGATCCGTCCCGCCGAACACGTGAGTGTTGATCAGTCGATCAGGTCCGGGAACCGGGTTGTCCAGGACGACCCCGTAGATGAGCGACTGGGTCCAACTCCCGTACTTTCGGAAGACACCGTTGTCCTCGCGGATGGCCCAGCCCAGGTTCGAGTTGAACACCGCCTCGACTGTGGCTGGCGTGTCGTTCGTGTCCGTCCAGTTCATGAGCAGGAGCTGGTGAATGGTCTGCGCCGGGTTGACGACCGTCGGGCCCGTCGTGAACGTCAGGCTGCAGGTGCCGTATACATAGAGGAGGTCGCGCTTGTTCGCCGCGACCCCGACGATGTCCGGGCAGCTGTCCCCGTTGACGTCTCCCACGGCGACGAAGGCGGCGTTCGCCCAAGGGCTGCTCTCGTCGCGCACCGTGGTGATGTTCCAGGACGAAGTCCCACTCATGCGTTCGTAGAGCTTCAACCCCCCCGCCTCGACGGTCACGAGCAGGTCCTTGCCGGGGACGGCACCCGAAAGCACGGCAATGTCGTTGGCGGCATAGCCGGTGCCGATCGAGGTGTCGAAGTACTCGCACGACACGAGAAGCGCTGGCCGATCGAGATCCATGACCACCGCATCCCGCGTCCGGTTGCCGGTGAACTCTCCGGAAACGATCTTGCGGAAGTTCGCCAGGCCGTTGGGGCCGGGGAACTGCTGATTCAGTGGCGGTCCCTGCTCACCGAACTGATGAAAGGCGAAAAGGGGCGAGACGAGCGCGCAGGCGAGCAGGATGAGACCGGTTCGAGTCGGACGTTTCATTAGGATCGGCCCTTGTGGAGTCAAGCGAACAGCCTGTGGGTGGGGATTGACCCTCGGCGTTCGTCGCGAGGGTGTATTCGGGGAGGGGTCGCCCACGCCGCCTGGGGTTGTCCCTGTCGGCATGGATGGTCTGAATTCGGTCCGCCACCCGTCGCCTCGCAGCGTCCAGCAGCGGGAGGTTCCTTCATGATGCAGTGCGCCGGCCAAGTCGGATAGGACCGGATGCCCGTGGCGCAACGCGCTCGCGCGCTGCGGCGGGGATCGGCCTCGTGTCGGGAGTCCGGGTCGGCGGCAGGGTCGACCTTCGAATGGGCGAGCAACGCATGGATCGAGTCGGGAAGTCGTGGCTCGTCGCGAGAGGCTTCTAGCTCCGGGCCTCGCAGGGCGTCACGGTCGACCCGATTCGCGCTGTCAGTGGCCGATCGGAGTGTCACGGCCAGACAATCCCTGGTTTTTCCCGACCCCTTGCGTCCCGTGTCGGGAGTCGCGTGGGTCTACGGAAGAACGGTTGGCGGGATCGCCTGCAGCTCCCGAATCGACCGCCGACAGAGCCAGAGCGGCACGATCCCGATCACTGCGAACGAGATGTCGATCAGCGAGCATCGGGATGGTTGCCCAAGGAGCGCCTGGTGCCGGGGCCTTGGTTGGAATCTGCTGCGCTTGCGGATAATGTTCGACACTCGGCGCCATGAACTCGCCCGAGAAGAACCCACCCGACCTCCGACAGGAGTCCGAGCTCGCCCAGGCCAACGAAGCGGCCTGGCTCCCGATCCTGCGCCAGCTGCGGTCGGGGGAGGGAGCGCCGCTACCCGAGGTGACCCGCAAGCCCGGCGCGTTCCCGGCGGGGGAGTTCGTGCTGATCGCCGGACCCTGCGCGGTCGACGACCACTTGGAGGAGACGCTGACGGCCGTCGCCGACCTCGGGATCACTTGGGTCCGCGGCGGCGCGTGGAAGCCGAGGACGTTTCCGTGGTCCTTCCAGGGTCACGGGCTCGAGGGCCTGCGGCGGATGCGCGCTTTCGCGGACAAGCGCGGACTGAAGGTCGTCTCGGAGATCGTGTCCGAGAAGGACGTCGACGCCGCCGTGCCGCTGGTCGACGTCGTGCAGGTCGGCGCGCGGAATTGCCAGAACTTCAGCCTGTTGCGCCTGCTCGCGCAGAAGGACAAGCCCGTGCTCCTGAAGCGCGGAGCCGCGTGCACGGTCGAGGAATGGCTCGGCGCCGCCGCCTACCTCGACGGTCGCGTGCCGGTCACCTTGTGCGAGCGCGGGATCCGCGGGTTCGATCCGAGCTTCCGCAATCAGCTCGATCTGCCCGGCGCGGTGCTCGCGCAGCGGCTCGGCGGGTTCCAGACGATCGTCGACCCCTCGCACGGAACGGGGATCGCCGAATTGGTCGCACCGATGGTGCACGCCGCGCGCGCGTGCGGCCTCGACGGCGCGATCGTCGAGGTGCACGCCTGTCCCGAGGCTTCTCCTTCGGACGCGGACCAGGCGCTGCGGCTCGCGGATTTCCGGTCTCTGCTCGCTGAACTCGCCGAGAAGTCGACAGGAGGTCCAGTGACGGCGCGGCCAGCAGGCGCGCGCCGGTCGGGGAGTGTGTCGCGGACGCTATGATCCCCGCCCCGTGCCCTCCGCGATCCGCTGCCGCGAGCTGAAGAAGACCTACCCCGCCAAGCCTCCCGTCGAAGCCGTCCGCGGCCTCGATCTCGAGGTCCACGCAGGCGAGTGCTTCGGCCTCCTCGGCCCCAACGGCGCGGGCAAGACGACGACCGTCGAGATCCTCGAGGGCATCCTCGAGCCCACCTCCGGCGACGTCGAGATCCTCGGCCAGTCCTGGAAGGCTAGCGAACGCGAGCTCCGCCAGAAGATCGGCGTCTCCCTCCAGGAGACGAAGTTCACCGACAAGCTCACCGTCGAGGAGACCCTGCGCCTTTTCGGCTCTTTCTACGACCGCGGCCGCCCGGCCGCCGACGTGCTCGCGGAGGTCTCGCTCGGCGAGAAGCGCAGCTCCTGGGTCGCCAATCTCTCCGGCGGTCAGCGCCAGCGCCTCTCCGTCGCTTGCGCGCTCGTCGGCGATCCCGAGCTCCTCTTCCTCGACGAGCCCACGACCGGCCTCGATCCGCAGTCGCGCCGCCAGCTCTGGGACATCGTCCGCGGGCTCCGCGCGCGCGGCCGCACGATCCTCCTCACGACGCACTACATGGACGAAGCGGAGCGCTTGTGCGACCGCGTCGCGGTCGTCGACCACGGGAAGATCATCGCGCTCGGCTCGCCCGCGGAGCTCATTCGCTCGCTCGGCGGGGACCACGTCGTCGAGTTCGCGCTCGAAGCGGCTGGGGGCGAGGCCGCGGAGCCTTCTTCTGCGGCCGTCGACGCCGCCCTCGCGGCGTTTTCGAGTCTCCCTTCCGTCCGCTCCGCGCGCCGCGAGGGCGAAGCGATCCAATTGACCGTCGGCGAGCCGCACGTGGCGATCCCGGCCCTGCTCGAGCGCGCCGCGCGCGACGGCCGCGCTCTCTCGAGCCTCACGACTCGCCACGCCAGCCTCGAGGACGTGTTCGTCGCCCTCACCGGGAGGCATCTCCGCGATGCTTGACCGCAGCCCGTTCGTCCAGCTCCTCCTCGCGCGCATCCGCGAGTGGCTGCGCGAGCCCGAAGTCCTCTTCTGGGTCTTCGGCTTCCCGATCCTCCTGGCCGTCGGCCTCGGCATCGCCTTCCGGAACAAGCCCGCGGACGAGACCGCGGTCGGCGTCGTCGAGGGTCCCGGGGCGGAGGAGATCGCTCGCGGCCTTCCCGCGGAAGCCGGTTTCCGCGTCATTCTCGCATCGGACGAAGACCTGTCGCAGCGCCTGCGCCTCGGCAAGGTCGCGATCGTCGTCGTCCCCGGCTCCCCGCGCGGTTACCGCTTCGATCCGACGCGCCCCGACAGCGTCCTCGCCCGCGAGCGCGTCGACGACGTTCTCCAGCGCGCGGCCGGCCGCGTGGATCCCGTCTCGATCACCGAGTCGCTCGTGACGCAGCCGGGAGCCCGCTACATCGACTTCCTGATCCCGGGGCTCCTCGGCATGAACATCATGAGCGGGAGCATGTGGGGCATCGGCTTCGTGCTCGTCGACATGCGCTCGCGCAAGCTCCTCAAGCGCCTGGTCGCGACCCCGATGCGCAGGAGCCAATTCCTCGGGGCGATGATGACGAGCCGCGTGCTCATGGTGTTCGTCGAGATGGGGCTCCTCCTCGCCTTCGGCTGGCTGGCCTTCGGCATGGTGATGGAAGGGTCGATCGCGGTCATCGCGGCGCTGTGCGTGCTCGGGGCCTTCGTCTTCTCCGGGCTCGGGCTCCTCGTGGCGAGTCGCGCGAGGAAGATCGAGACCGTCTCCGGGCTCATGAACCTCGTCATGCTCCCGATGTGGGTGCTCTCGGGGATCTTCTTCTCCTCCGATCGCTTCCCCGACGCGGTGCAGCCTTTCGTGAAGGCCTTGCCGCTGACCGCTTTGAACGACGCGCTCCGGGCCGTGGTGCTCGAGGGTGCGGACCTGCCGTCGCAGATGGGGAGGATCGGCGTTCTCCTCGCGTGGGGAATCGTGTCGTTCTTCCTGGCACTGCGGATGTTCAGATGGACCTGATCCCGCGCCTCTCGGCCTCGCGAGGCCTCCCCGCGGCGGACCTTAACGGGTATCCTGGCCGCGGGAAGGAGGAACGCCCAATGCGCGCTCGCGGGCTCGCCACGATCGCGATTTCGATCAGCTTGACGGCGATCTACTTCGTCGTCGGGAAACTGTCGCTCCAAGCCGCTTCGGTGAGCCCGAGCGCGTCGCCCGTTTGGCCGACGACCGGACTCGCACTCGCCGCTCTTATCCTGCTCGGAACGAGACATTGGCCCGCCGTCCTGGTCGGCGCGTTCCTCGTCAACGCCTCGACCCTCGGCTACGCCGCGACGAGCTTCGGCATCGCGGTGGGCAACACGCTCGAAGCCGTACTCGGGGCCGCGCTGACGATTCGCTTCGCCCACGGACGCCGGGCCTTCGACCGTCCCTTCGATTACTTGCGGTTCGTCGTCCTCGCGGGTCTCTCCGCGACGGCCGTGAGCGCGACCTTCGGCGTGACGAGCCTCTACCTCGGCGGTTTCGCGGAGTGGCCGGCATACTCGTCGGTCTGGACTACCTGGTGGCTGGGAGACGCGGGAGGCGCGCTGATCGTGGCGCCGCTGGTGGTCCTGTGGGGCGTGAATCCTCGACTCCAGTGGAGCCGCCCCCAGATCTTCGAAGCCCTCCTGCTCCTCGCTTCGCTGTGCGCGGTCGGCGAGTTCCTCTTCCTGGGCGACCTTTTCCCGGAGCTGACCCGACGTCCGCTCGGCTTTCTGTGCATCCCGCCCCTCCTGTGGGCCGCGTTCCGCTTCGGTCCGCGGGAGACCGCGACGGCGTTGGCGATCCTGACGGCGATCGCCACGTGGGGGACGTTGCGGGACCTGGGACCCTACGCCGGCTTCGGCGAGAACGAGTCGCTCCTGCTCCTGCAGGCCTTTCTCGCGATGTGTTCGGTTACCGCGATGTGCCTGGCCGCGGTCGTGCGCCAGCGAGGTCGCGCGCACCAGGCGCTGCAGATCCAGGCGGTTGATCTCGCGCGCTCGAACGCGGACCTGGAGCATTTCGCTGACGTCGTGTCGCACGATCTGCAGGAGCCGCTGCGCTCGATCCGGGCCAATGCCCAGCTGCTCGCGCTGTCCGCGGGCGGCTTGGATTCAGAGGGTCGCGCCCGGATCGACCGGATCTCGCGCGGAGCCCAACGCATGCAGCAGCTTGTCACCGACCTGCTCGCCTACGGTCGTGTGGGGGCTCGCGGGGCCAGAGCATCCTCCGCCGACGGCGCTGTGGTGATGCGAGAGGTGCTCGAGGACATGCGCTCGGCGATCGAGGAGAGCGGCGCGCGCGTGGATGTCGGGCCGCTGCCGTTGGTGCACGCCGACAGGGCGCAGTTCGGCCAGCTCCTGCGCAACCTGATCGGCAACGCCATCAAGTTCCGCCGTTCGGAGCCCCCCGAAGTGCTGGTCCGCGGCGAACGATGCGGCCGCGAGTGCGTGTTCTCGGTGCGCGACAACGGCATCGGGATCGAGATGGGCTGCGCCGAGCGGATCTTCGGGATGTTCGCGCGCCTGCACCCGCACGAGCGCTTCCCGGGCACTGGGATCGGCCTCGCGATCTGCAAGAAGATCGTCCAGGGGCACGGCGGGCGGATCTGGGTCGAGTCGGAGCCGGGGAACGGCTCGACGTTCTTTTTTACGCTGCCCGCCGCGGAGTAGAGATTTCGCAGCCTCCCTGGCTGTGCGCGAGGCTGCCGAACGAGGTCTGTCTGTTGTTCTGCGCCTGCTGCGAGCGGATCTCGCGCCTGGCGGCACTCGTGCCTCGCTCTCGCGTCCATCTCCTCGCCCGTCTCTGCGCCCTCTGGGGTGCGGGCGCGGGTCCTCTGTGTCCCAACTCCGCCGTAGATTGCTGCGGGATTCTGGGCCGGCGTTCACGGGCCCGATCCGCACGTCATCCCGCTCCCGCCAGACCAGCGCACGAGCCACTCGGCGTGGACGTCGGGATGGCCGCGGCCCCCCAAGAGCGACGGCGGGGTCAGCAGGCCCCTGGGTCATCCGTGTGGAGTTCCCATGCCCCCCGCAGGAATCGGGCCCCTTCTACGCACTGGGTCGGATGGCCGGCGGCTCGCGACCGGTCACCATGGAGCGAGCATGGGGCCCCCGTTCGCCATGTTGTCGGCCTCGCGGGTCGCCGCCGCGTCCCGCGCTCCCTCGCCGCACATCGCGCCATGCCGTCGGGACTCCCGGGATCGCCCGGGGCCAGTCCCACGGGCGGTCGGCTCCCCCGGCAGCGAGAGAGGATCCCGCCGCGGCCACCCCGGCCGTAGTTCCCGGAGACGCGCATGTTGACTCGCCAGACCGTCACGGTGGACGGCAACGAAGCCGCCGCCAGCGTCGCTCACCGCGCCAGCGAGGTGATCGCGATCTACCCCATCACCCCGTCCTCGAACATGGGGGAACTCTCCGACGAGTGGTCGGCCAAGGGTCGCACGAACCTGTGGGGGCAGGTGCCCGACGTGATCGAGATGCAGTCGGAGGCCGGCGCGGCCGGCGCCGTGCACGGCGCCCTGCAGGCCGGAGCCCTGGCCACGACCTTCACGGCGTCGCAGGGCCTGCTGCTGATGATCCCGAACATGTACAAGATCGCGGGCGAGCTCACGCCCTTCTGCATGCACGTGGCGGCGCGCACGGTCGCGACGCACGCGCTCTCGATCTTCGGCGACCACTCCGACGTGATGGCTTGCCGCCAGACGGGATTCGCGCTGCTCGCGTCGGGCTCCGTCCAGGAAGCGCACGACTTCGCGCTCGTGGCTCACGCGGCCACGCTGCGCGCGCGCGTGCCGTTCCTGCACTTCTTCGACGGCTTCCGCACGTCGCACGAGGTGGCCAAGATCGACGTGCTCGCCGACGAGGACCTCGAAGCGCTGATCGACTCGGCCGCGATCGCGGCGCACCGCGCGCGCGCGCTCTCGCCCGATCGGCCCGTGATCCGCGGCACGGCGCAGAACCCAGACACGTTCTTCCAGGCGCGCGAAGCCTGCAATCCGTTCTACGACGCGTGCCCGGAGATCGTCGAGCGGACCTTCGCGCAGCTCGCCGAGCGCACCGGACGCAGCTATCGCCTGTTCGACTACCACGGACATCCCGAAGCGGAGCGCGTGCTCGTGCTGATGGGCTCGGCGGGCGAGGCCGCGCACGAGACGGTCGAGCACCTCGTCGCGCGCGGCGAGAAGGTCGGCCTCGTCAAAGTGCGCCTGTATCGGCCGTTCTCGGCGCGCCACCTGCTGGCCGCCTTGCCGCGTACGGTGCGCCGGATCGCGGTGCTCGACCGCACGAAGGAGCCGGGCGCCGTGGCCGAGCCGCTGCACCTCGACGTGGTCCTCGCTCTGCGCGAGGCGCGCGACGACGGCACGAGCCCGCTCGCGGACGATCCGCTCGTCGTCGGCGGTCGCTACGGCCTCTCCTCGAAGGAGGTGACCCCGGCGATGCTCGCGGGCGTGCTGGCCGAGCTCGCGCACGTGCGCCCGAAGAACCACTTCACGGTCGGCATCGTCGACGACGTCACGCACCGCTCGCTCGGATGGGATCCCACGTTCGACATCGAGCCCGCCGACGTCGTGCGCGCGGTGTTCTTCGGACTGGGCGCGGACGGGACGGTCGGCGCGAACAAGAACTCGATCAAGATCATCGGCGAGGAG
>JBJXFB010000075.1:0-19583 GCA_046155895.1 Planctomycetota bacterium | reverse complement strand
GGACGGTCGAGCGGTCGCGGGGAGCCCGCTCGAGCGCCGATTCCATCGCGCAGGGTCTCGCGAGACCGGCTCGCGAGCCCGTCGAGCCCGACGCGGACAACGCGACGCGCCTCCAGGCGGCCGGGGCGCGCTTCCGCGAGCTCACGCGCACGCTCTTCGGCCCGACCTAGTCGCCGCCCGGCTTCTCCTCGCCGCCGGGCTTCTCGCCGCCCGGCTTCTTCTCCGGCTCCGGCTTGCGGTCCCCGAGCTCGAGGAAGACCCAGAAGTCGTCGGTCCCGAGCTCGTACGCGAGCGCCTGCATTCGTTCGGCTTCCTTCTTGTCCAGGCGCGCCGTGTAGAAGGCCCAGCGCGAGTAGAAGAGGCCGTTCAGCGGATCGATCTCGAGCGCTTGCTTCCACAGCTCCGCAGCGTCCTTCAGCTGCCCGTCCTCCGCCTTCATCTCGGCCAGCGTGTGAAAGACGAGCGGATTGCGGCTGCCCATCGCGATCGCTTCCTTGAGCAGGCGCGTCGCCTTGATCTTCCGGCCGACCTGCCTGGCCTTGAAGCCGGCGCGTTCCTTGCCCGTGGCGGTGACGAGCTTCAGGTTCTCGTCGATGTAGTCGCGCCACTCGGCGTCGAGCTTGCGCACCGCGTCCGCGTCCTTGAGACCGAGCTCGCGCGCGAAGACCGTCATCACGTCCGCCTGCGAGATCGTCCACATCGAGGCGTTCACCGTGATCCGCTCGACCTTCTTGGCGTGCGGCAGGTTCAGGAAGAACTTCTGGAACTTCGCCGCGTACCGCGGATCGTTCATCAGGAAGTGCACGAGCGACCAGCCCCAGGTGTAGTGCTCGTAGAGTTTCTCGGTCGAGACGAGCTTGACGAGGTCCATCGAGTCGCCGCTGTCGATGTCCGTCTGGATCTCGCACAGGCGGCCTTCCTGGATCAGGCCGACGGTGAGCTTCTTCTTCACCGGATCCCAGGAGCAGGCGCCGTAGTACTCGGCCAGCGCTTCCCCGGGGAAGTGGGGGACCCAGAACGTCTCGTCGAGGAGCATCTGGAGGTAGTGGTTCGCCTCGTGGAACATCACGTCCTCCGAGAGCGAGGGATCCAGGCGCTCGTAGAAGATGTTCAGGTCGCGTCGAGTGGGGTGGAAGTACCCGAGGACGCCCTTCTGGACTCCCGAGACCTGCAGGAAGCTCTCCTCGTCCGCGTAGAAGCAGACGGGCAGACGATCCTCCGCTCTCGGCTTCTTGATCTTCCAGGTCTTCAGGAACTCGGCGGTGTAGGCGTCCATCGCCTCGCGGTAGGGCACGAAGATCGTCTGCGGGACCGTGTACTCGAAGCGGTAGTAGGGCGTCTCCTCGATCCAGCGGTCGCGCCACTGGCCGTGCTTCTTGATGTCCTCGAGCGCGAGGCGGTGCTTCTCGACGCGCTTGGCGATCAGGGTCGCGCGGTACTCGGGAGTCACCCACTTGTTCTCGAAGCGCACGAAGCCCTTCTTCGCCTGCTCCGCCTCCTCCTCGGTCAACGCGGGCGCGACCGCGTCGGCTTCGAGCACGGCGTCCTCGATCAGAGCCTGCGGCACGAAGATCTTCCCGTGGTCGTAGGTGATCTCGAGGCCGCCCTCGACGCGCGCCATCGGCTTGCCCTGGACGATGCGTCCGTCCTTGAGGCACAGGATGTCCTTCCCCCCGAGGAGAGGCAGCGCGAGGAGGACGGCGAGGAAGGGCGTGCTCACAGCGATTTGAGGTACGCCTCTTCGAACTTCTTCCAGTCGCCCGCGTCCCAGCCGACGAAGGTGCGCTGGAAGGACTCCTCGAGCAGCCGCTTCTCCTTCTCCTTGTAGCCCTTCTGGCGGTCGCGGAACATCGCGTCCTCCTCCTCCTCGGTCTTCGGACGCTTCTCCTTCTCGCCCTTCTTCCCCTCGTCCTCCTTCTTGATCTCCGCGGCGACCTTCTGGACCTGGCGCAGGTACTCGGCCAGCAGCCCCTTGGTGCGCTTGTCCTTGGACGCCTTGCCCGTGACGAAGAAGTCGACGAGCGACGAGCCTTCGTAGCGCAGGTTGAAGTAGTCGTCCCAGAACTCGCGGTCGGTCTTCATGAGGAGCTCGCGCAAGGGCGTCAGCTTGCCCTCGCGCTTGCGCTCGCGGATCTCGTCGCGATTCCAGTAGTCCGTGCCGAAGTCGACCTTGCCGTTCTTGACGTGGAGCTGACCCACGAACTCGTTCAGGCCGTTCGAGAGCCAGCTCGGCATCGCCGCGCGCAGGTCCCAGTCCTTGTCGGCGAACCAGATGTCCATGACGCGGCGGTTGACGTACTCCATCTCCCAGCTCGACTTCCCGCCGTAATCCTGCGCGGTGACGATCTCCAGGTTGTTGCGGCTGAACCAGTCGCCGCCCTGGAGGAAGGCCTGCTGCTCCTCGTCGTTCTTGCAGATCCGGATGATCGGGGAGCGGACGTACTCCTTCTCACCGACGAAGGCGAAGGTCTGGTCCAGCCAGGTCCAGACCGCCTCCGCCTGCTCCACCACGCGCTTGGCGAACTTCTCGTCGGCGTGGTTGAGGACCAGGAAGCGCCCCATCTGCTTCACGACCCAGCCGTCGGGCGCTGTCTTGGTCGCCTTCTCGTGCGAGGTCTTCTCCATGACGCGCCGCTGCTGCGTCCGCTCCTCGACGGTCATCTTGTCCTGGTCCCAGAAGCGGAACTCGCCGGTCGACGACTCGTACAGGGCCTCGCCGGAGCGCTTGATCTGCTTGAAGGAGCGCAGGCACTTCGTCACCTCGTTCTTGAGCTTGTCGACACCGTCCTCGAGCATCTCGAACTGCACCGCGATGTCGACGTCCTTCACGTGGTAGATCCACGTGAACATGCGCTTGGGGCCTTCCAGCGAGAGCTTCTCGACCTTGATCTCGTAGCAGGTGACCGGGATGTCCCCGACCTTCGTCTCCTTCTCGTCCGAGACGAACCAGCCGCCGCCCGCGTAGCGCTTCGTCAGGAAGTCCTTGTAGTCGCGGTAGGGGTTCTCGGCGTAGATGCGCCACTCGATCTCGCCCTGCTTGGTCTCCTTCTTCTCGACCTTGATCTTCTCCTTGACCGCGTCGGCGACGAAGGCGACGACCTCCATGTTGGGCTTGTGCTCCCAGGTCCAGCCGCCCTTCTCGGTCCAGAAGAAGCTCTTCTCGCTGAGGTACTTCGCGACCTTCCAGCGTTCGTCGACGCTCATCGGGATCTCGTTCCAGCCGCGGGGCGTCTGGATCGTGAAGCCGAGGCGCTCGTCCTTGTGATCGGCGGCCGCTCGCGTCGCGAGGACGCAGGCGCAGAGAAGTCCGAGGCACACTCTTGCAGCGCGGGATCGCATGCAGCCACTCCTGCCCCGGAAGTCCGCCGGGGATTCGGCGGCCGGATTGTACTGGTCCGGGAGCGCGGGCTGGACCCCTGGTGAATCGCAGGGGTCTCGCGGGCAAGATGGGGGCATGAGAAAGACGATCGTCCTCCTCGCCGCCCTGTCGGGCTGCGCCGCGCCCCGGACCGACCATCTGCCCGCCGCCCCCGGGGCCTTGGGGCCCTACTCCGCCGCCGTCTCCAGCGGCGACCTCGTCCACCTCTCCGGCAAGATCGGGAAGCGTGGCGGGGCTTTCGCCGAGGAACTCGGCACGGCGATCGACGCGGTCGAGGCCGATCTCCGCGCCGTCGGACTCGGCCTGGAGGACGTCCTCTCCGTGAACGTCTTCGTGACGGACATGGAGCTCTACACCGAGCTCAACAAGATCTACGGCGAGAGGTTCCCGAGACCCTACCCCGCGCGCACGACAGTCGGCGTCGCGTCGCTCCCGGGCGGCGCGCGCGTCGAGATCCAGGCCGTCGCCAGGAGGCGCCGGGGCTGACCGGGTTCAGTCCGAGATCTTGCGCGGGCCCTCGTAGACGCCCGACTTCACCGTGTCGATCTCTCCGGTGGGCTTCCACGTGGTCCAGCGGCCGATGCGCAGGTCCTTGGAGAAGACGCCCTGGGACGCCTTCTGCCCGTTGGGGAAGTAGGAGATCCACTCTCCCTCGCGCATTCCGTTGTGGTAGTTCGTCTTGAAGGCGATGCTCCCGTCGGGGTAGCGCTTCTGCGCCAGCCCCTCCAGCTTGCCGTTGACGTAGTTGTATTCGAGCTCGGGCGTGTTCGTGTCGGAGAAGCTCCACATCATCCCGTGCTCGACGCCGTTCACGAACGTCGTCTCCGCCAGCTTCGAGCCATTGTCTCGCCAGTCGCGGGCGATGCCCTCCACCTTGCCCGCGCGCCAGGTCGCCTCGCGCTTCTTCATCCCGTTCGGGTAGTAGTCGATCCAGACGCCGTCGCGCAGTCCGTTGAGGCTCGTGCCCTCGGCCAGGAGGAGCCCGTTCTCGCCCCACTGCCAGCAAGGTCCCGTCTGCTGGCCGTCCACCCAGGTGGTCCGCGTCGCCAGCTTTCCGCTGGGATAACTCGTCTGCCAGACACCGGTCTTGAGTCCGTTCTTGTAGGTGCCTTCCTCCACGACTCGGCCCTGGGCGTCGCGCTCGACCCAGGGGCCGTCCGGCTTGCCGCCGGCGGGTGCGGCCGTGACGCTGGCGCTGCCGGCCTCGCGGGGGAGCTCGACCGCCTCGGTCTTTTGCCCGCAGGCAGGGAGGACGACGGAGAGGAAGAGGAGCTGGATGGTGGAGAGTCGGGAACGCATCGGAGGGAGCAGGGCTGTCGGAGTGAGTGGGGGGATCGAGGGCGTCGGCGAGCGCCGGATAGCACAGGGTGGCCTGACATTGGAGCCTAGAGGGCGCGCTCGCGCCACTCGGCTCCCGGGCTGCGGAGCTCCTCCCCGGCCGATCCAGGCCCCCAGCCCGCATCTCTCACCACGAGTGGGCTGCGACGAGGCAAGCGCCGGCGTCAGCGGCGTCAGGCTCGGTCGCCTTCCTTGCATCCACCGGCACTTGCGGCATCTCCTTCGACCCGTGGTGAGAGCTGCGGGCTAGGGCCTCGGGCTCGCGCTCGCTACGCTTGGCCCCGCGATGTCTGAAGGCAGCGTCGAAGCCGGAACGGCCGCGCTCTTGACCCTGACGGCGCTGATCGTCGTGCTGCTCGCGGCGTCGGCGGCCGCGCTGTGGTTCGTCGTCCTGCGCCTACGGAAGATCGAGGCGCAGACCGCGAGCCTCGATCGGCTCGCAGAGATCGGGGGGGCGCTGGGGCGGATGCAGGAGGACCGCCAGGGGCTCGATCTGCGCCGGATCGAGCACGTCCTGATCGACATCCGCGACGGGCAGAAGCGGGTCGAGGACCGGATGCTGGCCGTGCTGGAGCGCTCGGCGGGGGCGAAGGGGGGGGCGGCTGCGCTCGTGACGACCTCCGCCGGGACCGCGGAATCGCTCGCGGACCGGATCGTGACGCGGCTGCTCGGGCTCGGGTACGAGCGGGTGCAGCTCGTGACGCCCCTGGAGAAGATCGGCGAGATGGTCGCCGGCGACGGCGAGGTGTCGGTCGAGGCGCGGCGCGAAGGCGCGGCCTGCAAGGGGAGGATCGTGGTCCGGCGCGGCGTGATCGTGGACGTGCAGCTGCAGTCGGCGTACACGACGTTTCCGTGAGGGGCGGATCTCCTTCGAAGCGAGACGCGAGGACGAACCGAGGACGACCTGGAGACCCATGAGCACGATCACGACCGTCGAGAAGCTGTCCGAGCACGTCGGGAAGACCGTCGAGCTGCGGGGTTGGATCTACAACAAGAGCTCGAAGGGGAAGCTCCACTTCGTGCAGCTGCGGGACGGCACGGGCGTCGCGCAATGCGTGGTGTTCAAGGGATCGGTGAGCGAGGAGCTCTTCGAGAAGATCGGGCACGCGGGGCAGGAGTCGAGCCTGATCCTCACGGGCGAAGTGAAGGCCGAGCCGCGCGCGCCGGGCGGATACGAGATCGGAGTGAACGGCGGGCGCGTGCTGCAGGCCGTCGAGGGCTACCCGATCACACCGAAGGAGCACGGGCCGGACTTCCTGCTCTCGAACCGGCACCTGTGGCTGCGCAGCAAGAAGCAGTGGGCGCTGATGCGCGTGCGCGACGCGGTGATCACGGCGATCCGGAGGTTCTACGACGAGCGCGGGTTCGTTTGCATCGACTCGCCGATGTTCACGCCGGCGGCCTGCGAGGGGACGAGCACGCTGTTCGAGGTGAAGTACTTCGACGACACGGCGTTCCTGACGCAGTCGGGGCAGCTGTACGCCGAGGCGTCGGCGATGGCGATGGGCAAGGTGTACTGCTTCGGGCCGACGTTCCGGGCGGAGAAGAGCAAGACGCGGCGGCACCTCACGGAGTTCTGGATGCTGGAGCCGGAGGTCGCGTTCGCGGACCTCGACGACATCATGCAGCTGGCGGAGGACATGCTCGTCTTCGTCGTGAAGGAGGTGCTGCGGCGGCGCAGGCCGGAGCTCGAGGCGCTCGAGCGCGATCTCTCGAAGCTCGAGGCGATCCAGGCGCCGTTCCCGCGGATGAGCTACGACGAGGCGGCGAAGGTGCTCGCGGCGAGTCCGGGGAGCACGTTCCAGTACGGCGACGACTTCGGAGCGCCGGACGAGACGATCCTGTCGAACCTGCACGACCGGCCGGTGATGGTGCACCGGTATCCGGCGGAGGTGAAGGCGTTCTACATGAAGCGCGACCCCAAGGATCCGGGGAAGGCGCTGTGCGTGGACGTGATCGGGCCGGAGGGAGTGGGGGAGCTGATCGGCGGGAGCCAGCGCGAGGACGATCTCGGGGCACTCGAGAGCCGGATCGACGAGCACAAGCTGCCGAAGGAGGCGTTCCAGTGGTACTTGGATCTGCGCCGGTACGGCAGCGTGCCGCACGCGGGGTTTGGCCTCGGGCTCGAGCGAACGGTCGCGTGGCTCGCCGGCGTCGAGCACGTGCGCGAGGCGAGCCCGTTCCCGAGGATGCTGTACCGCATCTATCCGTAGGCTCGGAGCGCGTCCACCGAGTCAGTCATCGACCCGAATCTGTTCGGGCGGGATCCAGACCACACTTCCCCCCTCGCTCACCGCGATCGGATTCCCCAATCGCTTGTGCATTCGCAGGGCTTCCTTGACCGCGCGTCCCAGTGCGCGGTCGATGTGCTGTCCCTTTCGGAGCTCCGCTTCCACGTCCGGATCTCGCGTCTCGGCCTCACTCACCCGATCGACTCGTTCCCATGTCGATCCATCGATGATCTCGTCAACCATTCCCGCGCCTCCTCGGGCGACCAGCCTCGGAACAGCCCTGCCGGAATTGTCGTAGAACCACCAGTGATCCGCCAGCGGGCGATAGACCTTGAAGAAGTTCTCAATCCCGCGGCGGTATCTCCGGCGAATCGTCTCTTCCGGGACATGGTGACCTCCGGACCTGACCCGTTCCAGAACGCGTGCCACGGAGAGGTCAGGAGAGTCGACCCAGAGGTAGATCACGTGAACGAGGTAGCCTCGGGTGCGCGCATTCCGCAGAAACCCTCCGAGCGTGCGGCTCGCCAGAGTGCTCTCCAATGCGAAGCTGGCTCCGGCTTCCACCAAGCCCGCGATGCGAGCCAGCATGATTCGTCCTGCGGCGATCGCGGTGGCCTCTGGTCCTTGACCCGTCAGTCCCTCGGCGATGACGTCAGCGTTGACGAATTCGTCGACCGCCAACTCGTCACGCAGGAGGAATGTCGCCGAAGTGGACTTTCCCGCTCCGTTCGGACCACCGAGGACGATCAGGATGGGATGGGTCGCGGCCATTCGTCAGGGAGCAGCCTAGCGTTCCCCGACTCTCCGGGAGTCCGAGGGAGTTCCAGTCCGATCTTGATTGGGCAGAGATCTCGTCCGCAGTCGATCCCGGTGTCCGAGCACCGGACCGAGCCCCTTTCAGGTCGGGTGCATCTCGGCGCGCTCCCGCGGCTCGATGGGGCACGGCGGTGAGCGAGCTCCCGAGCGCCTGCGGGAGTTGAAGGACGCTGACCGCGATCGTTGACAGCCGCCCGACGCATCGACGATACCCACGGCGTGGGTGGCACACCTCTCGGCCGTGGACGGGGGACTCTCGCGGCGCTCGTCCTCGTGTCTTTTCTGCTCGCGATCCACCACTTCTTCTGGAGAGTTCAGGTCCGCATCTGGAACTCCATGAGCTGGATCGATCTCGTCGTCATGGCCGCGCTGATCGTTCCTTTTCTGCTGTCGAAGTGGCCGCTGCCCCTGCGCTCCCGCTGGACGCACGTCGCGTGGTGGATCTGCGCGCTCATGGCCCTCGACCTCCTCTCCTTCGCCGTCGGAACCCTCGCGCCGTCCGGCGGCCATCCCTCCCTCGAAGCCGTCTTCTCCCTCTGGCTCGGCGTGGCGAAGCTCGCCCTCGTCCCCGCAGCGCTCCTCGCCCTCGTCGTCGCGACGCTTCGCGGCGAGCGAGTCGCGACGATCGCGCTCGGCACGCTCTGCGTCATTGGCGAGACGCTCTACACCGTCGGAAATCCCGATCACCCGCTAGGCTGGTTCGCCTGGATCGAACGCCCCTCGGGTTGAATCCCGCGCCTCCGACGTCCAAAGACTCCGCCCTCATGAAGACCACCACGAAGAAGCGCGTCCTCACCCTGCTCCGCCCCGCTTCCACCCACATGGTCGGCGACGGCTTCCACGTCCGGAACCTCTTCCCTTCGAACGACCTTGGCGAGCGCATCAGCCCCTTCCTCCTCCTCGACTACGCCGGCCCGACCCACTACCCGCCCACCGACACCCCGCGGGGAGTCGGCGAGCACCCGCACCGCGGCTTCGAGACCGTCACGATCGTCTACCAGGGCGAGCTCGAGCACCGCGACTCCGCCGGCAACCGCGGCAAGCTCGCTCCCGGCGACGTCCAGTGGATGACCGCAGCGTCGGGAATCGTCCACGAGGAGAAGCACGAGCGGAACTTCGCCGCGCGCGGCGGGACGCAGCAGATGGTCCAACTGTGGGTGAATCTTCCCGCGATTCAGAAGATGTCGCCGCCTCGCTACCAGGAAATCACGGCAGCGAGCATCCCGAACGTCGAGCTGCCTCAAGGCGCGGGCTCGGTCCGCGTCATCGCGGGGGAATTCCAGGGAGTCCGCGGGCCGGCGCAGACCTTCACGCCACTCAACGTCTGGGACCTTCGGCTGACCGGTCCGGGCGCCGCGTCGGGCTCGGCACGCTTCGAGATCCCCGAAGGTCACAACGCCGCGGCCATCATCCTCGAGGGCGAGGCTTCCGTCGAAAGCTCTCGCCCGCTGACCGACGCCGAAATGGCCCTGCTCTCGCTCGAAGGCACGGAGGTCTCGATCATGGCCACGAAGGAGACGAAGCTCCTCTTCTTGAGCGGCGTGCCGCTCGGCGAGCCGGTCGTTTCCTCGGGCCCCTTCGTGATGAACACGGGGGCCGAGATCTACCAGGCGATCAAGGACTACCAGAGCGGAAAGATGGGGCACTTGTCGTAGGCTCACGAGGCGGCATCGGCCCCATGAGCTCCGACCCCGTCCGTTTCGATCACCCCGCCAACGCCAAGATCCTCGCGTACCTCGAGGATCCCGCGCATCGCAAGGGCTCGGCGTCGGTCGCGGTGGACCGGCGCTCGTGCTCACCCGGCCAAGTCGCCGATCCCTACCAGAGCCTCGGCGCGCATCCCGATCTCCTCGAGCGCCTGTGGGACCAGCTCGGAGCGCGCCTTCCTCTCGACTGCCGCCGCGTCGTCCACGGCGCTCCCGTCCTCGTTCATCCGCGCTCGGGCGTGATCTTCGGCTACTGCGGCGGGAGCATGACCTACGCGCTTCGATTGCCCGAGGCCGAGCGCAGCGCCGCCCTGGCCGCCGGGGCGAAGCGCGTGCGCGAGTACCCGGCCTACCCCGCCCTCGGCGTCGAAGCGTCTCGGCTCGATCTCGACACCTTCGGCTACGAATGGGTCTTCGGCGGATGGTTCGCGGACGAAGACGCGTGGTGTCGCGCGGCGTTCGATCACGCCGGTGCGCAGACTCCGCCCTCCCTCGACCGCAAGAGCCGCCAGTAGCTCGACGGCCGCGTCAGCAGGGACCGGTACGTTCTCTCTCCGAGATACACGTCCGTCAGCCGTTCACAGAAGGCTTGCCCCCGCCGCCGCAGCAGCGTGCGCAGCAGCCCGGGGTGCTCGTACGTGATCCACGCCAGCACGCGGCCCCAGCGTAGTTCGCCCAGGATCTCGCGGCGGAGCGCGCGCTCGTAGGCCCGCTGCACGCGCGACGGCTCGCCCTGGAGGATCGCCTCGGCCGCCAGCCTCCCGCTCGCCATCGCGATCGAGATCCCTTCGCCCGTCAGCGCGTCCGCCAGTCCCGCCGCGTCGCCCGCGAGCAGAACGCGCCCGCGCACGAAACCGCCGGGGCGAGGCCGAACGGGAATCACGTAACCGTGCCGCTCCTCCGCGGTCACGGGCGCGACTCCGACGCGCGCGAGGTAGCGATCGAGAGCCTCGTGCAGCCCTCCAGCGCCGCGGCGCATCGTCAGGATCCCGCACGAGAGGTGCTCGCGCTTGGGGAACACCCAGCCGTAGCCCGCCTCCATCGCCTCGAAATCGAAGCGCGCGACGCCGGTGAATCGCGCGAAGACCTCCGCGGGGACCCGCGCCTCCACTTCCAAGGCCCCGATCGTCCGCGGCGCGCGTGTCCAGCCCGCCTTGCGCGCCACGGTCGAGAGCACGCCGTCGGCGCCGATCACGAAGCGCGCGCGCATCCGCCCGCGGCTCGTTTCGAGCTCGACCGTCTCCCCGTCCTGGCGCAGATCCGACAGCGCGCACGGCGCGAGCAGCTCCGCGCCGGACGCGACGGCGGCTTCCGCGAGCGCGCGGTCGAGCTCCGAGCGCATCGTCATCGACACGATCGGCGCCTCGCGCCGGACGCGGAAGCTCATCCCCGACTCGAGGAAGCCGGCTTCCGCGCTCGCGCACGCGTGCTCGACCGGGATCGCGACGTCTTTCGGGAGGTTGCGGAAGGCGCGTCCCACGACTCCGCCGCCGCAGGTCTTGTAGCGAGGCAGCGTCTCCCGCTCGATCAACGCGACGCGCCGGCCTTCTCGCGCCAGATGCAGCGCCGCGCTCGCGCCCGCGGGTCCGGATCCGACGACGGCGACGTCGTAGGTGGTGCCCGAGGCGCTCGCGTCCGACACTTCCGTGCTCCTAGTCGCGCGGCTTCGGCCGAGGCAGGAGCGCTTCGAGCCTCGAAGCCTCTTCCTCGCGGTCCTTCACCGACCCCTCGGGCAGGTACCGGCTCTCCGTCCCCGCGCGGGAAGCCAGCGCTTCCGCCGCGCGCAGTTGCGCCCAGGCGAGGTCGTCCTGGTTCTCCTCGCTCGAAGCGACCCTGCCCGCCGTCGTTCCCAGGCGCAGCACCGAGACGAGGTAGGGGATGGGCGTGTCCATCCCCAGCGCGAGCGCGCTGCGGGCGCATTCCGCCCGCACGGCGAGCGAGGGATGCGGCTTGCGTCCGATCGCGAGCGAGTTCAGCCGAGCCGCCTCGGCGCGCGCCCTCATCCCGCCAGCGAACGCCGCCGCGGCCACGACGTCCACCGCGTCGCGCCGCGATTCCGACGGCGGGGTCGACACGCGCTCCTCGAGCCGCTCGAGGAGCACCTCGCCTGCACGCGGATCGCGCGTCCGGGCGAGCATCACCGCCGCGCGCACCGCGGTGACCTCGGGCCCGCCCAGCGCGCGGCGCAGGTCCGCCAAGGTCGTCTCGCTCACGTGCCGCGACTCCCCCTCGGGCAACCAGCCGTCGATCGCCCGCTCGAACGCGAGGTTCGTCAGGCTCTCCCAGCCCGCGGGCGCATCGAATCGCGCGGCGGGAGGAGCCTCGGGTGGATCCTGTGCCGGCCTCGCCTCCGGAGCCGCCCGCGGGCCGCCCGATCCGACCTCGAGAGCGCGGTCGTTCGAGACCGGCACAGCCGGAGGCTGGGCTGCCTGGGCGCTCGTGCCGCGGCAGCCGCCCGCGAGCCCAGCGAGCGCCAGGACCCCGGCGAGGAAGCCCGCGACGAGGGCGGATGGGATCGATCGAACGGAGCGCACGCGCCGACGATACGCCGGCGACCAGGCCTTTTCACCGCGCGGGTCGCGGCCGCGCCGCAGACCGTCGACCGAGCGGACGAGTCAGGGCAGGTAGGAACGCAGTCCCAGACCGTCGGCGATCCAGAGCCGCCCGTTGGGAGCCCGGGTGTGGGGGGCCTCCCAGGCGACGTAGGTCCACGGTCCTTCGCGCCGGATGCTCGAGCTCGGACTTGTATCGCCCGGGGGGATCAGGGCGCATCCCTTTTCCTGGATCTCGACCGTCCATCCAGTCCAGGGCGACTTGAGGCTCGTCGCGGCCGTCGCACCGCGCCGCAGCAAGGCGAGGCCGGAGGACGCGGGCTGGGCGGGAGTGCACCCGAGCGGCTCGTCCAGTTCCGCGCGGCGGGTCGTCGGCGTGAGACCCGAGGTCCACAGCACCGTCTTGCCGTCGCGGAACTTCGCCCAGACGCCCTCGGCGCACAGGGTCGGCCCCTCGACGGGCGGCGAACCCATCGCCACGGGACCGTCGAGGTCGCCGTTCGCGAGGTCGCACAGCCAGGACTGGCCGTCCTCGGCCACGAGCACGCACTTGCCGTGCTGGTCCCCGAGGAGCGCGGGCGTGCGGGCGAGGCCGGCGATGGAGGTGATCTTCTTGCTCCAGGCGAAGCTCCCGTCGCCCGTCAGGCGCACGATCGTCCCGCTCCGGTCGCACAGGATGTGGTCCTCGCCGACGGCGAGGGGCGCCGCCTCGACCCGGCCCTGCGCATGCCACCAGCGCTCGGGAGCGCGCGTGAGGTACACGGTCTGGTCGGCCGGGGCGCCGACCGTGATCGTGAGGGGCTCGCTGTTCTCGCGGCTGAGGATCATCTGGACCGGTTTGCTGCCGAAGGACGTCTCGAAAGTGAAGGGCGTCACGCGCTCCGTCCCATCGTCGAATCGCGCGCGGGCCCCGGAGGGCACGGTCGTCACCTTCCACGGCAGCAGGTATTCGTCCGCGTTGTCGAGCGCGGCCTGGAGGACCTTCCTCGCCTCCTCGTGCTGCCCTTCGAGCGCGAGCTCCCGCGCGCGCACGAGCGCTTCGTGGCGCTCCCGCTCGACCTTCATCTCGGGCTCGAGCACCTTCGCGAGCTTCCCGCTCGGGTCGGTCTGGACGAGCTCCTGGTAGACCGCGAAGGACCGCGAGTGGTCGCCGGCCTTGGCGTGGGAGCGAGCCGTGGAAAGCAGGATCTCCTGTTGCGCCAGGTTCTGCTTCTTGTCGAGCTCCGCGCGGGCGGCGGCGCGCCTCTCCGCGTGGTCCTCCACGCGCCACTTGAGATCGTCGAGGCGCGGCAACAGGCGCTTGACCTCGGACAGGTCCTCCTTGCCGATCGTTTCGGCGCGCAGGTCCTCGATCAGCTTCAGGCTCCGCCGCACGGCGTGCGCCTGCTCCTTGTCCGGCAGGCGGCTTTCCGAGAGCTCGCGGAAGGCGCTTTCGCCGCGCGCGACGATCAGGTTGAAGAGGTCCGAGATCGCGGGCCACTCCGCCACGTCCAGGGAGAGCGTCGGAGGCGGCGGGATCTCGAGCGCCTTGCGCAGGCCCAGCAGGGGATCGCCGGACGCGCATTCCGTCTGCACCTCGCGGTAGGTGTCCATCCATGCCAGGCGGATCTCTGCATCGGCCTCCATCCGGCGCCGCGCGATCTCCTCGCGCAGCTGGTCCACGACGCCGGAGTCCTCGCCCTGGAACTCCTTCTCGAGCACCGCGAGCGCCGCTTCCGGATCGGACATGCGCTCTTGGACCGCGGCGATCTTGCGCTGCTCGCGGGTCTTCGCCTTGAAGTGCACGAACCCGATCCCGGTGACGATGAGGAGGCCGGCCCCGATCATCATCGAGTGCACGCCCAGGAGCTTCCGGCGCACTGCGCCCGCGCGGGCACGGGAGAGGAGCCGGCGGACCTCGCGATTCGAGGGCGTTTGTTCGAGGAGGGCGCGCAGCGCCGCCACGGCCTTCTCGCCCTTCTTCTCTTCGACGTACGCGCGGGCGGCTTCGAGGATCCACGGAGCGGCTTCTTCGGCGAAGCCGGCGTTCAGGAACCCGACGCCCACCTCCATGCGGATCGCGGTCGTCTCGGGCTGGCGTTCGGCCGCGATGCGGAGCAGCGCCGCGGCTCGCATCCATTGGCGCCGCTCGTTGAACGCCCGCGCCGCCGCGAGCAGCTCGCGCATCGGCGGCAGGCCGCCCTCCGCTCCCGTGCGGATCTGGCACACGATGACGCGGAACGCGGCGACGGGATCGGGCTTGGAGTCCTTGACGTACTCCTTCCACCGCTCCGCCGAGGCGATTGCGTTGAAGATGACGCTGTCGACGCGGCGGAAGATGGACCGCGCCAGGGGGCCTCCCACGAGCTGGAGCACGGGCTGGAGGCGCCCGGCGTTCCATTCGTGGGTGAAGAAGTCGGCGTCAGCTTCCGAGATCGGGCCGGGATGCGCCTTGCGGTCCCAGGCCCGGAGCCTCGAGGCGGCGCGCTCGACGTTCCCGGCGAGGAGCTCCTGCTGCGTCAGGTTCAGGAGGTCCCCGGCCTGCGCCTCGAAGAGTCGGCCTTGGAGGAGGGCGACCGCGGTCACGATCCGCATCTGCCGCAGCGGCCAGCCGAGGCGGTCGGCGATCTCCTGAACGCTCGAGGTCCCGTCGCACTCGGCGGCGAACTTCTGGTTTTCGCCCTCGGCCAGGGAGGGATCCGCCACGATCAGGACCGAGTCCATGTCGACATGGAAGGCCGGACCGACGCCGGCGGCCTCGTCCTTCAGCCGGGCGAACTCGAGGAGCAGGCCGTCGACCACGATCGGCGCGCACCAGACTCCGTCGCGCCGGGCGCCGACTCTGGTGAACCCCGTCTCGGACTGGCTGATCGCCGGGTTCTCCATCGGCTTCGGCACCGGACCGGGCGTGAAGCGGAAGTGGACCGTGTCCGATTCGAGCAGGGAGTAGACGACCTCGATGCGGTGCGCGCGCGCGATCTCGGTCATGCGCACCAGGTCGATGCGCGCATTCGGATCCCCGTGCCAGGCCGCCCGGGCGCGCACGCGCCAGATGTTGGGGTCCTCCCCGGGCTCGGGGAGGAAATGGATCATTCCTCCCTCGATGCCAATGGAGCATTGCAGCCCGTCTCGTCCGAGAAGGGTCAACACGCCATCACGGCCGCGCGCCAGGCTCTGGAGGAGATCCGCGAGCCCGATGCCGCCGACGTCGCCTTGAAAGGTCATGCGGGGTCTTCGCGGTATCGGCGCGAAAAGCCCCGGAAGTGGAGTTTCAAGGCCCGGAGCGCCCCTGGAACTCCTCCAAGTCCCCGGGCTCGTCCAGGTCGTCCAGGATGGCTGGGGAAGCGACCGCCACGGCCAAGAGGGGGTCGGCCAGGCATCGGAGCTCTCTGAGGGGCGCCGCGGGGCCCAGTTCGGCGAGCCGCAGGGCTAGGGCCCTCCCGATCAGGACGGGGTGACCAAAGGCCCTGGGTCGGCCCTCGATCGACACGAAAGGCGCGGCCCAGCCCTGGGAAGGGGATCCCGCCTCATGCCAGGCCCGGGAGAGGGCCTCGAAGACCTCGGCCGGAACGAGGGGGACGTCGACGGGCGCGATGCAGAGGTCGTGTCCGGGCCGCCGGCGCGCCGCGAGGAGCACCCCTCCCGATCGGCCCGAACTCCAGTCCCTGTTCCGTGCCACCTCGCCGCGAAGTCCGGTCGCGGCGGCGATCGACTCATGGTCGGGGCCGCTGACGACGATCGGCGGCGGACCTCCCAGGACGGCGCCCGCGTCGAGGAGGAGGTCGAGGGGTGTGCGCGGCGTGATGGGGACGAGCGCCTTGCACCGGCCCAGGCGGGAGCTCTCTCCCGCGGCGAGGATCACGAGCGCGATCATCGGCGATCAGGCGAGGAGCCGGACAACCACGAAGGCGATCAACGCGAGCACGGCCAGGCCGGCCACCGCCCAGGGCAGGAGCGAGCGGAAGTCGCTCTTGACCGGCTGATCGAGCTCGACCCAGTTGAAGTAGCGCCGCGCGACGCCGGAGATCTCGGCCTGGCAGTGGGGGCAGCGCTCGGGCGGGGGATCGCTCGGGATCACCCCGTCGCAGTGCATGCAGTAGAAGTTGCGGGGGCCGCCGCCTTCCTCGACTCCCGGGGCGTGGGAGCGCTCGCGGTAGTACTCGAGTGCCTCCTCGTTCGTGCCGGCGCGCGCCCGGCTCCAGTGGGCGTCGCTCATGTTGCCGAAGCTCTTCGGCTCCTCCCGGTCAGGCTCGGCCATCGCTCCAAGCCTAGACCGGCGAAGCCCCCGGACAAGCTCGCCGGGATCTCCGGGCCAGGGAGCGCCGCGACGCGCCGATGGAATGCTGGTGGAACGACTGCAAAGGTCCGCGGAGCCGATCGTCGAGATCTTCCCCGTCCCGCGCGGCGCGCCGCCCCGGGTCGTCGGCCCCGGCCGGCGCGAGAGGGAGTACCTGACGCGTGTCGCCGGGCTCCAATCGGCCCTGGAGGCGGCCGCGCTCGTCGAGCGGGGTTCTTCTCGGCGCCTCGACCGCATGGAGCGCAAGCTCGACGCGGTGCGCGAGGTCGTGGACCTGCAGCAGAAGAAGGAGCACCGGCTGATCCTGGCCCTGGGCGCGCTGCAGCGGGAGAACGAGATGCTGCGCGAGAAGCTCGCGCTCGGCAGCGGCGAGCGCAGGCCCAAGGCGCTCCCCGCGCCGAAGCGGTCCTTCCTCGCGAGGCTCTTCCACCGCGCTTGACAGCGGGGGAGTCCCGCACGATCCTCGTCCGCCCTCCCGTTCCGCGGGAGCGCACGGTGGATGTAGCTCAGCTGGTTAGAGCGCCAGGTTGTGGTCCTGGAAGTCGGGGGTTCGAGTCCCCTCATCCACCCCAGCTCCGCCGGACACGACACGTGCGAAGCTACGAGCTCAGCGTGCGAACAGCCGCTGCGCGTCGCGGAACGCCTTGAACTCCACCGCGTTGCCGCTCGGATCCTCGAGGAACATCGTCGCCTGCTCGCCGACTTGTCCGCGAAACCTGACGTGCGGCTCGATCCGAAAGCGCACGCCGCGGTCGCGCAAGTGACGCTCGAGCGCGTGCCAGGCGTCCCACTCGAGGACCGCGCCGAAGTGCCGCACCGGTACGTCGTCGCCGTCCACGTCGTGGGCTTCCGCCGCGCGGCATGCGCCCGGCATCACGTGCGCTGAGATCTGGTGCCCGTAGAAGTCGAAGTCCACCCAGTCGTCCGCGCTGCGGCCCTCGGCGCAGCCGAGCAGGCCCGTGTAGAACTCGCGCGTCGAGGAGAGATCGCGGACCGGAAAGGCCAAGTGGAACGCGCGCGCGAGAGTCATCTCTTCCAGGCGCGCGCGCCGCGCGGTCATCCGCGCTTGTCGATCGGCGTGTACGCGCGCTTGCGGGGTCCGACGTAGACCTGCCGCGGCCGTCCGATCCGGAAGTCCGGATCGCGGCGCATCTCGAGGAAGTGCGCGATCCAACCCGGCAGGCGTCCCATCGTGAACATGACCGTGAACATGTTCGTCGGGATCCCGAGCGCCTGGTAGATGACCCCCGAGTAGAAGTCGACGTTGGGGTAGAGCTTGCGGCTGACGAAGTAGTCGTCCTGGAGCGCGATCTCCTCGAGCCGCATCGCGATCTCGAGGAGCTTGCTGGACGTCCCGAGCTTCGCGATGACCTCGCCGCAGGTCTTCTTCAAGACCGCCGCGCGCGGGTCGTAGCTCTTGTAGATCCGGTGCCCGAAACCCATCAGGCGCGTCGTGTCGTCCTTGTCCTTCGCGCGCGCGAGGAAACGATCGGCCGAGCCCTCCTCGCGCGCGATCTGCTCGAGCATCTCGATGACCTTCTGGTTCGCGCCGCCGTGGAGCGGACCCCACAGTGCGCCGATCCCGGCCGAGATCGCGGCGAACAGGTTCGCCTGCGAGCTGCCGACCATGCGGACGGTCGACGTCGAGCAGTTCTGCTCGTGATCGGCGTGGAGGATGAGCAGCAGGTCGACCGCCTTGGCGACGACCGGGTCGACCATGTACTCCTCGCACGGCGTCGCGAACATCATGTGGAGGAAGTTCGACGCGTAGTCGAGGTGGTTCCTCGGGTACATGAACGGCTGGCCGATCGAGTGCTTGTACGACGAGGCCGCGATCGTCGGCATCTTCGCCAGCAGCCGGACGATCGCGATCGCGAGCGCTCGCTCGCTCTCCTGCTCTTGGTAGTACGTCGCCAGGGCCCCGACCGTCGCCGCGCACACCGGCATCGGGTGCGCGTCCTTGGGCAACGCGCCGAAGAAGCGCTGGAAGTCCTCGTGCAGCATCGTGTGCCGCGTGACCTCGCGCGCGAACGTCGACAGCTCGGCGCGCGAAGGCAATTCGCCGTGGATCAGGAGCCACGCGACCTCGAGGAAGGAGCTCTTCTCGGCCAGCTCCTCGATCGGGTACCCGCGGTAGCGCAGGATGCCCTTCTCACCGTCGATGTAGGTGATCGCGCTCTTGCAGGCCCCGGTGTTGCCGTAGCCCGGGTCGAACGTGATCACGCCCGTCGTCTGGCGCAGGCGGCTGATGTCGACGGCGACCTCGTCCTCGGTGCCGCGCAGGATCGGCAGTTCGGCGCGTTTGCCGTCACACTCGAACGGGGCCGTATCGACGGAGTCCTTCGTTCGCTGTCCGCTCGTCTGGATCGCCATGGTCCGTCGTTCCGTCTGAACTGGAGAAGATCGCCTGCGGGGTAGGGTGCGCGCAAGGGTGCGGTCGATACCGGCGAGCATCGGCGGCGGGTAGAGTCCGCCTCGATCGACCTATGCCCTACGGATCGCGGGGGATCTATCGGCTCATTCCGAGCCTGACCTGGCAGTGCGACGAGCAAGTGTCCAAAGCTCTCGCTCTCGTCCGCGGCCGCGCTCGCGACGGCCGTGCGACGGCGGGTCGCGACCGCATCGTGGACCCCCGTATCGTCGACCCCCGTATCGTCGACCCCCGCATCGTCGACCTCGGGGCGGGCGGCCGGAAGATCTCGCCCGACACCCTGTGCCTCGACTTCGTGGCGGGGTCTGGAACGGACGTCGTGGGCGACGTCCACCACCTGCCGTTCGGCGACGGGACGCTCGACCTCGTCTTCGCCACCGGCCTCTTCGAGCACGTCGCGGACGAGCGCGCGGTGATCGCCGAGATCCGCCGCGTGCTGCGGCAAGGGGGGCTCGTCCACGTCGAGGTCCCGTTCCTCGAGCAGTACCACGAGGACCCGATCGACTGCCGCCGCCTGACGGTCGAGGGGCTCGATCTCGAGATGAGGACCCAGGGCTTCCGGACGCTTCGGAAGGGGGCCCACATCGGTCCGACGGTGACGCTCGTCAACACCGCGGCGCGCTGGTGGGCGCTGTGGTTCGAGGGCGAGAGCCGGGCCGCGAAGGCGCTCTCCTTCGGCTGTTTCGGCCTGCTCTCGGTCCTCTTCTGGCCGCTGCGGTTCCTGGACGCCCTCCTCATCCGGAAGAAGGGGGCCCACACGCTCGCGATGGGCGTCTACTTCACGGGCGAGAAGACCTGAGGCCGCGCTCGGCGGCGACCTTCTCCCAGACCGCCACCGTCTCGCGCGCATTGCG
>JBJXFB010000182.1:0-3106 GCA_046155895.1 Planctomycetota bacterium | reverse complement strand
CTCGTCCGATCTCCTGCGCGTGGACGACGAGCAGGTTCCACCGCATGCGGGGATCCGGCTCCGGCATCGCGGGTGGCTCGCGCGTGACCGCGCGGTAGGGAATGAGGCTCGCATGGAGGTCGAGGCGCTCGATCAGGATCGAGCGCGGGAGGCCCGCGGCTGCCTGGACGTTGGGGAAGGTGTCGAAGACGGCGAGCGCGCCGGGATCGCCTTCCCGCCTCGGCGTGTCGCGCGGCCCGGCGACCATGAGCACGGGCGCGTCGGGCAGCGATGCTCGGAACACCTCCAGACCCCTGGCGAGCGAAACGACGGCGCTCGCGGGCGGATCCGGACGGTCGAAGACGTCGCCCGAGATCACGATCACATCGGGACGCAGGCGGACGACCTCCTGGCTCGCCCGCTCGAAGGCGGCCGCGACGTCGCGCTCCCGGACGTCAGCTCCCCTCTCGACGCGCCCATAGGCGCGGAAGCCGAGGTGCAGGTCGGAGAGGTGCGCGACGATCACTGCGCCGGCGCATCCCCTCCCGTCTCGGCGACGGAAGCGGACCCGACGATCGCGACTTCGGGCGCGGCCTCGCCAGGTGGCTGATACTCCGACGTCTCGACCCGACTGGAAACGTCGGGCGCGCGTGCCGATTCGCCGGTGGCGAGCACAGCGCCGTAGACCATCGCTCCCCCCGAGAGAAGCACGAGGCAGCCTACCAGCAACGAAGCTGGGATGGGGGCAAGCGGCAGCAACGTGCCCGTCGCGACGAACCCCAACGCGGCCCCGAGCGCCGCCGGCGCGCTCGACCCCCGCGGCCCCGCCGCAGCGATCGAGGAAGCCGAGCCCATGGAGCCGAGCACGGAGCCGCAGGCGAACATGGGCAACCCAGCGAGCAGGGCCAGACCGAGTCCTTGGCCGATACGCCCCTCTCCCAGGCCCTCGAACAAGCTCCAAGCCGTTCCGTAGAGCGCCGCCGCGATGAATGACGCGAGGCAGAAGAGCCAACGCCGCCGAAGTGACTCAACCGGGTGTGCGCTCGACACGGGTGCCGCGTGCAGCCCAAGGGCGAGCGCGGCGCCTTCGACGGCCAGCACCGTCGTGAGCGAGCGCATGAATCCCGGACCGGCGTAGAGGAGGATCGCGACGGCGACTTCCGCGGCGATGCCGGCCGCGGCACCCACCAGGAGCGGCGGCATCCACGCGCTCCCGAGAGCTTGCCTCCTCATCGGCTCGCTTTCATGGGCCGACCGCCGACATCCTGCTGCGGTGGTAAACGAGCGCGGGGAGGTCGCTCGCTCCGCAGGCGAGGGCACGCGCGACGATGATCGTGTGATCGCCGGCGTGCATCGTCTCGTCGATCGCGCAGTCGACCCACGCGGTCGACCCCTCCAGCACGGGATTTCCGGACGGCGCTGGCCACCACGCGAACTCGTCGAACCGGCCTTCGGACGGCTGGCGGGCGAAGCGACGGGCCACGTCCTCCTGCAGCGCCGAGAGGACGCTGATCGCGAAGGAGCCCGCTGCGATCAGGCGATCGTGTGAGGACGAGGAGTGACCGATGCACACGAGGATGAGCGGCGGATCGAGCGCGACGGAGGTGAACGAGCTCACCGTGAGCCCGAGCGGCTTCCCGCCGTCGGGATCACGAGTTCCGACCACCGTGACCCCGGTCGGCACGCAGGTCATCACGGCACGGAGGGCCGCTGCAGACGCCGCCTGCTCCGGCGGCCGGTCATCGGTGTCTCGGCGGCGCACTCTGGATCTCTACGTGGCCTCGGCTTGCCGCACTTCGGCTTGCCACCCAGGGGGTCAGCGCTAGCTTCTCAAGCCGGGTCGCGGCGGGGCGCGACCCTCGATCCAGCGTGGATCCAAAGGCTTGATGCGACGGCACTTACTAGCGACCGCGGTGATCTTAACCGTGGCTTCGGGCTGCGACAACGTGGCGTGGGGCGGTGTGGACATGCAGCTCGTCCCACCCCCCGCGGCCGAGCCTGGCACGCCCGCCGAGGCCGCCCCGCCCGAAGAAGAGGTCGCGCCTCCGCCGGAGGTCGCCCAGCCCCTTCTCCTCGCCGGCACGCGCGACGACGCCAACGCTACGCTCGTCCTCGTGGGCGAGCTTCGCGACGGTGCCGTGGTCCCGGCCCCCGCGACTTCGATCGACACCGGCGTCACCGAAGGATCGGAGTGGATCCTGCTCGCAGAAGGGGTGCGCGTGGGTCGGATGACGGCGGAAACGATCGGCCCAGCCGAGGGATTCTGCCCCGCGACCCTCGCGGTCTCTGGAACCGTCGAGATCGTTCCGTCCGCGGCCGCCGTGGAGCGGTTCATCGCTCTTCCAGCCACCGAGGTCGCGGGCGTCAGCTACGAGCCATTTCGAGTGCACGAGAACGACTACGACCAGCGGGTCGCGTCTCTCACGTTCGCCCAGGAGGCGATCCCGCGGCTCGGGGCGGACTGGCCCGAAGGCGGCGTGCTGCCGACCCGACAGGACCTCCAGGCGTTTCAGCCGACCGGTACCGGGTCGCCCACGCTGGCGGGGAGCTACGTCTATCGCGACACGCCGTCGGTCGGCGATCCGGCGAACGGAGCCTACGCGCTCTTCATCCTCGCCGAGCGCCGGGGCGGTCAATTCCGCGAGACGTTCGAGTGGTATAGCGCGGCCGACTCGCTGGGCAAGAGCGTGCCCCGCTACTTCGGTCACTTCGACTTGGACCAGGATGGACGCGGCGAGGTGATTCTCGACGTGTTCGGGTCCGAGCGCCGCTGGCACGCGGTGCTCGAGCAAACGAACGATGGCTGGACACGAAGCTTCGTGAGCCCCTGCGGGATCGGTTCGCCCGCTCGATGAAGTTCGAACGAACTTCATTTCGCAGTTCATTTACTTCATGAACGCGCGGCGCTCGGCGTCGCGCTGCGTGGTCGGACTTCTCGCCGTCGTTTCCGCGTGCTCCGGCGAAGCTCCGCGCGCAGTCGACGAATCGGCCAGCACCGCGGCGTTCGAGCTCGTCGACGCGTCGGGCCGCCGGATAGAACTCTCCGGTCCGGCGCGGCGAGTGGTGTCACTCGTGCCTTCGGCGAGCGAGATGATCCACGCGCTCGGTCGATCCGACTTGGTGGTGG
>JBJXFB010000103.1:0-43241 GCA_046155895.1 Planctomycetota bacterium | reverse complement strand
ACGCTCCTCCGGCACGGCGGTCGCGCGCGGCGGGTCCGCGGAGACACGCCAGGTGGCGCGCGTGAGGAGATCGACGATGCCCTCGACGCCGCCCGGGCCGACGATGGGGAATTGGACCGGAACCGCGCGAGCGCCGAGGCGCTTCTTCACGTCCCCGGCCGCGCGCAGGAAGTCCGCTCCGGGCCGGTCGAGCTTGTTGACGAAGGCGACGCACGGGACGTGGTGCTTCTTCATCTGGCGCCAGACCGTTTCCGACTGCGCCTGGACGCCCATGACCGCGTCGATGACGAGGATCGCGCCGTCGAGGACGCGCAACGAGCGCTCGACTTCGACCGTGAAATCGACGTGGCCGGGCGTGTCGATCAGGTTGAGGGAGTGGCCCTTCCAGGGGATCGTGACCGCCGCCGCCGTGATCGTGATGCCGCGCTCGCGCTCCTCGGCCATCCAGTCGAGGACCGTCGTGCCCTCGTCGACCTCCCCCATCCGGTGCTCGACGCCGGAGTCGAACAGGATGCGCTCGGAGACCGTGGTCTTCCCGGCGTCGATGTGGGCGACGACGCCCAGGTTGCGGAGCTTGGAGAGGTCCATGGAGTGCCCCGCCAGTCTGTCACAGCCGTCGCGGGCCTGACAAACCGGACGCAGACACTCGGCTTCAGATCTCGATCCGCGTCACCTCGCCCGCGCTCAACCGGATCGGCACGCTGTGCACCGTCACGCCGTCGAGCCGGAGTTCGAGCGTCGCGGCGGCGGAGCTCGCGGACACGACTCCCGACCTCCCTTCCGTCAGCTCGGTCGACGTGTAAGCGTTCATTTGCTCCGAGTCGATCACGAGGACGTCGAGCGGCTTCCCTTCCCCGTCGCGCAGGGCGATTTCGTCGGCTTCGATCTGGCCCGACGTCACCACGACCTCGAACGAACAGCGCTGGTGCACGCGCAGCGTGAGCGCCGCGGGATCTCCCTCGTTCACGACGGGGAATCCGTCCGGGATGATGCCTTCGCCGTTCACGTTGAGGACGAGCCCCTCCGGCGGCACGTCGCGGAACTCGAAGCTCCCGTCCTCGCCGGTCGTCGCCCGGTCGCGGCGGTCGTGCAGCGCGACGTCGACGCGCCCGCCGAAGACGCGCGAGCGCACGCCGAACGCCTGCCGCGAGAGCCCGATCCGCGCGCCCGCGATCGGCTTCCCGTCGCCGCCGAGCACCCTGCCCGCGACGAGCGGAATGAGCGGCGGCGGCTCCCACACGATCCGCGCCATCCCGCCGCCGGCGAGATGGCCCTTGCTCGTCGTGCGCGAGCACGTCTTCGGGTCCTGCAGCGCGAGGTCGTAGCGCCGCTCGTCGAGCCCGGAGAGCTCGAATTCCCCGTCCGAGTTCGTCGTGACGTAGTGGAAGAACGCGTTCGCCGGCCCGACGAGCATCGCCCAGTCCTGGAAGTTGTCCCCGTCCTCCTCCGGCATCCGGCTCTCCGACTCGAGCGCCTGCGCCGGAATCGTCCCGCCCGCGCCGAGGTACTCCGCGTGCACCGGCATGGAGCCGATCGCCCCCACCGGGCTCGGATCCGCGACGCAGACACGCAGCCCCGCGACGGGCTCGCCCTCCGCGTCCACGACGCGCCCGCGTATCGACAACACCGGCCCGGGGAGCGCGAGCTCGACGGACTCGGGCCATCCGGTGTCCTCGCCGCGCGGCTCGCGCGGCCGGTCCATCGCCGCCGGCCGCCAGCCCGCCGCGATCGCGACGATGCGATCGGTCGTCACGGCGCGACTGAACCCGAGCGCGAACTCGCCTTGGGCGTCGGTCGTCACCGAGGCGAGGCCGAGGAACACGCGCGCCTGCGGCACAGGCCGGCCGCCGTCGTCGACCACGCGGCCCTTCAGTCCTCCCGTGAGCGGCTTCGCCGGCGGTGCGAGAACGATCGTGACACCCGCGTCGGCGAAGGCCGGCTCGGGCACCTCGCCGCTCGCATAGCCCTCGAGCACGGCTGTGAGCTTCGCGCCTTCGACCGCCGGGATGCCGCGCAAGGCGAAGCGGCCGTCCGGTCCGGCGACCGTGGCCCAGTTGAGGCCGACCGAAGCCTCCAGCGGACGGTCGAAGCGCGCCGCGAGGCCGGAGGGCAGGTTCAAGCGAACACGGGCGGAAGCCAGCGGCATCCCGCGCGGATCCTGAACGATCCCTTCGACGTCGAGAGCGCGGGCGACGAGCAGCAGGGGCTCGAGCTGCGAGCCGGCGCTCCACGCGGCGCTGCGCACGGTCGTCCAGGCCGGATCGGCGGAGGAGTAGCGGCCGCTGTCGGCTTCGCTGGTGAGCTCGAACCATCCGCCCGGGCCGCTGCGGGCGACCTGCGTTCCGCCGTTCTGGCCTCCCGTGCCGATGGCGAGACCTTCGAGGGGAGCGCCTTCGACGTCGAGGACGCGGCCGCGGACCGCAAAGCTCTTCGCGGCGACGACAGCGTCCGCAGGACGGGCTTCTTCGGATTCCGGGCTGGAGACCGGAGCCCGTTCCGCCGGCGCCGCTCGCGAACCGAGGAGCGGCGAGTCTTCAGCCTCCGGAGCCGGAATCGGGGTCTCGAGCGCGACTCCCGCGCGAGCAGGGACCTCCGCCTTCTCATCTCCCCGCTCGATCGCGCCCAGAGCGACCAGGGCGCCGACCGCGACGAGCGCGGCGCCTGCGACGATCAACTTCGTGTTCACGGCGATTCCTCCTAGCGTGAGCGGGATCCAGGGCATCGGACGATCGATCAGCGGCACGAGCGCTGCGAGCCAGGCTTGACGTCCCCCGCGCGAGCGGTCGAGGCGCTCGCGCAGGATCGCGAGGCCGCGCGTGATCCGGTTCTGGATCGTCGCCGGCGTCGTGCCGAGGCGCGCTGCGATCGCGCGCGGCGGCAAGTCTTCGAAGTAGCGCATGAGGAGCGCGCTCCGGTAGGGCTCGTGGAGCTCGAGCACGTGCTGCGCGAGCTCGCGGAAGACGACGACCTGGAGGACGAGGTCCTCGCGCGCGCCTTCGCCGCCCGCGTCGGCCTCGCGGACGCGGCGGCGCTCCTCGGAGCGGCCGCGCTGGCGCCAGAGGTTGCGCATGACCGACGCGAGCCAGGGCCGGAAGCTCCGGATCTCCCCCGCCGGTGCTTCGAGTGCCGCGACGCAGGCGTCCTGGGCCAGCTCGTCCGCCGCGTGAGGATCGCGCGCGAGCGCCCGCGCCAGGGCGCGGATCCACTCGAGGTTGGCCTGGAGGAGATCTCCCGGCGCGCGAACTTCGGCTTCGTGGGTCATCGACAGGCGCATGGATGCCGTGCTCCCCCGATTCGAAGCGAGAATCTCGCTTCGCGCCACTTCAGCGCGGCAGCGCGGCGTTCGCCTCGAGGAAGGCCTCGGCCCAGCGGTAGCCCTCGAGCAGGTCGGGCCTCGGTTCGCCGAGCAGCGCGAGCGCCGCGTAGAGCGCCTCGATCGAGGCGAGACCGCGCTCGGGATCCTCGAAGACGCGGCTCTTCCGCGGATAGGCCGTCGCGAGCGGGGGCAATCGGCGCCGCACCGGATCACCCTCGACGGTCGCCAGGAGATCCGGCAGTCGTCGCCAGGCGCAATCGACGAGCAGGAGGCTGCCTCCTCGGTCCTCCTCGGTGATCTCCGCGCCTTCCGGGTGGAGGAGGATCCTGCCTCTGGCGTCGATCCTCCGGTCCCGATCGTAGTTGACGAATCGGACGCCCGGTTTGCCGCGCAACGGCGTGAGCGAGCACTTCTTCGGGGACTCGCGCGGATCGCGGAGGATCAGGACGTCGAGGGGCACCGGAATACGGTACCAGGTCAGTTCTTCCGGACTCCCGCCCGAGGTCCGGGATGGTCCGACGCGCGAACAAGAGTCCGGAAGAACTGACCTGGTACCGTATTCCGGTGAAAACACACGAGCCCCGCGGTCGCGGGGCTCGCTGGATCCGACCGCGATCGCGAAGGGCTCAGTTCGCGTAGTGCGCGTACGCCTTGTTCGCCTCGGCCATCTTGTGGACGGCTTCCTTCCACTGCACCGAGGCGCCGGTGCCCGAGTACGCGTCGGCCATCTCCTCGGCCAGGCGCTTCGCCATCGGCTTGCCCTTCTTCTTGCGGGCGTTGTCGACCAGCCAGCGGATCGCGAGGCTCTGCTGCCGGTTGCGCCGGACTTCGCGCGGCACCTGGTAGTTCGCGCCGCCGACGCGCTTGCTGCGCACTTCGACCATCGGCCGGACGTTCTCGATCGCCTTCGTGAAGATCTCGGACTGGTCCGTCACTTCCGGGAGGCGCTTGTGCGCCAGATCGAGCGCTTCGTAGAAGATCGCCTGCGCGGTGCTCTTCTTCCCGCCCCACATCAGCTTGTTGATGATCTTCGTGGCGAGGATCGAGCCGAACTTCGGATCCGGCTTCGTAAAGGTCGCGGTCGACTTGTAGTTGCGCGGCATGCTCTCTTCCTCGTCCTACTTCTTCGGGCGCTTGGCGCCGTACTTCGACCGGCTCTTGGTTCGGCCGTCCACGCCGGAAGCGTCGAGCGTCCCGCGCAGGATGTGGTAGCGCACACCCGGGAGGTCGCGCACCCGGCCGCCCCGCACGAGCACCACCGAGTGCTCCTGGAGGTTGTGCCCCTCGCCGGGGATGTAGCAGGTGATCTCCTTGCCGTTCGAGAGCCGCACGCGCGCGATCTTGCGCAGCGCCGAGTTCGGCTTCTTGGGCGTCTGGGTCTTCACCACCAGGCACACGCCGCGCTTCTGCGGACAGGACTCGAGCACGGGCGACTTGGACCGCCAGTGCACTTTCTGGCGGCCCTTGCGGACGAGCTGATTGATCGTGGGCATGCGGGTTCCGGTGGCTTTCGGGGCGAGGATCCTATCGGCGGCGGCAGCCGCCGGCAAGGACAGGGAGGCCGGCGCCGCCGGCAAGGCTGACGAGCGGGGCGGGGGTCATTCCTCGGTCCCTTCGTCGTCCGCGTCGTTCGCGGGGATTCCCGCGCCGGCGCCGGCTGCCACGGAAGCACCCGGGGACGAGGGCATGGCGCCCTCCGAACCCGTCGCGGCCAGCGCGAGGACCTCCTCGGGAGCCCCTGACGTGCCTCCCGAGAGGAGCGCCTCCATCTCCGCGTCTCCGGCCACGTGGACGAACCCGACCCCCGAGCCGATCTCGCCGAAGTCGATGTTCTTCTTCACGCGCGTGCGGTAGTGGTCGCGGAAGCCGGTCCCGGTCGGGACCATGTGGCCGAGGATCACGTTCTCCTTCAGCCCGACGAGGTGGTCGCGCCGGCCCGCGATCGCGGCCTCGGTCAGGACCTTGGTCGTCTCCTGGAAGCTCGCGGCGGAGATGAACGACTCCGACGAGAGCGACGCCTTCGTGACTCCGAGGAGCAGGGTCTGGCCGTTGGCGGCCTTCTTCTTCTCCTTCTTGAGGCGGTCGTTCTCGCGGCGGAACCGGAACTTGTCGACCACGGCCCCGGGGAGGAACTCCGAGTCGCCCGGATCGGAGACCTGAACCTTGCGCATCATCTGCGCCAGGATGATCTCGATGTGCTTGTCGTCGATCGCGACCGACTGGGAGCGGTAGACGTTCTGGATCTCGCGCAGGAGGTAGCCGAGCACTTCCTCCTCGCCGCGAATCCTCAAGATGTCGTGCGGATCGAGCGGCCCGTCGACGAGCGGCTCGCCCGCGCGCACCTCGTCACCCTTGTGGACGCGCAGGTGCTTGCCCTGGGGCACGGCGTGCTGCTGCTCCTGGATGACCTCGCCCTTCTGGCCCTGCGCCCGGACGATGATCGTGCGCTTGCCGCGCTTCTTCTCGCCGAGCTCGACCACGCCCTCGATCTCCGACATGACCGAGGGATCCTTCGGGCGGCGCGCCTCGAAGAGCTCGGTGACGCGCGGGAGGCCGCCGGTGATGTCCTGCGTGCCCGCCGCTTCGCGGGCGCTCTTCGCGAGCAGCTCGCCTGCGCCGATCATGGCGCCGTCCTCGACCTCGACGTAGGCGCGTTCCGGGATCGGGTAGAGCGCCAGCGGCTGTCCCGCCTTGTCCTCGAGAACGATCTGCGGGTGCAGGTCGCCCTTGTGCTCGACGACCTGACGGCGGACGGCGCCCTTGCGCGCGTCGCGCTCGGTCTTGAGCGTCTTGCCCTCCACCAGGTCCTCGAAACGGATGCGGCCGGCGAATTCCGAGAGGATCGGCACGTTGTGCGGATCCCAACGGCACAGGATCTCGCCGGTCTTCACGATCCGGCCGTCCTTGACGAGCATCTCGGCGCCCGTCGGGATCGCGTAGCGGTCGATCTCGCGGTCCTTCGCGTCGTGGAGGCAGACCTCGCCGTTGCGGTTCAGGACCACGCTCTGGCCCGACGAGTTCGTGACGACCTTGAGGTTCGTGAACACGACCTTGCCCTCGCGCTTGGCCTTGCGCTCGGACTCCTCGACGGACCGGCTGGCGGTTCCGCCGATGTGGAAGGTCCGCATCGTGAGCTGCGTTCCGGGCTCGCCGATCGATTGCGCCGCGATGATGCCGACGGCCAGGCCCCGCTCGGCCAGTGAGCCGCGGGCGAGGTCCATCCCGTAGCAGCGCGCGCAGACGCCGAGCGGCGCCTCGCAGGCGAGCGGGCTGCGGACCTCCATCTTCTCGTGACCCAGCTGCTCGATCCGCTGCGCGATCTCCTCGGTGATCACGTCGCTCTCGCGGACGATCACCTCGTCGTTGACGACGTCCATGATCGTCGTCCGCGCGACGCGGCCGCGGACGGCCCGGGCGAGCGTGACCGCCACCTTCTCGCCCTTGTACACGACGGACTTCTTCACGCCGTTCAGCGTGCCGCAGTCCTCCATCGTGATGACGACGTTCTGGGCGACGTCGGTCAGCTTGCGCGTGAGGTAGCCCGCGTCCGCCGTCTTGAGCGCCGTGTCCGCCAGTCCCTTGCGGGCGCCGTGGGTGGAGAAGAAGTACTCCAGCACCTTGAGGCCCTCGCGGAAGTTCGCCTTGATCGGCGTCTCGATGATCTTGCCCGAGGGCTTGGCCATGAGGCCGCGCATCCCGCCCAGCTGCCGAATCTGGTCGATCGAGCCCCGCGCGCCGGAGGAGACCATGCAGTAGATCGGGTTGACGTACCCGGTCTCCTCGTTGAAGTCGTCGTGGAGCACCCGCATCAGGTCCTCTCCGACCTTCTCCCGGGCGTGCGTCCAGAAGTCGACGATCTTGAGGTAGCGCTCGCCGTCCGTGATCGCGCCGCGCTGGAAGCCCTTCTCGATCCGGTCGACCTCGCGCTGGGTGTCGATGAGGATCTGGCCCTTCGAGGGCGGAATGCGGATGTCGCTCTTCGCGAACGAGAGCCCCGCGCGCGTCGCGGCCTTGAACCCGAGGTCCTTGAGGTCGTCGAGCAGGCGCAGCGTCGCGTCGCGGCCGAGCAGCCGGTGGCAGTCGGAGATCAGCTCCTGGATGCCCTTCTTGTCGAGCTCGTAGTTGTAGAACGGCATCCCCGGGGGAAGGATGTCGTTGAAGATCGCGCGGCCCATCGTCGTGGCGAGGTAGACGCGCGGAGCCTCGTTCTTCTTCGACTTCGAGGGCTCGCCCGCGAGAACGGGACCCGGGAGCTTGCCGTCCTCGCCGACCGCGATCGGCAGCGAATCGCGCGTCTGCTTCACGAGCCGGCGTGCGTCCATGCGCACCTCGACCGCCCGGTGCGTCCTCGTCTCGCCGTGGCCGTAGGCCAGGAACAGCTCGGAGAGCGCCCCATAGCGGCTCGGCCTGGCGCCGCCCGCGTGCGGGGCCTTGGTCAGGTAGTAGAGCCCGAGCACCATGTCCTGCGACGGCGAGATGATCGGGGCGCCGTTCGCGGGCGAGAAGATGTTGTTGCTCGCGAGCATGAGCGTGCTCGCCTCGATCTGCGCCTCGAAGGAGAGCGGCAGGTGCACGGCCATCTGGTCGCCGTCGAAGTCGGCGTTGAAGCCGCCGCAGACGAGCGGGTGGAGGCGGATCGCGTTGCCCTCGATCAGCACCGGCTCGAAGGCCTGGATGCCCATCCGGTGCAGCGTCGGAGCGCGGTTCAAGAGCACGGGGTGGTCGCGGGTGACCTCCTCGAGGATGTCCCACACCTCCTCGTCCTTGCGCTCGAGCATCTTCTTGGCCGACTTGATCGTGTCCGCGAGGCCGAGGTCCTTCAGCCGGCGGATGATGAAGGGCTGGAACAGCTCGAGGGCGATCTTCTTCGGCAGGCCGCACTGGTGCAGGCGCAGCTCGGGGCCGACGACGATCACGGAGCGAGCCGAGTAGTCGACGCGCTTGCCGAGCAGGTTCTCGCGGAAGCGGCCCTGCTTGCCCTTGATCATGTCGGTCAGCGACTTGAGCGGGCGGTTGCTGCTGCCGAGCACGGGGCGGCGGCAGCGGCCGTTGTCGAACAGCGCGTCGACGGACTGCTGCAGCATCCGCTTCTCGTTGCGGATGATCACTTCGGGCGCGTTGAGGTCGAGCAGCTTCTTGAGCCGGTTGTTCCGGTTGATCAGGCGCCGGTACAGGTCGTTCAGGTCGCTGGTCGCGAAGTTGCCCGAGTCGAGCAGGACGAGCGGGCGCAGATCCGGCGGGATGACGGGGATGACGTCGAGGATGACCCACTCGGGGTTGTTGCTCGAGTCGCGCAGCATCTCGACCGTGCGCAGGCGCTTGATGATGTCCTTCATCCGCTGCTTCGAGCGGGTCGAGAGCAGCTCCTCGCGCAGCTCGCCGGAGAGCTTCTGGAGGTCGAGGCGGCGCAGGATCTTCTTGACGGCCTCGGCGCCCATGTCGGCGTCGAACTCGGAGCCGTACTTGGCGCGCGCCTGCCGGTATTCGTCCTCCGTCAGGAGCTGGTGCTCCTCGAGCGGGGTGTCGCCCGGATCGACGACGGTGTAGTCCTGGAAGTAGACCACGCGCTCGAGGTTGCTGACCTTCATCCCGAGCAGGTTGCCGAGACGCGAGGGCATCGCCTTGAAGAACCAGATGTGCGCCACCGGCGCCGCGAGGTTGATGTGCCCCATGCGCTTCCGGCGCACGCGGCTGTGCGTGATCATCACGCCGCACTTGTCGCAGACGATGCCCTTGTGCTTGATGCCCTTGTACTTCCCGCAGAAGCACTCCCAGTCCTTCTCGGGACCGAAGATGCGCTCGCAGAAGAGGCCGTCGCGCTCGGGCCGGTACGTCCGGTAGTTGATCGTCTCGGGCTTCTTGACCTCGCCGTAGGACCAGGAGCGGATGTCCTCCGGCGACGCCAGGCTGATCGTGACGCTGCCGTAGTCGTTGACGCGCGTGTAGATGGTCTCGGTCATCGGGATCTCCTAGAGCGGCGCGGCCTTCTTGTGCAGTTCCATGTTCAGGGCCAAGCCCTTGATCTCGTTCGTCAACACCTCGAAGGACACCGGAGTGCCCGGCTCGAGGATGTTCACGCCCTTGACCATCGATTCGTAGATCTTCGTGCGCCCGTCGACGTCGTCGGACTTCACGGTCAGGAGCTCCTGGAGGATCGCCGCGGCCCCGTAGGCCTCGAGCGCCCAGACTTCCATCTCCCCGAAGCGCTGGCCGCCGAAGCGGGCCTTGCCGCCCAGGGGCTGCTGCGTGATCAGGCTGTAGGGCCCCGTCGCGCGCGCGTGCACCTTCTCGTCGACGAGGTGGTGGAGCTTCAGCATGTACATCACGCCGACCGTGACCTCCTGCTCGAAGGCCTGGCCCGAGCGGCCGTCGTAGAGCACGAACTTGCCCGTCGACGACAATCCGGCCTCGGCCAGGAGGGACTCGATCTCCTCCTCCTTGGCCCCGTCGAACGCGGGCGAGTTGCAGCGCAATCCGAGCTTGGTCGCCGCGAGACCCAGGTGGGTCTCGAGGATCTGGCCGACGTTCATCCGGCTCGGCACGCCGAGCGGGTTCAGCACGATGTCGACCGGCGTGCCGTCCTCGAGGTACGGCATGTCCTCGACCGGGCAGATCTTCGAGATCACGCCCTTGTTGCCGTGGCGGCCGGCCATCTTGTCGCCGACGGAGAGGTTGCGCTTCGTGGCGACGTAGACCTTGACCATCTCGAGCACGCCGGTCGGGAGCTCGTCGCCCCGCGAGAGGCGGTTCACGATCTTGTTCTTCTCCGTCTCGCGTCCGTCGATCTTCGACTGGAACTCGTTGATCAACGCGTGGGCGTTCTTGGCTTGCTCGGGGTCGCCGTGGGAGTCCGCGGCCGCCAGGCAGAGCCCACGCACGCGGCGGAGCTCGTCGTAGGTCGCCGTCTCGTCGATCGCGGCCGACTTGCCCGTGAGGTCGTCGGGCACGCTCGTGCCGAGCGCTTCCTGCACGTCCCGCAGCATCGCGGCCGTGTAGTCGCGCAAGGCCCGCAGGAACTCCTTCTCCGCGTCGCGGATGACGCCCAGCGCCTTGCTGCGCTCGGCATCGGTCAGGTTGACGCGTCGGCTGAACTTCTGCGCGTCGATCACGACCCCGCGCGTGCCCGGAGGCATCGTCAGCGAGGCGTTCTTCACGTCGACGCCGGCCTTGCCGAAGATCGCGTGGAGCAGCTTCTCCTCGGGCGTCAGCTCGCTCTTGCTCTTCGGCGCGACCTTGCCGACCAGGATGTCCCCCGCCTCGACGAAGGTGCCGATGCGGACGATGCCGGTCTCGTCGAGGTTCCCGAGCGCCTTCTCCCCGACGTTCGGGATGTCGCGCGTGAACTCCTCCTTGCCGAGCTTCGTCTCGCGGATCTCGACCTCGTACTCCTCGATGTGGATCGAGGTGAACGTGTCCTTGTGGACGAGCCGCTCCGACACGAGGATCGCGTCCTCGTAGTTGAAGCCGTCCCAGGGCATGAACGCGACGAGCAGGTTCTTGCCGAGCGCCAGCTCGCCCTGGCATGTCGAGGCGCCGTCGGCGAGCAGCTGCCCCTTGACCACCTTGTCGCCCTCCGCGACGAGGGGGCGGTGGTTCTGGGTCGTGCGCTCGTTCAGGCCGCGGAACTTGGTGAGCTCGTACTCTTCCTCGTCGACGCGGATCTCGCGGCAGTCGACGTACTTCACGGTGCCCGACTTGACCGCGTACATGGGCAGGTTCGAGTTCCGGGCGACCACCCTCTCCATGCCGGTGCCGACGACCGGCACCTCCGTCTGCAGGAGCGGGACGGCCTGGCGCTGCATGTTCGAGCCCATGAGCGCGCGGTTCGCGTCGTCGTGCTCGAGGAAGGGGATCAGCGCGGCGGAGATCCCGATGATCTGGTTCGGCGCCACGTCCACGTAGTCGAGCTCGTTGGGGAGGATCTCGACGTTGTCGCCGTCGCGGCGCGCCAGCACGCGCTCGCCCGTGATCATCCCCTTCGCGTCGACCGGCAGGTCGGCGGGAGCCATCACGAGGCCGAATTCCTCGTCCGCGCGCAGGTACACGACCTCGTCGGTCAGCCGGCCGTTCTTCACGCGCCGGTAGGGTGTCGTGAGAAAGCCGTACTGGTCGATGCGCGAGTACAGCGAGAGGGACGAGATCAGGCCGATGTTGCTGCCTTCCGGGGTCTCGATCGGGCAGAGGCGCCCGTAGTGCGAGAGGTGCACGTCGCGCACGTCGAATCCGGCGCGCTTGCGGTTCAGGCCGCCCGGTCCGAGCGCGGAGAGCCGGCGCTCGTGCGCGAGCTGCGAGAGCGGGTTGGCCTGGTCGACGACCTGGGACAGCTCGCTGCGGCCGAAGAAGTACTCCACGGCGCTCGAGAAGGTCTTCGAGTTGATCAGCGTCCGCGGGGAGACGGTTTCGGGATTCTCGAGGTTCATCCGCTCCTGCGCGGTGCGGCGGAGCTTGAGGAGGCCCTTGCGGAACTCGTCCGCCGCGAGCTCGGCGATCGTGCGCACCCGGCGGTTGCCGAGGTTGTCGATGTCGTCGATCTCGCCCTTCCCGTTGCGGAGGTCGATCAGGTACCTGATCGAGTTGACGATGTCCTCGGCCTGGAGGACCTGGATCTCCTCGCTGACGGTCTGCGAGAACTTGCGGTTCAGGCGGAAGCGGCCCACGCGGCCGAGCCGGTAGCGCTGCGCGTCGTAGAACTTCTCGTGGAAGAGCTCGCGCGCCTTCTCGAGCTGCACCGGGTTGCCGGGACGGAGCCGGCTGTAGATCTTGAGCAGCGCCTCCTCGTGGCTCTTCGTCGGATCCTCGTGGAGCGAGTTCAGGATGAGCTTGTCGATCTCCTCGGCCTCGATGACCTCGACCTCGGCCAGATCGCTCGCGGCGATCTCGAGCGCGGTCGTCTCGGGGATCGGCATGCCGGACTGGACCAGCACTTCGCCGGTCTTCAGGGCGACGACGTCGCCCACCGCGGTCTTGCCCGTGATGGCCTTGGCGAAGGCGTTCTGCGTCTGCGCCTTGCCTTTCTTGATCGTCGTCGTGGGGTAGAAGACGCGCAGGAGGTCGCGGTCGGTCGACAAGGTCGGCGAGAGCGCGCGCAGCAGCGTCACCGCGGAGAACTTGCCGGACTGGTCGATCCGGACCGAGAGCGTGTCCTTCTTCGTGACGTTCAGCTCGACCCACGAGCCGCGCTCGGGGATGATCCAGCACGAGTGGAGCTTGCGGTTGTCGCCCGCCGTCGACTGCTCGAAGGAGAAATCGACGCCCGGCGAGCGGTGGAGCTGGCTCACGATCACGCGCTCGGAGCCGTTGATGATGAACTCACCGCCTCCGACCATCACGGGGATCTCGCCGAGATAGACCTCTTCCTCGACGGGCTCGGGCTTGATCAGGCGCAGCCGGACCTTGAAGGGGTATCCGAAGGTGAGCCGGAGCTTGCGGCACTCGTCGATCGTTTAGCGCGGCCGCCCCAGCTCGTAGCCGACGTACTCCAGACACATCGTCTTGTCGTAGGAGTAGATCGGGAACACCTCGCGCAGCAGCGTCTCCAGCCCCTGCGCCTGGCGGTTGGCCTGCGCGACGTCGGCGGCCAGGAACTCCTGCCAGGCCTTCGTCTGGACCTCGACGAGGTCGGGGAGCTCGACGATCGGCGGATAACGACCGAACGTGCGAATCACAGCGTCAGTTTGAATCATCGGGGACCACTCATCTCCAGCCGCCGGATCACAGGTGGTTGGATCGCGGACTGTTGCTGGATGCGGGGATCGAGCTATCGAGGACGCGCCCAGAGCCTCTCGATCGATCCCTGATCGATCGAGGCCCTCGGGCGAAACGGCGGACTACGAAGGGAATCCTGGGCGCGGTTGGCCGGGATTCGTGAATATCTCTTCCGTGGATCGGGCGGCGGCGATGGCCGCCCCCTCCGGCGAGGGTCGCTCGGGCAGGAGTCGAATAGGGACAGAGTCCTTCCCCGGTCGGCGAATGAGGAAAGACCCCCGCCTAGAGGATGTCCGAGCGGGGGCGCTTGCGCAACCCCCCACTCGAAACCTGTCCGATCGGTGCCCGGAGAGGCCCAAGGTCAGGCCAGCTTGACCTTCGCCCCGGCGCCCTCGAGCTGCTTCTGCATCGCGGCGGCTTCGTCCTTCGTGGCGCCGGTCTTGACCGGCTTCGGTGCCCCGTCGACGAGGTCCTTGGCCTCCTTGAGGCCCAGGCCCGTGATCGCGCGGACGTCCTTGATCACCGCGATCTTGTTGGCGCCGACGTTCTCGAGGATCACGTCGAAGGTGGTCTTCTCCTCGGCGGCGGGCGCCGCGGCGCCGCCCGAGGCGGCCGCGACGGCCACGGGAGCCGCCGCGCTGACGCCCCAGTGCGACTCGAGGTACTTGACGATCTTGGAGGCCTCGAGCAGGGACAAGCCGTCCAGATCCTTCACGATGGACTGGAGCTTCGGTTCGAGGTCGATGGTTGCCTGGTCAGACATGGGATGATCCCTTTGGAGAGCGGAGTTCAGAGGTTCTTTGACTGCGGATGATCGGGAACGACCGTCCAGCGGGAGGCCGGACGGACTGGAGGATGGTTGGGTTTCAGGCGGATGCCTCTCCCGCGGGCGCGGCATCCGGAGAGGCGCCGGCCTCGGGAGTGAGCTTCTCCGCGTGGGAATTCAAGACGCGCGTCAGCCCGCTGGGCAGGCCGTTGAGCGTCATGACGAGACCGCGGGCCGGGCCGGACAGGCACCCGAGGATCTGCGCCTGGAGTGTCTTCCTGTCGGGGACCTTCGAGAGGGCGATCGCGTCCTTCTCTCCGAGCCATTGGCCGTCGAGCATCCCGGCGCGGATCTTCACCTTGCCGTGCTTCTTGACCTCGGGCTCCGAGACGATCTTGGAAGCGTGGATCGCGGCCTCCGCCCCGCCCCAGGCGATGGCGGTGTTGCCGGCGAGGACGTCCGCGGCCTGCGAGATCCCGCGGTCGGAGAGCACGCGGCGAGCGAGGGCGTTGCGGACCATCCGCACCCTGACGCCCTTCTCCGCCAGCTTCCCGCGCAGGTGCTCGGACTCCTTCACGGTGAGTCCGCCGAAGGTCATGAAGAGCGCGCCTTTCGCCGTTCCGAGGTCGCGTTCGAGCTCACGGAAGACGAGGCGGTTGACGAGGCTAGGCATGGACGACCTCCCAGGCGATCAGGACGCCCGGACCCATCGACGTGGAGATCGAGATCTTGCGGAAGAACGCGCCGCGAGCCGCCGGCGGGCGCAGGCTCGAGACGTGGTCCAGGAAGGCCTGGAGGTTCTGACGCAGATCCTCGACCGGGAAGGAGCGCTTCCCGAGGAGCGCGTGGACGTTGCCGCCGGCGTCGGTGCGGAACTCGACTTTGCCGGCCTTGAACTCCTTGACCGCCGAGGCGACGTCGGGAGTCACCGTGCCCGACTTGGGGCTCGGCATCTTGCCCTGAGGGCCGAGCACTTTTCCGAGCTTTCCGACGTGCTTCATCATGTCGGGGCTCGTGATCACGATGTCGAAGTCGGTCCAGCCCCCCTGGATCCGCTCTGCGAGCTCCGCGGATCCGACCTCGTCGGCCCCCGCTTCCTTCGCGGCGGCCGCCTTGTCGCCCTCGGCGAACACGACGATCTTGATCTTCTTGCCGAGGCCCTTCGGCAGCGACACGGCGCCCCGTACGAGCTGATCGGTCTTCTTGGGATCGATCGAGAGGTTCACGGCGATCTCGACGGATTCGTCGAACTTCGCGGGGGGCAGGCTCTTGATGAGCGCCAGCGCCTCGCTCGGCTCGTAGGTCTTGTTGCGGTCGACCTTCGCCGCCGCCTGCAGGTATCTCTTGCTGTGCTTGACCATGAGTCCTAGCCCTCGACCTGGATTCCGGCCGCGCGGGCGGTCCCTTCGATGATCCGGCAGGCGGCCTCGAGGGTCCGCGCGTTCAGGTCCTTCATCTTCGTCTTGGCGATCTCCTCGACCTGCTTCTTCGTGACCTTGCCGACCGTCTCCTTGCCGACGAGGCCCGCGCCCTTCTCCACTCCGGCGGCCTTCTTCAGCAGCACCGAGGCGGGCGGCGACTTGAGGATGAAATCGAACGACCGGTCTTTGTAGACCGTGATCTCGACCGGGATGATGAGCCCAGCCTGCTCGCGCGTCGCGTCGTTGAACTGCTTGACGAACGCCGCGATGTTGACGCCGTGCGCGCCGAGCGCGGGTCCGACCGGCGGCGCGGGGGTCGCCTGCCCGGCGGGGCACTGCAGCTTGATCTTGGTTGTGATTTCCTTGGCCATGCGTCTAGCGTCCTGACTCCTCGCTCGGTCCCGGTCCTCGTTCCGCCCGCGTCCGCCTCGATGAGGCCGGCGCGGCGCGGATCACGATCAGACGGACTCGACCTCCCAGTACTCCAGCTCGACGGGCGTCGGGCGCCCGAAGATCGTCACGACGACCTTGACCGTCCCCTTCTCGGGGTTGACCTCGTCGACCACGCCGTCGAAACCGTCGAAGGCACCCGACTTGATCTTGACCATGTCGCCCTTGTGCAGGCCGATGGTGACCTGCGGGCGCGACTCGGAGTCCGACATCCGCGCCAGGATCGCCGACACCTCGGTGTCGGTGAGCGCGGTCGCCTCGCCCCGGCTGCCGAGGAACTCCCGCAGCCCGTCGATCTCGCGCAGGGTGTTGCGCGCCTTGACGATCCGGGCGTCCTTCGGGTCCTCGATGTCGGCCTGCACCATGAGGTAGCCCGGGTAGAGCTTCTTGTTCACGGTGCGCTTCTTCCCGTTCTTCAGGTCGGTCACCTTCTCGAAGGGGACCAGGACCTGGGGAACGAGATCCGCGACCCCGGCCGTCTTGAGCCGGGCCATTGTGTTGCGGGCGATGCTGTCCTCGCGCCCCGATTGGCAACGGATGAAGTACCAACGCATCATCGCCTACCCGTTTCCTCCGATGAGGATCAGCGTGGTCCACCGGCCGAGCAGCCAGTCGGCGCCGGCCAGGAAGACCATCAGGAAGAGCACGACGACGATCACGATGATCGAGGAGTTCACCGCCTCGGGAATCGTGGGCCAGGTCACCTTCCGGAGCTCCGTCTCCGTTTCGATCAGGAGGTCGGCGACCTTCGGCGTCTGCTGCCAGCGGTAGAGCGCGTACCAGGCTCCCGCGAGGACGACCGCGGTGATCAGGATGGCCGGATTCAGCGGCAAACCGAGCACCGGAACCTTCTTCAGCGACGCCGAGAACGGCGTCGCGAGCGTACCCCCGAACGCTGGCGAGAGCGTCCGGTAGAGGGACACGCAGCCGTAGAAGAGGAGGATCGCGAGTGCCCAGAAGGCGGCCAAGCGCGCCAGGCGTCCCTGGTCGCCCTTGTACGACTTCTCGGGCGGACCGCCTCCGGTCGCCTCGGTCGTCTTCCGGTCCTTGTCGCTCACGGTGGGCATCGCGCGGCTAGAGCTTCTTCTCTTTGTGCGGCACGTGCTTGCGGCAGAAAGGGCAGTACTTCTTCTTCTCGAGCTTGTAGGTCGACTTCAGCCGCTTGTGCGTCGTGTAGTTGCGGTTGGAGCACTCCGTGCACTCCAGGAAGACGTAGCGTTCCTTGATCTTCATGGGGTCTGCCTCAGAAACTCGACGACGCGCTCCGCTTCGAACCTAGGCCAGGATCTTGGTGACGACGCCCGCGCCGACGGTTCGGCCGCCCTCGCGGATCGCGAAACGCAGCTGTTCGTCCATGGCGACCGGGGTGAGGAGCTCGACCTCGATCTTGACGTTGTCGCCGGGCATGCACATCTCGGCGCCGCCCAGGAGCTTGGCCGTTCCGGTCACGTCCGTCGTGCGGAAGTAGAACTGCGGCCGGTAGCCGGAGAAGAACGGCGTGTGACGGCCGCCCTCGTCCTTCGAGAGGACGTACACCTCGGCCTCGAACTTCGTGTGGGGCGTGATCGAGCCGGGCTTGGCGACGACCATCCCGCGCTCGAGGTCCGTGCGCTCGACGCCGCGCAGGAGCAGGCCGACGTTGTCGCCCGCTTCGCCCGAATCGAGCGTCTTCTGGAACATCTCGACGCCGGTGCAGACCGACTTGAAGGGCTCGGTGCGCAGACCGACGATCTCGACGGCCTCGCCGACCTTGATGCGGCCGCGGTCGATCCGGCCCGTGCCGACGGTGCCCCGGCCGGAGATCGAGAACACGTCCTCGATGCACATCAGGAAGGGCTTGTCGACCAGGCGCTCGGGCGTGGGGATGAACGAGTCGAGAGCGGCCATCAGCTCGTCGATGCACGCGTTCGCCTTCTCGTCGCCGCCGCCGCCTTCCAGGGCCGCCTTGGCCTGGCCGCGGATGATCGGGGTGTCGTCGCCCGGGAACTTGTACTTGTTCAGGAGGTCGCGGATCTCCATCTCGACGAGCTCGCGCAGCTCGGGGTCGTCGACGAGGTCGACCTTGTTCAGGAACACGACGATGTAGGGCACGTTCACCTGACGGGCGAGGAGCACGTGCTCGCGCGTCTGGGGCATCGGGCCGTCCGCCGCCGACACGACCAGGATCGCGCCGTCCATCTGGGCGGCGCCCGTGATCATGTTCTTGATGAAGTCGGCGTGGCCGGGGCAGTCGACGTGGGCGTAGTGACGCTTCTCGGTCTCGTACTCCGTGTGCGAGGCCGCGATGGTCACGGTCTTGTCGGCCGAGCGGACCGTCCCGCCCTTCGTGATCTCGGAGTAGGACTTGGCCTTGGTCTTGTGCCGGAAGGCCGAACGAGCCGCCAGCGCCGCGGTGAGCGTGCTCTTGCCGTGGTCGATGTGGCCGATGGTGCCGACGTTCACGTGCGGCTTGGTGCGCTGGAAGACTTCCTTTGCCATGGCTTGCTCGTGTTGGGTGCTTCGCCCGTTGGGTACTGGCTGGGCGTGCCTGCAGGATGGGAGGGTGAAGTCGGTAGCGGCGGATGCCGCACCGACGATGGAGGGGAGACGGACTGGATTGCGGAAAGAACCGGCGTGTTGAGGTGGAGCTGCTGCTGGGGATTGAACCCAGGACCTCTTCCTTACCAAGGAAGTGCTCTACCGCTGAGCTACAGCAGCGGGATCCCAGGGCGCGCGCCGAGTGGAGCGGGCGATGGGAATCGAACCCACGTGATCAGCTTGGAAGGCTGACGTTCTGCCATTGAACTACGCCCGCGGGTAAGCCCACCGGCTCGCGGATGCGCGAGGGACGAGGCGCGTCGAAGATGCTTCCTCGACGTCCATCCCGCGCACACGGGTTGCTCTGTGGGGGACGAACGGGAGCGTTGCGAGGTCGGCTTCGAGCGCGCGGGGCGCGAAATCTGGTGGGGAGAGGCGGATTCGAACCGCCGAAGGCAGAGCCATCAGATTTACAGTCTGACCCCTTTGGCCGCTCGGGAATCTCCCCGCGTGATGCTCGATGTCGGTGCGAACGCAGGCGCGGCTTCCCCACCGGACCGGAGTCCGTCGGGAAGCGCTGCCCGCTCCCTGTCATCCTCAACGTGGTCTCGTTTTGACGGAGCGAACCGCGACGCTCGCGGTGACCTCGCCGGATGGATGCGCCCGGCCTGCGGGCCTGGTGGAGCCAGCGGTGGGATTCGAACCCACGACCACCTGATTACAAATCAGGTGCTCTACCAACTGAGCTACGCTGGCGTTCGGCCAGGCGGCCCGTCGGCACGAGCGGCACCCCCGGATCGCGGGCCTCGCGGGGCACCCGGACGGCGAAGTGAGCGCGGTATGGTACGGATCGGGGACCGGAGGTCAAGCACTCCGTCCAGATTCGACCGAGAGGCCCTCCGACCCCTCCCCCCACCTCTATATGTCCCGAAGCCGGTCCAGGTAGGCCCGGAACGCCGCCTCGACCTCGGCGATCGAGTCTCCCCCGAACTTTTCGAGGAAAGCCTCGGCGAGCACCAGGGCGACCATCGCCTCCCCCACCACGCTCGCCGCGGGGACCGAGGTCACGTCCGAACGCTGGTAGGTGGCCTCGACGGGCTCCAGCGTCTCGAATTCGACCGTGCGCGCGCCGCGCCGCATGGTCGGGATCGGCTTCATGGCCGCGCGGACCACGAGTGGCTCGCCGGTCGTCATGCCCCCCTCGAGCCCGCCCGCGCGGTTGGTCTCTCGACGAGTCCGCGCACCGCGCGGGCCCCCGCCGCCGGCGGCCGGGACGATCGGGTCCTGGACGGCGGACCCTCTCCGCCGCGCCGCCTCGAAGCCCAGGCCGAACTCGACTCCCTTGATCGCGGGGATGGAGAAGAGAGCCCCTCCGATCCGCGCGGTCAGGCGCTCGGGGCCGCTCGCGTAGCTGCCGAGGCCAGGCGGGAGGCCGAGGGCGCGCACCTCGAAGACGCCGCCCAGGCTGTCGCCGGCCGCGCGGGCCTCGTCGACGGCGGCGCGCATCGCGGGCTCGGCCACGGGATCGAGGCAGAAGAACTCGCTCGCGTCGCGGCGTTCGGAGGAGCCCTCGACCCCGGAGGCAGCCGCCTGCACGCCTCCGAGCTCGACGACGTGCGCGAAGACCCCGATCTCGAAGCGCTCGAGCACCTGCCTGGCGATCGCCGCGATCGCGACCCGGGCCGCGGTCTCGCGCGCGCTCGCCCGCTCGAGCACGGCGCGCGGATCGCGATGGCCGTGCTTCTGGCAGCCCGCGAGGTCCGCGTGCCCGGGGCGGGGATTCGTCGGCACGGGGAGCCTCTCGATCGTCGCGTCGTGGTTCCGGATCGAGAACGAAACCGGCGAGCCGAGCGTGATCCCCCCGCGCGTCCCCGAAAGGAGCTCGATCTCGTCCCGCTCGATCTTCATCCGGCCGCCTCGGCCGTATCCGCGCTGTCGTCGCGCGAGCTCCGCGTTCGCGCGCTGGAGATCGAGAGGCAGCCCCGAAGGCAGCCCTTCGAGGACGCCGACGAGCGCCGCCCCGTGCGACTCGCCGGCGGTCGTCCAGCGCAGCCGGCTCATCGGCCTCCTCCGCCGGGGAGTGCGGCGCGCGCCAGGCACTCCTCGACCCGCTTGGTGAGCTGGGTCATGTCGAAGGGCTTGGCCAGCGTCCCGACGACACCCTGGATCTGAAAGAGGGCCTGGGCGGAATCGCGGTCGACGAAGCCGGATACGACGAGCGTGGGCGGGAGGATGCCCGACCGGGCGAGCCTCGGCAGCTCCTCGCGCCCGCTCTCCGCCCCCATCTCGAGGTCCGAGAGCATGAGGTCCGGCATCTTCTCGCGGATCGAGTCGGCTGCCGCCTGGAAGGTCGAGACGACGCGGACCCGATGGCCGGCGCGGCCGAGGAAGTAGCTCATCAGCTCGAGGATGCGCGGATCGTTCTCGACGAGGAGGAGCTCGGCCACGGCCGACGATCTTGGCAACGGAGGGAAGCCGTGGACAGGCCAGGCCCGCCCCCCTCTTTTTCGATCCCGTGCTAGACTCCGCCTCCGTGTCCCCCCGGCTCGCTTTCTGGACCTTTGGCGCGATCTTCGGGCAGCTCGCGCTCTCGGCCGTCGCCCAGGCCCAGTCGTGCTCGCGCGCCTTCGGGCCGCTCCAGGGCGAGTTCCGCATCTCGCAGGCGAGCTACTTCGACCAGATCTGGCCCCAGCCGGCCCGCGGGGCGAACGGCTGGACCTTCGCGTGGAGCCAGGGACAGGACGTCTGGGCTCGGCGCTACGACCTGCAGCTCAACCCGATCGGCGGCCAATTCCAGGTCAACACGACCTACAACCTCGGCATCCAGGACGAACCCGCGATCAGCTACGGCACGACCGGCAACTTCCTGGTCGCCTGGTCCGACCGCAATGCCTACGACGGATCGGGGATGAGCGTCTTCGCCCGGGTCTACGGCCCCGACGGCAACCCGATCATCGGCGAGTTCGTGGTCAACACGATCCGCGCCGGCTCGCAGTGGCGTCCCCTGATCACGCCGACTCCCTCGGGAGGCTGGGTCGTCGCCTGGTCAGGCGACTCCGACGGCAACGCCTACTTCAAGATCCTGTCCCAGCATGGGGCGCTCCTCTCCGGCGACATCCTCGTCAACACCTACACCTTCGACGCGCAGGTGGATCCCGCGGCCGCCGTCGCGCCGAACGGAACGATCTTCATCGTCTTCGTCGACTATTCGGGCCAGGCCGGGGCGGGCCTCGACCTTTACGGTCGCACCTTCAACGCGGCCGGCGTCCCGCTGCAGGCCCAGGAGTTCCCGATCCGCTCGACGACCCTGCTGGGGCACCAGAAGGACCCGCGCGTCGCCGCGGACGGAGCAGGCCGGTTCTACGTCACCTGGGAAGACCAGTTCGGCGACGGAGCGGGTTGGGGGATCCTCGCGCGCGTGTTCAACTCGGCGGGAGCTCCGCTGGTGCCCGAGTTCGTCGTCAACTCGACCACGGCTAGCGACCAGCGCCAGCCGCGCCTCGCCGTCGACTCCATCGGGCGCTCCCTGATCGCGTGGGTCGATTTCTCCAGCGGATTCGCCAACGCCAAGATCCGCGCCCGGCGCTTCAGCGGGCAGGCCCAACCGTGGGGCGCCGATTTCGTCGTCAACGAGAACCCCGTGGCGGGCGTGAGCACGCCGGCCGTGGCGATGGATTCGAGCGGTGGCGACGCCATCATCGGATTCCAGGGCCCTGGAGCGGCGGGCGACGGGGTGGACGTCTGGGGAGTGCGATTCGCGTCGACCGTGGGGCCGCACGTCTACTGCACGGCGAAGGTCAACAGCCAGGGCTGCCTGCCGACGATCGGCTTCAGCGGCAACGCGAGCGCGAGTGCCGCCAGTCCCTTCTCGATCACGGCCACCAACGTGCTCAACCAGAAGCCGGGGTTCCTCCTCTACGGCTTCGGCTCCTCGTTCGCGCCGTACTACGGGTCGAAGATCTGCATCGCGCCGCCGCTCAAGTCCACGCCGTTCCAGAGCACGGGGGGCAGCCCGGCCCCGGCCAACAACTGCTCGGGCTCCCTCTCGATCGACTTCAACGCGCGCATCCAGAGCGGGATCGATCCCCTGCTCGTCCCGGGCACGACGATCGGCGCGCGCTGGTACTACCGCGACGCGCAGGATCCGGCCGGGTACGGAACGGGCTTGACCAACGCGGTGCGCTTCACGATCTGCCCCTAGCCCCCGTCACGGGACTCCACGTCGTCGAAGGAGACGTCCATCCGCGCGGACCCCAGGTGGACGCTGACCACGCGCGCGCGCCGGTCGACCTTGAGCACGGGGACGCGCTGGCGGAAACGCGGCAAGTAGACCCAGCTCCCCTTCTTGAGCCCGTCGAGGAAGGCCGACCGGCGCTCGGAGAGCGCCGCGCCCGTGATCTCCGCATCGAGGACGCGCAGCGCCTCGTCCATCGCGGCGCGTTGCGCGGGCGCGAGCTGGTCGAGCAGCGAGCGGGCTCTCTCGAGAGCGCGCCGCGACGCGCGCACGCGGTCCTCGATCCCGCGCTGCGCCTCGGCTTCGAGGAGCTCGCCCTTGCGCTCGACCGCGGCCCGGGCCTCCTCGACGTCGCGCGAGGCGCGCGAGACGTCCTCGAGCCTCTCCTCCGCCTCCGAACGCACGCGTTCGGCGTGCGTCCTGGCCACGCGGACCTCGGCCATCAGCTCGGAGAGCTCCGCGTCGCGGCGCTCGAGGCGTTCCTCGGCGCGCGCGACGACGGCCTCGGGCATCCCGAGCCGGCGCGCGACGACGAGCGCTCCCGACTCTCCGGGCATGCCGACGTGGATCCGGTAGCACGGCGCGAGCGTGACCGGATCGAACTCGACGCAGGCGTTCTCGGCGCGCGCGTGGCGGAAGGCGAATTCCTTGAGCTTGCCGAGGTGCGTGGTCGCGAGCGTCGGCGAGCCGCGCTCGAGGAACTGCTCGAGCACCGCCTCCGAGAGCGCGGCGCCCTCGTCGGGATCGGTCCCCGCCCCGAGCTCGTCCAGCAGGACGAGCGTGCGCGAAGTCGCGCGCGCGATCCCCGCGCGGACCCGCGCCAGGTGGGAGGAGAAGGTCGACAGGCTTTGCCGGATCTCCTGCTCGTCGCCGATGTCGGCGACGACGCCGTCGAAGAGCGGGACGGTCGAGCCCTGCGCGCAGGGAAAGGGCAGCCCGCACCGCGCGTGGAGCGCGGCGAGGCCGGCGGTCTTGAGCGCGACCGTCTTGCCGCCCGTGTTCGGGCCCGTGATCACGAGGATGTCGAAGTCCCCCGCCAGGCGCAGATCGATCGGCACGACCTCCGCCAGGCGCCCGAGGCGCACTTCCTCGAGGAGCAGCGGATGCCGCGCCGTGCGCAGGAGGAGCCCGGGCGCGGCTCCGGGTTCCCCGGGCACGAGCGGTACGCGCGCGCCGGCCTCCGCCGCCCACGATGCCGACGCGATCGCCAGCTCGAGCCGCGCGAGCCGATCGCAGGCTTCGGCCAGCCGATCGCGGTCCGCGGCGACGGCACGGGTCAGCTCGAGGAGGATGCGGTCGATCTCGCGCCGTTCCTGCGCCCCGATCTCGGCCAGGCGGTTGCCGAGGACCACGATCTCGCGCGGCTCGATGAAGAGCGCCTCGCCGCTCTTCGAGCGGTCGTGGACGATTCCCGGGACTCTCGCGGCGCTGCCCGTCTTCACGGCCAGCACCGTGCGGCCGCCGCGGCGGCGCGGCGCCGGATCCGCGAGCGCCGCCGAGACCCCTGGCCGCTTGAGGACAGCGCGCAAGGCGTTCTCGACGCGCGTGGTGATCTCCGCGGCCTCTTCGCGCAGGCGCGCCAGGAGAGGCGAAGCGCCGGGGCGGATCCGGCCGCGGTCGTCCTGGACGCGCTCGATCTCCCGTCGCAGGGGAGAGAGATCCGGCATCCCTTCCGCGAGCGCGGCGCACGCGGGCAGCTCCCGTTCCTTGGAGCGGAGCCAATCGACCGTGCGCTCCGTCCCCTCGAGATGGGTCCGGAGCGAAGCGAATCCGTCCTCGTCGAGAGCGCGGCCCTGCGCCCGGGCGTGGTCGACGTCCGGAAGCGGATCCGTGAGACCGGCGAGGCTCGGCGATCCGCCCGCGGCGGTGAATCCGATCATCTCCGCGCAGCGCCGCAGCGCCGCTCGCGCGTCCTCCTCGCGCAGCGGAGCGAGCTCCCGCACGGCCCTGCGCCCGAGAGGCGTCTTGACGTGCCGCTCGAGGATCGCGAGCACGTCCGCGAAGTCGAGAGCGCGCGCCGCGAAGGCCTCCAGGCGCTCGCTGGTTTCGGAGGACTTGTCCCTGTCGCTCGTCATGGACGCGGTTCGATGCGCGGCGTACGTTACGCAGGATCGCCCCGAGTTCCACCCGAGTGCCACCCATGAGCGCCGAAAAGAGCACGCCTTCCCGCTTCGAGACCCGTGCGATCCACGCCGGCCAGGAGCCCGATCCCCGCAACGGCGCGGTGATGACGCCGGTCTGGTTCACGAGCACGTACAAGCAGGACGCTCCGGCGAAGCCCCGGGACGGCTACGAGTACTCGCGCACGAGCAATCCGACGCGCACCGCGCTGCAGGAGAACCTCGCGTCGCTCGAGGGTGGCGCCTTCGGGCTGTGCTTCAGCTCCGGATTGGCGGCCACGAACGCGCTGCTCGACCGCCTCGTGCCCGGGGATCACGTCGTCGCGGGGAACGACCTGTACGGGGGCACCTACCGGCTCTTCACCAAGGTGTTCGAGCGCTACGGCGTGCGCTTCACGTACGTCGACACCTGCGACGTCGCCGCGGTCGAGGCCGCGATCGAGGAGCGCACGCGCTACGTCTTCCTCGAGACGCCGACCAACCCGCTCTTGCGGCTGGCCGACATCGCCGCGACGGCGCGGGTCGCGCACGCGAAGAAGAAGCTGGTCGTCGTCGACAACACGTTCGCGACGCCCTACCTCCAGCGGCCGCTCGAGCTCGGGGCGGACCTCGTCATCCATTCGTTGACGAAGTACCTGGGCGGGCACTCCGACGTCGTCGCGGGGGCGATCGTGGGTAACGATCCCAAGCTGCGCGAGGAGCTGGCGTTCTTCCAGAACGCCGTCGGCGGGACTCCGGGCCCGATGGACATGTTCCTCGTGCTGCGCGGGATCAAGACCCTCCACGTCCGCATGGATCGACACGGGGAGAATGCCCTGGCGCTTGCGCGAACGCTCGAGAAGGACCCCCGCGTCGCGCGCGTGATCTATCCCGGGCTCGCGTCGCACCCGCAGCGGGCGCTCGCGGAAAGGCAGATGTCGGGCTTCGGAGGGATGGTCTCCTTCGAGCTCCGCGGCGGCGTCGAAGCCGCCAACACCTTCGCGATCTCGACCCGCATCTTCACCCTGGCCGAGTCGCTCGGAGGCGTCGAGTCGCTGGTCGAGGTGCCCGCGAGCATGACCCACGCGAGCATCCCCGCCGAAGTCCGCCGGAAGGCCGGGCTCCAGGACGGGCTGGTGCGGCTCTCGGTCGGCATCGAGCACATCGACGATCTCGTCGCGGACGTCGAGCAGGCTCTCGAGAAGGCGATCCCCTCGCGCGCCGGAGCGGCCGCGCGGGCCTAGAGCCTCCTCCCTAGAAGGGAGAGTTCGGCCGCGAGGGCGGCGGAACGGGCGGGGCGACGTGAGCGACCTTCGCCGGCGAGGGGGATTTCGCGCGTTCCGAGCGGATCCGACGGGCGGCCTCCTCGGGGCGCTCGTCGCACACGCGCTCGCGCATGAGCCGGCCGACCTTGTATTTCACGACGCGCTTGCTGGGCACGTCGACTTTCTCGAGCGTGCGCGGGTTCTGCGCGCGTCGAGCGGCACGCTCGCGCACCTCGAACACCCCGAACTCGCGGAACTCGAGCCGATTGCCCCGCGCGAGCTCCTCGATGATCTCGTCGAGGAAGCGCTGGAGCACGTCCTTGACGACCACCTTCGTGAGACCCGTCTGCTCGGAGATCCGGTTGACGAGCTCCTTCTTGGTGATGGTCTGCGGGGTTTCGCTCATGGCCGGGGCGGCGGGATGCGGTCAGCGAACGTGGAGTATCGAAGCGAGATATCCCCCAGTCAAGCAAGAACTTGTGGCGGTCCCTCACCCTCCTCCAGGCAGAAGGTGACGGGGCCATCGTTGACCAATTCGATCCGCATCTTCGCCCCGAACCGGCCGGTGCGAACCGCGAGGCCGGTCTCGCGGAGGCTCTCGACGAATCGCTCGTAGAGCGGCTCGGCGACGGCCGCGGGAGCCGCTGCGTCGAACGAGGGGCGGCGACCGGCGCGTCCGTCGGCAGCGAGCGTGAACTGGCTCACGACGAGCGCCTCGTGACCGCAGTCGATCGCGGATCGATTCATCCGGTCGCTCTCGTCGGGAAAGATGCGGAAGCGCGCGATCCGCTCGGCGAGGCGCCGGGCGGCGCCGTCCCCGTCGCCGCGCATCACCCCGAGGAGCACGAGCATCCCCGGACCGATCGAGGCGACGACCTCGTTCTCGACGTGGACGCTCGCGCGCGACACACGCTGAACGACGGACTTCATCGAGGCTCTGCGGGCCGCGCGGCCGCCTCCGCACGCGCGGCGGTGAGGCGCTCGAGTCGCACGCGCGCGCGGGCGCGCTCGAGGAGCGAGCCGAGCGTCGGGTCGGATCGTGTGAGGGCCAGGGCGCGCGTCCAATCCGCCTCGGCCGCGTACGGATCGCCCAGCCACATCTCGTGGAGCAAGGCCTGCTGGATGACCGCATCGAGGTCGTTCGGGCGGAGCTGCTCGGCTCTCTGCGCCGCGGCGAGCGCGGCTTCGGGCTCGCCGATTTCCTCCTCCGCACCGGCTTCGATCAGCGCGAGCCGAGCCGGATCGATGCGCTCGTCGGCTCGGATCTCCTCCAGGATCTCCCGCGCCTCGCTCGCATCCCCATCCAGCACGGCGAGCAGGGCCCGGTCGAGCCGGGCCTGCGAGACGAGGCGCCGGTCGAGCCGCGGATCCTCCTGCGCGGCCGCGATCCAGGTGTCGAGCGAGACGATGGCCTGGGAGAGGTTGCCCGAACGGGCGAGCATCCACGTCTCGAGCCACAGCGTCGGCATATGGCCGGGATTGGCGGCTTTCGCGCGCGCGATGCGCATCCGCACCTCGGCCCAGTCCCCCGCGCGAGCCGCGAGGTAGGCGCGACCGTACGAGCACCACGCGCAGCGCGCATCGAGCTTCTCTGCTCGATCGAGGAGGACCTGGGCCGCGAGCGGATCGGGCTCGACGCGCGCGGCGAGGACGAGGCTCACGACGCTGCGAGCTCCGACGGCGCCGCGCTCCTCCTCGACGCGGTTGCGATAACGCTCGCGCAGCGCATCGGAGATGGGCGCCGGATCGTCCTCGGAACCGGTGGGGGTCGCGCGCGCGGCGAGAGCGATCTCGGCCTCCTGCAGCCAGACCCCGACGGGGATGTTCTCGGGGAACTCCGTGGCCAGGGCCTCGAGCTCCCGCAGGGCCGCATCCACGCGACCGCTCTCGAGGTCGCCCCGCGCCCTCGCGAGCCGGGCCAGCGCCGAGGAGGGAAGGTCGTCGTAGATGCTGCGCGTCTCGGGGATCTCGCGCAGAGCCGCCGTCCAGCACGCCGGGAGCACCGCGGCGAGCAGGATCAGGAGAGCTCGTGCCGGGATCACCGCGCGATCTTCCCTTCGAGACGCAGGGTCTCGCCGCGCTGCTCCGTCTCCTGGCCGCGCGCCCAGTACGCGTCGCCCCTCGCGACGACGACGACGTCGACGGGACCCGGACGCTCCAGCACGTGCAGCCGGTGCGTCGCGACGATCGCGAGCTGATCGAGCTGCGCGCGGATCTGCGCACCGCCCTCTTCGAGTTCGGGCTTGACGACGATCTCCTGCAGGAATCCCTCGGCGGTCGTCTTCTCGACGCGCTGGAACTCCGAGGGGTCGGAGATCGTGGCGACGTGCTGCAGCAGACCGCGAGGGCCCTCGATCCGGACCTCCGTCGCGATCAGCACGGCCGGCTGCCGGAAGGCATCCGTCCAGGGCAGGTTCTGCAGACCCCGCTCCTCGACGGTTTTCGCCGGAGCTCCCTCCGCGGGCGAGGGAGCCGGACGATCCGTCGAGGTGCAGGCCGCGCCGAGCGCGGTCGCGAGCAGGAGCAGGCCAGTCCGGGGTCTTCGATGCATCAGGCAACCTCCTCAGCGCAAGCCACAGGCACGTAGAGCGCGATCCGCAGTCGCCCGCGCGCGTGCGCGTGCGATCTCCGCCCCTCGTTCGAGGATCCGATCGACCCGTCCCGGATCGGCGAGGAGCTCCTCGCGCGCGGCGCGCGCCTTCGCGAAACTCTCCTCGACGCCCTGGACGATTCGCTGCTTCATGTGGCCGTATCCCGGGGCTCCCGGCCCGCCCTTCCGGACCCGAGCCTCCCAGTCGGCCAGCTCGGAGGGCTCGAGGAAGAGTTCCAGGAAGCGGAAGAGGAGCAGGTCCTCGGGCCTCTTCGCGACCTCGGGGGCGCGGCTGTCGGTCACGATGCGCCCCACCGCGGTCTTCAGCGCCTTGCCCGACTCGAAGATCCAGACGTCGTTCCCGTAACTCTTGCTCATCTTCTCCCCGTCGAGGCCGGGGACCTTGGAGACCGACTCGCGCTCGGGGACGATCGCCTCGGGGCGGACGAAGACCTCGCCGAACAGGGCGTTGAAGGAGGCGGCCATGTCCTGGGCCATCTCGACGTGCTGGACCTGGTCCTTCCCGACCGGGACGTGCGTCGAATCGTAGGCGAGGATGTCGGCCGCCATGAGGACGGGGTAGGTGAAGAGGCCGACGGTCGGCTTGATGCCGTGCGTGACCTTGTCCTTGTAGGAATGGGCGCGCTCGAGGAGTCCCATTCCCGTGACGCAGGCGAGGAGCCAGGAGAGCTCGAGGACCTCCTTCACGTCGCTCTGGCGGAAGAGCGCGACCTTCTCGGGATCGAGGCCCAGGGCCAGATAGGTCACCGCGACGTCGCGGACGGCCTCCCGCAGTCTCTCGGGGTCCCGGCTCGTGGTCAGCGCGTGGTAGTCGGCGATGAAATAGAAGCACTCGCCCCCCTCGTCCTGGAGCTCGATGTGCCGGCGGATCGCCCCGAAGTAGTTGCCGAGGTGCGGCCTGCCGCTGGGCTGGATGCCGCTCAAGTACGTGGACATGGTCGCGGGAGCAGAGGCTCGGCTCGCGACGTTAGCAGCCGTTTCCACGCCGGACAACCGGCCGGGTCGCTTGCATCCGCATCCGTGGGCTCGACAATCCTCACGCGCATGGGGCAGGTTTCGAGGGGCAGGCTCGTAGGCGCGCGGACGGCGACGCTGCTCCTGCTCGTCGGAGCGCTGGGAGGTTGCGCGTCGCTGCGCGAGGAACGCCACCTCGCGCCGCTCTACACCCACATCTCGCGCGGCGGCGGCGGAACGGAGTTCGAAGGCCTCGGCGGGATCGTCCGCGTGCGCCGGCCTCGTCCGGGAGGTCCCCACGAGCAGTTCGCGATCCGGCCGCTCGTGATCGTCGACCGCACGCCCGAGGGTGAGACCCTCTCGCACTTCCTCACGCCGCTCGGATCGAGCAAGGAGAGTGGCGGGGAATACTGGTGGCAGCTGATCCCGCTCGCACGCTACGACCGCGACTTCACGGACAGGGGGGAGCTCGAGTGGACCTTCCTCTCCCTGCCCGGGATCTACTGGGCCCGCCGCGCCGACGGGCGCATCCTGCGCGCGGTCTTCCCCTTCGGAGGGGTCGTGGAGGACGCGTTCTCGTTCGACCGCCTCGTGTTCGTGCTCTTCCCTCTCTACGCGCGCGCCGAGCGGCACGGCCGCGTGACCTACTCGTTCCTCTTCCCGGTCTTCGCCGTGACGCGCGGGGAGAGCGGCTCCGGCTGGCGGATCTGGCCGATCTACGGGACGAGCAAGGTGCACGGGAGCTACGAGCGGTCCTTCTTCCTGTGGCCGATCGTCCACTGGCAGAGGAACAACCTGTGGGCTCCGAAGGAGAAGCAGGAGGTCAAGTGGATGGTCTTCCCCTTCTTCGGGCGCGTGACCCGCGACACGTACTCCAGCCATTCGATCCTGTGGCCGTTCTTCGGTTGGGCACGGAACGCGAAGACCGACTTCTGGTCCTACGACGGGCCGTGGCCGCTCGTGCGCCTGCACCACGATCCGCAAGGTGACACCTTCCGCACGCGCTTCTGGCCCTTCTACTCCCGCTACCGCGGCGACGGGCTCGACTCGACGTGGATCCTGTGGCCGATCGTCAACTGGAGCACCGAGGTCTACCCGGAGACGGAGAAGAACAGCGTCTTCATCCTCCCCTTCTGGCAGAGCTGGAAGCGCCACGACACGGGCACCGGCCGCTCCTCGTTCCACAAGCTCTGGCCGCTCTACCAGATCGAGCGGGCCGAGGATCGCTACTCGAAGTTCGCGTTCCCGGCCCTGAACCCGCTGTGGCGGACGCCCGACATCGACGAGATGTACGCCTGGATCTACGAGCTTTACACCCGCGAGCGGGTCGGCGACATCGTCCACACGCGATCCTGGCTCGGGATCTACCGCCGGGAGAAGGACGCCCTGGAGGACCGCGCCTCGATCACAGGGCTGTGGGGACGGCGCCGGTACGGCCAGGGGAAGAACATCGCCGAGACCTCCCTGCTCTTCGGCCTAATACGCTGGCGAAAGACCGCTTCGGGTTCCCTAGAGTGGCTCCCTCCCGCGATCCCGGGGCCGGGCTGGCCCCTCGCGCGCGAGGAACCCGGTGGCTGAAGCACGATGACCTGGTTGCAACCCGTCTCCTCGCTCTGCGAAGCCGTAGGTCATCCGATCGAGCTCCTGCTCGGCACGATCCGACGACTCCCCAACGCTTTCGCCCGCCGGAAACCCATCGCGGACCAGATCTACGCAGGAGCGGTCCAGGGCGTCCACGTCGTGCTCCTCGTCGGACTGTTCATCGGGATGATCCTGGCGCTCCAGGCGGGGATCGAGCTCTCCCGGATCGGACAGCAGGACCAGATCGGGACCGTGGTCGCGGTCAGCATGGCGCGGGAGATGGGTCCCTTCATCACGGCCACGATCCTCGCCGCGACGGTGGGGAGCGCCATCGCGGCGGAGCTCGGCACCATGGCCGTCAGCGACGAGCTCGCGGCGCTCGAGGTGCTCTCGGTCGATCGCATCCGGCTCCTCGTCCTGCCGCGGCTAGTCGCCCTCGCGATCGCCGCGCCGCTGCTGACGGTCCTGTGCGACACGATCGGGATCTTCGGGGGCGGCTTCGTCGCCCAGTCGCAGTTGAACGTGACCTTCCAGCTCTACATCGATTCCGCCGTCGACGCCCTGCGGAAGTCCGCCGAGATCGTGCCCCTCCCCAAGGACGTCTATGCGGGACTGCTGAAGTCGGTCGTGTTCGGGATCCTGATCGCCACGATCGGATGCAGCGCCGGGCTCCGGGCCAGCGGCGGTGCGCTCGGAGTCGGCCGCGCCACGCGGCAGGCGGTCCGCGATTCGATCATCGCGATCATCGTCTCGAACTACTTCATGACGTGGTTCATCTACCAGGGATGACCGCGGCGGGCATGGAGGAGGCCGTCATCCGCTTCGTGGACGTGTCGAAGAGCTTCGGCGCCCAGCGCGTGCTCGACGGGCTCAGCTTCGAAGTGGCCCGGGGCAAGACGCTCGGCATCATGGGCGCGTCGGGCTCGGGGAAGTCGGTCGCCCTCCGGCACGCGATCGGTCTCATGAAGCCCGACGCCGGCCGCGTCGAGGTCGACGGACTGGAAGTCCCCCGGCTCTCGGGGAAGGCCCTCTCCGCGCTGCGGCGGAGAATGGGGTACCTCTTCCAGGAGGCGGCCCTGATCAACTGGCTCTCCGTGGGGGAAAACGTCGCCCTGCCTCTCCGGGAGAACACCCGCATGGGCGATTCGGAGATCCGCGATCGCGTCCAGGAGAAGCTCGATCTCGTCCACATCCCCGACACGTGGAAGAAGATGCCGAATCAGCTCTCGGGCGGGATGAAGAAGCGCGTGGGGCTCGCCCGCGCGCTCATCAACGACCCCGAGGTCATCCTGTACGACGAGCCGAATGCCGGCCTCGATCCCGAGATCTCGCGTTCGATCAACGAGACCATTCGGGAGCTGAAGGAGCGCCTCCGCGTGACCTCGATCGTGGTCGAGCACCGCGTCGAGTGCATCCAGGTCGTCGCCGACGACGTGATCTTCCTCCAGGACGGGAAGGCCCTGGTGAATCTCCCCACCGACGAGTTCTTCCAGACCCCGCACCCCCGCATCGCCCAGTTCCTCGGGACGCCTCGAACTCGAGCCTAGCGCCAACCCCTTCGCCAACCGGAAGGATCCTGCAGCCATGACCATCCAGCGCACCACCCTCCTCGGCCTCTTCTTCCTGGTCGCCCTCGGCGTGCTCGCGTACTACACGCTCTTCCTGACCGATTTCACGCTGTTCGGGAAGCCGTCCGCGCTGTCGGTCCGGTTCTCCGAGACCAACGGGCTCCGTCAGGGCGACTCCGTCCTCGTCGCGGGGATGCGCTGGGGCAAGGTGAAGAGCCTCGAATACGATCCCGGCGCCCCGAACGACCGGCGGATCACCGTCGTGGCGCACCTGGACGAAGAGCTCGTCCTGCGGGAGGGGTTCACCATCAAGATCGAGGATGCGACGCTCCTCGGGGGGAAGAACCTCGCGATCGATCCGGGCCCGGCGGACGGCAAGTGGGTGGACCCGAAGGAGACGATCCTGTTCGGAGAAGTGGGCCGGAACCCGCTCGCCGCGCTCGGCGACCTCGTGGCCGAGAGCCAGCGGGGCGTGACGAAGACCATCGAGGACCTCTCGACGATCACGGCGGGAATTCGCGAGGGCAAGGGGACGATCGGCAAGCTCGTCAGCGACCCGGTCGTGGCCGAGGACCTCGCGGAGACGCTCCGGGGCGCCGCGAATTCGCTCTCGAACCTCGAGCGCATCACCGCGGATCTCGCGGCGGGCCGCGGTACCGCCGGCCAACTCCTGACGAATCGCGAGCTCTACGACGAGCTCCTCGACACCACCACGAAGCTCAACGGCATGCTCGACCAGACGACGGCGATGGTCGGGGATTTCCGGCAGGGCCAGGGGCTCCTGCCCCGGCTCTTCCAGGACGAGACGATGGCGGGGCAGTTCGCCGCCACCGTCGAGCGCATCGAGACGATCGTGGCCCGGATCGAGTCCGGTCAGGGGACCGTCGGGATGCTCGTGAACGACGACGCGGTCGCCAGGAACGTCGCGTCCATCACGGACAAGATCGCACGCGGGGAAGGCGCGGTCGGTGCGCTGCTGACGAAGAGCGAGGTCTACGACAACATCCGCGAGGCGAGCGAGAACCTCGCCGTCGTCACGGGCGCGATCCGCAACGGCCAGGGCAGCATCGGGCAACTCGTCATGAACGACGACGTGTATCAGCAGATCAAGTCCGCTCTCCGGGTCGTCCAGCGGACGCTCGAGGAGTACCGCGAGGCCGCCCCGGTCACCGCCTTCACCGCAGTCTTCTTCGGGGCCTTCTGACCGCCGTCAGGTCCTCGCCAACAGCAGCCGCTCGATCCACTTCCCGATCGGGTCGGCCTCGAGGTTCACCGCGCGGCCCGGCGCTGCGCCGCCGAGAGTCGTCTTCTCGAGGGTGATGGGGACCACGGCTACGTCGAACAGGCGCCCGCACGGCTCGACGACCGTCAGGCTCACACCGTCCACCGCGACGCTCCCCTTCTCCACGAGCCAGCGCTGGAACGCCTCGGGGACCTCGACCGTGATCCGGCACCCCCCATCCCCGGTGTCTCGAACCGCGACGACCCGGCCCTGCCCGTCGACATGGCCGGACACGAGGTGCCCGTCGAGGCGGTCGGAGAGTCGCATCGCCCGCTCGAGGTTCACCTCGACTCCGGGCTCCGCGGCTCCGAGCCAGGTCCGCGCCAGCGTCTCCGCGGAGAGCTCGAAGAGCATCTCACCCCGCTCCAGGGCCGCGACGGACAGGCAGGCGCCCGAGACGCAGATGCTGTCCCCCATCACGGGCGACCAGCCTTCCGGGACGGCGATCCAGACCGCCAGGCCGGTGCCCTTGGGCAGGCGGCGGCGGACGGGAGAGCGGGTTTCGACCAGTCCGGTGAACATCCGGGAGCCTCGGGTGAGGGGTGGCCAGCTTGACGCTCGGGGGCGCCCTTTCTACCCTGCTCTGCCTTTCTTCGCGAAGGAGGGGCCATGCCGCTCTTTGCGATCCTGACCCTGTTCCCTGAGGCACTGGAGCCCTACGTCCGCTCGAGCATCCTCGGCCTGGCCCAAGCGAAGGGCCTCGTCCGGATCCTCCTGGTCGATTTCCGGGACTTCACCCGCGATCGCCACCGGACCGTCGACGACCGGCCCTTTGGGGGCGGTCCGGGAATGGTCCTGAAGCCCGAGCCCGTGGTCGAGTGCGTGGAGTGGATGGAGCGCCGGTACGGACGCTTCCGGAAGCTCGTCATGTGCCCGACGGGCGCGCCGTTCCGGCAGAGCCGGGCCGAGGCCCTCGCCGCCGAGGAGCGCATTCTCGTCCTCGCCGGCCGTTACGAGGGTTTCGACGCCCGGATCCGGAGGCAGCTCGAGCTCGAGGAGGTCTCGCTGGGAGACTTCGTGCTCGCGGGCGGGGAGATCCCCGCTCTCGCGGTGCTCGAGGCCGCCGTGAGGCTGATCCCGGGCGTGCTCGGGGACGAGCGCTCGGCCGCCGAGGACTCTTTCGGTGGCGACCGGGGGCTGGATCATCCGCATTTCACCCGCCCGAGGATCTACCGGGGCGACGCGGTGCCCGAGGTGCTCCTGTCAGGGGATCACGCGGCGATCGACCGCTGGCGCCACAGGGAATCCGCGGAGCTCACCCGCGCGCGCCGCCCGGACCTCGTCCGGGAGCCGGCGAGCGCGCAACGCACGCAAGCGCAACGAACGAACGACGAAAGCGAGCCCGAGAGGCTCTAGAGGACCGCCATGCACCTGATCGAGAAACTGGAGAGAGAGTCGATGACGCCCCGCCCCATGCCCGTGCGCGTGGGAGACACGGTGGAGGTTCACTACCTCATCCGTGAAGGCGAGAAGGAGCGCGTCCAGCTCTTCATCGGCACCGTGATCGCGGTCAAGGGGCGCGGCATCCGTCGCACGGCCACGGTCCGCCGGATCGTCCAGGGCGAGGGCGTCGAGAGGATCTTCCCGCTCCACAGCCCGCGCGTGAAGGACATCGTCGTGACGCGCGCGGGGAAGGTGCGGCGCTCGAAGCTGTACTTCCTCCGCGACCGCATGGGCAAGCAGACGCGGGTCCAGGAGCTGCTGGGCGACAAGGCCCGCCGCGAGCGCGAGTTCGAGAAGTCGATGGCCGCGTCGATCGCCGACGAGGAAGCCGCGCAGGGCAAGTCGCACAGCGCAGCGGCGGCTCCGCTCCCCGGCCCGACCGGCGCCTCGCAACCCGTCCAGGTCGGATGAGCGCGAGCCTCGAGCGTCGTCCGCGGCGACGGGAGCTCTGTCCCACATGACCCCGGGGAGCGCCGGGGCGGCGCCGGTCCGTTCCGCTCCTGCGAACGCCGCGGGCCCCGTCGGTCCCCCGGATCACGCCAGCCTTCCCGTCACCGTCCAACGCCGAGCTCGCGTCGAACGCTCCGCGCCCTTCCCGCTCCTCGACTCCGGAACCCGACATGACTGAGACCCTCGGCCGCAAGTTCGTCATCACCATCGTGCTCGTCCTCGGGGCCTGCGCGAGCCTGCTCATCCCGCCGGTGTTCCTGAACCGCAGCCCGTTCCGGCTCGGTCTCGATCTCCAGGGCGGAACGCGGCTCACCTACCGCTTCGACTTCGACGAAGCGCGCCGGCTGGGGAAGATCTCGGAGACGGAGTACGCGGACAAGCCCACCATGCTGCAGGACTTCTGCGGCATCATCCGCAGCCGAGTCGATCCCAACGGCCTGATGGAGCTCTCGGTCCGTCCGGAAGGGGCAGATCGGATCGTGATCGAGCTGCCCGGAGCGGCCGAGCTCGCCACGTCGAGGACCGTGGGCCGGCTCGCCCAGGCGATCTCCGCCACGGACGACCGGCTGGAGCTGGAAGCCACCGACGCCGCGACCGTGAAGGCGTTCCCCCTGGGCGGAGGCGTCGTGACGATCGGCTCCGAGAAGATCGCCTACCGGGATCGCGCGACCGCGACGCTCGTGGGTCTGCGGCGCGGCGATGACAACACCATCGCCGAGGCCCACGCGGCCGGGTCGAGCGTCGAGCTGCTGTCGACGGACGATCTGCAGAAGCGGATCGAGAACGTCGGCGATCTGCAGTTCCTGATCGTAGCGCAGCCGGGCTCGCTGATGGCGGTCGGCACGGACGAGAGCAAGGAGCGGTCGAAGCTCGAGGCCTGGCTCGCCGCGAATCCGGGCGAAGGCATCGAGAGCTTCAATCGCCTGAGCCCCGAACAAGGCGGGCCGACGAAGACGGTCCGCTGGTTCCCCGGAGTCGTCCCGAAGGAACAGCTCGACCCTGGTCCGCTCAAGGACCGCGTGATGGCCCTCCTGCTGCCTCCCGAGGAGTGGATTTTCAGCGGGAACGACCTCGAGTCCGTCGGTCAGGACGTCGACGAGGTCGGCTACCCCGCCGTCCGGTTCGAGATCGCGACGGCCAAGAAGAGCGCCTTCGGGGACTTCACCGAGAAGCACGTCGGGGACCAGATGGCGATCGTGCTGAACGGCGAGATCGTCACCGCGCCGGTGATCCAGAGCAAGCTCCCGGGCGGGGGGATCATCAACGGCGGCGCGGCCGGATTCACGATGAAGGAGGTCAAGGACCTGCTGACCGTCCTCCGGTCCGGCTCGCTCCGCGTCCGGCCCACCCTGCTGTCGAAGAATCGCGTCGGCGCGAGCCTGGGAGAGCACTACGTCACGAAGGGCTTCTTGAGCACGTTCGCGGCCCTGGGCGTGATCGTCCTCTTCATGCTCTTTTTCTACCGGAAGCTCGGCGTCTTCTCGATCATCAGCCTCGCGATCAACCTGCTCCTGCTCCTGGGAGCGCTCGCCTTCATGAAGGCGACGCTGACGTTGCCGGGCGTCGCGGGGATCATCCTCACGCTCGGGATGGCCGTCGACGGCAACATCCTCATCTACGAGCGACTGCGGGAGGAGATGGGCCGCGGGCTCAAGCTCGTCCAGGCGGCCAAAGCCGCCTTCGAACGCGCGGCCGTGACGATCATCGACGCGAACCTCACGACGTTGATCGCGGGTCTGATCCTCCAGAACGTCGGGACGGGGCCGATCCGCGGGTTCGCCGTGACGCTGAACATCGGCATCCTGTCCACCCTGTTCACGGTGATCGTGGTCACGGAGATGCTCATCCTGTGGGACATCCACCGCGGCGTGAAGACCTTCTCGATGGCCAGGACGTTCAAGGCGCCGAACTGGCGCTTCATGGACGCGGCGCGGTTCGTGATCCCGATCTCGGTGATCGTCGTGCTGGCTGGGGTAGCGCTCTTCGTTTCCCTGCCGAATCGCGACAAGCTCGGGATCGACTTCCTGGGCGGATTCAGCGTGAAGGCGAACACGAAGGAGCCGCACCAGGTCGCGGAGATCTCCCAGCTCGTGCGGCAGATCCCCGGCACGATCGGAGCGTCCGCCGACGTGAAACAGATCCTCGACTCGGGCTCCCAGGCGGGCGGATACCGGCAGTTCGTCATCCAGTGCAAGCTCTCCGGCGAGGAGGATGCGGGTGGAACGACGACCGAGGAGACCGGCGAGAAGCAGATCCGCGACGCGCTGGCTACGGTCCTCCAGAAGGACCCCGTCGAGGTCGTCCTCTCCGAGGACGGTCGGTCCGCGAGCGGCCTGATCTTCTTCGAGAGCCGCCATACGATCGAGGACATCCGCTCGGCGCTCGAGAAGATCGGACTCTCCGAGGTCGTCGTCGAGTCGGCTGCCGGACACCCCAGCGCCTACCAAGTCCAGGCCCGTGTCGATCCAGACCGCACCCCCAAGGACCTTGGATCGGCGATCCGGCTCCAGTTCGCGGGGCTCGACAGTGCCGGCCGTCCCTTCAGCCTCCTCTCGCCGATCCCCGAGTCCTCGGCAGTGGGGCCGCAGGTCGGCGGCGAGATGCGGGACAGGGCGATCATCGCGGTCCTGCTCTCGCTCGTCGCCTCGATCCTCTACCTGCGCGTTCGGTTCGCGGAATACAGCTTCGGAATCGCCGTCGTGGCGGCCGTGCTCCACGACGTGCTGATCGTCTTCGGCGCGATGGCGATAGCCATCATGACCGGCCTGGTCCAGGCCGAGCTGGATCTCACGATGATCGCGGCCTTCCTCACCATCATCGGATACTCGCAGAACGACACGATCGTCATCTTCGACCGTGTGCGCGAGAACCGCGTCCATTCGAAGAAGCCGCTGCGGGAGATCCTGAACGACTCGATCAACCAGACGCTGGCCCGGACGGTCCTGACGACGTGCACGGTTCTGCTCACCCTGCTGGTTCTCTTCCTCTTCAACGTCGGTACGCGGAACACGCTCGAAGCGTTGTCTTTCGCGATGATCGTGGGCGTGATCTCCGGCTGCTACTCGACCGTGTACATCGCCAGTCCCGTCCTGCTCTGGTTCGAGAAGCGGGCTGCCGCCAAGCTCGGCGCGAGCGGATGACCGGGGTCGCTGCCGAGCCCCTCTCCGGGAGTAGAATCCGGCCGTGCGGCTTCTCCTCGGCATCCTGACCCTGCTCACGCTGTTCTCGGCGGCGGCGATCTGGCAGAGGAGCTGGACGACCGAAGCGCGTGCCGGCCGTGAAGGCTTCCCGAGCTCGGCGCGGGAGCCCGACTCGCCGGCGGTGGCGGAGGGTTGGAGCCGGGTCGTCCTGGGACGTCCGAGCGGTGGAGAACTCTACGAGGGCAGGGTGGACTCCGGTCTTGCGGGTTCCGCAACGGAGCAGGGGGAAGCCCACGCGGTCGGCCAGGTCCACGCCACGCGGCGCGACTCACGGGAAACGGAGCTCCCCTCCCCGGCTCCGGGTCCGACGCCAGCTCCCACGCAGCCCGCGAAGGACACGGTCATCACGGTGCAGGCAGGCCAGACCTTGTCCGAGATCTGCCTTCAGCGCTACGGGTCCGCGCGCCGCGAACTCGTGCTCGCCCTCGCTCGCTACAACCGCATGGAGCGGCCTGATGACATGCGGGAGGGACAAGAGATCCTCCTCCCTGCGCTCGAGAGCCTGCGCGAACCGCGCTGAGCGGGTCCGGAGACCACGGGTGGCGAATGGGTCCCCCGGTCTCGCTCAAGTTCCCGCTGCCAGATTCCCCGGCCCGAACTCGCCGTCGGAGAACGAGGTCTCCCGAGAGGGATTCACGGAGCCCGGCCGCGACGGCGGGGCGACGAGATCGATCCGCAGCGCCCCCCCACCGGTCCGGCGCAGGTTCCCGAGCGCCGCACGCGTGAGCCTCAGGCGGATTCGCCGCTCCTCCCTCTCCATCGAGATCTCGTCCTCGAGGGGCCGACCCAGGCGTCCGAGGCAGGCGTTGAGACGCCCGTCGGCGAGCGGCACGTAGGCGTCGACCAGGAACGACTGCTCGTCGAGCCTTCGCGCAACGGCTTCTTCCAACCGGTCGATGCCTTCACCCGTCGTCGCGGAGACGTAGACCACCTCCTCGCGGCGGCCGTGACGCAGGAGCTGGATCCCCAGCCGATCCTCCACCTGATCGACCTTGTTGAACACCAGGATTGCCGCACGGGCGCGGCGCGAAAGCTCCCCGATGACCTTGTCCACCGCGGCGATCTGGACATCGGCTCGTGGGTGGGACGCGTCGATCACGTGCAGGAGGAGATCGGCGGCCAGAGTTTCCTCGAGCGTGGCGTGGAACGACGCGACGAGGTGGTGCGGGAGCCTACGCAGGAAGCCGACCGTGTCCGACAGCAGGACCGTGCGGCCGTCCGGCAACCTCCACTGGCGCGTACGCGTATCCAGGGTCGCGAACAGCTGGTCGGCGACGAATTCGGTCGAACCCGTCAAGCGGTTGAGGAGCGTCGATTTGCCGGTGTTCGTGTATCCAACCAAACCGATCGTGAAGTTCTCGCTGCGCGTCTCGACCTCCCGCAGCTTGCGCGCTTCGATCTCTCGGAGCTCCTCCTTGAGCACCTGGATCCGCCTGCGCAGCAGCCGCTTGTCGGTTTCCAGCTGGGTCTCGCCCGGACCTCGGGTCCCGATCGCTCCTTCCGTGCGCTCCAGGTGTGTCCACATGCGACGCAATCGCGGCGCCAGGTACTCGTTCTGGGCGAGCTCGACTTGGAGGCGGGCCTGCCGTGACTGGGCGCGGCGAGCGAAGATGTCGAGGATCAGCTCGGAGCGATCGACGACTCGAACACCCCAGGATTTCTCCAGGTTCCTGATCTGTGCCGGAGTCAGGTCGTTGTCGACGATCACGGCAACGGGATGCAGTCGGCGCACCTCCGACTGCACTTCTTCCACCTTGCCCTTTCCAAAGAGCGTCGCGGGGTCTGGGCGCAGCTTGCGTTGGAGGACGCCCTCACCGACCACGTCCGCCTCGGCGGCCGCCACGAGACCGCTCGCTTCCGAGAGATCCTCGTCGATCCCGGCGTCTTCCTCGACACCCCTCACGCCGCAAAGGAACACGCGCTCCCGCGGCGCGCTAGTCGGTCGAGTCGGGTGACTCATCTCGAGTTCATCCCTGTTGGCGCGCCGCCTGCGCTTGATCGCGAACAGGTTCGTGCTTCAGGAATACTCGGGCGATTCGTTCCCCCTCCGGGACGGGCGTCAGAACCGTGTGGAGCCGATGTTCCGCGCGGCTTTCCGGGAAGTCCTTCCGGAAGTGCACGCCCCGGGATTCCTCGCGAGCGAGCGCTCCCAGAGTCGCCAGTCGGGCGGCCGTGAGCATGTTCACGAGCTCCCAGGAACGGGGTTCCGAGGAACCGAGGTCACCAACGGCCCGCGACCAGAAAGCGAGCTTGTCGAGAGCGTCCTGGAGCCCCGCTCGGGTTCGCTCGACGCCCATCTGGCGCCACATCAGGGACTTGAGCGAATAGATGAGGTCCTCGATGTTCACACGGACGCCGGCTGGAGCCCGGGGTAGCTCTCGTGAGCGCAAAGGCGCCACGGAGAGGATGTCGAAACCGAAGATCTCGCTCGAGGCGACTTGCCCCGCCCGCAGTCCGAGCACGAGGCCCTCCAACAACGAATTGGACCCCATGCGATTCGCGCCGTGGAGCCCTGAGCTGGCACATTCTCCGACGGCCCACAGGCCGGGGATGGTCGTTCGGCCGTCGAGGTCGACCTTGAGTCCGCCGACCATGTAATGGGCGCCCGGTCGGACGGGGACGGGATCCCGCGCGATGTCGATGCCGAAGAAGCGGCAGATCCGGCTGATCCCCGGGAAGAGGACGTGGGGATCCCCCTGGACTCCCGAGAGATCGAGGTACACGTTCGTATCTCCCGTGGCGACCATCCGTGCGAATACGGCGCGGCTGACGACGTCTCGAGGAGCGAGATCCGCGGACGGGTGGTACTCGGGCATGAATCGCTCTCCGTGCCGGTCACGAAGCACGCCGCCCGCACCCCGAACGATTTCGCTGATCAGGACTCGAGCCGCTCCAGCGATGTAGAGGCAAGTCGGGTGGAACTGGATGAACTCCAGGTCCCGCACCGTCGCTCCGGCGCGGAAGCCGATCGCCACGCCGTCTCCGGTCGCGATCACCGGGTTCGTCGTTTCCCGGTAGATCTGGCCACCGCCGCCGGTGGCGAGAATCACCTGCGCGGCACCGAATGCCACGAGGTCTCCTCGCGACGAGCGCGTGAGGATCCCCGCGACGCGGCCGTCGGGCCCGGTCAGGAGATCGATGACGAAGGTGTTCGGGAAGCTCGTGATTCCCGGATGGTTGGCCAGCGCGCCACACAGGGTGCGCTGGATCTCGAGACCGGTTGCATCGCCCTGCGCGTGCACGATCCGCGGGTGGGTGTGACCGCCCTCACGGGAGAGCTGCATTCCTCCGTCGACGCCCCGATCAAAAGCGGCGCCCAGCTGGAGCAACCGGTCCACGGCCTCCGGGCCGCCTCGCACGACGCACTCCACCGCCTCCCTCTCCGAAAGACCGCAACCCACGTGCAGTGTGTCCGCGACGTGCGCATCGAAGGAATCCGGCGCGGCCAGGACAGCAGCCAATCCGCCCTGAGCGTAGAGGGTGTTGCTCTCCCTCATTTCCGCTTTGGCCAGTACGGCCACCGAGGTTCCCCGATTGGCAGCCGCCAGAGCAGCCGCACTGCCCCCCACCCCACACCCCACGACCACGAGGTCGAAGCGGTAGAGGGGAACTTGGCGGAACGAGAACGGTACTAGGTAACGATCGAGGTTGAGGGCGTGGTCGGAATGGAGAGGCATCAGGGACGAGGGTACCGATAGACGGTCACGGGCGTAATCGAGCGCTCACGAGCGCCTTCGCAGAACGAGTCCTGTCCGAGATCGGAAGCGAGCCGAGCCAGGGAGGAGCTGGGGAAGACGCCCAAACAACCGCTACTCCACGTGAACACCGCTCCCAGCATCGGGACCAGAGGTAGAAGAGGCGAAGTTCGTGTCCTGTTCGGGTATGGGCCGGCCGATTGATTAGGTATACGTTAGCGTCCGTGAACCAACCCCGCACGAACGGATCACCCATGCAACGCCTCCATTGCCAAGGCCGAGTCGAGCAGATCTCCTTCCTCTTCTTCGCCCTTCTGATCGCCACCACCTTCATCTTCTAGTCCCGTCGCATCCGGTCATACACCTCGAGTTCCTCGGTGCCCCCGAGGCCTACCGGTCTGATCTAACCATCCTGATGCCCCTACCGCCCCTCACCAAGCGACAACGCGACATCCTCGACTTCTTCCACAACTACACCCGCATCCACAGCATCAGCCCCACGCTGGAGGAGATTGCTCAGTCGCTGGGCGTCAATCGAGTCACCGTGTTCGGGCATGTTGCCGAGATGGAGCGCAAGGGAGTTCTGAGGAAGTCAGCGCCCGGAATCAGCCGTGGACTCGAGCTCTCGCCCGCCGCACGTTCGGCGGAAACCACCAGGCGGACGACGATCGTGCCCATCCTGGG
>JBJXFB010000143.1:0-37754 GCA_046155895.1 Planctomycetota bacterium | reverse complement strand
CCAGGGTCTCCTGCGACCCTCCTCGCAGACGGCAGGAGCGCGTGATCGAGGACTCCAGCGCCCAGGAAGGCGCAATTGTTAAGATCGTGCGATTCGAGCAACAAGATCTAGGGAATTCTGGCGCGCTGATGCGTTTTCTCCGCCGAAATCAGGCCGGAGCGGATCCCCGCATGCCGATCTACCTCGCCACAGGGCGGAACCACGCCGATCCCGGGCAGGATTTCCGCCCTCACCATGATTTGCAACTGTGCCGCCGCAAGGCGGATACGCCCGGGATCGGTCATTCCATTTGAGTCTTGCGCGGGGCAATTGCCCGAGTGCGGACTCGTTTCGAGCAGCTAACCCGCGAAAAATCTCGCGCTTCCCCACCAGCCTCGCAGCGCGACATCCAGCGCGCCGAGGACGACCCGCTTCCAGGCCGAGCTTCGCACCGCCGGCGTCACGGTCAGCGGGCCGCCGACGAGGAGCTCGCGGTCGCGAGCGCGCCGGATCGACTGGAATGCGCGGCGTTTCTCGCGCAGGCGCGGCAGGAGGCCGAAGAACTGCCGCTTCCCTCGTAGCCACGCGCCCAAGCCGCCCGAGAGCACGGCGAAGCCGAACCACACGCCCTCGTAGAGCAAGAGCCCCGGCAGCGCGACGACGATCGTCCGCACGCGGTAGTCCTTCGCCAGGAAGAGCCAGCGGTTGCGCGAGTGGTAGAAGACGCGCGACCCCGGATAGCTCGGCCCCTCGCGGAAGCTGATCCCCGGAGTCCCGCCCCGGTGGAGCACGATCGCGTCCTCGACGGACACGATCCGGTGCCCCAGCGCGCGCAGGCGGTAGGACAGGTCGAGGTCTTCGAAGAGGATGAAATAGTCCTCGTCGTACCCTCCCGCTTCCAGCAGCGCGTCTCGATCGACGAGCAGCGCTACGGCGACCGCGCAGTCGACGTCGAGCGTCCCGGCGCCCTGCCCCTCCGCGAGAGGCTTGTAGAAGTTCCGCAGCGAGATCAGGCCGGCGTAGTGGAATCGCCCGCCGTCGTAGTGGATCCGGCCCGGCTCGGAATGGAAGACGCTCCGCGGCTGCGCGATCGCGATACCGGGCGCGGAAGCCGCGGCGGCGGCGAGCTTCGCGAGGACGTCGGGCGACAGTACGGCGTCGTTGTCGAGCGCGAGGACCCACCGGTTCGCCGCGGCCCGCATCCCGGCGTTGCGCGCCCGCGCGGGGCCCCGGTTCTCGTCGAGGCGCACGACACGGACCGTCGGATGACGCTCGCGCAGGAGCGCGACGCTCCCGTCCGTCGACGCGTTGTCCACGACGAGCACCTCGGAGACGCCGCCCTCGAGAGCCGCCACGGACTCGAGGCACCCGTCGAGGTAGCGCTCCCCGTTCCAGTTGACGACGACGACCGAGATCGGGCCGAGCGCGGGCATCGGCTATCGGATCGGCAGCTCGAAGTCGGTCGCCCGGCAGGGCCGCCGGTGCTTCAGGCAGTAGGGCAGGTTCGCGAGCACGGAGAAGCCGGCCTTGAGGACGACCCACCACGCCCCCGGAGTCTCGCGCAGCGACCGTCCGATCCCGATCGTGCCCGTCGCGTCGGTCACGGTGCCTTCGGCCTCCTTCTTCTCGCCGCGCAGGATCACCCGAAAGAGGACCAGGAAGGGCATCTTCGCCAGGTCGCCGATCGGGGCGTACTTGATCATCGTCAGCCACGCGTTGCGCGCGTGGTAGTAGAGGCTGCGCTTGCCCATCTTGATGCCGAAGGGCGTCTTGTGGAACACGCCCGTGCCGGGGTACTGCAGCACGCGGTAGCCGAGGTTCAGGATCCGGCAGGTCAGGTCGCGCTCGTTCCCGTAGATGAACAGCCGCTCGTCGTAGTATCCCGCCTCGCGCAGCGCGGAAGCCCGCGCGAGCGAAGCGCAGCCCCGGAACGTCGACATGTACCGTTCGCGATTGAACTCGGGCGCTTCGAGGTAGCTCCGCGGCGTCCCGGGCTCGACGACCTGCGTCGAGAGGATCGCGGTCGTCGCCGGCTCCTTCAGGAGGCGGTCCATCGACTTCTCGAGCCACTCCGGCTGCATCACGATGTCGTCGTCGAGGATGGCCACGAACTCGTTCCGCGCCGAGGCGAAGCCGATGTTGAACGTCTCGCAGGCTCCGTAGCGGTCGTGCGGCATCACGATCAGGTCGACCTCGGGGAACTCGCGGGCCACCATCGCCGCCGTTCCGTCGCGGCTGGCGTTGTCCACCACGATGATCTGGTCGAAAGGGCGGGTCTGCGCGCGCAGCGCCGTCAGGTTCTGGCGCAGGTCGTCCAGCTTGTTCCACGTGGATACGACCGCCGACGCGCGCGGCGGGGCCGGCGGGCCGTTCCTTCCGGCGCCGGCGGCGGGGTCGGCTCCGGCGATCTTCTCGGCTTCCTTCACGGCGGGGCGCGTGCGCTAGCGGCCGGAGCTGATCTCCACGCCCGTGCCGAGCAGGGAATTGATGTGCTGCAGGACGATCCGCGCCCGGTCGACGTTGTCGGGCGTGGGGACCCACACCGCGTAGGTCACGTCGATCGGATGGAGGATGTCGTCGTTCTTGTCGCGCCGCACGCGGATCGCGGCCCTGTACTTGCCCGGCGACAGGCGCGTGTAACGCACCTCGCACTGCTCGCGGTAGCCCTTGCCCCTGAAGGGCGCCAGCGAGATGTGCCAGCCCGAGACCGCGACGAGCCCGCCCGGATCGATGCCGGCACCGACCGGGAACCCGCTCTTCTGGATGGCGAGCGCCGTGCAATCCATGAGCAACGGATCGCTGCCGGCGCTGATCTCCCTCTCGATCCAGGCGGGCTTGGGCTCGAGCGAGGAGCACGAAGCCGGGAGGAGCGCGAGAACGAGGAGCAGCGCGGCGGCCGCGGCCGCGCGGGCGGGCGTGTGCCGGATCATGTCGACTCTCCTTGCGACGACGCGTCGTCGCGATCGCGGAGCCCGATGCGAACGGGGATCTCGCGGAAGGGCAGCTCGTCGCGCAGACGGTTGCCGAGGTAGCGGATGTAGTCCTTCGTGAAGTGCCGCTTGTCGTTCACGAACAGCACGAAGGTCGGGGGGCGCACGTCGGCCTGCGTGGCGTAGCGGATGCGTGCGGCGTGGCCGCCGCTGGTGGGGCTGCGAGCCTCGAGGGCCTTGGCGAGGACGCGGTTGAGCTCCCCGGTCGGCACGCGGGTCTGCGCCTGATCGTCGAGCTCGAGGGCGATCGACACGATGTCCTCGACGCCGCGGCCTTCCTTGGCGGAGAGGAAGATCTTCGGCGCGAAGTTGAGGGCGGGGAGCTCCTGCTCCATGTACTCGCGGAAGTCCTCGGGGACGAGGCCTTCGACGAGGTCCCACTTGTTCGCGGCCAGGATCACGGGCTTGTAGTGGTCGAAAGCGTAGCGCGCGAGCTCCTTGTCGACGCTGGAGAGCCGGTTCGCGACGTCGAAGAGGAGGACGACGACGTCGGCGCGGCGGATGCTCTTCTTGGCGCGCGCGTCGGAGTAGAAATCGATCGCGTCCTGGTGGGCGCGCTTCCTGTGGACGCCGGCCGTGTCGATCGCGACGAAGGTCTTCCCGTCGCGCTCGAAGAGCACGTCGACCGCGTCTCGAGTGGTCCCGGGGACCTCGGAGACGATCATGCGCTCCTCGCGGGCGAGGGCGTTGATGAGCGTCGACTTGCCGGCGTTGCGGCGGCCGACGACGGCGAGGCGCATCGTGGAGCGGTTGCGCGGGTCGGGGATGATCTCCTCGCCGGTGTCGCCGATCTCCGCGGGCGGGACGAGTTCGAGGATGCGCTCGTAGAGAGGTTCCAGGCCTTCGCCGTTCTGGGCGCTGATCGGGAAAGGGCCTTCGCCGATGCCGAACTGGCGGAACGCGTCGACGTCCCAGGCGAGGGCGCGGCCTTCGACCTTGTTCGCGACGAGGAGGACGGGGACGGGAAGGCCGCGGAGGCGCTGGGCGACTTCCTGGTCGAGCGGCGTGATGCCCTCGCGGACGTCGACGAGCCAGAGGACGAGATCGCTGGTCTGGATGGCGATCTTGATCTGCTCCTCGACGAGGGGTCCGAGGTCGTCGCGGTCGACGATTCCGATGCCGCCGGTGTCGACGACCTCGATCCAGCGCTCGCCCTGGGCGCTGCGGATCTGGGCCGGGACCGCGATGCGGTCGCGGGTGACGCCCGCCGTGGGTTCGACGATCGAGATCCGGCTGCCGCACATGCGGTTCGCCAGGGTCGATTTGCCCACGTTGGGCCGCCCGACGATGGCCAGGCGCGGGAGGCGCTGTTGGGCGGCGGTGGGCATGAAAAGAGTCGCTTCGGGCGCGATCGGGGGGAAGAGGATACGCGACCCCTGCGAAGGGGACAACACGGAGCGAGCATCGATCACCCAGCGCCGGCTCGCTAGGGTGACGCGGGACGTTGGAAAACCAGAACGAAAGGGGCACGGACGAGCAGCGGAGCCCCTGGCTCTTCGTCCCCCACCTCTACTTCCTCCAGGCGATCCCCTACTTCGTCGTCAACACCGCCGCGACGACGTTCTTCGCCTCGCTCGGTGTCTCGCTCGCGGACATCGGGCACTCCGCGGGACTGCTCCAGTCGCCCTGGACGCTGAAACCGCTCTGGAGCCCCGCCGTCGATCTCCTCGCGACGAAACGGGCCTGGACCCTGGCGACGCAGACGCTCCTGGTCGCCGCCATCGCCTCCCTCGCCTTCGCCGCGACCTCCTCGCACGTCGTCCTCTGGACCGTCGTGGTCTGCTCGACGATCGCGCTCGCTTCGGCGACGCACGACATCGCGGCCGACGGCTTCTACCTCCTCGCGCTCGACCGGCCCACGCAGGCCGCCTTCGTCGGCATCCGCAACGCCTGCTACCGCATCGGGCGCATCTTCGTCACTGGCACGATCGTCTTCGTCGCGGGCGCGGCGGAGGAGCTCGCGGGCGGCAAGGCGCGCGGCTGGGCTCTGGCCTTTCTCGCGGCGGCCGCGGTCTACGGCGCGGGCGTCCTCTGGTGCGCCTTCGCCCTCCCCCGGCCCGAAACAGGCCCCGACGGCCGCCGCCGCCGGCCCGCCGGGGACTCCACGCCTTTCCTCGCCTCCGTCGCGTCCTTCTTCACGCAGCCGCGCATCGCCGGCATCCTCGCGTTCATCCTGCTCTACCGCTTCGGCGAATCGATGCTGACGACGATGTCGACGCCGTTCCTCCTGAAGCCGCGCCAGGAGGGTGGCCTGGGCCTCTCCACGGCCGACGTGGGACTCCTCTCGGGCACGATCGGCGTCGTCGCGCTGATCGGGGGCGGCGTGCTGGGCGGCCTGTGCATCGCGCGCTTCGGACTCCGCCGCTGCCTCTGGCCGATGGCTCTCGCGATGCACCTGCCGAACGTCCTCTACGCCTGGGCCGCCTTCGAGCAGCCGGGCAGGGCCCCGATCGCCGGAGTCATCGCGATCGAGCAGTTCGGCTACGGATTCGGCTTCTCGGCCTACATGGTCGTGCTCATGCGCATCAGCCAAGGCCGAGGCTACTCGACGACGATCTACGCGATCTCGACGGGGATCATGGCGCTCTCCGCGCAGGCGGCCAGCTACGTCAGCGGCGACATCGCCGAATGGCTCGGTTTCGGCTGGTTCTTCGTCGCGATCTGCCTCAGCGCGATCCCGAGCCTCGCGACCCTGCTGTTCCTCCCCAAGGACCTCGAGTCGCGCGCGGCGGCCTAGGGAATCCCGAGCACCCGGTGCATCTGCGGCACCACGCGCACGGAGAGATCGCGGTCGCGGGCCATCTCGACGAGGCACGCGAGCGCCTCCGGCTTCGGCGCGCTCGCTCCACCCATCGGCGTCGCGGGCTGCAGGTACACCGTCAGGCCGGGCGCGCACTGCTCGACCTCGTCGAGCAGCGTGGCGATGTCGTCCGGCGACCGCTCGCCGCTCACGACGATCTTCCCGCAGGCGTCGCGGCCGGAAACGAGCGACAGGCAGGCTTCGCGCGCGGCGCGCCACTCCGCGCGCGTCCGCGGGGCTCTCTCGCTCGTCGGCTTCGTCGCGAAGTGCTCGAGCTCCACCGGCGCATCCATGTCCCCGTCCACCTTCAGATCGAGGCTGACGTGATCGAAGGCATCGATCACGCGCGCCAGGGTCCGCGGGTGCGCGCCGGCCGTCTCGAGATGCACGCGCCGCGGCGAGAGCATGCTCTTCAATCCGAGCAGGAATTCAGGCCACAGGAGCGGCTCGCCGCCGGTCACGCTCACCGTCCTCGGCGCGCCCGGCTCGACCTCGGCGATCCAGCACGCGGCGCGGAAAGGCGTCACCCAAGGATCCTCGCGCCGCGTCCCGCCGCGCTCCGCGCCCGCCGCGATCCGGGCACGGTCTCCTGCGCCCACGCGCAGCGATCCCGGCGTGTCGCACCAGCGGCAGCGCACGGGACATCCGCGCAGACGCAAGAACGCCTGCGGCTCCCCGACGAAGGCGCCCTCGCCCTGGATGGAGGCGAAAACCTCCATCACCGGCGCGCACGCGCCGCTCGCGGAATCCCCCGAGCTCGCGACGGACAAGGAACTGCCTCGGCCGCGCCGCGCGCGCTACTTCTTGTCGCCCTTCTTGCCAGCCGCGGCCGGTGCAGCCGCAGCCTTCGCTCCCGCCGCCGGGGCCTTCGCGCCTCCGGCCGGAGCCTTGGCACCCGCCGCGCCTGCGGCCGGCGCGCCCGGAGCTCCCGCGGCACCCGGTGCCGCTTCCTTGGCCTTCTTCTTGGCGCCGGCGACCTTGAACTTCGTGCGGACCTTCGGGAGCCCGTACACGGATCGCTTCTCCTCCTCGAACTTCCCGGCCTTCTTCAGCTGGGTCAGGCGCTCTTGACGGGTGAGGACGCTGCGCTCGCCCTTGAGGGTGTCGACGCCGCGGAGGGTGGGGTGGATGGACATGGGTTCTTCCTCGGGGCTCCGGGATGAATTCGGGGCGAGGATTCTAGCGACTCGCGGTCAATCGCGCTTCACCACGTCGTCGATGTTCACGACGTAGGCCGTCGAGAAGGGCCTCGACTTCTCCTGCGGGGGCGGCCCGGGGAGGGCCTTGACGTGCTTCAGGAGGGCGTCCAGGTCCGAAATCTTGGGCGAGTGGCCCGCCGCCAGGACCAGGATCTTCCCCATGGAGATCGGCCCCACGATCGGCAGGCCCTCCTTGCGCCGCAGGTGCTCGGCCGTCGCGCGGGCACGCTCGAGGTTCTGTTCGTTGGCGTCGTACTGGATCAGGCGGATCGTGTACTTGTTGGCCGGATCCATGAAGGCGCGGTCGTCTTCGGTCCCCATCTTCGCGGCGGAGCGGTTCTTCTGGGCGAAATCGCCGCCCGCGGAGGGCGCCGCGCCGCCGGCGTGCTCGAGCACGCCGGGTCCAGTCGGGGCCGCCGCGTGGCTTTCCCCCGCCTCCGCCGGATCGTCGCCGGAGCGGCCGATCAGGAAGGCGCCGAGCACGACCACGCCCGCCACGACGACCACCGCCCGCAGCACCCTGTCTCCCAGCAGCTGCTGGAACATCGATGGGATCTCGGGGATCTCGAACTCGCTCGCCGCGCGCGGCTCGGGAGCTCGCGGCGGGAGCGTCGCGGAGGCTCGCGGCGCCACGCTCGGCGGATCCGGTTCTTCGAGCGGGCCAGGTCGCGCGGGAGTCGCGAAGGGTCCGCCGGCGGGAGAGAGCGGCGACGGCGAGCTCCCGGAGGCTCTTCGTCCTTCCGGGGCGGCTTCGCGGAAGGCGTCGAGGAGGTTTTTCTTGCGCACGACCATGGAAAATCCCGGCGTTGAAAGGGGTACGGGCGGTCCACGGACGGCGCCCAGCCACGCGCGATCCGTACCCTGCGAAGGCCTAGCATAGAGGTCCCTCGCAGCCGATGCACAAGCAAAGAACCCCCGCTCTCTTCGCTTTCCTGTTCTGCCTCTGTAGCTGCGGGGACGCAGAAGAATCGGCGACGCCCGCCGCGGCCGCCGATCTCCTGGAAGTTGCGAGCGAGCGCGGGCTCGACTACGTGAACCGATCGGGGACCCGCGCGAAGGACACGGTGCTCGAGGCGAACGGCGCCGGCGTCGCGCTGATCGACCTCGGCGGCGACGGGGACCTCGACCTCGTGTTCGCGCAGGGCCTCGGAAGCCTCTCGCAGGCGGTCACGGGCCCCGGCGCCGACCTCGAGGTGTTCGAGAACGACGGCGCGGGGCACTTCGCCCGCGCGATCGGCCCCGGGCTCTCGGGCTGGTGGACCGGCCTGGCCGTCGGCGACGTCGACGGCGACGGGCTACAGGATCTCGTCGCCGGTGCCTACGGCGACCTCGTGCTCCTGCTGCAGGACGCGCGGGGCCGGCTGGTGCCCAAGCCCGAGGCCGGCCTCCTCCCCGGAGACCCCTCCGCGCGCCTCGTCCCCGGCGCACCGCGCGAGAAGGGCCGCGCGCCGCTCTGGGCGACCAGCCTCGCCCTCTTCGACGCGGACCGGGACGGACACCTCGATCTCTTCGTGTGCCAGTACGTCGACCTCGATCCCCTCGCCCCAGTCCCGAAGTCGCTCGGGGAGGGAGTGCTCTCCGTCCCTTGCCGGTGGAAGGGCCACGAGGTCTTCTGCGGACCGAGCGGGATGGTCGGGCAGAAGGACAGGATCCTGCGCGGAAGAGGCGACGGCACCTTCGAGGACCGGACGGAGGAGTGGCTCCCGGGCGTGCCCGCGGGGTACGCGCTCGCGGTGCTCCCCTTCGACGCCGATGGGGACGGCGACACCGACCTCTACGTCGCGAACGACAGCCGGCCGAACCTCCTGCTCGTCAATGACGGCAGCGGGGCGTTCAGGGACCACGCCTACGCCGCGGGCGTGGCGCTGTCGGCCGACGGCCGCGCGGAGGCGGGCATGGGTGTCGCGGGAGGAGACGTGAACCGCGACGGCCGGCCGGATCTGGCCGTCACGAATTTCTCGGACGAGTCGACCGAGCTCTACTTCGGCGCGCCGCGCGGGTTCACCGAGATGACGCACCGTTTCGGGCTCCAGAGCCAGACGCGCCACCTCCTCTCCTGGGGCGTGCACCTCGTCGATTTCGACGGCGACGGCTGGCTCGAGCTCTTTACGACGAACGGGCACGTGTACCCGCAGGCCGACCGCGAACACACGGGGACGACCTACGGGCAGCCGGCCATGCTCTGGCGCCTCGGGCCGTCGCCGAAGGCCGAGAGGATCGAGCCGAAGAGCAGGGAATCGATCCTCTCCCCGGTGCTGGGCTCGCGCGGCAGCGCGGTCGGCGATCTCGACCAGGACGGCCGCCCCGACGTCGTGATCGCGCGCATCGACGGACCCGCGGCGCTCGGAATGAACCGGATGGGAGACGGGAATCACCGTCTCGCGGTGCGCCTGCTCGGTCCCGCCCGGGCCTCCGGTGAGCGCCGCACGCCCGCGGACGGCACGGGATCGCGCGCAGTCCTCGTCGTGGGCGGAAACGGCGAGGAGCACGCGCTGCTGGCGGAGGTCCAGACCGCGTGCGGCTACCAGTCCGCCTCCTCGGCCTGGCTGCATTTCGGCCTGGGAAAAGAGCCCCGCTACCGGTCCCTCGAGATCCTCTGGCCCTCGGGCCGGACCGAGAAGCTCCCGGGCGGGAGCGCCGACCGCCGGTTGACGATCCGGGAGGGAGCGGGCGTCGTGAAGGACGAGGCCTTCCGATGATCGCCGAGCTGCTGCTGGTCCTCGCCCAGGCTCGCACCGACGTCGATCGTTGGCGGGAGTCGATCGAGCTCGATCTCGCCGCCGAGGTCGCGCGGGATGGCCTTCCGCGCGTTTCCGGCGGCGGCGATCTGGCGAGCGAGGGCGAGGCGATCGCGCTCGTCGCGCGCGCGCTCGCCTCGACCGGCGCGGAAGAGCGCGCCGAGCAGCTGCTGCTCGCATCGGAGCCTTCCGAGGCTTCACGCGGATGGATCGCGGTCGCGCGAGCGCGCCTCGCCCTCCTGCGGGACGATCTCCCCGCCGCTCGAGCTCTGCTCCTGGCGGAGCCGGGTGCCGATCCGGCCGTCCGCCATCCCGCGATCCCCGAGAGCTGGCTCCTCGCGGGAAGGGCGCTCGCGCGCGGCGGAGAGATCGCGCGAGCCGCGCCGCTGCTCGAGCGCTTCCTGGCCTTGTCCCCCCTCGACGCCGAGGCGCCGTCGGCCTGGCACATGCGCGTGCAGGCCGCGATCGAGCGTGGCGACGAGCAGGCAGCGGCCGAGTTGCGCGCGAGAGCCGCGGCGAGTGCGCAGTGGACCGCTTTCTACCGCACCAGGCGCCTGCAGGTGCGGGAGAGTCCCGACGAGCCGCTCCCCCTGCTCGGGATCGCCGAACTCTTCCTCGCGGCCGGCGAGCCTGCGCGCGCCAAGGAGCAGGCCCTCCAGCTGATCGCGCGCTTCCCCCACTTCTGTCGAGGCTTCGGGGCCCTCGGGCGGGCGGAGCGGGCTGCCGGGGACCTGGCGACGGCGCGCCAGGCGCTCGAAAAGGGTGTCACGTGCGATCCGGAGGGCGCGCGCACGATCCTGGAGCTCGCGCGCGTGCTGGCCGCGCTCGGGGAGAACGAGTTGGCCGCCGCGCGGTACGCGCGGTACCGCGAACTCGGCGGGACCGAAGCGCTGGCCGAACGCTAGCCCGCTACTTCGCGGCCGCGGCCTCGCGCGCCAGGACGGCTCCGATGGCCTCGACGATCTGGGCCTTCGCGGCGGCGGCGTCCGCGGAGATCGTCTGGACCTCCCCGTGGATTCCCCAGGTCTGGAGCGACTTCGTCCAGCCTTCGATCACTTTCTGCGCGTCCGCTGCCTGGCCGCCCTCGGCCACGATCCGCTTCGAGAGATCGGCGGGATCGGCGAGGATGCGCACGCGCAGCCCCATCTTCCCCGCCGTCGGCGCCTTGGCCGCCATCAGCTCGGCATTCACGCCCTGGCCGAGGGCTACGACGCCCTTGATCATCCCGGGGTTTACGATCGCGGCGTTCACCGCGACGAAGCCGCCCAGGCCTTCTCCGGCGATCACGAGACGGGATTTGTCGATCGGGTGCTCCTTCTTGAACGCGCTGACCGCGTCCAGGATCGGCTTCTCGAAGGTCCAGTACTTCGCCTTGTAGGCGGCCTGATCGTCGAACCAGGTCATCCCCTTCGCGGGCTCCTCGCCGACGAGCAGCTTGCCCGAAGGCGCGATCAGCGCGAAGCCGAGCTCGTCGGCGATCTCCTTCCACCTGCCCGCGACGACGGCGTCCTTCGTCGATCCCGCATCGTGGAGCACGACCAGGATCGGCATCTCCGCCAGGCCCTTGGCCTTCTCGGGGATGTGGATCGCGGCCGTCGCGGCGTACTCCTCGCCCGCCTTCTTGCGCGCCTCGCGCACTTGGTTGGCCTTCGCCAGCCGCTCGATCACCTTCTCGAAGCGCGGGTCCTTGCGGACGTTCTCGAGGTCGGGGTCCTGCTTCAGCATCTCGACCTCGCTGATCCGGCCCTTGGCATCCATGCCGTAGATCTGGCCTTCGCCCTCTCCCCAGCCCCACTCGGCGGCCTTGTCGATCCACTCGAAGGCCTTGTCGAGTTCGCCCTTGAGCGAGTACGCGCACGCGAGGTTGTAGGCCGTCCCCTTCTCCTTGGGCGACAGCACGAGGATCCGGTCGAGGAGCGCGATCCCCTCGTCGTACTTCTTCGCGACGAGGGCCTCGATCGCCTTCCTGTTCAGGGATTCGCGCGTCTCCTCCTGCTGGGCGAAGCCGAGCGGAGCCGCGAGGGCGAGGACGAGCGGGAGGAGTAGGCGCAGCATGGGAATCTCCGGGGTTCGGGGGATCGGGAGCAGTCTAGTTGCCCGGGTTCCTCGCGGGAAGCGCGGCCAGCGCCGCGCGCGTGCTCTCCGCCCATTCCCCGTCAGGATCGTGTACGAGGTACACCTCCAGCGCCGCGCGGGCCCCGGGAATGTCCCCCGCGAGCTCGCGGGCCTTGGCCAGGTTCACGTGCACTGGCTCGGGGAGGACGATCCCCTCCCGCTCCGCCGTCCGGCACACGATCTCCCAGCAATCCGCGGCGCCGGCGTAGTCGCCGCTCTTGAACAGGACGACTCCGAGGTGGTTTCGCGCCTCGATCCGGTCGGCGTCGATCTCGAGGGCGCGAAGGAAGCTCGCTTCGCTCTCGGCGAGGTCGTTCGACTCGTACGCCTCGACGCCGCGCTTCACCAGCGCGTCGGCCTGCTCCTCGAGGATCATCGCGCCGGTCGCGAGCTCCACGTCGCTGAGGCCGAGCTTGCGCGCCGTCGCGAAGTGCTCGATCGCGCTCGGGCGCTCCCGGCGGAGCAAGGCCGCCATCCCGGCCTTCTTGTGGAGCAGCGCGAGCTCGGCCTGGAGCGGCAGGCCGCGTGCCATGAGATTCGACGTCGCCGTGATGGCGCCGTCGAAGTCCCCGGCGAGCGCCAGCGCCTCGGTCAGGAAGCGGGCGACGTCGACGTCGTCGGGATCGTACGAGATCGCCTGCCGCGCGTGCGCGAGTGCTTCGTCCGCCTTCCCCGCCGCGGCGCCTTGCTTGCCGAGCAGCAGGTGCGCCTGCCCGAGGGCGCGGGAGACGAACGGGAGACCCGGATCCGCGCGCTTGGCATCCTCGAGGTACGAGAGGCCCTTCTGCGCGCCACCCTGGCGCGAGATCCAGACGATCCCGCGCGCGCGGAGGAGCTCGGGCGCCGAGCCGCAGGCTCGATCGCCGGCCTGGATCTCGTCCCAGGCGGCGTCGAGCTTGTCCGCCGCAGCGTAGATCTCGGCGCAGGTCGCGTAGACGTCGGGATCGGCCGGACTCTCCTGGCGGGCCGTCTCGACGAGCCGGAACGCCGCGATGTTCTGCCCCTCGAGCGCCGCGAGGCGCGCGCGGAGGAGCAGGGCCTCGGAGCCGTTCTCGCCGATCATCCCGAGCTCCTCCGACAAGGCGCGAGCCTCGTCGAGGCGTCCGAACTCGATGTGCTTGCGGAGCAGGTCGACGCGGGCATCGCCGTTCCTCGGCGTCCGCAGCGCGAGGACGGGTGATCCGGGGGACTCCGGCGCAGACGCCTGGGAGAGCGGTTCCTCCGAGCACGCGGCTGCCGCAAGGAGGGAGAGCGAAAAACCGCTGAGGATCCTCATCGGAGCCCAATGGTATCCTCCCGGCGATGGACGCCGAGCGTGAGGAGCTCCTCTCCCTCTCACGAGGGCTCCGTGCTCACGCCGCGCGACGCGCCTGGAGCGGGCGGAAGAGCTCGAAGCCCCAGCGCAAGGACGAGCCCGCGCGCAGTCCGGAAGACGTCCGCGCCCAGGCGGCGGCGTGCGCGAACCTGGAGCAGCTCGCCGCGGCGGTGTCGCGCTGCGAGGCGTGCGAGCTCGCACGCACGCGCACCCAGACCGTCTTCATGGACGGTGCGAGGACCGGCCCCTGCAAGAGCGGCCTCCTCTTCGTCGGTGAGGCTCCGGGAGCCGACGAGGACGCCCAAGGCGTGCCCTTCGTCGGCAGGGCCGGTCAGCTCCTGACCGAGATCATCACGAAGGGGATCGGCATCCCGCGCGAGGAAGTGCAGATCGCCAACGTGCTCAAGTGCCGTCCGCCCGGCAACCGCGATCCCACCTCGGTCGAGAAGGAAGCCTGCACGCCCTGGCTCGAGCGCCAGCTCGAGCTCACCTCGCCGCGCGTGATCGTCCCGCTCGGCAAGCACGCCGCGAACTACCTGCTCGGCTTGCCCCCCGAGACTCCGATGGGCTCGACCCGGGGCCGAACGCACCTGCGCAAGGGCCGGACGCTCATCCCGACCTACCACCCGGCCTACCTCCTGCGCAGCCCCGGCGAGAAGAAGGCCTGTTGGCAGGACATCCAGGTGGCCATGAACCTGCTGGGGATCGAGAAGCCGCCTTCACGGGGTCCGGCGACGGGCCCGAGCTCGGGAATCGGGATCTCTCGCGCGACGGACCCGTAACCTCGCGCGGGCGTCGAGGTATCCGCAGCGAGCCCGGGAGGCAAACGGGCACACCGAAAGGCGGCGTGAGTCGGGCGGCTGACCCTGCTCGCGCCGCCGTCGCTCCCACGCGCGTTTCCGCTCGACCCAGCTACTCTTAATCGTCCCCATACACGCGATTGACCCCCTCGAGGACCCCCGGTATGCTCCCCCGCCGCTCTTCGGACCCGACGGGCCCGTAGTCGCGCACAGGACGAGCCTCCACCGAGAAGAGATCGCTCCTCGCTCGCCCACCCTGCACCGCTCTCGACCCAGAACTCGAGCCCCCCGCTGCTGCATCGGTCCACTCCGGACTCCACGAGTCGCGCACTCGGCGAGCCCGGCTGTCACCGACGTCGTCGCACGGGGGCGACCATTCTCCCCGTTGATCCCCATCCCCCGGCCGAGAACCCGAACCCGCTCGCCGCACGACGCCTTCCAGGCGCGCGCAGCTCGTTCCATCGGGTTCGAAGTCCGCTGACGAGGCCAGAAGTCCCATGCAGCCGAGGTCGATCCTCCTCACGCTCCTTGCCGTCCTCCCCTGCTCCTGCAAGTCGTCGGGCTCGGCTGATTCGGGCGCCACGGCCGAGCCGACGAGTCCGTCCGCCGCGCAGCCCTCCGAGCCGGCCGCGATCTCCCCGCAGGAGGGCCTCGCGCAGGACGCAGCGCGGCTCTCGGTCAGGGACCAGCAGCAGACCTACCTCGCCTCCGAATCGATCCGCGAGGGCGACGCGCTCCTCGACCGGGCCGATCTGGCCGGCGCGCTGAAGGCCTACGCCTGGGCCGTCGAGCTCGATCCCTCGAGCACGGAGGCGCGGGACAAGCTGCACAAGGTCCAGGCCCTGATGGGCCCGAGCTACCTGGACGCCGCGTCCTTCATGGACGACGCGACCGAGCAGGAGATGGTCCGTCGTGCCCAGGCCCGCCTCGCGGCCGAGGACGCCAACCTGGCCGGCGACAACGCGATGCGGGCCGGAAACCCCGACAAGGCGATCGAGCACTACCGCCAGGCCGAGATGATCCTGCGCTACAACCCGCTGATCGCCAGCGGGACGCTCGACGAGCGGATCGTCGCCGGCAAGCTCCAGGGAGCGATCCGCGGGAGCGAGCAGGCCCGGCACGAGGCCGACGCGGCCTCGCGCGAGGCCGCCGCCCTGGAACGCTCCCGCCGCGAGCAGGAGGAGCGCTCCTACCGCGAGAACAAGATCCGCACGCTCTTCGCGGAGGCGAACTCGGCCTTCCTGAACGAGAACTACGCCCGCGCCGAGACCCTGGCCGGCCAGGTCCTCCTCGAGGACCGCGAGAACAAGGCGGCGCTCGAGCTGCAGTCGGTGGCCCGCGAGATGCGCCACCAGAAGGTGACGGAGCAGAACCGCCAGAACTACCGCGAGCAGTGGGTGCGGACGATCGAGGAGCTCGACACGATGAACGTGCTCCAGACCGAGCCGCTCGTGTTCGACGACATGAAGCGCTGGCAGGAGGTCAGCCAGCGCAAGCCGCTCGAGTTCAGCCAGTCCGATCCCATCGGCGAGCAGGACAAGCGCGTCGTCCTCGAGCGCCTCGACGCGGCGCGCTTCGCGCCGAGCTTCGGCACGCCCGAAGGCGAAGGGTCGCCCCTCTCGGAGGTCGCGTCCTTCCTCCAGAGCCTGACGGGCGTGAACTTCATGCTCTCGCCCAAGGTCGTCTCCGAGCTCGACGACGAGCAGAAGGCGATCAAGCTGCAACTGCCCGAGCGCAGCGTCCGCAAGGTGCTCGATATCATCGTGGAGACCCACGAGACGCTGCGCTGGAAGATCGAGGACGGCGTCGTCAAGTTCGTGACGAAGGACGAGCTCAAGGGCGGGCAGATCCTCTCGACCTACGAGGTCCGCGACCTGATCCACCCGATCCCCGACTTCCCGGGACGCGAGATGAACGTCGCGCCCTCCGGCGGCGTCCAGCTGGTCGACGAGGAGAAGGTCGAGCGCGAGGCGAACATCGTCACAGCGGACGCGCTCGAGCAGCTGATCCGGAACAACGTGGCCCCGGCCTCGTGGCAGGAGGATCCGCAGAACAGCCTCAAGATCACGCCCGCCGGCGAGATGGTCGTCCACCAGACGCCCGAGGTTCACGAGGCGATCAAGAAGCTGCTCGACGACCTGCGCGAGGCGACCGGGATCATGGTCGACATCCAGGCGCGCTTCATCAAGGTCGAGGACAACTTCCTCGAGGACATCGGCGTGGACTTCCGCGGCCTCGGCCAGCCCGGCCTCGGCACGAACGCGTTCTTCAACGACTTCGGCGATCCCTCGACACAGACCGACCTGGGCCGCGAGATCGGCCAGGGGACGGACCTCGGCGCCTTCTACGACAAGGGCTTCGACGGGGACATGCGCGCACGCGTCGAGGAGCTCTACGACATCGGCCTCGGCGATCCCAACGTCATCGAGGGCTCGGGCGGCCTGTCGTTCCAGTGGACGTACCTGAACGACCTGCAGCTCCAGCTCGTCCTGCGCGCGGTGTCCAAGTCCGAGCGCGTCGAGCTCGTCACGAGCCCCCGCATCGTGGTCTACAACACGGCGCGCGGGAACCTGGCCGTGCTGAACCAGGTCGCGTACGTCCAGGACTTCAACGTCGAGATCGCGCAGGCGGCCTCGATCGCCGACCCGATCGTCAACGTGATCCAGGACGGCGTCGTCCTCGACGTTCGGCCGGTCGTGTCGGCCGACCGCCGCTTCATCACGCTGGAGCTCCGGCCGACGATCGCGGCGCTCAAGCGGCCGATCAACGAGATCATCACGACGCTCGGCAGCCAGAACTCGGTCACGATCCAGCTGCCCGAGGTCGAGATCCAGCGCGTCCGCACCTCGATCCCCATGCCCGACGGGGGCACGATCCTCCTGGGCGGCCTCAAGGTCAGCGACAAGCAGGACATGAAGTCCGGCGTGCCGATCCTGAACAAGATCCCGCTGGTCTCGTTCTTCTTCGAGCGCAAGGGCAAGTACATCAGCAACCGCAAGCTCCTGGTGCTGCTCAAGGCGAGCATCGTGATCCCCAGCGAGCACGAGCCGACCCCCGCCCAAGTGAACCCGCCCGGCCGGAGCGGCTCGTGAACGGTGGTGCCGCGATGACCCGCAACCGACAGCTTTTGCCCATCCAAGACAGGGAGCCCCGCCCCGTGATCCAGCAGACACGCCCCCTCTTCTCCCTCTGCCTCGCCGCCAGCCTGGTCCTCTCCGCCTGCCGTTCCTCGGGAGACGCGGACGAGCAGCCCGCCCCGGCGGAAGACGCGGCGGCGACCCCGGCGGAAGCGCCCGCGCTCTCCCCGCAGGACCAGCTCGCGCGTGATGCCGCGCAGCTCACGCTCGCCGACCAGCGCCGGGCCTTCCTCGTGCGACAGCACGTGGCGGCCGGCCAGGCCTTCCTCGCCGATCTCCGCCTCGACGACGCGGTGCGGGAAGCGGAGGCGGCCCTGGACCTCGACCAGGACAGCGAGGCGGCCAAGACGCTGCGGGCCGAGGCGCTCGCGATGCGCGGCGACCCGACGGCGCGCCAGAAGACGATCGCCGAGGAGATGACGGAACGTCAGGAGCTGCGCATCCAGCAGCTGAAGGCCGAGACGCAGGACTCCCTGCGCAAGGCCAAGCTCGCGATCGCGCGCTCGGACTACGCCGGGGCCATCGCCGAGCTCGAGATCGCCAACAACCTGGTCCGCTACGCCCCCTTCTCGATCGAGTGGCAAGGCCTCGACGTGGAGGCGAAGACCCTGCTCGAGAGCGCTCGAGCTTCCCGCGCGACCGCCGAGCAGGCGGCCGAGGAAGCCGGACAGCGCCGAGCCTACGAATCGCTGCAGGCCGAGGAGCAGGCCTCGCGCCAGCGCAAGGAAGCTGCCGTCGCCAGCACGCTCGAGCGCGCCATCGCCGCGTTCAGGGCCGGCGACTACGACGAGGCGGAGACGATCGCCAAGGCGGCCCTCGAGAAGGACCCGCGCAACAGCCAGGCCGTGGAGGTCCGCGACGCGGCGTTCCGCGCCGGCCGCACCAAGGTCCGTGAGGAGTACGTGCGGCAGAAGAACGAGCAGTTCCGCCGCTGGCAGGAATCGATCAAGGAGATGCAGATCCCCTACATCCAGGTGATCACCCCGCCCGACGCGGAGCGCTGGCACGAGATCACGGAGCTGCGCAGCAAGCGCCGCGGGCTCGACCTGTCCCAGAAGATCCCCGAGTCCGAGAAGGCGCTGCGCGACCAGCTCCAGACGACCGCGGTCCAGATGCCCGAGGTCAAGGACGAGGAGAGCCTCACGCAGGTCATGGACGTCCTGCGCACGATCACGGGGCTCCCGATCGTCGTCGATCCGGCCGCGGAGAACGCGACGGCGACCTCCGGCACGGTTTTCAACTTCAATTTCGAGAACCGCCTGACGGCCGAGCAGGCCCTGAACCTCATCACGAAAATGGCGGGCGAGGACGTCACCTGGACCGTGCGCCACGACGCCGTGCTCGTCACGACGCGCGAGAAGGCCCGCGGCAAGCCGATCATCGTGAACCACGACGTGCAGGACATCGTGTTCGGCCTCACGGACTTCCTCGGGCCGAGGATCGACCAGCTGCGCCTGCTCGACAAGATGCAGGACGAGGACGGCGGAGGCCCCTTCGGCGCCGTGCTCGAGCGCAAGAAGATGATCGAGCCCACCGACCTCGCGACCCTCATCCAGGAGAACGTCGCGGTCGGGACCTGGCAGGACGAAGGCGTGTCGATCGACGTCCACGAAGGCTACATCCTGATCAACCACGTCCCCGCGGTTCAGGAGCAGGTGCGCTTCTTCCTCGAGGACCTGCGCCGCTTCGGCAGCTCGCTCGTCACGATCGAGTCGAAGTTCATGACGGTCGGCTCGAACTGGATCCAGGAGATCGGCGTCGACTTCCGCGGTCTCGACGACCAGGACGTGAACGACGTCACGAACGGACTCGAGGACATGGCCAGCCGCGGCCTCGACAACGGAGGCACGGGGACCGAAGGCAGCAACGCCAGCGGACACCCGAGCGCGGGCATCTTCTACGACGACGGCGGGGACGGCGATTTCCGCGGCACGACGCAGAACTACTTCGGCAAGGCTCTCGGCGACGCGCTCGGCGTGGCCGGGGGGCTCACGTTCCAGCTCGCCTACCTGTCGAACCTCGATCTGTCGGTCATCCTGCGCGCCGTCGAGAAGAGCTCGACCTTCGAGCTCGTGAACGACCAGGTGCTCTCCGTGCACAACACGCAGCGCGCCTACGTGCAGGTCATCAACCAGCGCGCCTACATCCAGGACTTCGACGTCGAAGTCGCGCAGTTCCAGGCCGTCGCCGACCCGCAGATCAACGTGCTCCACGAGGGTGTCGTGCTCGACGTGCGGCCTACGATCCACACGGACCGGCGCACGCTGACGCTCGAGATCCAGCCGACGGTCGCCAAGGTCGTCGCCCTGCGGAGCTTCAGCTCCACGCTCGGCGGCAACACGTCGCCGGTCGAGTTCCAGCTGCCCGAGCTGCAGGTGCAGAGCGTCTTCACGACCGCGACGATCCCCGACGGCGGATCGCTGCTCCTCGGCGGCCTCTCGAACGTGCGCAACATCGAGCGCCGCGCCGAGGTGCCGTGGTTCGCGAAGATCCCCCTCGTCGGGTTCTTCTTCAAGCAGGAAGGCTACAGCGACGAGAACAAGTCCCTGCTGATCCTGATCCGCGCCCGGATCACCGATGTGCGCGAGGAGCTGGCGAAGCTCGAGCAGCGGTAGGAAAGTACTGAACCAGGTTCGTTTTCTCGCACCGCGAGCCGGATCCAAGCGCGCGCTTGAGTCCGGCTCGCGGTGCGAGAAAACGAACCTGGTTCAGTACTTTCCTACCAGCTCACGATGTCGTCCACCGTCACGGCCATCGGCGTGAAGGGCGGCAGGTTGGCGACGCTGTTGAACGAGGTGTCGTAGCTCCAGGCGCGGATCGGAGCCTGGTAGCGGTCGCCGCCGTACACCCACGGCTGCGTCGCGTACTGGGAGAACCAGGGCTTGACGAACGATCCGCGGATCGTCGACGTCTTGCCCGTCCAGTTCTCGTGGTAGCGCGGGAGGTTCTCGAAGCCCCCGCTGTACTGGCTACCGGCCGTGTCCACGTTCCCTGTGACGACCGCCACGTTGTACGTCGTGTCCGAGGCGGCGGGCAGGTTGCCCCGGGTCTTCGTGTCGTTCCACGCGTTGGAGAGCAGGTTGAACGCGTCGCAGATCACCGCCGCGGGCTGCTGGTTGACGGTGTTGTAGTTCCCGCGGATGTACAGCGGATCGGGCGTCGCGACGGTCAGCGCGTCGGCCAGGGTCGAGCCGTTCGTGAGCCGGATGCCGCGAGCGTTCAGGCCCGTCCCTGCGCCGTAGTTCGCCGCGTAGAGCAGCCCGTTGGCCGGGAACCTCCCGGTCGTCGCCAGCGCTCCCATGTCGATCTGCGTCACGCGGATCGTGCTGCTGGAACCGTTCGCCTGCCGGGCGTCGTACATGTTCCGGATCGACACCGCGGGAGCGATCGCTCCTGTGATGTCGTATCCGTCCGTGTCGTAGGCTCGCCAGGTGCCGTCCGCGTACGTGAGGATCGAGAGATCGGCGTTCTCGTGGTAGTGGCCCCGCTGGTGCGTGCCTGTACCCGCCGGGACCGGCTCGTAGCGTTGGAGTGAGGCGTTCCAGGAGAAATTCCCGCCGGTTCCGCCGGGAACGGGCTCGAACATCGCCGTGGATTCCGTGCCCGGCGGGACCGAAGCCGTCACGCCGTGCTCGTGCGTCATCAGCGTCATGCCCGTCTCCGCGTACCCCGACGGTTCACCCCACAAGTCGATCGCGCCCGGCGCGAAGGGCAGCCACTCCCCCGGGTCGGTGAAGTCGCCGTCCCCGTTCGGGTTGTGGCCGGCCGTGAAGGCGCTGTCGTACCCGCTCGTCGTCGTGATGCCGAGCGCGCTCATCTGCGAGCGGCTGTTCATCTGGGTCAGCTGGAACGGCTCGGAGGCGTCGAACGGGTCCGAGACCCAGTTGCGGATGCTGACGGTGCCCGAGGAATTGCTCGGATCGTCCTTGCGGCGGCGGAAGACGTCGCCCGCCGCGCGCACGTAGTTCGTGTCGAGGGTGAGCGTGGCGCCACTTGCGAGGTGGAGGTTCCCGTTGCTGTGCACGCGCCCGCGGATCGTCATGTTGGGGCCCGGCTGGATCTCGAGATCGCTGTCGTAGAAGACCGCGTACTGGAAGAGGGGCGTCGCCCGCGCGTTCATGATCCGGCGCGCGTTCCCGCGGATGCCGTTGGTCGTCGCAAAAGCATGGACCTCGAATCCCGTGACGATCGTCTGGATGCCCGTCGGGTCGGTGTCGAGGGCCGTGAAACCGGTCGGCTGGATCGTGAAGTCGACCTGCTTCCCGCCGATGGTGAGCGAGCCCGTGTTCGGCACCGGCGACCAGTTGGCCATCCGGACCTGGATCTCGCGCTTGGCGGCTTCGATGCCCCCCTCGGCCAGGTACTGGGCTTCGACGTCATGCCGCTCGGTCTGGGCGTTGCGGTGCGCGACGGAGGCGGCCGCCATCGTGACGGCCACGAAGCTCGCGGCCAGGAAGGTGGCGATGATGGCGACCAAGAGTGCCACTCCGGACTCAGGTCCCGGCTTGCGGCTGATGGATACTTTCATGGCTTGATCATCCGTTTCTCAGATTGACGACCGCCTCGACGAACAGCCGGTGCGGGGCTCCCCGCTCGTCCAGCTTGCGGAACCAGATGCGCACGCGGATCGCGCGCAGTGGAACCGCCCCCACCGAAGTCGTGTTGTCATCGAAGGTGATGCGCTCGACGTCGCGCACGATCTTGCGCGCGGCGCCGCCGTTGACCCGGCGCTCCAGCACGTTGGTGCCGTCGTTGCGCGTGACGAGGACGTAGGAAAACTGATCCGCGCTCCACACCAGGCGCCCGGCCCCGTCGAGATCCGGGCGTTCGTCGTTGTCCAGGTCCGCAGGCTGGAGGAAGACCATCTCGCGGTTCGGGCCGAAATCGGGATCCCCGGCCACGGCCGTGTGGACCGCGGGTGCGTGCGCGTGCCCGGCGAAGGCGCCCTGGGCGTTGCCGTCCAGGAAGAGGTGCGGGAAATCCTCTCCCCCCACAGTCGCGAAGCCCGAGCGCTTCAGGTCGTCCACGATCGTCCGCAGCGCGTGCTGACCCTGCGCCTGGAACTGGGTGTCGATCTGCGCCTGGACGCTGCCTCGCTTGAGGCCCTGCAGCGTCTCCGACAGCGTCCCCACGAGCAGGAGGAGCAGCGAAACGCCGATCGCGAGTTCGATGAACGTGGCGCCGGCGCGGTGGCGTGCGGGCTGGAAGGGCTTCATCGTGTCTTGAGGCAGGCGATCCGCATGCTCCGCGGACGCCCGCGGAAGTCGGTCCAGGTGGCGGTCAACACGATCTGCAAGGGGTCGGGTACGGCGAGTCCCGGCGTGTAGCCCGGATACGTGGCGATGATGCGCTGGTCCTTCAGGTGCAGGCTCTCGAAGGCCGCGATCGGCTGGCCGGACTGGAAAGCGCTGCCCGCGATCGGGATCTGGTCGGGGGGGCTGATGAGGAGCTGCTCCATGGCTGCCTGCAGGTCCGTCGTCGCGGCGTCGGTCTCGCGCGTCGTCTGCACGAGGTCGTGGGAGACGAGCTGGCTTCCGAGGGCACCGAGGACCGCGACGAGCAGGACGCCGAGGCCGAGCATGAGCTCGATCATCGTGAAGCCCGCCGAGCGGGATACCTTCCGGATCCTTGCACCGCCGAACATGCTGCCTCCTGCCCGGAGCTGGCCCACGCAGCTCCCCCTTCACGGACATCGCGACAGGCCCTGCATCGGTGGACCGGGGCCCGGAGCTGAAACCCGTCCCCAGAAATGCGATTCCCTACCGTTCCGGGCAGGTTTTGGGGCCCTTTCCCGGCCCTGCCGCCCGGGGACCCGGCCGGCAGCCGGTCCTGGTACGGGCGGGGGCCAACGGGGAGAATCGGCGCCGTGAGCTCGCTGCGCGCCGTCCTGTTCGACATCGACGACACGCTCTTCAGCACGAGCGAGTTCGCCAGGGCCGCGCGCGGGAACGCGGTGCAGGCCATGGTCGCGGCCGGGCTGGACGTGCCCGAAGAGGTCGTGCTGCGCGAGCTCGACGAGGTGATCGCGGAGTTCAGCTCGAACTACGAGCACCACTTCGAGCGGCTCCTGCAGCGGCTGCCGGCGGACGCGACGCGGCGGGTGAACCCGGCGCTGATCGTCGCGGCGGGCGTCGCGGCCTACCACGACACGAAGTTCCGGGAGCTGGCCCCGTTCCCCGACGTCCTGCCGCTGCTGGCGGCGTTGAAGAAGGCGGGCGTGCGGCTCGGGGTGATCACGCACGGGCTGACCGTGAAGCAGGCGGAGAAGCTCGTGCGTCTGGGCGTCGTGCCCTACCTCGACCCGAAGGCGATCTTCATCTCCGACCAGATCGGGATCAGCAAGCCGAACCCGAAGCTCTACCGTGCGGCCCTGCGCGAGCTCGGGTTGAAGCCGGAGGAGGTGATGTACGTCGGGGACAATCCGGAGCACGACATCGCGCCGCCGAAGTCGATCGGGATGCGGACGGTGTGGGCGCGGCGGAGCGCCAGGCACGGGATCGCGGGAAGCGGGAGCGAGCCCGACCACGTGGTCGAGGACTTTGGCGAGCTCGCGCGGATCCTGAAGGAACGCTACGGAGTCGGCTGACTCCGGAATACGGTACCAGGTCAATTCTTGCGGGATCCGAGCAGCGTCGCGTCGTTCCGCCGAGCCGCTGCTCGGATCCCGCAAGAATTGACCTGGTACCGTATTCCGGAGTTCGAGCTTCGGCATCGCCGCGATCAGCGCCCGCGTGTGCGCGTGCCGGGCATCCGCGAAGAGCTCCCCGGCCGTTCCCGTCTCGACGATCTTCCCGCCGTACATGACGGCGACGCGGTCGGCGACGTAGCGGACGACCGACAGGTCGTGCGCGAGGAAGAGGTAGGAGAGGCCGCGCTCCTCCTGCAAGTCCATCAGCAGGTTCAGGACCTGCACTTGCGCGGACACGTCCAGCGACGACACCGGCTCGTCGAGCACGAGGAACCGCGGGCCGACGGCCAGCGCGCGCGCGATCGCGACGCGCTGCCTCTCCCCGCCCGAGAGCTCGTGCGGGAAGCTCCGGTGCTTCTCCGGCGCGAGCCCCACGCGCTCGAGGAGTTCGATCATGCGCGCGTGCGCGGCCTCCCCTCGCGCGATCCCGTGCACGAGGAGGCCCTCGCCGACGGCATCCCCGACCGTCCGCCGCGGATCGAGGCTCGAGATCGGGTCCTGGAAAACGATCTGCAGCTCGCGGCGCAGCGGCCGTAGCTCCCGTTCGCCCAGATCCAGGAGCTCGATCGGCTCCGCGCCGCCCTCGCGCCGGTACAGCACGCTCCCCTCGATCGACTCGACGAGCCGCAGCAGCGCGCGCCCCGTCGTCGTCTTCCCGCTGCCCGACTCGCCCACGAGCGCCAGCGTCTCGCCCTCCCCCACCTCGAACGACACGCCGTCGACGGCGCGCAACGTTCCCGCGCGCGTCGCGTATTGCACGCGCAGGTCGCGGACCGCGATCCTCGGCGCGCTCACAGCCTCGAGGCCTCCTCGTCGTAATGGCAGGCGACTCCGCGTTCGGTTCCGTGCCCCGTGAGCGCGAGCAGCGCGGGCTCGAGCTCCGAGCAGCGCGGCTTCGCGATCGGGCACCGGTCGCGGAAACGGCAGCCGGGAAGCCTCTCGGACGGCGTCGGTACGCGCCCGGGGATCGGCACGAGCCGTTCGCCGCTCGAGGCGCGCGAAGTGTGGGACCGCAGGAGCGCGACGGTGTAGGGATGCCGCGGCCGGGCGAGGAGGTCGGCGACCGCACCCCTCTCGACGATCCTCCCCGCGTACATCACTGCCGCGCGGTGCGCGTTCTGCGCCACGACCGCCAGGTCGTGCGTCACGAGCAGGATCCCCATCCCCGATTCGGCCTGCAGCCGCCGGAAGAGATCGAGGATCCCCGCCGCGACGGTCGTGTCGAGCGCGCTCGTGGGCTCGTCCGCGACGAGCAGGCTCGGACCGCGCGCGATCGCGATCGCGATCATCGCGCGCTGCCGCATCCCTCCCGAGAGCCGGTGCGGGTACTCGCGCGCGATCCGCTCGGGATCGGGCAGGCCCACGCGCCGCAGCAATTCGAGGACGCTCGCCCTCATCTCCTCGCGCGGCAGCTTCCGATCGAGCGCCACGGCCTCGCGCACCTGGCTGCCGATCGTCCACAACGGATCGAGCGCGGCCAGCGGGTCCTGGAACACCATGCCGATCCCGGCGCCGCGCAGCGCGCGCATCTCCTTCTCGGGCAGCGTGCGCAGCTCGCGGCCCTGGAAGCGGATCTCTCCCGACTCGATCCTCCCGCCCCGCGGCAGCAGGCGCAGGATCGACAGCGCCGCGGCGGTCTTCCCGCAGCCCGATTCCCCGACCAGGGCCAGGGTCTCGCCCGAACGGACGCGGAAGCTCGCCTCCTCGATCGGCCTGAAGGGTCCCGCAGGACCTGGGTAGCGCGTCGTGAGCCCGGCGACGTCGAGGAGGACCATCATCGGGTCCTCTCTTCGCCGGAGACCCGCGGGTCGAGCCCTTCGCGCAGCGCCTCGCCGACGAAGTTGTAGCAGACGACGGAAACGAGGATCGCGAGGCCCGGGAAGAGCTGGATCCACCAGTGCGCGGCGGCGTGCGACTCGTTCACGATCGAGCCCCACGACGGGATCGGGCTCTGCACGCCCAGGCCGAGGTACGAGAGCGCGGCCTCCACGAGCGCGCCGGTCCCGACCGCGAACGACGCCGCGACGATCGCCGGCCCGACCGCGTTCGGGAGGACGTGCGCGAGGATCGTGCGCGCGGGCGAACATCCCAGCGCGCGCGCGGCGAGCACGAAGTCCGCTTCGCGCAGCCGCAAGACCTCCGCGCGCACGAGCCGCGCCACCGAGGGCCAGCCGACGAGCGCGATCACGAGCGCGATCGAGAGGACGGGCGGAAGGACCTCCGGATCGCTGACCGAGAGCACGAAGAGCACGAGGAAGAAGGCGGGGAAGCACAGGACGACCTCGATCCCGCGCGAGAGCAGGAGATCGATCGGGCCGCGGAACCAGCCCGCCAGCGCGCCGACGAGGACGCCGATCGCGAAGAGGGCCGCGGCGGAGAGGAGGCCGACCGACAAGCTCGTCCGTGCGCCGTAGAGGAGCCGCACCAGGAGATCGCGCCCGAGCGTGTCCGTCCCAAGCGGATGCCGCCAGGGCGAGTTCCGCGCCGGCTCGAAGGGACGGACCTCGACCGGCGTGGGCTCGGGGCGGAAGGCATCGGCGGGCTCCTCGACGGGGGCGCGCGGACCGCGGACGTAGTGACCCTCCTCGGAGATCTCCGACGACGCGAGCCAGGTCGGGGGACGGTAGGCCTCCCCCAGGTTCGTCTCCGCGAATCCCATGCGGATCGGCGGGAAGTAGACCGCGTCGGCCGACACCTCGCCCGACGCGATGCGGTCCTTCCAGTCCGATGTCGCGAACGCGGACCGCTGCGAGCCGAACGCGAGCGCCGCGGCGAGCGCGCCCAGGACGGCGAGGGCGACGAGGCCTCGCGGGCGGCGGCGGAGCCGTGGAACCACCAGTACCGCGGTCCACAGCACCATGAGGAGGATCTCGAACGCCGAGAGCTCCTCCAGGACCGGGAACCGCCGTTCCTCGCCCACGTACAGCGGCCGATCGCCGGCCAGGAACGGGGCGAAGATCGCCAGCGTGTAGAGGAGCGCGAGGACCCGCAACGCGACTCGCGCCATCGGCCGCGCGCGGATCGCGGCCAGCATGCGCGCCGAGAGCTCACCCATGGCGGATGCGCGGATCGACCACCGCGTAGGCGATGTCCGCGAGCAGGATCCCGCCGAGGGTCAGCGCGGCGGACAGCGTGGTCGTCGCGAGGATGACGTTCAGATCGCGCGAGAGGATGCCTTCGTAGGCGTACAGGCCCATCCCGGGGAGCGAGAACACCGTCTCGACGACGACGGAGCCCCCGATCAAGGCCGGCAGGATCGATCCCGCGAGCGTGACGAGCGGCAGGAGCGAGCTCCGCAGCGCGTGCCGCACGACGACCGCGCTCTCCGGCAGCCCGCGCGCGCGCGCCGCGCGCACGAAGTCGGATTCGAGCGCCTCGACCAGCGCGCCCTTCACGTGCCGCGACAGGTAGGCCAGGCTCGGGAGCGCGAGCGTCGCGACCGGCAGGATCATGTGCTTGGCGGTGTCCCAGAACCTCGCCAGCGGCGGCAGGAGGTCCGCGTCCTTGTCGTGCAGCCCGACGACCGGGAGCCAGCCGAGTCCCGCCGCGCCGAAGAGGAGCACGAGCATCAGGCCGAGCCAGAACCCCGGCACGGAGTGCAGCGCGAAGAGCGCGAACGAAGCCGTGCGCTCGGCCGCCGATCCGCGCCGGACCGCCGAGAGGACGCCGATCGGCACCGCGATCCCGTACGCGAGGAGGATCGAGAGCAGCGCCAGCGGCACCGTCACGAGGAGACGCTCGCGGATCTCTCCGCCGACGGAGACGCCGGGGCGGGCGAACTCGGTTCCGAAGTCGAGCGCGAGCAGTCCGTGCCAGGGATGCTCTCCGGTGCCGCCCAGAACCGCGTGACCGCGCGGCGAGAGGTCGAAGGGCCCGAGGAAGTGCAGGTACTGCTTCCAGAACGGCTGGTCGTAGAGCTGCTCGGCGCGGAAGAACTCCCGCCGGGCCTCCACGTCGAGTCCCGGATCGCCGGCCGAGCTCGACGCGACCACCGCGTCGCCGGGAGCCGCGCGCGCCGCCGCGAACACGACCAGCGTGATCCCGAGGAGCGTCGGGACCATCCACGCGAGCCGACGCAGGACGTAGCGCAGCACGGAGGCGACTAGCCGCCCTTCCTCGATCCGTCCTTCCGCGGAGGGGATCCCCCGCCCCCCGCGCCTTCGGGAGAGCGGGAGAGCGTCGGACGCGTTCCGGGCGTTCCGGCCGGGTAGTACCAGCGCCGCACGACGTAGTTCGGATCGACCGGGACGCTCTGGAACCCGCGGATGGCCTTGTTCATCGCGAACTTGCGCGGCGAGTTGTAGCAGAAGAGGTAGGGCTGGAGCTCGTAGATGCGGCGGTGGAGCTCCTTCCAGATCTCCGCGCGCTTCCTCGGATCGAGCTCGCGCTGGCCCTTGCCGATCAGCTCGTCGACGCGTCCGTCCTGGAGGCCCGTGAAGTTGCTGCTCACGACGTCCTTCGCGCCGCCGCGAGAATGCCACAGCTGCTCGGGATCGCTCTCGAGGGGCGGCGCCCAGCCGAGCGCGAAGGCCTCGAAGTCCCGCTGGCGGCGCCGCTCGCCGATCGCCGCCCGGTCGAGCGTCTGGATCCGCAGGCGGATGCCGACCTTCGAGAGATCCTCCTGGAGCTTCGCGCCGAAAGCCGCCCCCACCTTGTCGTTCGGCTCGAGGAGGATCGAGAAGTCGAGCGGCACGCCGTCCCGGTCGCGGACCTGGTCCCCGTCGCGGTCGGTCCACCCCGCCTCGTCGAGGAGCTCGGCGGCGCGCTGGCGGTCGAGAGGAAGAGGGGCGAGCTCGCGGTCGTAGCCCGGCGAGTAGACGCTCGCGGAGCCGGTGACCTGGACCGCGAGCCCCTTGTAGAAGCTCTTCTTGAACGCGTCGAAGTCGAAGGTCATCGCGATCGCGCGGCGGACTCGGACGTCGGCGAGCTGCGGGCGGTACAGGTTCCAGCCGACGTACCAGAAGTTCGCCGCGTAGAAGTAGCCCTTGTAGCAGCGGTCCGTGAACGACGCGGCCTGCGTCGACTCGCCGAAGTAGTCCTGGGAGGTCAGGAACGCCATGAAGTCGAGCTCGCCCTGGATCACCGCCTGGAACGCCGCATCGGTGCCCGGGATCGCGCGCCAGCGGATGGCGTCGAAGTACCCCGCGTTCTCCGGATCGAAGTAGCCCTCGAAGCGTTCCGCCTCGAGACCGTCCGCGGTCCAGCCCTTGAGCCGGTAGGGCCCGAGGCCGACCCAGTCGCGGTTGTGCGGGTTCTCGTTGACGTAGCGCCCCTGCTCCTCGTCGCTGGGGCGATAGGCGGGATCCGCCGCGCGCCTCTTCTGGCCGTCCTCGTTGTCGGGGTCGGAGAGGTCGTAGAGGTGCGCGGGCAGGATGCACATCTCCGCGATGGTCTCGAGGGCGTTGAAGTACGGCTCGGAGCAAGTGAAGCGCACCGTCCGCTCGTCCAGCACCTCGACCCCCTCGAACTTGAGGAAGCGCGCGCGTTTCTCGCCGCAGTCGACCTTCTCGTTCTTGTAGATCCGGAACGAGAACGCGACGTCGCGCGCGTCGAAGGCGTGCCCGTCGTGCCACTTCACGCCGGGACGCAGCGAGAAGGTCAGGACCGTGCCGGGCAGGACGCGCTGGACGTCATCCTTCGGAACCCTGGCGGTGCCGTCGACGACGTAGTCCGAACCCCTCTCGGTCACGGCGCCGACCGACGGAGGTCCGGACTTCATCACGATCCGGTCCTGCACCTCGTAGCGGATCGCCAGGTCCGGTCTCCACTCGGTCGTCTCCCAGTCGCGCAGGAGAAGGGTCTCGTTGAGCTCGAGCAGGATCCGGCGCGTGATCGCGGAGTTGTCGATCGCGGCGCACAGGTGCCGCGGGTTCGAGTCGAGGTGGATGATCACGCGCCCGCCGAACGCGGGCTGGGGGAGCGGCGGCAGCGTGCCGTCCTTCCCTGGACGCCGATCGGGATGGAACGCGTCGACCGGCTGGAGTCCCGGGCCCAGCGACGGGTCTTGAGGGCTGGCGGTCGAGCGCAACGCGGACTCGCGCGCCTCCGCCACGACCGCCGCGGTGCCGGAGATCCCGCGCCAGAAGAGCGCAACACCGGCCAGCGCGAGCACGGCGATGGAGAGCGCGAGGCCGGAACGGCCGGATCGAGGCGTGGTGATCATGGGCGTGCGATCTCGAGCCGCAAGCCGAGCGGACTACCTCGACCGCGGAGGCGAGGTACGGAGTATCCGCGCGCCGAGGGAGGGGTCAAGCTGCTTGCGGAGGGCTCCGCTGCGGCTATCTTCGCCCGCATGCTCTCCGCGAGCCGGACGCGCGCGACTCGCCGCGCCCTCCTGTCCGCGACGCTCGCCGGCCTGATCCTCATGGCCCTGGCCCTGGGCCGCGGCGCCCGTCTGGAGCGCGCCGACTGCGCGTTCGTGAACGGCGCCGAACCCGCGACGCTCGACCCGGCCGCGATCACCGCGATCCCCGAAGGCAGGATCGTGCGCGCGATCTTCGAGGGCCTGCTCGTGCGTGATCCGGAGACGCTCGAGCCCCGTCCGGGCGTCGCGGAGAAGTGGGAGCTCTCCCCCGACGGCCTCGAATGGACGTTCCATCTCCGGAGCGATGCCCGCTGGACCGACGGGGAGCGCGTGACCGCGCGCGACTTCGCGTTCAGCTTCGAGCGGCTGCTCGATCCGCGCACGGCGGCCGGGTACGCCTCGCAGCTCTTCTGCGTCGAGGGCGCGCGCGAGTTCGCGACCGACGTCGACGAGCGCGGCGCGCCGGGCAGGAGCTTCGAAAGCGTCGCGATCCGCGCCGCCGACCCGAGGACGCTCGTGATCCGGCTCGCGCAGCCCTTCGCCCCTTTCCTCGACGTCCTGGCCTGCCCGCAGCTCGCGCCCGTTTCCGAGAGACACCTCACCAGGATGCGCGAGCGTTTCCCCTCGACGTGGACGGTCGAGTGGCTGCGTCCCGAGAACCTCGTGACGAACGGCCCCTTCCGCCTCCTCGAGCGGCGCGCGAACGACCGCATCCGGCTCGGGAAGTTCGCGGGCTACTGGGACGCGGCGAACGTCGCGATGGAGACGATCGACGCGCTCGCGGTCGAGCACGCGGCGACGGCGCTCAATCTCTACCTCACCGGCGAGATCGCATGGGTCGACCAGGTGCCCTCGGATCTGGCCGCGCGGATCTCCCAGCGCGAGGACTTCCGTTCCGCGCCGTTCCTGGGGACGTATTTCTACCGCGTCAACGTCGCGCGCCCGCCCTTCGACGACGCGCGTGTCCGGAGGGCGCTGGCGCTCGCGATCGACCGGGAGGCGATCGTGCGCCGGGTGACGCGCTGCGGCGAGCAGCCGCTCTACGCGTGCGTCCCGCCCGGGTTCGCAGGCTTCGCCGGAGCGGCGATGCGGCGCGCGGAAAGCTTCGCCGACGACGTGAATGAGGCTCGAGCGCTCCTGCGCGAGAGCCGGAAGTCTCTCCCGACGATCTCGATCCACTACAACACGCGCGAGCTCAACCGCGACGTGGCCGAGGTGATCGCCGACTCGTGGCGGAGGAACCTGGGGCTCGCGACGCGCCTGGAGAACCAGGAGTGGCGCGTCTTCCTCGACACGCAGAAGAGGGTCGAATACGACGTCTCGCGCTCGTCCTGGATCGCCGACTACGCCGATCCCTTCGGCTTCCTCGAGATCTTCACGAGCGGGAACGAGAACAACCGGACGGGCTGGGGCGACGCGCGCTACGACGAGCTGATCGGCCGGGCGGCCGCCGAGGTGGAACCGGCGCGCTCCGAGCTCCTCCGCGAGGCCGAACGGATCCTGATGGAGGAGCTCCCGATCCTGCCGATCTACGCCTACGCGTCGAAGAACCTCGTCGACCCGCGCCTCGGCGGCTTCTTCGAGAACGCGCTCGACGAGCACCCGCCGAAGGCCTGGTTCTGGAAGCCGCGATGATCCGGTTCCTCGCGGGGCGCTGTTTCGGCTTCGCGCTGACGCTCGCGGCAGTCGTGCTCGTCTCCTTCGTCCTGATGCGCGCGGTCCGGGGCGGGCCTTTCGACGCCGAGCGGCGCCTCGACCCCGCCATCGAGCGCAACCTGCGCGCGCGCTACCACCTCGACTGGCCGATGCACCGCCAGCTCCTCCAGTACGTCGGGCCGCTCAATCTCGACCAGAGCCGGGCGCGCGTCCTCGGCGGCGACGGCTCGCGCGTCTTCGGCGGCGTCCTCGCGGGGGATTTCGGGCCCTCGCTGCGCTACCGGGACCAGACCGTGGGCGACTTGCTCGGCCAGTCGCTGCCGATCTCGCTCGCGCTGGGCGCGACGGCGCTCCTGTGGGCCGTCCTCGTCGGCCTGGGCGCGGGCATCGTCTCCGCGGTGCGCCGCGGGACGAGGACCGACCTCGCGCTTCGTTTCTGCGCCACGGCCTTCGTGGCGCTGCCGAACTTCGTCGTCGCGAGCGGGCTCGTGATCCTCCTCGCGTTCCTCTGGCCGCTGCTGCCGGTGGCGGGCTGGGGCTCGTGGCAGCACCTCGTCCTGCCGTCGCTGGCGCTCGGAGCTCCGATCGGAGCGCACGTCGCGCGCATCGCGCGCACCGGGATGCTCGAGACGCTCTCCCAGGACTTCGTGCGCGCGGCGCGCGGCAAGGGGATGCCCGAACGCATCGTCCTCCTGCGCCACGCGCTGCCGGGAGCGCTCGTGCCCGTCGCGAGCTACCTCGGCCCCGCCGCGGCCGGCGTGCTCACGGGGAGCCTCGTGATCGAGCGCATCTTCGCCATCCCCGGCGCCGGCTCGCACTTCGTGAACAGCGCGCTGAACCGCGACTACACGCTCGCGATGGGCGTGACGATCGTCTACTGCGCGCTCGTGTACGCGCTGAACACGGGCGTCGACGTGCTCCACCGCGTGCTCGACCCGCGCATCGCGAGGAAGGCCGGATGAGCCAGGCTTGGCGCCGGTTCCGGAGGGATCGTCCGGCGTGGATCGCGTTCCTCTTCCTCGCCGTCGTCCTGGCGGGGAGCCTCGCGGCGCCGCTCCTGCCCCTGCCCTCGCCCAGCGCGATCGCGCTCCAGGACGAGCCGATCCCGCCGGTTCCGCCGTGGAAGGAGCTCACCCGATCGGGCTTCCAGGCGGACGCGTGGGGCGTCGGCTCGATCGATCTCCGCCTCGTCGAGCTGCGCCAGGCGATCTTCGGCGACCTCCAGACCGCGCCTTGGCTCGGCACGGACGCGAAGGGCCGCGATCTGCTCGCGCGCGTCGTGTGGGGAAGCCGCACGTCGATCCTCGCGGCGCTCGCGGCCGCGCTCGCGAGCCTCGCGATCGGGGTCACCTGGGGGCTCTGCGCGGGCTTCGCGGGCAGGCGAGTGGACGAGTTGATGATGCGGACCGTCGACGCGCTGCAGTCCCTGCCCTTCATCTTCCTCGTCATCTTCCTGATCGGGGTCGTGAACGAGTACCGGTCGGAGCTCGAGTCGCGCTTCGGGATCGGCCGCGAGACGGTCTTCTACCTCGTCCTCGGCGCCGTCGCGTGGCTGCCGATGGCGAGGATGGTCCGCGGGCAGGTGCTCGGGCTCCGGAAATCCGCTTTCGTCGAAGCCGCGCGCGTCGCGGGCGCGTCGACGCCGCGGATCCTCGCGAGCCACGTCCTCCCGAACGTGCTGCCGGTCGTCATCGTCTCGCTCTCGCTGACGATCCCGACGGTGATGCTCTACGAGGCGTTCCTGTCGTTCCTGGGACTGGGGATCGAGCCGCCCAAGGTCTCGTGGGGCATCCTCGCGGCCGATGGGACGGAGGCGATCAACCCGATCCGCATCGCGTGGTGGCTCGTCCTGGCTCCCGCGCTCGCGATGGGGTCGGTGCTCTTCGCGCTGAACGTGGCTGGCGACGGACTGCGCGACGCGATCGATCCGCGGATGAAAGGGAGGAGCTGATGGCTCTGCTCGAGGTCCGCGACCTGTCGGTGAGGTTCGAGACCGATACGGGTGCCGTCCAGGCCGTCGACCGCGTCTCCTTCGACCTCGAGGCCGGCGAAACGCTCGCGCTCGTCGGCGAGTCCGGCTCGGGCAAGTCGACGACCGCGCTGGCGATCGCGAGGCTGCTCGATTCCCCTCCCGCGCGCATCGAGGCCCGCTCGATCGCGCTCGCCGGGCGCGATCTCCATCGGCTCCCCGAGCGGGAGATGCGCCGCGTGCGCGGCCGCGAGATCGGCATCGTGCTCCAAGACCCCACCGCGTCGCTGACACCCTGGCTGACGGTCGGCGAGCAGATCGCAGAGGTGCTCGAGGTCCACCGCGGCTCGAGCGCGCGCGAGGCCTGGGCCGCGGCCTCCGTCGCGCTCGGGGAGGTCGGGATCGCGGATCCGGAAGCGCGGCTCGAGAGCTACCCGCACGAGATGTCGGGCGGCATGCGGCAGCGCGCGACGATCGCGATGGCGCTGCTCCTCTCGCCGAAGGTGCTCGTCGCCGACGAGCCGACCAGCGCGCTCGACGCCACCGTGCAGGCGCAGGTCCTCGACCTCCTGAAGGCGCTGCGCGAGCGCCAGGGGACCGCGATCCTGCTCGTGACGCACTCGCTCGGGGTCGTCGCGGCCGCCGCGGACCGCGCGCTCGTCATGCGCTCGGGCCGGATCGTCGAGGCGGCGGGCGTGCGGGAGCTCTTCCGCGCGCCGAAGGACAGCTACACGCGCGAGCTCGTCGCGAGCGCGCCCGGGAGGGCTCGATGAGTGCCCTCCTCGAGGTGCGCGACCTCGCCGTGCGCTTCGCGACGCGCCGCGGAGCGCTGCGCGCCGTCGACGGCGTCTCGTTGGAGCTCGAACGCGGCGCCACGCTTGGCCTCGTCGGCGAATCAGGCTGCGGGAAGTCGACGATCGCGCGCGCTCTCGTCGGCCTCGAGCGCCCGACGTCGGGCTCGATCCGCCTCGACGGCGTCGAGCTGGCCCGACTGTCCGCGCGCGCCTGGCTCCCCCATCGCCGCAAGATCCAGATGGTGTTCCAGGATCCGGCCGGGTCGCTCGATCCGCGGCAACGCGTGGGCTCGATCGTCGCCGAACCACTCGCGATCCACGGGATCGGGACGCGCGACGGCCGGTCGAAGCGCGCCCGCGAGCTCCTGGAGGAGGTCGGCCTCGCCCCCGAGCACGCCGATCGTCTCCCGCACGAGCTCTCCGGCGGCCAGAAGCAGCGCGTCGCGATCGCGCGCGCGCTGGCGCTCGAGCCCGAGGTGCTCGTGTGCGACGAGCCGACGAGCGCGCTCGACGCGACGGTGCAGGCGAAGATCCTGCGGCTCTTGGCGGACCTCCAGGAGCGCCTCGGGATCGCGATCGTATTCATCTCGCACGACCTCGCGGTGGTGCGCGAGGTGTGCCGCACGGTCGCGGTCCTCTACCTCGGCAAGATCGTCGAGATCGGACCCACCGACGAGGTCTTCGCCGCGCCGCGGCATCCCTACACGCGCGCGCTGCTCTCGGCCGTGCTCGTTCCGGACCCGGACATCGAGGCCGCGCGCCAGCGGATCGTCCTCGCGGGCGATCCTCCTTCGCCCGTGAGCCCGCCCTCCGGTTGCGCGTTCCACCCCCGCTGCCCGGAGCGATCCCAGGTCGCGGGCGACCGGTGCCGGCTCGAGACCCCGGCGCTCGCGACGCGAGGCGCGGACGTCGAATCGCGATCCCGCCTCGACGCCTGCCACCTCGAGCGACAGGCGGTACCCTGGGGCCCATGAACACCCAGCTCCTTCGCGCCCTCCCCTTCGCGCTCGTTCCGCTGACGCTCGCCCACTCCGCCGTTGCGCAGGGCTCCGACGCTTGCGCCACGCCCACGGTGATCACCGGCCAGGGCAACTTCGGCTTCGACTCCACCGCGGCGACGACCGGTGCGCAGGGTCAGTACGACTGTTCTGGCTCGTTGGGGATCGACCGCGACGTCTGGTTCTCCTGGGCGGCGCCGGCTAGCGGCTCTGCCACGCTGAGCACGTGCGGCGGCGCTTCGTTCGACATCAAGGTCGCGGCCTACGCCGGGGGCGACTGCCCGTCGTCGCCGCCGCTCGCCTGCAACGACGACTCGTGCGGACTCCAGTCGGTGATCACGTTCCCGGTCACGGCCCTCAGCACCTACATGCTCCAGATCGGCAGCTGGCCGAGCGCGCCGGGCGGCGCGGGGACCTTCTCCCTCACGGTCGGCCCGCCTCCGCCGCCTTGTGGCGCGAGCACCGGCCCGGATGTGGTCATCGGCGACTTGAACAGCATCCTCAACACCTCCACGTCCGGAGGAGTCGATGCGCTCGCGCTCGGCACCACGGCGTGCAACGTCGGCACGCAGATCGTGAACTGGGTCGGGCCCACGAATGCCCACCCGGTGATCCGCCAGAACCTCTACCGCTACAAGCTCGTCGGCGGCGCGGGGCGTTTCGAGCAGGTGGGCAGGAGCTGGGTCAAGCACGGCTTCGGCGCGGCGCAGGACAGCTACTGCTGCACTTGTCAGGGGAACGGTGATGCCCAGCACCTCGGCGTGGGCTGCTCCGATCCCTACGACGCGAGCACGAACGGGACCCAGTCGATCCTCGGTCCCAACTGGCAGGTCAACAGCCACACCGGGGTCTTTCCGTATCCTCCCGCCGACCCCCCGCACGGCTCGGATGCGGTCTACCGTCGCTGCCAGGTCGCGCTCTCCGATCTCGAGGTGACGGGCGGAAGCAGCACGACGCGCTACTTCGGCGAAGGTCACTTCGTCACCGCGGACGACGCACAGGCCGGCAACGGGAACAACAACGCTTCCTGGTGCGAGCTGAATGTGACGGGAGGCCCGAGCGACTTCGACTTCGGGTTCGCCAGCACGACCCATCAGGGTCAACCGGCGATCTATTCCTGGGGGCAAGTGGAGGCGGGCGTCGATCTGGTCGAACTCCAGGTTCAGGGCGACGGCCTGCTCGTCCTCGGCGCGCGCGCGACGGACCTGGGCGGCGGACAGTGGCGCTACGAGTACGCGGTCTACAACATGAACTGCGATCGCAACGTCGGCTCGTTCACCGTTCCGGTCGCCGCGAGCGTCGACATCACGAACATCGGGTTCCACGACGTGAGCTACCACGACGGCGACGGACCCGGCAACGTGAACATCTCGAGCGCCGACTGGCCCGCGAACCGGATCGGGAACGAGCTCACCTGGTCGACGCAGACGGAAGCGCAGAACGCGAGCGCGAACGCGATCCGGTGGGGATCGCTGTACAACTTCCGCTTCGACGCGAACGCGGCTCCACAGAGCGGGACGATGACGCTCGGCCTGTGGAAGAGCGGCTCGCCGCCCGCGATCACCGCGACCGGGGACGTTCCGGGAGGCGGCGGGCCGATCGCGATCGAGAGCTTCTGCCACGGTGACGGGAGCATCGGCCCCTGTCCGTGCGGGAACACCGGGACGCCCGGCCGCGGCTGCGAGAACTCGGCCTCGACCGGTGGAGCGCGGCTCTCGGCGACGGGGAACCCGAGCCTCTCGGCCGATACGCTCGTCCTGACGTCGATCGGAGAGCGCCCGACTTCGCTCTCGCTCTTCCTGCAGGGCGATCTGGAGATCGCGCCGGTCTTCTTCGGCGATGGATTGCGGTGCACGGGTGGCAACCTGAAACGCCTCTACACGAAGACCGCGGTCGGAGGCTCGGCGATAGCGCCGTCGGGTGCGGACCTCTCGGTCTCTGCGCGCTCGGCCGCCCTGGGAGATTCGATCCCGTCGATGGCGCTGCGGTACTACCTGGTTCACTACCGCGATGGGAACGCGACGTTCTGCCCGAGCCCTGCGGGGAGCACGTTCAACGGATCGAACGGACTGCGGGTCCTCTGGGGTCCCTGACGCGCGCACCGCGGGCGGCAGCCCGGCGGGGACCGTCCTGAACGGCCCGGTACATCGGTGACGGATCGGACCGGTCCGTGCCTCTTGAGCGGCCCGGCACATGGGTGACAGATCAGACCGGGCAGACAGGTGACAGTTTCCCTGGGTTGCGTTCGCCAAGCAAGGCAGCCTAGCGTGCC
>JBJXFB010000139.1:0-3581 GCA_046155895.1 Planctomycetota bacterium | reverse complement strand
TGCACCGGACGACGTGGACCTGAGCCTACCGGTCACGGCCCCACCCCCTTGAGAGTCGCATTCGTAACGCCCGAGCTTCAGACCCTGGTGCGGCGCACCAGCTTGGCGGAAGTTTCGGAGTCCTTGGCTCGGACCTTGCGCCAGGAGGGCGCCGACATCCGGGCGTTCCTGCCCTACTCGGCCGACGTGAACGCAGCGCCCCTGGCCGAGCTCCGATCGGTCGGCGAGGTGCGCGTCAAGGACGGAGTCGGACGGCAGACGCTGACGATTCACACCGCGCTGCTCGGCGATCTGCCGATCGTGCTCGTCGACCATCCGACGATCATCCGCGCGAAGCACCCGTACGGTGACGAGGAAGGCCCGTACCCCGACAACTGGCGGCGCTACGCCCTCTTCAGCCGCGCGGTCCTGGAGAGCTTGCCGCTCCTCGGCTTCGAGCCCGACATCATCCAGTGCATGGACTGGACTACCGGCCTCATCCCGGTGATCCGCGAAGTCGAGTACGCCACGCGCCATCCCGAGCACGCCGCAGCCAAGGCTGGGACGTTCTTCGCCATCCACAACCTGGCGATGCAGGGCGCGTTCGAGCGCGAGATCCTCGCGCACATCGGACTCCCCCATCGCGTCTTCCAGAACGTCCACGGGATCGAGCTCCACGGCAAGGTCAACTTCCTCAAGGCGGGCGCCGAATTCGCCACGATCGTGGGCACCCACTCTCCGAGCCACGCGCAGAGGGTGCAGGAAATCGACCGCGGCTACGGCCTGGAAGAGACGTTCCGCCGCCGTCACAAGGAACTCGTCGGCATCACGACGGGCATCGATTACCGAACCTGGGACCCGAGCAACGACTCGCTCCTGCCCCAAACCTTCTCGATCAAGGACAAGGAGCTCGCCGGCAAGCGCCGTTGCAAGGCGTCGCTCCAGACCGCGCTCGGGCTCGACAACGGCGCGCGCATCCCGCTCGCCGCCGTCATCGGACGCTTCGACGCCGACAGCGGCTTCGACATCCTCGCCGAGGTGATGACTTCGGTCTTGGAGCGGAACATCGAAGTCGTGCTCATGGGCTCGGGCAAACACGAGATCCTCGAGCGCGTCAAGACGATGGAGGGCACGTTCACGGGCCGCTGCCGTTTGATCGAGGGTTACAACGTCAACACGGCGCACACGCTGCTCGGCGGAGCGGATCTCCTCATCCTGCCCTCGCACTACCATTCGTCGAATGCGCTCGTCGCGATCGGTATGCGCTACGGAGTCGTGCCGTTGATCTACTCGGGCAGCGGGCTCGAGGACACCGTCGTCGACTTCGAGAAGGATCCGCGCCACGGAACGGGCTTCACGTTCCGCAACTACAGCGGCGACGGTCTGCTCGAAGGTCTCGACGCCGCACGCAAGGTGTACAAGGAGCCGGGCGACTGGCGCGCGATGACGATGCGCTGCTTGAAGCAGGACTTCTCTTGGCAAGCGACGGCGCGCAACTACCTCAAGGCCTACCGGCGCGTGACCCGGCGCGTGAAGACGGTGCCCGTCGAGTGAAGCCGGAGCCGGGGTCGATCTCCCGCGATCCCCGCGCGCAGCACGACCGGGAGCACGGTCCGACGGACACGGCGGGGAGTCTCGAACCCGAACTCGTGCACGTCGGCCTCGACCTCGGCGGTTCGGCCATCAAGGCCGGCGCGATCTCCGCCGACGGGCGCATCGTCGCGCGCCGTTCGGTCGCCGTCGAACCGGGGAAAGGCACCGCGGCCGTCCTCGACGACCTCGCGGGGCTCGCGCGCGAGCTGGGAGCGACTTACAGGGTCGGCTTGGGCTCGCCGGGGATCTTCGACCGCGAGCGCGGCGTCGTCCTCGCCTCGCCCAATCTGCGCTTCCTCGAAGGGGTGGCGCTGCGCCGGGAGCTCGCTGCGCGCTTGTCGATCCCCGACGACCGGGTGGTCCTCGAGAACGACGCCAACTGCGCAGCGCTGGGCGAACACTGGCGCGGCGCAGGCCGCGGCGAACCGGACTTCCTGATGCTCACGCTCGGCACCGGCGTGGGCGGCGGCCTGATCCTGTCCGGGGCACTCTACGCCGGCCCCGGCGGCATGGCGGGCGAAGCCGGACACGTCGTGATCGAGCCCACGGGCCCTGCGTGCGGCTGCGGATCGCGCGGCTGCCTCGAGACGCTCGCCTCGGCGTCCGCGGCACACCGGCGCGCGACCGCCGCCGGCTTGCCGCCGGGGAAGCCGGGCGACCTCGAGCTGCTCGCGGAGATCGCACGGCGTTCTCCTGGACCCGAGCGCGACCTGCTCGTCGACGTGGGTCGCGATCTCGGGCACGGACTCGCCGTGTTCGTGACGCTCCTCGATCTGCGGCTCTTCGTGATCGGCGGAGGCTTCGGCGCCGCGCTCGACGTGCTCGACGAGGGCATCCGCCGCGGGCTTCGCGAACGCAGCTACGGCCGGCGTCTCGACGACGTGCGCTGGATCTCCGCGGAGCTCGGGGCCGACGCCGGATGGATCGGTGCGGCGCGGCTCACGCTATCCTCCCCCGACCGATGAGCGCCCCGTTCGACGCCCGCACGCCCTCGTCGAACGGACCGGTCCTCTCGGTTCGAGACCTGCGCAAGACGTACGGCAGGCGGCTCTTCTCCAAACGCGGCTTCCGGGCGCTCGACGGGGTGTCGTTCGACATCCCGCGCGGCACCGTCTTCGGCCTCCTCGGACCCAACGGCGCGGGCAAGACGACGCTGATCAAGATCCTGCTCGGGCTCGTCGGCGGCTACGAAGGCGAAGCCTTGCTCCTCGAGCGTCCTCCGGGCGATCCGGCCTCGCGGCGCGGCGTCGGGTTCCTCCCGGAATCCCACCGGCTGCCGGGGTACCTGACGGGACGTCAGGTGATGAAGCTGTTCGGGATGATGTCCGGAGTCCCCGCGGCGGACCTCGACCGGCGCATCGAGCCCTTGCTCGAACGGGTCGGGATGACGAAGAGCGCCGATCGCAAGGTCCGCGAGTACTCGAAAGGCATGCAGCAGCGGATCGGGCTCGCGCAGGCGCTGGTCCACGATCCACAGGTCGTCTTCCTCGACGAGCCCACGGACGGTGTCGATCCGCTCGGCCGCGCCGCGATCCGAGGCATCGTGCAGGAACTCAAGGCGCGCGGCGTGACCGTGTTCATCAACTCGCACCTCCTGATGGAGGTCGAGCTCGTCTGCGACCGCGTCGCGATCATGCTGAACGGGAAGGTGATCCGGGAGGGCTCGGTCGACGAGCTGCGCCCGCGAACCGGGTCGGTGTACTTCGACTTGCGCGAGGTCCCGGTGGACCTCGAGCGACTGCTCGCGGGCGTCGGCACGGACCTCGCGCGCTCGGCCTCGGGCTTCGACCTCAAGGTCGACGAGAGAGAGCTCGACGTCGCGATCGACCGGCTGCGCGCCGCGGGCGTCGGCATCCGCGAGATCTCGCGGCGGCGCCTGACGCTCGAGGAGTCGTTCATCCACGTCGTCAACGAAGGGCAGCCGTGAATCGGACCATCGCGCGCGCGCTGCTCCTGGACGCCTGGAGGCAGGTGCTCGACAACTGGGTCTTTCGGCTGCTCGCCGTGCT
>JBJXFB010000137.1:0-4597 GCA_046155895.1 Planctomycetota bacterium | reverse complement strand
AACCGCTGCTCGGTCCCTCGTTTCGCTTCTGGCGAACCTACGGGCACGCTTCCTTCAACCGGCCCCGATCGCGGTGGCGGCATGAACGCCGCGGCCGAAAAGGGCACTTCCACCACGGGCTGCTAGGGTACGGCGGCTGACGCCGCCGAGTTCTCGATCGCCATCCAGCACACGAGGTGGATGTCGTCGCCCTCGATCGGCGGGAGCGGCTCGGGCGCGTGGTGAGGTTCGACTTCGATGCGCTCGACCTCTGCGATCAGGTGTCGCGCCTTGACTGTCCGGCTCGGGAAGTCGCATACCCACGCGGCACGTAGCTGCTTCTCCTCGCGCATTGACCACGGCGCTTCGACAGCGCCGAGCACATCAGTGCAGACGAGAACGTCGAAGAGATCGTCGTCGTGCGATGGAATCGCTCCGATGGAGACGTGCGCGAAGGGGTGGATCGCGCGCTCGCGGGAGACGCCGTTGTGTGATTCCGTGCGCTCGCTAGGAGTTGATTCTACGGACAGGATCCGCAGGGCTGACCGTTCCAAGCCTTGCGCCCCTCAATCAAGAGCAAGGCGCACATTCCCAGTGCCGCGACGGGGTCGGCCCACCACCACCCGAATGCGGCGTTCAGCCCGACACCGCTCAGCGTGATGAGGGAAAGCCACCAACACACGGTCGTCTGGAAGGCGTCGGCTTCGAGCGCGCGACTTCCAAGCTCCCGCGCGGAGCGGCGCTTGGCGGCCCCGAGCCACCACATGATCGCGATCGAGACCACTGTCAGGCCGATGCCGATCCAGGTGATCTCCGGCCTTCGGCCTTCGACGAGACTCGTTGCCGCTTCCCATGCGATGTACGCGGCAAGCACGAAAAACGACACCCCGACCCACCGCTCCGCCTTTCTGTCGAGGGCGTGGATCGCGGCGCTCGTACTCGATCCGCTCTCCGCCCGAAGTCTCCAGATCAGGATGGCCCCGGACAGCGATTCGATGAAGCTGTCCACGCCGAATCCGAGAAGCGCGACGCTTCCTGCCGCCGTGGCGGCGATCACGGCGATGATCCCTTCGACGATGTTGTAGCCGACGGTCAGATGCTCCAACCGCAGGGCGCGCGCTCGCGCGGAGGCGCGAGCCGCCACATCTGCCGGATTCGATCCCGACGCGACGGCTGCGCTCGTTTCGGTGTTCAGCTCGTCCATCGGCTCCATCTCGCCATCACCTCCCGCCTGAGGTTCGCCGTGGTGTCGGTCTCCGATTGAGAACCGTTGTTTGCCTCAGAACCGGATCGAGTACGACACGCCAAGGCTGTAGTGCTCATCGAGATTCGCAACCACGAGCCCGAGGAGGTGCCCGCCGTCGAGCCCGTAGTTGATCGTGTGGTGCAGGTTGTGCCCGTCCCACAGGTTCGTCGTGCTCAGCTGATCGCTCCACGCGATCCGCAGGCCGCCGATCGCGACAAGCTCGTCGTCGAACGTCCCGAACGATGCGCCGACGTAGGGCGCGATCGGCAATCCGGTCCAGCTCTCAAGATCCTTCGAGAACGTCCCGTAGAAGGCTTGACCGCTCGGCGTTCCGATGCGGTCCGAACTCGTGCCGAAGATCAGGCCGGGCGTGTTCTCGGTCTCCTGGATCGCGAGCCAGTTCGCGATCGGTCGAACGTCCTCGGCGAGCGGGTTGACCTCGACACCCGCCGAGAACGTCGGCACGAACTGGTACATCACGGTTGTGCGAAGTTCTGCACGATCCACGTCGATGCCAGGAATCCAGCGAGCGCTCAACACCCACGGACTTTCAATGTTGCCTTCGGCGGTCGCACGGACCCCCGCACCCTCACCGGGTCACACGGGTCACGACGGGACCCGCGAGACCGGGTCCTGGTAAAGCGGGATGGCGAGAAGCAGAGCGATGGGTTCGAGGATCATGTGCGTAGACACCGTGTCTCGTGTTGAGACGTACTGAGGTAGGTCGTGTCGTGCGAGGTGCCCGACACGGAGAGAGACCAAGAAGCGGACTGCCCGCCTCGCGATGTGCGTCGGCCGTGTGGCCGTCTCGCGCGATCCGCTTGGGGCCGCGCGACGAGTTCTGCGGAAGGTGACTGCCTACTTCTTCCCGCCGGGCTTGCCGTGGTCGTGCCCGTCGCCTTCCTTGTGCTCGCCTTCGGCATCGAGCGGGCACTCCTTGCACGCGCCGTGGCCGACGACCCGCAGGCCATTGCCTTCGCGCACCCACAGGTGCGCGTTGTCGCCTTCGGCGGTGACGAAGTATTCAGGCGCGGACTTCACCGGCTCCGACGCTCCCTGCGTCGTAAAGAGTGCGGCTGTCGAAGCGAGCGCGAGGCCGCCGAGGATCGAGTTGGACAGGGTCATTGAGGTTCTCCTTGGTTGATGGTGTCGAGGGTCGGGGCGTCACGCCTTGGAACCGGCTACGCGCCGGAGGTCGAACGCCTGTTCTTGTGATCGAGAGGGCTGTCAGCTCGCCGCGCCGGGTGTCGCGCCGTGAGGCGGCGATCCGTTGTCCGGCTCCGCGTCCGAACCGGAGTGCTCGGTGTTGCCGCTCGCCGCACTCGTCCCCGGAGTGGTCGCGTGAGCGGTGCTTTCAGCGCCCGCTCCGTCCCTTGCTTCCCAGACCTCTGGCCTCGGGCCGGGAAGCCCGTCGGCGCGCGTTCCGGTGAAGATGCGGTAGAGCGCGGGCAGCACGACGAGCGTCAGAAGGGTGCTGGAGATCAGCCCGCCGATGACGACCGTCGCGAGCGGACGCTGCACCTCGGCCCCAGTTCCGGTAGCGATCGCCATTGGCACGAATCCGAGCGAGGCCACGAGCGCCGTCATCAAGACGGGCCGCAAGCGCGTGATCGAGCCGTGGATGATCGCGGCTTCCACCGCCTCGCCCTTCTCGCGCAGTTGGTTGATGAAGATGATCATCACCAAGCCGTTGAGCACGGCGACGCCGGACAGCGCGATGAAACCGACGGCGGCCGAGATGGAGAACGGCATGTCGCGCAGCCAAAGCGCCACGACACCACCCGTGAGCCCGAGCGGGACGGCTGCGAACACGAGCAGCGAATACTTGAAGCTCTTGAAGGTCGCGAAGAGCAGCAAGAGGATCATCGCGAAGCACACCGGTACGACGATCGAGAGTCGCTGCTTCGCCGCGACCAAGTTCTCGAACTGACCGCCCCACACGAGCCACTGTCCGGCTGGTAGCGCGAGAGCACCGATCTTCTCCTGTGCCTCGGTCACGAACGAACCGAGGTCGCGACCGCGCACGTTGCACTGCACGACGATGCGGCGCTTTCCGTTTTCGCGGCTGATCTGGTTGACCCCCTCGGCCACCTCGATGCGAGCGACCGTTCCCAGCGGCACGAATCCTCGCTCCATCGGGGCGCGGGACAGCGCCGCACCGCCATCGTCCGAGAGTGCCGGGAGACCCGGCTCCTGAGACTCCTGCTCGCCACGCGGCAGCGGAATCGGGAGCCGATCGAGGATGTCCACCTTGCCCCGCAGGGCGTCGGGGAGTCGCACCACGAGATCGAAGCGTCGGTCCCCCTCGAACACGAGACCTGCCTCGCGACCGCCCATCGCGACGGCGACCACGTCCTGCACGTCGGACAGGTTCAGGCCGTACCGCGCTAGCACCGCTCGATCGGGATCGACCGTCATCACGGGGAGGCCCTCGGTCTGCTCGACTTTGGCATCGGCAACGCCAGCGATGCCTTGCAGCGTCGAGAGCACTGTGTCCGCCGTCTTCTTCATCGACGCGAAGTCGTCGCCGTACACCTTCACGGCCACGTCGCCGCGCACACCGGAGATGAGTTCGTTGAACCGCATCTGGATCGGCTGCGTGAACTCGTAGTTGTTGCCCGGAACGGACTGGAGAGTTAGCTCAAGGAGCTTGATCAGCTTGGCCTTGTGTCCTTGCGCTGCGATGGCACCTTCGGCTTCCTCACCGTGGCCGTGCTCGCCCTCCTCGTGTGCCTCCTCGTTGGGGCGAGCGGCTTCCAACTCGGCGATGCGGCGGTCGAGTTGCTCTTCGCTGCGCCATTCCTCGCGCGCCTTGAGGATGATGAACGTGTCCGACACGTTGGGCGGCATCGGGTCCGATGCCAGCTCCGCCGTGCCGGTCTTCGAGTAGGTGAACGCAACCTCGGGGAACGTAGCGACAGTGCGCTCCACGTCGTACTGCATCAACTGCGACTGCGTGATGCCCGTCGATGGGATGCGCATCGCGTGCATCGCGATGTCTTTCTCGTCGAGCGTCGGCACGAACTCCTGGCCGAGGGAGCCGAACAGTGCGACGGCTCCGGCAAACGCGGCGATGGCCGCGCCGACGACTGCGTAGCGCATCCTCACGGCCACACGAACCACGGGCGCGTACAGAGCCTTCGCCCAGCGGACGAGGAACATGTCCTTCTCGGTGACACGCCCGCGAATGCAGAGAGCCACCATCGCGGGCACGAACGTCAGCGACAGAACGAACGCCGCGATCAGCGCGAAGATGACCGTCAAGGCCATCGGGTGGAACATCTTCCCCTCGACGCCCGAGAGGGCGAGGATCGGGAAGTAGACGGTGATGATGATCGCCTCGCCGAACGCGGTCGCCTTGCGGACTTCCTT
>JBJXFB010000100.1:0-18792 GCA_046155895.1 Planctomycetota bacterium | reverse complement strand
CCCGGGCGAGGCCGGGGGTGGTCGTTCACCCGTGGGACCGACGCACCTCGCGGCGGTAGCTGGAGAAAGGCCGAAAAACCGTCAGCGGCGAGACGGCTGGAGAACAGCGGAGGGGGCCAGATTCCCTTAGCGCACCGGCGGCGGGATCAGGTGGAGTACCACCGCCAGGAACCACGTCACCGGGTCATAGCACCGCATCTCGACCCACACGAGATGAAACGTACGCCAGTCGAGCCAGCAGAGCACCAGCGCGGCGGCGCCGGTCAGTGCGATTGCCCGGGTGCGGCGGAGGCCGCCGAAGACCTCCCAGAGCAGAAGGACGGCGAACACGCGGATCGGCAGCTCCAGGACGATCCCGTAGCGGATGTTCTTCGTGAAGAATCCGTAGAGGAGGATCAAGGACGCAGCAACGAACCCGAGGTAAACGGATTCGCGCTCGTAGCGGCCTTCCTTCAGGCGCAGCAGGACGATGAAGAACCACCCGATTGCGAGCAGGGTGGGCCACGGCGAGAAGAGCAGGTAGTCGAGGATCGTGCGCGTCCACGGCCCCGAGCCAAAATCGATCGCGTAGCGGTTCGAGGCCGGCGAGGAGAGGACGATCCGCGTCGTCTCGAGGAGTTTTGGGACGCTGCCCGCCGCCAGCGCGAAGATCGGTGTGGCCACGAGGGCCGGGATCGCGAAGTAGAGGGTGTAGCGCCCGAGATCGTGCGGGACGCGCCGCGCGAAACGTTCGAACAGCAGGAAGGCGATGAAGGGCACGACGAGGAGCACGGAGAGCTCCTTGACGAGAACCATGAAGGCTAGAGCGGATCCGAAAAGGACCGCTCGCTTGCGGCTCGGCGCGTCCTCGAGGAGACCCAGGAACAGCCACACCGTCGTCGTCGTGCACAGCGCGTTGAAGCTGTCGGTCAGCGCCAGGCGCGAAACGCCCATCAGGAGCGGCGAGAAACCCAGCAGGACCGCGATGAAGAGCGCGCGCGGCTCGCCGAACCGCTTGCGCGCGAACAGGTAGTTCAGCACCACGAGCAGGAGATGCGCGGCGAAGGACAGGTACTGGAGGGCCTCGTAGGTTGCCCCGAAGAGCCTCGACCAGAGTGCCGACACGACGATGAAACCGATCCGCGAAGGCGGCGGGAAGATCCAGTCCTGCGGCGTCGCATTCCACTCGTCAAAGAGCCGCGGGAAGGCCGACAGCCCCTCCGTGCCCACTCTCTGCATGTAGCGGAGGTAGTACCCGTCGTCCGCGGTCGGCTCCCGGAGCGCCGCGCCCATCGAGCGGACGAGGATCGTCGCGAGCAGCGCTAGCGCGATGACGAGCAGAATCGGGGGGAGCGCTCGCTTCATGGAGTGTGGTCCCCTTCGCTGTTCCGACACTCGTTCCAAACTCGCGGGGATTCAGCGGTTGCGCTCGTTTGGGGCGCCTGGCCTGGCCTTGGATCCCAACGGACCCCCCGAGGCCTGTTGGGGCAACGACTTGCGCGAAGTCCATGCCCACTCAAGGGGGCCAGATTCCGCTTCATGACTTCTTCCGCCCTCCGGAACTCGAATCGAGCAGCGTCGTCACCTCCGCCTCGAGAATGAACTGGTACGCGAACATCTTCGGCCACGCGCGCGCCAGGAGGTGGTAGAGCCTGGAGAGCGCGGCGACGAGTCGGCTTTGGCCCGTCGACTCGAAGATCACCTCGAAGGGCAGCGAGGTCACGCGCTGGCGCAGGATCTTGAAGCCGCCGCGCTCGACTTCGCGGCGGAAGGTCGACTGCGTGAAGAGGTGCACGTGCGTCTCGTCGAGCACGCCGCGCGGGCCGTACTCGAAGCGGCCGGCGAGCAGCGAGAGCCGGTAGAACCAGATCGCTACGTTCGGCGTCGAGATCAGGAGCCTCCCCTCGGGCTTCAGGTGCCGCCGTGCGCTGCGGAGGAGCTGCTGGCGGTTCACCACGTGTTCGAGGACGTCCGAGATCACGACGAAGTCGAACACGCGCCCCTCGGGGAGCTCGAGCGGCTCCTCGAGATCGTGCCCGAGGTAGGAGTCGAGGTCGAGCGAGACCTGCTCGCGCGGGCGGACGTCGACGCCCGTCGTCCGGACGCCCTTCTCGCGCAGGGGCCGCGCCAGGAGCCCCTGCGAGCAGCCGAGGTCGAGGACCCGCGATCCTGACGGGATCGCGCGCAGGATCTGAACGTGCGAGCCGGTCGGGCTGTGCTTGAACGTGTAGGGGACGTGCTGGTCGACGAGGAAGGCGCCGTTCCGCTGCACGTGGAGCTGGTGCAGCCGGTAGTCGATCGCGGCGCGGAACGACTCGAAAGCGGAGAAGCCTTCGTCCTCGAATGCGCCGACACGCGCCTGGATCACGGTGATTCCGAGCGCCCGGCACTGGATCAGGATCTCCGTGTCGAAGCGCCGGCCGTCGGAGGCGAGCTGGAAGGGGATGCGCCGCAGGACCCGGCAGCCGTAGAGCCGCAGGCTGCTGCCCCAGTCGGCGATCGGCATGCCCAGCGCGCCGCGCAGGAGCGCCGTGCCGACGACGGAGCCTGGACGCTCGCGCGCGCCGAGCACGACCTCCGCGCCCTCGAGAGCGGGGTCCCAAATCCTCCCCAGGTCCTCGATCGGATGCCGGCCGTCCGCCTCGACGACGATCGCGTGGTCGAAGCCCTGGCCGAGCGCGTACTCGAACGCGACCTTGCGCCGGCCGCCGTGCCCGTAGCGCCTGGGATTGCGCCGGACGCGGAGATTAGGCCAGGCGGGAAGCTCACGCGGCTCGGCCTCGTCCCCCTCGAGCAGCACCGCGATCTCGGCGAAGCGCGGCCGCAGCGCTTCCGGAACGCGCGCCAGCGTCGGAGCGAGCATGCGGCCCGATCCCGAGTGCGCCAGGACGAGCAGGACGCACCGGGACTCCATTCCGGTCGGCGAGGCTACCACTCCGGTCGGCGAGGCTACCACAGCGTGAAGAGGGCCGTCTCCATGAGAAGCGCCTGGACGAATCCGGCCGCGATCACGCGGCGGAGCGATCGATCGTCGAGCGACCCGGCCGAGATGGCGACGGCCGCGAGCCACGGGAGCGCGAAGAGCCAGATCCTCTCCGTCTCGAGGAAGTAGATGCCTCCGAGGCTCATCGCGAGCAGGGCCAGCAGGGATGCGCGCGCGAGCGGATCGGTGAAACGACCTCGGGTCGCCGCCGCGACCAGGCCCATGCCCGCTCCCAGGAGGATCGCGGTGGCGTTCCCGAGCGAGAGGGACGGCCACAGCGATGCGGGATCGGCGCCGATCGCGTTCGCCATGAGCGCGGTGTTGCTCCGCCGCGCCTCGAGGAGACAGCTCCAGATCGGGAAGCCGAGTGCGGCGAAGAGGAGCCCCGCACAGGCGACGTAGGCGGCGAACAGCTTCGGGAGGTCACCAAGACGTCCGCGGAGGACGGCGTGCAGACCGATCGCGAGACCGACCGGAAGCGCGGAGAAGCTGAAGAAAGTCGCGAGGAGCAGGGCCCCGCCCGCGAGCCAGGCGTTGCGCAGCGAGAGCCACCACGCGAGCGCCGCGAAGGCGAAGAAGACCGCGTCCATCGCCGTGGCGCTGAAGTCGAGCAGCGAGGGCGCCGCGAGCAGGAGCAGCGCTCCCTGGCGGGCCGCGCGGTCCTCCGCGAGCTCCACGAAGGCCCTCCACGCGAGGTGGACGCCGATCGCCGCGAACGCGAGCACGAGGAGGCCCGCCGCGAGCGTCCCCGGTCCGAATGCACGCCCCGCGAGATGGAGGAGCACCGCATGGCCCGGAGGAAAGTGCTGCCCGTGCAGCGACAGCGTCGGCATGAGCTCGACGTAGCGGTCGAGGAAGGCCGGAAGGTTCGTGATGGCGCGCGCGTCGTGCAGGAACTCCTCGTGCTGGTAGACGTCGAACTGGGCGCCCAGGTCCGCGAGGTTTCCGCGGACGAGGTGGAGCGCGAGCGGCAGGAGGACCGACGCTGCCGCGAGGAAGCCTGCGAAGGACGCGCGCGAAGTCCGTTCGGGGTCGACGATCCGCGGCGCGACGAGCGCGACCGCCACCGCGAGCACGAGGAAGACGAGCGCCTGCGGGCGCAGCACCGGTTCGGCGAACGCGTAGAGCGGCGCGAGCGCGTCGACACCCTGCCAGGTCGCGAGGATCCGGCCGCGCAGCAGCTGATGGGAAATCGCGAAGAGGGCGGCGAGAGCCGAAGCCGCGAGCGCGATCCGAGCCCAGGAGACGCGGACGGGCGTCATCGGCGCGCGACTCTACTCGCGCCTATTACGTGATCCAAGCACGGCGCCGTGGTGGGGCGAAGAGGGGATCCCTATCCTGGTCGCCCCCTCGCATCCCCGGAGATCGATCTCATGCTGCCGTTTCCCGCCCGACTCGCGTCGGTCCTGATCCTCGCGCTCCCCTCATCCGCCCAGACGAAGCTGCTCCGGTTTCCCGACATCCGCGGGGATCGGGTCGCGTTCTGCTACGCGGGCGACCTGTGGACCGCTCCGTCCGGTGGTGGAACCGCGACTCGCCTGACCGCGCACGAGGGGCTCGAGCTCTTCCCGAAGTTCTCGCCGGACGGCCAGTGGATCGCTTTCACGGGACAGTACGACGGCGACGAGCAGGTGTACGTCATCCCCGCGACCGGAGGCGTGCCGCGGCAGCTGACGTGGTATCCCGCTCGCGGCCCGCTGCCGCCGCGCTGGGGCTACGACAACCAGGTGTACGGCTGGACGAAGGACTCCCAGCGCGTCCTCTTCCGCGGCATGCGCGACGGCTGGTCCTACGCCGAGACGCACCTCTACACGGTCGATCTCGAGGGGGGGCTGCCCGTGAAGCTGCCGATGCCGGTCTCCGGCGCCGGCGACCTCTCGCCCGGCGAGACGCAGGTCGTCTACACGCCGCTCGCGCGCGATTTCCGCACGTGGAAGCGCTACCAGGGCGGCTGGGCGCAGGACCTCTACATCTACGACCTGAAGACGGCCCGCGTGGAGCCCGTCGCGCACTCGCCGCGGACGGAACGGGACCCGATGTGGATCGGCAACCAGATCGTGTTCGCCTCCGACCGCGACGGGACGCTGAACCTCTTCGCCTACGACATCGAGTCGAAGCAGACTTCGCAGCTCACGCAGCGCCAGGACTGGGACGTGCGCTGGCCGAGCAAGGGCGAGGACGGCGAGATCGTGTACGAGGGCGGGGGCGAGCTCCACGTCTTCGACACGCGCTCGCGGAAGGACCGAGCCATCTCGATCATGGTCCCGAACGACGGCGTGGCGATGCGCCCGTCGCGAGTCTCCGCGGAGAGGCAGATCGAGGGCTTCAACCTCTCCCCGAAGGGCGAGCGGGCGCTCATCGTCGCGCGCGGGGACGTGTTCACGGCGCCGATCGAGAAGGGGCCGACGCGGAACCTGACGCACTCCTCGAACGCGCACGACCGTTCGGCGGCCTGGTCGCCGGACGGAGCGAAGGTGGCCTACATCTCCGACGAATCCGGCGAGGACGAGGTCTACCTCGTCGCGCAGGACGGGAACGGGATGCCCGAACGCCTCACGACCGGCGGCCAGACGCGGCGCGAAGGCCTCATCTGGGCGCCCGATGGCAAGCGCCTGGCGTTCAGCGACTCGACCGGCCGCATCCACTCGCTCGAGATCGCGACGAAGACGGTGACCGAGGTCGCGCGGGACCGCTCGGGCAACGTCGGCGACTTCTCGTGGTCGGGGGACGGCGGTTGGCTGACGTTCTCGCTCGCCGATCCGAACGGATTCCGCTCGCTCTGGCTGTGGAACGCGGCGGAGGCGAAGCTCACGCGCGTCACGGACGAGACCTTCAACGAGACGGAACCGGTCTTCGATCCCGCCGGGAAGTACCTGTACTACCTGTCCGATCGCGAGTACGCGCCGCAGATCTCGGGCGTCGAGTGGAACTTCGCGACCGATCGCACGACGGGGATCTTCGCTCTGGCCCTGCGCAAGGACGTCGAGCATCCCTTCCCGCCGCAGAGCGACGAGGTCACGGTCAAGAAGGACGATGCGGAGAAGAAGGACGGCGAGAAGGCCGATGAGCCCAAGAAGGACGAAGAAAAGAAGGACGAGACGAAGAAGGAGGATGAGAAGAAGGACGACGCCAAGAAGGACGAGGAGAAGCCCAAGGAGCCGGTGAAGATCGACCTCGAGGGCCTCGCCGCGCGCGTCGCGCGGGTTCCCGTCGACGCGGACGACCTGTCTAGCCTCCAGGCGAACAAGGAGAACCTCATCTATGTCCGCGGCGGGCCCTTCTTCTACGGCCGCGAGAGCAGCCGCAAGCGCGATCTGATGGTCTTCAACCTGAAGGACCGCAAGGCGAGCGTGCTGGCGGAGGACGTGTCGGGCACGGCGCTTTCCCTGGACGGCAACAAGATCCTCGTGCGCCAGGAGCGCGCCCTGAACCTCTACGACGCGTCGCCCAAGGGCAAGGACTCGAAGAAGACGGTTCCGGCTTCGGGCCTCATGGTCGACCGCGTTCCGAAGCAGGAGTGGATCAACATCTACAACGAGGTCTGGCGGCGCTTCCGCGACTACTTCTACGTCGAGAACATGCACGGCTACGACTGGGGCGCCCTGCGCCGGCAGTACGGCGCGCTGCTCGAGTTCGTCGCGCACCGCAGCGACCTGAACTACGTGATGGGCGAGCTCGTCTCCGAGCTGAACGTCGGCCACGCCTACATCTCGGGCGGCGACTGGGCGGAGCCGGAGCGGCCGAAGGTCGCGCTCCCGGGCTGCCGGTTCGAGCTCGATCCGAACGAAGGGCGCTACAGGATCGCGTCGATCTTCGCCGGCCAGAACGAGGAGGACCGCTACCGCTCGCCGCTCACCGAGATCGGCGTCGACGCCCGCGTCGGCGACTACGTGCTCGCGATCGACGGCGAGGATCTGGCCGGGAAGGACAATCCCTACCGGCTCCTGCGCGACAAGGCCGACCGCCCCGTCGAGCTCACGCTGAACGACAAGCCGACGCGGGAGGGCGCGCGCACGGTCAAGTACCGGCCGATCACCTCCGAGACGGACCTCGTGTACCTGAACTGGGTCGCGCAGAACCGCGCGCGCGTCGACGAGCTCTCGGCCGGTCGGATCGGCTACCTGCACCTCCCGAACATGGGCGCGGAGGGGATCCGCGAGTTCGTGAAGTGGTACTACGGCCTGATCCGCAAGGAGGGCCTGATCATCGACGACCGCTGGAACGGCGGTGGCAACGTCAGCCAGATGGTGCTCGAGCGCCTGCGCCGCACGATGACCGGGACGGGTTTCTCGCGGAACAGCGACTTCACGGAGACCTATCCGGGGACCGTGTTCGTCGGGCCGATGGCGTGCCTGCTGAACGAGAACTCGGCTTCCGACGGCGACATCTTCCCCTGGATGTTCCGCGAGGCGAAGCTCGGGCCGCTCATCGGCAAGCGCTCGTGGGGCGGTGTCGTCGGCATCACGAACCACGGTCCGCTGATCGACGGGGGAGGCGTCAACGTGCCCGAGTTCGGACACGCCGACGCGAAGGGCCAGTGGGCGGTCGAGGGCCACGGAGTCGATCCGGACATCGTCGTCGAGAACGACCCGGCCTCGCTGATCGCCGGCAAGGATCCGCAACTCGAGCGCGCGATCGAGGAGGTGAAGAAGAAGCTCCCCGCGAAGCCGGGCGGACTGCCGGTGCGTCCGCCCGCGCCCGTGAAGACGAAGTAGCCCGCGCGTTCCTTGATCGGGACTCCTGCGCGTCCGATCATGCCTCGCCATGTCCAAGCGGACCCAGCCGCCGCCGAAGGAGATCTCGGTCCACCTCTGCCAGGTGGCGGACCGCGAGGAACAGGCGCGGCTCCACAACGCCTGCTTCAAGAAGCCGATCGACGGGCCCGCGCTCGCTTGGCGCTACGACCAGAGCCCGCACGGAGCCTCCGTGAGCTTCCTCTCGCGCCTCCCCGACGGTCAGGGAGTGTGCGGGTACGCCTGCTCGCCGCGCAAGGCGCTCGCGCAGGGCGACGAGGCGAGCGGCGCGAGCCTGGGCGAGACCGGCGACGTGATGACGCATCCGGACTGGCGCAAGAAGGGCCTCTTCAGCGCGCTCGACCGGGCGTGCATGGAGGAAACCAGGCGCCTGGGCTGGCCGGCGGTGTTCGGCCTCCCGAACCGCCGCTCGGCGGCCATCTTCCTCGACCTCGGATGGAAGAAGGTCGGCACCGTCAGGCCCTGGACCTTCCTGCTGAAGGACGACGAGGGCTCGCGCCACGTCCGCACGCGCGAAGGGCGCTTGCAGGGGTGGCTGGTCCCGCTGGGCGTGCGCAAGAGCAAGGCCGCGCGAGCGAAGCTCGTCGAGCGTGCCGGGACGAAGTTCCAGGCTCGCGCCCTCGACCGCTTTCCCACGGAGGTCTCGGATCTGTCCCGCGCGATCGAGAAGCGCTTCGCGTTGATGGTCCGCCGCGACGCGGCTTGGCTCGACTGGCGCTTCCTGAAGAGCCCCTCGGGGCTGCACCGCGCCTACGGACTCTTCGACGAGGCCAAGGCCTTCGCGGGCTACGCCGTGGTCCAGCTGCCTCGCCCGGGATCCCCGACGGGCTGGCTCGTCGACGTGCTCGCGCGCGACGACGATGCGCTCGCCGCGGCGATCTCGGCCGGCCTCGAGCGCCTCGAACTCGCCGGCGCTTCGGTCGTGCAGGCGCACGCGGTCGACGGCTCGTGGTGGTGCGAGCGGCTGCAGGAGGCGGGGTTCCTGCCGCCGAGAGCCAACAACCACCTGATCGTGATCGCGTGGCAGAACGATCCCGCGCATCCGGTCGCCGCGGCCGCGCTCGACGCGCGCGCTTGGTACCTGACGGACGGGGACCGCGACGACGAGACGGTGGGATGAAGCACCGCCTCAAACTCTTCCTGCGCGCGAGCTACGCGCGCATCCTCTTCCACACGGGGCTCGGCCGGCTGGTCGACCGCTGCATGCCGCCGCGGCTGACGATCCTCGCGGGCCACTGCGTGACCGCGCCGTCGAACGCGCGCCTGCCGAAGGACATGAAGATCGAGGGCGCGAAGCTCGAGCGCATGCTGTCCTGGCTCGGACGGCGCTACGAGCTGACGAGCGTCGGCGAGGGCGTGCGGCGGATCCGGAACGGCGCGGCGGGCCAGCGCCGGAGCCTCCTTGCGCTGTCGATGGACGACGGATACCTCGACAACCGCACGCACCTCCTGCCGTTGCTCGCGCGCCTGCGCGCCGGCGCGACCGTGTACCTCGAGAGCCGGCCGCTGGACGAACGGCGCGTGAACTGGTCGCACAAGTTCTTCTGGATCCTCGACCGCGTCGGGCCCGACGAGCTCGTGGAGCGCCTGGCCCTCCGCGCGGCGGGTCCACGGAGCGCGTACGCCCTGAAGCGCGAGCTGAAGTACGAGTGCGAGCCCGCGGCTCGCAACCGCGCGATCGACGCGCTCTTCGCGGAGCTCGGCGGGAACGAGAGGGCGCTGTGCGACGAGCTCTACATGACCTGGGATGACGTCCAGGCGCTCGCGAAGGGCGGAGTCGAGCTCGGCGGGCACACGGCCAGCCACGAGATCCTCTCGCGCCTCGACGGCGAAACCGCCGCGCGGGAGGTCCGCACCGGCCGCGAGGCGATCGCGAAGAAGCTCCGGCAGGAACCCGAGAGCTTTGCCTACCCCTTCGGCCGCCGCTGGGACTACGACTCGAAGTCGAAGGAGGCCGTGCGTGCCGCCGGATTCGCGAGCGCCACGACGACGCACGCTGGCACGAACGGACGCGAAAGCGATCCCTACGAGCTCAAGCGGATCATGATCGACGAGGACGCCGAGCTCCACCTGATCGCCGCGGAGGCCTGCGGCGGATTCGATCTCCTGCGGAAGATCGGGATCGACCTGTCGGACTGACCGGACGTCCGCGCGATCAGAAGATGTTGTAGATGAACGGCGAACCTTCGCCGCCGCCGCTGAAGATCGCCAGCGCCCCGAGGAGGACGACGACGATCACCACGGGAGCGACGATGTAGAGCCAGTTCTCGCGCAGGAAGTTGCCCATGGGGATTCTCCGGTCGAAGGCAAGCATACCCCCCTTCTTCGGCGGACGCCTAGAACAAGGTGTAGATGAACGGGGCGACGAGGGGAGAGCTCGCCGCGACGACGAGGAGGCTGCCCACGGAGAGGAGCACGACGACGAGGGGAATCAGGTACCAGTGGCCCCGGCCGACCATGCAGGCGAAGAGCTCGACGATGGTCCCGAGGCGCCGGCCGAGCTTCCAGAAAATGAAGCCGAAGAGGCCGAGGACGAAGGCGACCAGGATCCACTGGGAGAACGCGGCGGGGATTTTCCCCAGCACCCAGTTGCCCCCGAGAATGATCGTGAAGACGAGCCCGAGCATCACGAGCACCTTGAGCGGCGCCTGCCAGGCCCTGTCCTGCGGGTAGGTGAGGATCCAGACGCAGCTCAAGACGGCCCACAGGAGGGCGAAGATCTTCAGCCAGCCGAAGGAATGCACCTTCACGGGCGCGGGGATCTCCACGGGCTTCGATCCCGCGACGGGCGCGGGCAGGACCTGTATCCGATCGAGTTCTGCTCGGACGAAGTTCGCGAGCGCGCGGTTGCCCTCGGGATTCAGGTGCCAGTCCTTCTGGAAGTAGAGGCGGCCGTCCTCGACGCTCGCCGCGGCGGCGCGCAGGGATTCGCGCGGATCGAGCGCAGCGATCGAGAGCTCGCCGCACAAGCGGAGGAAGGTCTCGACGGGCAAGTCCGGAGACCAGGCCTCCGTTGCGACCTGGATCTGCTTCGCCAGCCTCTGCCGCGCATCCGCCTCGATGCAGGCCTTGTTGGGGATCGGGACCACCACGAGCTTGGCACCGACCTCCTCGCAGGCCTTCTTCAGGTGGGAAAGGGCGCTGCGCGTCCGCAGCCGCACCTCGTGCATCGGCTCGGGAGAGTCCTTGAAGTAGGCGACCCACTCCATGGAGAGCGGACGGCCGCCCGGCGGAGTCCACATCGGGGGACGCTTCCCGAGGGCCGCGAGGATCCGTCCGAGCGCGAAGCGGTCCTGCCACGGCGGAGGTCCCGGATCGGCCAGCACCAGGTGCTCGGGCGCGCCGAGCACGTCGAAGCGGGGCTTGGGGTAGCGCCCGTAGCTCGCCTTGGCGCTCCAGTAGAGGTCGTTCTCGTAGGGGAACAGCAGCACGAGGTCGGGCTGGAAAGCGCGGCCGTGCAGGTCGAGCCATAGCACTTCCTGATCGGTCGAGTAGCCCTCCGTCCCCGCGTTGATCACGTCGACCGGGCGTCCCTCGGACTGCCAGGCCTTCTCGAGCTCGTCGACGAAGAGGTCCTGCCGGTCGACCGTGTAGCCGAGCACGAAGGAGTCGCCGAGCGCGATCACCCGGTAGGTCCCCGCGGGCTTCGCAGCACTCGCCATCTCGTCGTCGCGCAGCCCCAGCGAATTGACGGCGAACGTGATGTCGAACTCCGAGGTTTTCCGGTGGGTCGTGGTCCCCGGCGTCTTCACCCACCCGAGTTTCGGATCGAACCGGTTGATCGTCGGCTGCGGGCCCATCCCGAGGAGCCGCAACCCGCCCTCGAGCACCGCCGCGGCCACGAGCAGGCTCATGAGGACCGCGAGCAGTACGTTGAGCGCCTTCATGATCGTGCGCGCGCCTAGCTGACCATCGCGGTCACCGAGTCGCCCTCGTGCCGCAGGTGGAACACCGTCTCGGCGATCTTCTTCTTCGCGTCGGCGCGCACCACGTAGTTGTTCAGGAACAGGAGGTCCATCCCCGACAGGCTGAACGTGTTGAACGCGTGCGCGGGCGACTCGACGATCGGCTCGCCCTTGAGATTGAAGGACGTGTTCATGACCACCGGCACGCCCGTCAGCTCGCCGAAGCGCTCGATCATCCCGTGGTAGGCGGGATTCGTCCGCTTGTACACGGTCTGGAGCCGCCCCGAGCCGTCCTCGTGCGTGATGGCCGGGATCACTGAGCGTTTCTCGGGTCTCACGGGCGTCACGTACAGCATGAACCGCGCGGGGAAGTGCCGCTCCGCCTCCGGGATGTCGAAGAACTCGTTCGCGCGCTCCTCGAGCACCGACGGCGCGAAGGGCCGGAACGCCTCGCGGAACTTGATCGTCGCGTTCAGCTTCTCCTTCATCTCCGCCCGGCGCGGGTCGGCGATGATCGAGCGCGTCCCGAGCGCCCGCGGCCCGAATTCGAAGCGCCCGCGGAACCACCCGCACACCTTGCCGTCCATCAGCGCGCGCGCGACGAAGTCGTAGAACTCCCGGTCGTCGGCGATCTTCTGGAAGGCGATGTCGTTCTTGCGCAGGAAGGCCTCGACCTCCGCGTCGCTGTACTCGCTGCCGAGGTAGGCGTGGTCGAGGGCGGGGCCGCGCGGCTGCTCGAGCACGTGGTTGTAGGCCCAGTAGGCCGCCCCGACCGACCCGCCGTCGTCGCCGGGCGCGGGGAGGATGTAGATGTCCGTGAAGGGCCCCTGGCGCAGCACCTTGTAGTTGGAGACCGAGTTCAGCGCGACGCCGCCCGCCATGCAGAGCTGCTTGAGCCCGGTGATCTCGTGGAGGTGCCGCGCCATCTTGAGCACGACCTCCTCGGTCACCTTCTGGATGCTGGCCGCGACGTCGCAGTAGAAGGGGTCGAGCGACTTGTCGCCGAGCTTGGGATCGCGCGCCGGCCGGCCGAAGTGCGCGCAGAAGCGGTCGTTCAGCGTGCTGTCGGTCGAGTAGTGGTACGCGAAGTACCGCATGTCGTGCCACAGGCTGCCGTCCTCGCCGACGTCGATCAGCTCGTAGATCTTGTCGACCATCGTCGGCTTGCCGTAGGGGTGCATCCCCATGAGCTTGTACTCGCCCTCGTTCACCTCGAACCCGCAGTAGGCCGTGAACGCGGAGTACAGGAGCCCGAGCGAGTGGGGGAAGCGGATCTCCTTCAGGATCTCGAGCTTCTTGCCGCGGCCGACGCCCATGGTCGAGGTCGTCCACTCGCCCGCGCCGTCGACGGTCAGGATCGCGGCTTCCTGGAAGGGCGAGGTGTAGAAGCTCGAAGCCGCGTGGCTGACGTGGTGCTCGGCGAAGAGGAGCTTCTTCGTGGGGACGCCGAGCTTCTTGGCCATCATCGACTTGATCCAGAGCTTGTCCGAGATCCAGCGCTGCATCGACTCGCGGAAGACCGCGGCGGAGCGGGGGAAGGTGCCCATCGCGGTCAGGAGCATCCGCTCGAACTTCACGAAGGGCTTCTCGTAGAAGACGACGTAGTCGACGTCGTCGAGCCGGATGCCGCCCGTTTTCAGCACGAAGTCGATCGCGAGCCCGGGGAAGCCCGAGTCGTGCTTCCGGCGGCTGAACCGCTCCTCTTCCGCCGCCGCGACGAGCACGCCGTCCCGGACGAGGGCCGCCGAGGAGTCGTGGTAGTAGAAGGACAGGCCGAGGACGTTCATCAGTCCTGCCTGCGGCCCGTCGCCAGGGTGTCGTTGTGGCTGACCCAGGGCGTCCAGTTGCCCCGGCGCCGCTTCCGCAGGTGCAGGGGGTCCGCTACCAGGCGGTAGAAGATCGCGAAAGGCCCGAGGAGGCCGAAATACAGCACCAGCAGGAGCAGGCGCGACAGCATGTTGCCGAAGCGCTCGGAGAGCTGCAGGAAGGCTTTCATGAGGAGGGTAGACGGGGCCGGGCGGGGTCCAAGACCCTCCGAGGGACCTCCGCTCGCACGGAGGGGCCACAAGGATACCGGCGGATTCGAGCCCTGTCAGGTCGGGACCCGGCCCTCGGGTCGCCTTCCTCCCTACTCGGGGGTGATCGTGCCGCGCAGGCGCTCTTCCTGGGGCGAGTAGGACGAGTCCTTGTCGAGGTCGCGCAGGATCTCGACGTCGATCTGGGTGCCCCCCGGCAGCGAGGTGAGCAGGTTGACCAGCTGCTCGCGCGTCTCCACGGCGAGGTTCCTCCAGCCGCGGAGCCGGGGACGCAGCGCATCGATCAGGTCGCCCGGTTCCAGGCCCATGTCGGCCGCCGGGCCGTCGGGCCGGATGTTCGTCACGTAGAGCCAGGAGCCCTGCCGGGCGGGACGAGTCTCGACCTGGATGCCGAGGCGTTCGTAGAGGAGGCCGACGTCGCGGTCCCAGGGCTGGAGCTCGATCTTCTTCTTGGCGCCCTGGCGGTCGATCTGGAGTTCCGTCCCGCTCCAAGGGGCAAGGCCGAGGCGCGCGGCGCGGTACTCGTCCTGGTTGACGACCTTCTCGCCCGCCATCGCGACGATGCAGTCGCCGGGCTTCAAGCCGGCCAAGGCCGCCGGGCTCCCGGGGATCACACGGGCGACGCACAGGTGGTCGCCGGGCTCGATCTCGAAGCCGAGCCAGGCGGGCGCCGTCTCGGGCGAGAGGAGCTGGTTCTCGAGCACGGAGCGGACGCGGTCGACGGGGATGGCGAAGCCGATGTTCTGCGCCTGCGCGTTGATCGCCGTGCTGATCCCGATCAGCTCGCCGTTCAGGTTCACGAGCGGGCCCCCGCTGTTGCCGGGATTGATCGCGGCGTCGGTCTGGATCAGGTCGGGGAACTCGAGGATGCGGCCGCGGTCCTGCGGCACGGGGACGTTGCGGTGCAGGCCCGAGATGATCCCCTCGGTCACCGTGATCGTCTGCCCGTAGGGATTCCCGACGGCGACGACCGTCTCGCCCATCATCAGGTCCCCGCTGCGTCCGAGCGGGATGATCGGAAACGGCCGGCTGCCCTGGATCTTCAGGAGGGCGAGGTCCTCCTCCTCGACGAAAGACACGACGGTCGCGTTGTATTCCTTGTCGTCGAACTCCTTGTCGAAGCTCACCGTGATCCGCTCGGCGTTCCGGATCACGTGGTAGTTCGTGATGATGAAGCCTTCCTTGCGGATGACGACGCCGGATCCGGCGCCGCTGACCTCCTGAGCCACGATGCGGCCCCAGATGTCACGGCCGCGGCGCGTCGCGCCCGTCTGGATGTAGACGACCGCCGGCCGGGCCGCCTGGACGACGCTCACGATCGGCGTGATGCGGTTCTTGCGCTGCTCGTCCAGGTCGGCCGAAGGCCGGAGGTTCTGGACGGGAGCGAAAGCGAAGAGAATCGATAGGAGCATGGCTTGGGCCTCGGGATGGGCGCAGCCTACGTATCGTGCTCGATCGCCGTGAGCACAAGCCTGGCGCCGCCGCCGGAGCGGCGGAGGGGCATGGTGGGCGATATAGGACTCGAACCTACGACCTCTACGATGTCAACGTAGCGCTCTAACCAACTGAGCTAATCGCCCGGTCCCGGGTGCCCTCGGGGCGCAGCAGGGTAGGGCAGGCTCCCCGCGCATGCCAAGGGTATTCCCGGACCCCGCGGACGCTAGACTCTTCCGCCCACAACCCCGAGGGCCTGCCTTGAAGATCGGCGTAGCTCGCGAAATCAAGAACAACGAGAACCGGGTGGCCCTGACGCCTGCCGGCGTCGACCGGCTGCTCGGCGCGGGACATTCCGTCTCGGTCGAGACCGGCGCCGGGATCGGCAGCGGGCTGCCGGACGAGCTCTACGCGAAAGCGGGGGCGAAGATCGTCCCCGACGCCAGGACCCTCTTCGCCGGGAGCGAGCTGGTGGTCAAGGTCAAGGAGCCGCTGCCGCAGGAATGGCCGCTGCTGCATGCGGGGCAGACGCTCTTCACGTATCTGCACCTCGCGGCGGACAAGGCGCTGACCGAAGGCCTGATGAGGACGGGCGCCCACTGCTTCGCGTACGAGACGCTCGAGGTGGACGGCACGCTGCCGCTCCTGACGCCGATGAGCGAGGTGGCCGGGCGCATGGCGGTCCAGGAGGGCGCGAAGTACCTCGAGGCCTCGACCGGAGGCTCCGGGATCCTGCTCGGCGGCGTCCCGGGCGTGCACGCGGCGAAGGTCCTGATCCTCGGCGGCGGCGTCGTGGGTACCGAGGCGGCGCGCATGGCGGCCGGCCTCGGCGCGGACGTCACGATCATGGACATCAACCTCGATCGGCTGCGCTTCCTCGACCAGATCCTGCCGCGCAACTGCCGCACGGTGTACTCGACTCCGCTCGCGGTCCGCGAGGCACTCGTCCACTCCGACCTCGTCGTCGGCGCGGTGCTGATCCCCGGCGCGGCGGCGCCGAAGCTCGTGCGGCGCGCCGATCTGAAACTCATGCGCAAGGGCAGCGTCATCGTCGACGTCGCGGTCGACCAGGGAGGGTGCATCGAGACGGTGCACGCGACGACGCACGCCGAGCCGACGTACGTGATCGACGGCGTGATCCACTACGGCGTGGCGAACATGCCCGGCGCGGTGCCGCGGACTTCGACCTTCGCGCTGACGAACGCGACCCTGTCCTGGACGGTGAAGCTGGCCGACCTCGGGCCGATCGGCGCGATCGAGAAGAGCGCGCCGCTGCGCAGCGCGGCGAACCTGATCGCGGGGAAGATCACGTACTCGGCGGTCGGGGAAGCGTTCGGGATGGGCTTCACGCCGCCACTCGAGGCCGTGCGCTCGATCCGCTAGATGGAATGGTGGCAGGCCATCGTCCTCGGGATCGTCGAGGGCGTCACCGAGTACCTGCCGATCAGCTCGACCGGCCACCTGATCCTTGCGCAGCGGGCCATGGGCATCGGCGACGGTGCGTCGTCGCGGGCTTTCGCGATCTGCATCCAGGCCGGCGCGATCGCGGCGGTGCTCGGGATCTACTTCCCGCGCGTGCTCGCGATGTCGAGCGGGAAGGCGAACTCCTTGCTCGTGAACCTCCTGGTGGCCTTCCTGCCCGCGGCGGCGATCGGCTTCCTCGCGGAGGACGCGATCGACGAGAACCTGTTCGGTATCTGGCCCGTGGTCGTGGCCTGGTTCGTCGGGGGCGTGCTGATCGTGGCCTTCGCGGGGCGCCTCCGGGGCGGATGGCGCTCGCTCGAGAGCCTCGACGTCCAGACGGCGCTCCTGATCGGCCTCTTCCAGTGCTTCGCCCTCTGGCCCGGCACGAGCCGGAGCCTCACGACGATCGCGGGGGGGCTCCTGCTGGGCCTCTCGATGTCCGCCGCGGTCGAGTTCAGCCTGCTGCTCGGCCTCGTGACCCTGGGCGCCGCGACGGCGTTCAAGGCCTTCAAGCACGGCGGCACGATGCTCGACCACTACGGCGGCGCCGCGATTGCGCTCGGGTTCCTCTGCGCGGCGGTCTCGGCCTGGGTGGCGGTCAAGTGGATGGTGGCGTGGCTCGAGCGGCGGGGGCTCGCGATCTTCGGCTGGTACCGTGTAGCTCTCGCGATCGTCGTCGCGGCCTGGCTTTTCGGGTACGCCCGGGCAGGAAACTGACCTCGACGTCGTCCTGGAGGCCCCATGAAGCGAGCTCTCATCACAGGCATCACCGGCCAGGACGGGAGCTACCTGGCCGAACTCCTCCTCGAGGAGGGCTACGAGGTCTACGGACTCGTCCGGCGCAGCTCGAGCGCGCGGCTCGATCGGATCGCGCACGTCCAGGACCGCTTGAAGCTCGTCCACGGCGACCTGCTGGACCAGTCGAGTCTGATGCGCGCGCTGGCCGAGGCGCGGCCGCACGAGGTGTACAACCTGGCCGCGCAGTCGTTCGTCCCGCGCAGCTTCGACGAGCCGGTGCTGACGGCCGAGATCACGGGGCTCGGCGTGACGCGGCTGCTCGAGGCGGTGCGCCACGTCTGTCCGCAGGCGCGCTTCTACCAGGCGTCGACCTCGGAGATGTTCGGCGACGCCGACGAGTCGCCGCAGCGGGAGACGACGCCGTTCCGCCCGCGCAGCCCCTACGGTGTCGCGAAGGTGTACGCGCACTGGATGACGGTGAACGCGCGCGAGGCCTACGGCCTGCACGCCTCCAGCGGGATCCTCTTCAACCACGAGTCCCCGCGCCGCGGCGTCGAGTTCGTCACGCGGAAGATCACGCGCGCGGCGGCGAGGATCAAGCTGGGCCTCGAGAAGAAGCTCGAGCTCGGCAACCTGGACGCCCGTCGCGACTGGGGCTTCGCGGGCGACTACGTGCGAGCCATGTGGCGGATGCTCCAGGAAGACGAGGCCGGCGACTACGTGATCGCGACGGGGGAGACGCACTCGGTGCGCGACGTCTGCGCGGCCGCCTTTGGCGCGCTCGGGCTCGACTGGAAGGATCACGTCGCGGTGGACGAGAGCCTCCTGCGTCCCGCCGACGTCCAGCAGCTCGTGGGGGACTCGAGAAAAGCGCGCGAAAAGCTCGATTGGCGGCCGACGACGCGCTTCGACGACTTGATGCGCACGATGGCCGAGGCCGACCTCGCCCTCGCGCGCTCGGAAGCTCCGCGCTAGTTCGCCCGCGCCGCCGCCGTCACCGCCGAGGCCGTCGTCCCCATCTTCCGGTACCCCTCGACCCAGCGCGCTAGGTTCCTTCCCGGACACTCCGTCTTCTTGAGCTCCTGGTGCGTCAGCACCTGGCTGCGCGCGATCTTGTACTTCGAGCGCATGCTGTCGATCAGCTGCCGCAGCTTGTCGACCGCCGCCTTCGTCGGCTTTTCCTCGTCGAAGTTCCCGATCAGGCAGATCCCGATGTTCTGAACGTTGTTGGCTCCGGCCGAGTGCGCGCCCTGCCACGTGAGGTCGCGGCCCTCGAACACCCGCCCGTAGGGGTCGATCACGAAGTGGTAGCCGATGTCGCCGTAGCCGGTTTCCTTGCCGTCCATGTGCGCCTTCTGAATGCTCCGCACGGCGGCGGCCGATTGCCCGACCGAGCCGTTCAGGTCCGGCGGCTCGCGCTCGGCCGAATGGTGAACCGTGATGCGTCTGTATCCGCCGCGGTTCTTGTCCATGTGGTCGGGGTGCGCCGGCTTCGCACC
>JBJXFB010000096.1:0-17859 GCA_046155895.1 Planctomycetota bacterium | reverse complement strand
GGTGCGAGAAAACGAACCTGGTTCGGTATTTTCGCCGCGCAAGCCCCGGCGCGACGATCTCCTCGATGTCGCCGTGACCTCCTTCGACGCCCGCGGACGGGCGACGGGAGAGTCCGACGGCTACCGGGTGCGCCTCCGCCGCGGCATTCCGGGATCTACGGTGCGCGCGCGCGTGCTGCGCCGGCGGCGCGATCAGATCGACGCGCTGCCGCTCGAGACGATCGCCGCGAGTCCGCACGCCGTCCCCGCGCGCTGCGCGCACGCGGGGATCTGCGGAGGGTGCTCGTTCCAGGATCTCGCCTACGACGCGCAGCTCGCGGGAAAGCACCGCCTCGTGGCGGAGGCCTTCGCCGCGTCGTCCTCGTCCCTCGGCCTCCGGATCGATCCCGTCCTCCCCGCTCCCGAGGCGTTCGGCTACCGGAACAAGATGGAGTTCTCGTTCGGCAGCCGGCGATACGTCGAGCACGGCGAGCCTCCGAACGCTCCCGCGGGCTTCGCCCTCGGCCTGCACGCGCGCGACCTCTTCAGCAAGGTGATCGACGTCCGCGCCTGCCCCATCCAGGCGCCGGTGGCCGACGGGATCCTCGCGTCGGCGCGGGAGATCGCGCTCGAGCTCGAGCTCGCGCCCTGGGACGCGCGCGAGCATCGCGGGCTCCTCCGCCACCTGGTCGTGCGCGTCGCCCGCTCGACGGGGGAGGTTCTCGTGGCCCTCGTGACCTCCGAGGAGGCCCGGGCAGCCGTCGACGCCTTCGCGGAGCGGCTCCTCGCGCGCCACGGCGAGATCACGACGCTCGTCCACGGCATCAACACGCGTCACGCGGACACGGCGATCGCCGAGAGCGAGAGGGTGCTCTTCGGACCGGGATCGATCGTGGAGCGCCTGGGCGGCCTCGCCTTCGCGATCTCGGCCGGCTCCTTCTTCCAGACGAACACGCTCGCGGCGGAAATCCTCATCGAGCTCGTGCGCGAGGAAGCGAAGCTGGCGGGGCAGGAACTCGTCTGGGATCTCTACTGCGGCACCGGGACGCTCGCGTTGTCGCTGGCCCGCTCGGCCCGCGAGGTCGTCGGATTCGAGATCGCGCCCTCCTCCATCGCGGACGCGCGGCGCAACGCGGACCGGAACGGGATCGCGAACGCGCAATTCGTCGAGGGAGACGTGCTCGCGGGCCTCGAGGGCGCGCCAGCCGCGCGCCCCGACGTCGTCCTCCTCGATCCTCCGCGCTCGGGCCTGCACCCCAAGCTCGTTCCGCGGCTCGCCGCGCTCTCGCCGCGGCGGATCGTCTACGTCTCGTGCAATCCGAAGGCCGCCGCGATCGACCTTTTGCGGCTCGAGGCCGCCGGCTACGAGCCCGGCCGCGTCCGGCCGCTCGATCTCTTCCCCCACACGCCGCACGTCGAGTGCGTGATCGGCTTCGAGCAGCGTGGCTGAAGGGGATAGTGCCGAGCCGGAGAAGCCGCGGATGACGGGGAAGCGCGTTCCCGGATCAGGCCTCTGTCCGCAATGTTCGCACGTCAAGGCCGTCGTCTCGGAACGCGGCTCGACCTTCCTCCTCTGCCGGAAGTCCGCCGTCGACCCGCGCTACCCGAAGTACCCGCCCCAGCCGGTCGTTTCCTGCCCGGGATTCGAGAGGTAGCCTCGGTCGCATGGAACGACTCGTGACCGAGCCCGGCAGCCTGCTCGCCGCCGCACCGGACATGCTCGATCCGAACTTCATGCACACGGTCGTCCTGATGTGCCGGCACGCGGAGGACGGCGCCTACGGGCTCGTGATCAACCGGCCGGCCGCGGTCACGCTCGACGTGCTCGCGCCGACGCATCCGCTCCTCAAGGCCCAGCGGTTCCCGATCTTCGCGGGCGGCCCGGTCGGGCTCGACACGCTCCAGTTCCTGCACCGCGCCGAGAAGAGGATCCCCGGGGGCGTCGAACTCAGCGACGGGCTCTTTCTCGGCGGCGACATCGACGCGCTGGCGGAGTACCTCGCCAAGGAGAAGTCGCGTGCGCGCGCGAAGGTCCGCCTGCTCGTCGGATACTCGGGGTGGGGTGCGGGGCAGCTCGAGACGGAGCTCGCGTCCGGCTCCTGGCTGCCGGCGCCCGTGAAGAACGAGTGGATCTTCGGCGCTGACTCGCAGGCGATTTGGCGCAAGGTCCTGCGCTCGCTCGGGAGCGAGGCTTCGGGCTGGGTGGACCTGCCTCCGGATCCGAGCTGGAACTAGGTAGTGGGATCTTCGCGCCGGATGCGTACCCTTCTCGCGTGACCAACCCGGAGCTGGACCCCTCGATCGCTCCCGCGAGCCCGAAAAAGCGGCGCGGCTGCTTTGGCCTCGCGACGAAGACCGTCCTGGGCTGCGGCGCGTTCTCGTTCGGGGCGATCGTGGTCCTCGTGACGTGCCTGCCGTGGCTGCTCGGAGGACCGGTGCGTTCGTCGGCGGAGAGCGCGTTCGGCGAGCTCTACCACGGCACGCTCACCGTCGGCGACGTCGATCTCTCGTGGTGGGGCGAGCAGCAGATCAAGGACGCGGTGCTCCACGACCCCGAGAAGCGCGAAGTGGCCCGCGTGACGGCCGTGCTGCCTTCGCTGCTCGATCTGATGAGCATGGAAGGGCCGATGAAGGTCGCCGTGACGCTCGACGCGGAGCTGTCGGCGGACGAGGCGGGGATCACGAACCTCCAGCGTGCGATCGAACCGCGGGACAAGACCCCGAAGCCCGCCGACCCCGACGACGACGAAGGGGACTCCGATCCCCTGGCTCGGTTGTCGAGGCTCGACCTCGAGGTCACTCTGGCGAGCCGCAAGCTGACCTGGTCGGACGCGGAGACGCGCAAGAACGGGAAGCCTTTCGAGATCCGTTCCCTCTCGGGTTCGCTCGTGCTCAAGCCGGGGCAGCCGATCACGTTCCGGACGTCCGGAATCGTCGTCGCGGACTCCCCGGGCACGCTCCAGATCGAATCGACGATCCACGGACCGATCGAGATCGGGAAGTCGTGGCCGCTGGGGCCCGTCGACGCGAAGGTGAAGATCCTGAACTTCTCGACGGCGATGGTCGACGGCGTCGCGGGCCTGCAGGGGAAGCTCGTCGAGGTGATCGGACCGAAGTTCGATCTCCAGCTCCTGATCGACCGGGCGACGCCGCAGCAGGGCGAGGTCGAGCTCGAGTTCCAGTCGGAGCGGACGAAGCTCGCGTTCGCCGGCGGTTTCGAAGGCGGGTTCCTGCGCTCGCGCGACGGATCGCCGGTGCGGCTGGTCGTGGGCGTGCCGAAGGGGTTCGTGAACGATCTCCTCGCTCCATCGCTGCCTGCCGGCATGACCGTGACGTGGGAAGAGGGCGAGCGCCCGTGGACCGTCTCGATCGCGAACCTCGCGCTCCCGATCCCGGAAGCGGGCGGGGACCCGGCGGGTCAGCTCGATCGGATCGTCGCGCGCCTCACGGCCGGCGTCGACATCGACCTGCCCGCGCGCGTATCGTTCGAGAACGCCGAGACGAAGGCGGCCGGCATCCAGCCGTCCATCGACGGCGTGCGTGCGACGCTTCGTTGTGCGGCGGGGGAGTCGCCCAAGGCGCATTTCGAGACGACGCTCGAAACGGGACAGCGCGGCCGCATCGTCGCGGACGCGACCTTCGGCGAGGGCTTCCGGGTGCGCGAGGCGAGCGTCGTCGTGGAAGGCGTGTCGATGCGAGCGATCGACGCGCTCGCGGCACAAGGCGGGCGGATCGAGGAGGCGATCGGACCCTCGATCGCGATCCGCCTGGACGCGCGCGAGACGGAGCCGAAGTCGGGCACGCTGACGGGGAGCGTCGAGAGCGCCCGGCTCAAGATCGGTTTCCGAGCGAGAGTGGACGACGGCGCGGTGCGCGGCACGGGCGACGAGGGGCTCGATCTCTCCTGGGATCCGCCGGCCGGATTCCTCGATGCGCAGCTGGCGGCCTCGCTGCCGCCGGGAACGCGCGTCACGACCGCGGAGGGGGCTGTCGAGATCGGCGTGCGCGAGATCTCGATTCCTTCCCTGCAAGGGATGAAGGACCTCGCGTGCCGGGTGCGCGCCACGCTTCCCGGAGCGACCTACGCGAGCGAAGGCCTGGCGCCCATGACGATCGGCCGGACGGAGGTCACGGCGGAGCTCTCGCCCGGCGGGAAGGCGACGTTCTCGCTCGCGACGCCGCTCGACTCGGGCTCGTTGCGCCTGTCCGCGGAGAAGGAAGGAGACCGGATCCGGGCTACCGGAGATCAGGGAGTGCTCCTGACGCTGCCGTCGTTCGCGCCGATCGTCGGCTACCTCCCGGCCGGCACGAAGCTCGAGCATTCCGGCCCGGAGCCCGCCCTGGAACTCTCGGTCCGCGAGGTCTCCCTCGCGCTGCTGCCCGACGCGACCGCGGCGAAGGTCCTCGAATCGCTGGCCTGCGACGTTTCCCTGAAGCTCGGCTCGCTCACCTACGCCGACGCGAGCACCCGCGAAGCGCAGATCGAGCTCTCCGTGCGCGACTTCGAGGCCCGGACGGGCGTCACGCCCGGGAAGCCGCTTTCGGCCACCGTCGCGGCCAACGTCTCGACCGGGCCGAACGACGCGGGCGGACGCCTCGACGCGAGCGCGACCGTGCCCGATCCCTGGTTCTTCCTGCGCGGTGAGGGCGCGAAGCTCCCGCCGGTCGACGCCGACCTGCGCTTCGCCGGACTCCCGGTCGCACTCCTCGACTCGCTCGCGGGCAAGCCGGGCATCGCCACGGGCCTCCTCGGGGAACGCGCCGACCTGGAGGTGAAGGCCGCGGCCGCGAGCGCGGACGCGGGGACCTTCCGCGCCAAGCTCGCCTCGCCCTCGACGAGCGTGGGCGTCGCCGCGCGCCTCGAGAACGGCGTCGTCGTCGCCGTCGACGAGCCCGCGCTCGAGGTGACCGCGACCCTCTCGCAGGCCTGGCTCGACGCCCTCCTCGGTCCGTCGCTCCCTGCCGGCGCGAAAGTCGGCCTCGTCGACGCCCAGCAGCATCTCCGCGTCGTCGTCGCGGGCCTGCGCATGCCTCTGCCGACCGGCCCGATGAACGCCGAGACGCTCGCGAACGCCTCGATGCGCGCCGAGTTCACCCTGCCGGATATCGCGTACTCCGATCCGAAGACGGCCGAGGCGAAGGTCCCCGCGGTCGTGCGCGGCCTGAAGATCACGGCCGATCTGGCGCCCGGGAGCTTGCCGAGCGCGGCCGTCGCTGCGCGGATCGACGGCGAGCCGGCGGGCGAGATCGCCGCCACCGTGCGCGCCCTCGACCCGCCGGCGATGCTGGCCGAGACGGGCGGTTTCGAGCGATTCCGGATCGCGCTCGACCTTCGCGCGAAGTCGGTGCCCACGGGCCTCGTCGACGCGCTCGCCGCCCAGGAGGGACTCCTGCTCGACGTCCTCGGGGCGACGATCGACGTCGCGCTGCGCTCCGACGGGATCAGCCAGTCCGAAGGCACATTCACCGCGTCGCTCGAGTCCCCGCAGGCGAAGGTGACTTGCGACCGGGGCGGGTTGAAGGACGGCGTCCTCTATCTCGAGAAGGTCGGAGGGAACCAGGAAGCCGTCCTCGCGCGTGCCGGGCTGACGCCGCTCTTCAGCGAGCGCGTCGTCGGAAGTCTCGTGCCGATGATGGTGAATCTGCAACAGCCGGAGGGCAGCCCGCCGGTGTCTGTGTCCGTCGAGGAGCTCCGGCTCCCGCTCGACGCCGATCTCTCGAAGCTCGACGCGCTCGTCCGCGTGAACCTCGGGCAGGTCACGTACAAGCTCCTGCCCGGCCTCGAGAGCCTGCTCAGCGGGGGGGGAGCGAAGGTCGTCGACGTCCCCGAGATCCGCGTTCCGATCCAGAAGGGCGTCGCGAGCTACACGGACCTTCCGATCCGGATCGGCGGGAAAGACTACCCGTTCAAGGGCACGTTCAACCTGGTGGACAAGAGCTTCCGGATGGAGACGGAGGTCCCTCTCTCGGCGCTCGGCAAGAAGGTGAGCGACAAGCTCGACTCGTATCGCGAGTTCCTCGATCCAAACCTGCTCGTCCCGCTCGAGCTGCGGGGGACCTGGAACAGCCCGAAGCTACGCGTGGGCGACGATTTCCTGAAGCGCGTCGCGGAGGACGCGCTCAAGCGGCAGGGCGGCAGCCTGCTCGACGGGTTGCTCAAGAAAAAGAAGAAGTAGGAGCCGTTCGCGCGGCCCTAGAGCTTCACCGCGCGCCCGATCTTCGCGGAAACGGCCTCCTCGATCCTCGCGAAGAGCTCGCGGCCCTCCTTGTCGTCGATCCAGGCCTTCTTCTCCGCGTCCCAGTTGAAGTGCCACGCGCGCGCGCCGGCCGCGAACCACATCTGATACGTCGCGGCCTGGCGGTTCAGGACGTAGCGCACGCTGTCGGGGAACTCGATCGTGACCACGCCGTCGCTCGTCGCGTAGTCGACCTCGTCGGGATCGAAGGGCTCGAGGGTGCGGACGATGCGCTCGAGGCAGGCGTCGGCGAGGCGGTCGTAGTCCTGTCGGTCCATCGGGTCCTTTCTAAGGTCACAATCTGTGACCTTGGCCACGGCGCGCGACAGTCTACCGCTCCACCGCCGCGAAGAGCCCTTCCCGCGCCCACTCGCCGAACCAGCGGTGGACCTCGGCCTTCATCTCCTCCGGCGTTCCTTCGAAGCGCCGCGCGGCCGCCGCGAGCGCTGCGCCGAGCGGTTTCCCGGCTCGCAGCGCGGCGAGCACCGCGTGCATCGGCTCCGTGAGGTCGGCGCGCCACACCGTCCACTCCTTGCGGTAGACAGCGACCCAGGTCTTCTTCCTCGCGAGCGACGGCAGCTCCTTCTCCTGGCGGCAAGCGGACACGATCGCGTTCGCGCGGTGGTCGAGCGCGAGCAGGCGCAGCGACTCGGTCAGCCGGACCCTCCCCGTCTCCCACACGGCGGGCGGCACGAGCGCCATGTCGGCGGGAGTCATCACCGACGACACGGCGGCGTCGAAGGACTCGGAGATCGCCCGCTCGACCCGCGCGACGTCCGCGAGCAGCGCGCGCCGGGGGATCCGCAGCGGTCCGTCGAGGAACTCGGGCAGCTTGCGGCCGAGGAAGTTGAGCGAGTAGTGGCGCGAAGGGTGTTTCGCCAGGTACGCGCGCGCGATCTTGCCGAAGGTCTCGCGGCCGGAGAGCTTCACGAGCGCCGGGTAGTCGTCCGCGAGGCACTCGTACAGGCGAGCGAAGTACATGCCGCTGTAGATCGCGACGCGCTCCTCCGGGCGGAGGTGCTTCGAGGGGAGGATCGACGCGCTCGCCGGGGCTCCGGCCTTCCCGCCCTCGTGCGGCCGCGCGAGTTCCGCCTGGAACCAGCGCTCGGTCTTCACGAGTTCCGGCCGGCGGACCCTCGTCGCCCGATCAACCGACGCGCGCGGCATGGCGGCCCTTCGTGGCTTCGGGCTTTCGCGCGAGCTTCTCCAGGCGCTTCGCGGCCTTCAACGCCTCCCCGTGCACGACGCCGAACGCCGGGATGTCCTCGTCCCACTCGTACAGCGTCGATCGCCCGCCCGAGAGCTCGCACGCGCGCTCGTACAGCTTCCACACGGCCTCGATCGCGTGGTCGGAGTGCGTGTCGAGGATGTGCGTGCCGTGGTTCGTGTGCCCGGCGAGGTGGTAGTAGACGATGCGCTCGGTCGGGATCGCCTCGACGTACTCGAACGGGTCGAACGCGTGGTTGAACGAACTCACGTACACGTTGTTCAGGTCGAGCAGGAGCCCGCAGTCGGCCTCCTCCGCCAGGCGCGCGAGGAACTCCCACTCGCTCATCCGCGAGCTCTTGAACTCGACGTAGGAGGAGGGGTTCTCGAGCACGAGGCGAGTGCCGAGGAAGTCCTGCACGATCTTCACGCGCTCGACGCAGTGCGCCAGGCACTCCTCCGTGTACGGCAGCGGGAGCAGGTCGTGCATGTTGCGCCCGCTGATCCCGCACCAGCACAAGTGATCCGAGATGAACCGCGCCTTCACCCGCTTGGCGAGCTCCCCGAGCTTGCGCAGGTAGTCGAAATCGACGGGATCCACCGACCCGATCGAAAGCGAGACGCCGTGCATCCCGATCGGATAGCGCTCGGCGATCTGGTCGAGGACCCACATCGGCCGGCCGCCCGTGTCCATGAAGTTCTCGGACACGATCTCGAACCAGTCGACCTTGGGCTTCTTGTCGAGCACGTGCCCGAAGTGGACCGTGCGCAGCCCGACGCCGAACCCGAGGTTCGGGAGCTCGAGGCGCGACTTCTTGCGGGGAGGCTTCATCGAGGGGAGAGAACGCCGGCGGATCGCCGCGAGCTCGCGCCCGAGCGATCCGCCGCGCGTCGGAACGCTCCTAGTGCTTGACCGGCACGGCGCAGCCGCCGTGGCCCTTGCAGGAGTTCTTGCCGGCGCAGCCGTTGTCGCCGCTCGAACAGCCGCCCATGCCCTTTGCAGGCGTTCATGCCCTTGCAGCTGTGGGCCCCGACCGTGGCGCAGCCGCCCTTGCCCTTGCAGGAGTTCTTGCCGGCGCAGCCGTTGTCGCCGGTCGAACAGCCGCCCATGCCCTTGCAGGCGTTCATGCCCTTGCAGGCGTGCTTCTCCATCATGGAGGTTTGCGCCGAGCTGTCCTTGCCGCTCTTGCAGCCTGTGGCGAAGGGTGCGCCGGCGACGAGGGCCGCTACGGCCACAACCATCAATGCGTTCTTGTCCTTGAGACCCATGGTTCCTCTTCGAATTGGAAGGAATGGATGAGGGGGATGGGGCGACCACGGCCGCCCCGAATGGGGGCAGGTTACGAAAGTGCCCTCGGAGTCGGACTCGCCAGTTCCGGGAATCCCGTAAGCTGCTCCCCCCAACGGAGGATCCGATGAAGAAGCTCCGCGTCCGCACCGGGCAGCCCAGCGTCGCCCTGACCCGCACGGAGTTCGAGGAGCGCTTCCGCAGCCGCTTCTTCGATCCCGCGTTCGAGGCGAAGGCGGACGAGCTCCGCTCGATCCTCGACGTCGCCTGGGAGGCCTACCACGAGTACCGCAGGAGTCCGCGGACGCGCAAGGCGGGGAAGGGCTTCGCCGATCCCGATTTCGGACTCCCGATCGAGTGGCTCGCGGCGCGCGCCGCGGTAAAGAAGGCCGAGCGGACGCAGAAGAACCCGAAATCGCGCTCGCGCATCCTGCTCGTGTGCGGCTCCTCGCGCAGCAATCAGACCTGTCCAGGCGAGATGAGCAAGACCTACCGGATCGCGAAGATGGCCGAGGCCGCGCTCGAGGAGGAGAAGGGCTTCGAGGTCGATCTCCTCGACCTCTCTCTTCTGACGTCGGAGTACGGGCGCGTGATCTTCCCCTGCAAGGCCTGCGTGTCGACGGCGATGCCGCTCTGCAACTGGCCGTGCTCGTGCTACCCGAACCACGCGATGGGGCAGACGGGCGACTGGATGAACGAGATCTACCCGCGCTGGTCGGCGGCGCACGGCGTGATGATCGTGTGCCCGGTGAACTGGTACCAGGCGCCGAGCACGCTGAAGCTCATGATCGACCGTCTCGTGTGCGCCGACGGCGGCAATCCCGATCCGACGAGCACGGGCGGCAAGGACCCGCTGCGCGCCAAGCGGCTCGAGATGAAGGGCTGGGATTATCCCAAGCACCTCGCCGGCCGCGCGTTCTCCGTCGTCGTGCACGGCGACGCGGCGGGCGTCGAGACGTTGCGGCAGAACCTGTGCGACTGGCTGACCGACATGGGGCTCGTCCAGGCCGGCCCGAGCTCGGCGCTCGGGAGGTACATCGGCTACTACGAGCCCTACGCGACGAGCCACGACGAGCTGGACGAGGACAAGGGCTTCCAGGTCGAGGTGAGGAACGCCGCGAAGAGTCTGGCGAGAATGGTGCGGGAGGTCCGCTCGGGCCGCTACCGCGAGCCGGACGCGGGGCTCGAGTCCCCGCGGCAGAAGTAGGCGCCGCCTACTCCAGCCCCATTTCCGCCACGCCTTCCTCGTCGAAGCCGAGCATGTGCCCGATCTCGTGGAAGAGGGTCACGCGGATCTGCTCGACCAGCTCCTCGTGCGTCCTGCAGGCACGCTCGAGGTTGCGCTGGAACAGGAAGATGCGCGGAGGCAGCGTGCCGGTGTCGAATTCGCTCCGCTCGAGCTCGGAATCGCCCGAGAAGAGCCCGAGCATGCCCGGAGGAGTACCCGAGGGGTCGCTCGGATCGACCATCCACGGCGCGGGGACGGGCTCGATCGCGATCTCGCAGCGCTCGAGGCCCTTCTTCGTGTCGTCGTTCAGGTTCGCGATCGCCTCGGCGACGACCTCTTCGAACTCCTCGGGCGTGAAGCGCGGGATCGGCTCGCCGTTCGGATCGATCGCGACGGACTGGGCCAGGATCAGGTCGGCGTTCTCGAAGTCGCCCTCGACCTCCGCGCACAGCGCCAGGCGGTCGAGCGCGGCGGAACTCTTCTCCACCTCGAGCAGCCGCTCGAGAGTCGCGCGCGCCTCCCCGATCTTCCACTCGGCCAGGCGCAGCTCCGCCTTGGCCCACAGGTAGTCGGGGTGATCCTCGATCTCCTCGATCTCGCTCGTCCGCGCCAGGAGCGCGCCCGCGGCGGAGAGCTCGCCGAGCTGCGTCCGCGCGACCGTCTCGGGGATCCAGCGCTCCGGCCAGTCCGGATCGAGCTGCAGGAGCCCCTCGAGCGCCTTCTGGGGCTCCCCGGCGTCCAGGTGCTCCCACGCGAGCTCGAGCGCCTTCTCCTCGGGCCCGTTCTCCTCCGGCTCGCCGTACTCCTCGTCCCAGCTGTGCTCGGCGCTGATCTCGACGTGAGATTCGGGGGGCGACCGGGGAATTCGTTCGTCGGGCATCGGAAGAACCGCAGGACGGGAGATTGTGGTCGCGAGGCGCGGTCGATTCCAGTCGAGCCCTGAACAGCGTCGTGGCGCGACCCGGAGGAGCGACTCCGAGAGTCCGGGGATCGCCGAGTGAAGAACCCTCCCGGAATTTCGGTTTCGAGGTGTCACCCGCGGCGTGAGGGAGTGTCCGCGGGGATGCAGGAGCCCCGATTCCGATCCGATGCGGCCTCGACTCGACACGTCCTTCCTCCTTCTCGAGGGCCGGCGCGCCCTGTTCCTCGTCCATCGAGCCGCGGACGGCTGGCTCGCGCTCGACCTCGCCGGCCCGGTGACGGACCGCTTCGCTCCTGGCATCGCGATCGTCCGCGGCGGCGAATCCTTCCTCGACCGGATCTTCCCGCTCTACATGTTCGATCGCGATCCGGTGGAATTCGGGGGACTGCGGGTGCCGGGACCCAGCGGAGCGCGGTACGGAGTGGGGGGAGCCGTCGATCGTCTCTTGCTCACCGCGCGGGGATCGCCGGGAACGGGTCCACGTCTCCGCTTCTTCCGCGGAGCCTCCCGGATCCCCTGCCGATCTCGCGCCTTGCCCGAAGGCGCGATCCTCGTGCGCGCTACTCCCGAGCTCGTGTTCGAGACGCGGCCGGACTCGCTCTGGGAGCGCGCGGCTTGCTTCGTCGGCTCCGGGACTTCGCCGCCGCGAACGAGCAGATGAGGCAGCCCGCGGGATCGTGCCGCAGCGCCGGGCAGTGCTCCCGGCCGAACAGGATGATCTGGAGGTGGAGGGGGATCCAGCGCTCGCGCGGGAAGATCGCCTTCAGATCGCGTTCGGTTTGCGCGACCGAGGTCCCGTCCGAAAGGCCCCAGCGTTGCGCCAGACGGTGGATGTGCGTGTCGACGGGGAAAGCCGGGATCCCGAAGGCCTGTGCCATCACGACGCTGGCCGTCTTGTGGCCGACGCCGGGCAGCGCCTCGAGCTCCTCGAAGGTCCGCGGGACCTTCCCGCCGTGCTTCTCCACGAGGATCTTCGAGAGCCCGGCGATCGCCTTGGCCTTCGCGGGCGCGAGGCCGCAGGTCCTGATCAAGTCGTGGATCTCCGGCACGGAGAGTTTCGCCATCTCGCCGGGCGTGCCGGCGCGCGCGAAGAGCGCCGGGGTGACGAGGTTCACGCGCGCGTCGGTCGTTTGAGCCGAGAGGACGACGGCGACGAGCAGCGTGAAAGGGTCCTCGTGCTCGAGGGGTATGGGAGGGTCCGGGTAGAGGTCGTCCAGGACGCGCTGGATGCGGGCGACCTTCTCCGCGCGGTTCATGGGGTTACGATCGTGGCAGGTGGAGCCTTGAACACCAAGGTCGTGATCGCGCTGCTCGGCGCCCTGGTCGTGCTCGGTCTCGTCTGGACCTCGATCGGGGGAGCCGGCGGGAGCCCGCAGCCTGGACGGTCGGGAACTTCCTCGGCCGACGCCGAGCCGCAGGAACGGGGAGCGACGGCGCTCGAGGGCGAGGACCAGCCCGAAGCGCGCGTCGCCGAACCTCGAGTCGAATCGGGCGGCCGGGTCGCGATCTCGAGCCCCAGCGCCGCCCCCGAACGGGCCCGATCCCGCGGGACGATCCGCGGCAGAGTCGTCGACACGGAGGGGCGGGTGATCTCCGGAGCCGCGATCTTCGCCGGCCCGCTCCCATCCGGCGGGAAGGCCGGCGTCCGCTCCCTGTCCTCGGCGTTCGTAGGCACACCCGAGCCCGCCTTCGGCGGAACGGAGGGCGCGAGCCCCGCGACCGAGATCGGGAAGAGCGGGGAGCGAGGACTCTTCGAGATCCCGCGTCCCGACGACGGAAGCCTGTTGCACGCGCGCGGAGAGCGCCTCGTCCCGGTCCGTGCGCTGGGCTGCTGGGACGGCGATCCGAACCAGGTCGAGTCCGTCCTCGTCGTCGCGCGGCCCGCAGCCGTCGCCGGCGTCGTCGTCGACGTGGCGGGCCGGCCGATCGAGGGCGTCGTCCTCGCGGTGAGGGTCCCCGACAGCCCCGCGCCGGCGTCGGGCTCGATCCTCGACTGCGCGGTGCCGCTCGAGCATTACGCGCGCAGCGACGCCGACGGCCGCTTCGAGATCGCGGACGCTCCTGGCGTGGCCGGCCGGCTCCTCGTCGTCCGGCGCGTGGGCTCGCCGCCGTTGAGCCAGCCCCTCGGCGCCGGTGCCGAGACGCAGCTGCGGATCGTCTTCGACGTGGGAGCGGAGTCGGAGACTTCCGCGCGCGGCATCGTCCTCGATGCGCAGGGCAAGCCCGTCGCTGGCGCGAGCGTCCGCTTCGGCCCGCATGCGGCCCGCACGGAGGCCGACGGGAGCTTCGTCATCGAAACGGTGGTGACCCACCCTGCGACCGAGATCCTGGCCTCGAAGGCGGGATTCCTGCCGGGTCGGGCCGTCCTCGACCTGCACGCGGGGGATCACGAGATCCGCCTCGGACCGCCGGCCCTGCGCCTGGCCGGCCGCGTCGTCGACTCCGACGGGCGTCCGATCGCCGGGGTCGACGTGCAGGCGTCGGACCTGACGCGCATCGACGGGATCGCGATCGAGGACCTCGCCGCGGGCGAGGGGCCCGGGCCATCCACGCGCGACGAGACGGATGCGGAAGGGCGGTTCGAGATCGGCGGACTCGACCGGCGGGCGTACGTCCTCGCGCTCGTCGATCGTCGCTCGATGCTCACCATGCGCACGGAACCCATCGAAGCGGGGAGGACCGACGCCGAGATCCGCTTCGGCGGCGAGGGCATGACCGTCAAGGTCGCCGGCCGCGTCGTCGACCGGGCCGGGCAGCCGGTTCCCGGAGCCGAGGTGTGGCTCGTGCGGGAGACCACGCGCGAGGAACGCGGCCAGGGAGACCGCGTGGAAGTCTTCACGAGAGCCAACGGCGAAGGCGCGTTCGAGTTCCCGGGCGTGTCCGCCGACGTGCGGTACGCGCGCGTCGCGTTCCCGAACGATCTCTCCTTCGAGCATCGGATCGAGCCGGGACAGAACCTGGGCGGCCTCGTCCTCGTCGCCTACCGCCGCGCGCACATCCAGATCGATCTCTCGGGCTCGAGCCTCGTCGCGGACGGCTTCGAGGTGCTCGACGGGACCGGCGAGCCGCTCTCCGTCGGGAAGTTCGAGGCCAATCTCGTGATGTCGATGAGCCGCGGCCCGATCACGGGCGAGCGGTCGGACGTGCTCACCTCGCTCGATTCGGCGGAGACGGTCGTCCTCTACCACAAGGATGCTGAATCCGGCCGAATCAAGGTGCGTCTCGTGCCGGGCGAGGTCACGATCGTACGGCCTTGAGATGAAGGACCTGAACGAGAGGATCCGCGAGTTCCTGGCCGGCGACGTCTACGCCGTCGTCGGGGCGTCGACCGATCGGTCGAAGTACGGCAACAAGGTCCTGCGCTGCTATCTCCAGAACCGTCGCCGCGCGATCCCGGTGAATCCGCGGGAGAAGCAGGTCGAGGGGATCGCCGCGGTTCCCGACCTCGCCTCGCTCCCCGAGGCAGTGCACGGAGTCTCGATCATCACGCCGCCGGGGATCACGGAGCGCATCGTGGAGGAGGTGGCGTCGGCGGGGGTGAAGCGGCTCTGGATGCAGCCGGGAGCGGAGAGCGCGGAGGCGGTGCGCCGCGCCGAGGAGCTCGGGCTCTCCGTGATCGCGGGCGGGCCCTGCCTGCTCGTCTCGCTCGGCTACCGCGAGCGCTGAGCCCGCAGATCAGCGCAACACGCGGCCCGGCCGCTCCTTCGTCCGCACGCCGTCTTCCAGCACCGCGACGCCGTTGACGAGCACGTGGGAGAAGCCCGTCGCCGTGCGGTGCGGATCGTCGAAGGTCGCCAGGTCCTGCACCTTCGCCGGATCGAAGACGACGAGGTCCGCCTTCATGCCCTGTCCGATGCGGCCGCGATCCTCCAGGCCGAGCTGCGCCGCGGGCATCGAGGTCATCTTCCGGATCGCAGCGGCCAGATCGAGGCGGCCCTCGGCGCGCACGTACTTGGCGAGCACGCGCGCGAAGGTCCCGTAGCTGCGCGGATGCGGGCGCGACTCGAGCGCCCGGCCGCGCGGCGCCATCGCTCGGCCGTCGGAGCCGATCATCACCAGCGGGTGCACCAGCACCTTGGCGACGTTCTCCTCGCTCATGCCGTGCCCGACGAAGCCGACGTCCGCCCGTTCCTCCTCCAGGAGTTGCAGCAGCGCCTCCGCCGGTTCGACTCCGCGCCGCGCCGCGATCGTCGCGAGATCGACGCCGATCGCGTCGCGGTTGCGGCCGGCGCCGACCGATGCGATGACGATGAGCTCGAAGCCCCCGGGATCGCAGGCGACGCGCGGCCCGAGGAAGGCGCGGATCGTCGCCCGCTGGACGGGGTCCTCCAGGCGCGCGAGGAGCGCGTCGTCGCCGCCTTCGCGGGCCTCGTCGGACAGGAAGACCGTGAGCCCGGTCGCATACGCCGTGTAGGGATAGGCGTCGGCCAGCACCTCGATCCCGCTGGCGCGCGCTCTCTCGAGCGCGGCGAGCGCGGCGTCCTGCTTGTGCCAGTTGGGCTTGCCGGCTGCCTTCAGGTGACTGACCTGCACGCGCGCGCCGCTCTCGCGCCCGATGCGCAGCGCCTCGTCGATCGCTTCCAGGAACTGGGCCTCCTCGCTGCGCAGGTGCGACGCGTAGAGCCTTCCGCGTCTCGCCAGCACGCGGGCCATGGCGATCAGCTCCTCGGTCGGCGTGAAGCGGCCGGGCGTGTACTCGAGGCCGGTCGAGAATCCCAAAGCCCCCTGGTCGAGACCCTCCTCGAGCAGGCGCAACACCTCCGCCATCTCGCGGCCGGAGAGCGGCCGGTTCTCCAGGCGCGCGACGCTCCGGCGCAGCGTGCCTTGTCCGAGCAGGAGCCCCTGGTTCACGGCGATGCGCGTCGACTCGAGAGCCCGGAAATAGGACCCCACGTCGGTCCAGCAGGCGTCGATGCCCTCTTCGCGCAGCTCCCGGGCGCGCTCGACCTGTTCCAGGCCGGACAAGGGAGCCGCGGAGTACCCGCAGTTGCCGGTGATCTCGGTCGTCACCCCCTGGAAGACGCGGCTTTCGTTGTCGGGATAGGAGAGCACATCGGCGTCGGAGTGCGTGTGGATGTCGATGAACCCCGGCGCGACGCACGATTCGCGCGCGTCGATCACGCTGCGCGCCTGCTCGGGGTCGATCGCCCCGAAGGCCGCGATCGTGTCGCCCCGCAAACCGATGTCCGCGCTCCACTCCGGTCCGCCCGTGCCGTCGAGGATGCGTCCGCCCCGGATCACGCGGTCGAAGGCGTAGCGCCGCTCGGTCGAGGCCTGGCGCGGAATCGCACACGAGGCGCTGCTCGCGGCGGCGAGGGCGAGGAAAGATCGGCGGTCGAAGCTGCGTGTCATGGGCGTCAGCGCTCGCGGCGGACCGTGACGATCTCGCCCGGAACGAGGCGTAGAGGCTGGCTCGAATGGATCTCGCCGTTCTTGTACAGCACGAGTCGCGCGGCGTCCTCGCTGACGGAGAGCACGTGCGAGCAGCCGTCCGTGAGCGTCGCAGTCGAGCTCGTCATCATCGACTGCGCTTGACGAGTCACCAGGCTCAGGACGCGGCCCTCCCTGTCGAGGACCTCGAGCCAGCCCGGAACCTCCTGGTCCGATCCGTTCTCGAATCGAAACCGGCACAGACGGACCACGGCGATCTCGATCGGTTGCGCGAGGTCGATCTCGGCGAGTGTGAGCGTTGTCGACTCGACGCTCTCGCCGTCGACGCTCAAGCGCGCGAAGCGCCTGGGAACCCGCTCGAGCACGAAAGTCCCGTCCCCGGCCGACTTCACGGATTTCACGGTAATCCAGGTGCTCCCGATCGCGTTCTCGAAAGTCACGATCGCGACCGAGACGTCGATCCCGCCGAGCGGCAGCCCCTCGCGCGAGACGACGCGGCCCTCGATCCTCTCCACGAACGCGTCGGGCTCGCAGCGGAGCTCCGCGCCTCTCGTGCCGGCCTGGATGGGATCGGAACGGACCATCCTCCCGTCCCGGCCCCAGGCCTGCAGGAGGTACGGCCTGTCCAGCAGGCCCTCGACGACGAACGCGCCTTGCTTGTCGGTCGACGTCTGGATCCGCTGGCCCGAGGTCAGCGACTCGGCGGTGACCGGGGGGATCTGGGATTGCGAGATGGCCGTGCCCTGTGCGAGCGCGACCGTCCAGCCGCTGCAGGGAGTTCCGTCGGCCTCGACCACCCTTCCGGCGATCGAGAGCGGCTCCGGGCCGAGCACGAGGCGCACTCGAGGCGGATGGCCGTCGTTGGCGGCGATCACGCGGCCGTATTCGGGCATCACGGCGGCCTGGAAGCCCTTCAGCGTGGCGACGAGCGGCGTCTCCTCGGAGACCGAATCGATGGCGAGGCGGAAGTCCCCGCGTTCGTCCGTTTTCGCCTGCTCCTCGGCGAGATGGACGAGCGCGCCGGCTGCCGGCGATCCGTCGGCGTGCACGACGACGCCTCCGAGGCGGGCGGCGGTCACGACGAACTCGCGCATCTCGATGACGAGATGGAGCGTGGTCTCCGTCGGGAGGGGTCGCTCGTCGTCCGCCCAGCCCGCCGAGCTCGTGTGGAGGGAGGCGCGGGCGAGCGAAGGGATGCGCTCGAGCACGAAGGACCCGTCGGGACTGGTCTTCGCCGACGGAGCGACCACTCCGGTCGAGTCGAGCGCGAAGGGGAAGGTGGCGAAGGCCGCGATCGGGAACCGCGCGGCGACCGTCGCGCCGGCGATCGGCCGGCCGGAAGGATCGACGACGAGGCCGGCGACCGTGATGGGCGCCGCGACGATCACGAGGTGGACGCGGTCGGGTTCCTGCGAGTCGACCTGGGAGAACCGCAGGGTGATCCAATCGATCGACTTCGAGACGATCCTCCGGCCGCCGCGGTCGAGCTCGAAATCGAAGCCGCCGGCCGCGTCGCTCGTGGCCAGGACCTCCGACCCGCCCTCCACGCCCACGGCGACGGCGGGGACGGGAGTGCCGAGCGCGTCCAGGACGCGGCCGCGGACTTGAA
>JBJXFB010000084.1:0-15257 GCA_046155895.1 Planctomycetota bacterium | reverse complement strand
ACGCAACTGCCGGCGTCTGCGGCGTCAGGCTCGGTCGGCCTCCTCGGCGACCTTACCAGGTCGCCTGTGGTGGCCTCGGTCGCCTTCCTTGCATCCACCGGCATTTGCGTCGTCTCGCTCGACCCGTGGTGAGAGATGCGGGCTAGCCGGGGCGAGAGAGGCTGCGGAAGTACACGCCGCGGTCTCCGCCGCGCCGCTTCGCCTCGCGCAGGGCCGCCTCGGCGTGCGCCCGCAGTTCCGCGAACGAGGCCAGATTCGATCCGTCGAAGGTCTCGAAGCCGAGGCTCGCGCGGATCCGGAACCCGGCCGGAACGCCTTCGACGAGCCGGCTCTGCGCGCGGATCTCGTCGCGGAGCCGCCGGACCGCGTGCGCGGCGTCGATCCGACCCGTGTAGGGGAGCAGGACGGCGAACTCGTCTCCCCCCAGGCGCCCGGCGACGTCCTCGGCGCGCAGCGCACCGCGGATCGCGGCGCCAACGCGCGCGATGACGCGGTCGCCCACGACGTGGTCGTAGTTCTTGTTCACCATCCCGAATCCGTCGAGGTCGATCAGCACCAAGGCCAGGGGCAGCCGGTGCCGCTCGGCCGCGGAGAAGTGCTCCGCGAGGCGGTGCTCGAACGCCGTTGGCCGCAGGAGGTCGGTGCGGTCGTCGTGGAGCGCGCGGTGGCGCAGCTCCTCGATCGCCGCCCGGGAGCGCGTCTCCACCAGCAGCCGCTCGATGCGCAGCACGAGCTCCTCGGGCGCGGCGTCGCGGTGCACGAGGTCGAAGGACCCGTGCTCCAGGGCGCTCGCGGCGTTGATCGCGGACCGCGGATCGCCCGGCTCGACCACGAGGAGCACGGGGGTGGGAGGCGCGTCGCCGCGGAGCCTCTCGATCTCCGTGAGCTCCACCGACCCCGCTTCAGCGAGCGGATGCAGGAGGATCAGGTCGAAGCGCCCACCCAGGAGCGCCTCCCGAGTCGTGCGGAGGTCGCTCGTCTCGCGGATCTGGAATCCCTCGCCGGCCTTTCCCGAGAGCAGGACGGACAGGCCCTCCCCCCGGTGGTCGCAGCAGAGGATGGAAGGAGAAGGGTTCGAGGAGGGGCTCAATCCGGGCCGACTACCCCCGGAGCCGGGCAGGATCGGCTCGAAATCATATCCCATGATCCGCGGGTGCCCCGAGCCGAGGACGCGGCTACCGCCCCTGGACATTGACTAGGACCCCCGCGCCTGTAGAATCCCGGCCCGCCTTTGCCGCCCTGAGGCTGCTCGTGCCGATTCCGGCCGGGTCGCAAGCCTCGCAACGGGTCGCACGGGGGCAGGACGCCCGCTCCGGAGGCTCCTCGGAGGAGAAGTCATCGGCCGGAGCGATTCGTTTCCATGGACCAAGTCACCGTACAAGAGCTCATCGATGCAGGTGTGCACTTCGGATGCCGCGTGTCGCGGTGGAATCCGAAGATGGCGCCGTACATCCACGGCCGCCGCAACCTCATCCACATCATCGACCTGCGCGAGACGCTGCGAGGCGTCCTGCGCGCCCAGAACCTCCTCTACCACCTGGCCGCGGAAGGCTCGACCATCCTGTGGGTCGGCACCAAGCGGCAGGTGAAGGGAGTCATCCAGGAAGCCGGTCAGCGGACCGGCATGCCTGTCGTCACGGAGAGGTGGATCGGCGGAACGCTGACCAACTTCTCCGTGATCCGCAGCCGGCTGAAGCGCCTCGAAGAGCTCGAGAAGATGGAGGAGGACGGCAGCAACTCCCAGCTCTCGAAGAAGATGCTCTCGAGCATGCGCCGCATGCGCCGGAAGATCACCCGCAACCTGGGCGGCATCCGCGAGATGACCGGCATGCCCGGCGCGATGGTGGTCGTCGATCCCGCGCGCGAGGCGAACGCCGTGCGCGAGGCGCGCCGGATGGGCGTCGCCGTGATCGGGATCCTCGACACCGATTGCGATCCGGCCTCGGTCGACATCGTGATCCCCGGCAACGACGACGCCCTGAAGTCGGTGCGCCTGATGATCGAGCAGCTCGTGAGCTCGGTCGAGGAGGGCTCCGCGAACCACCGCGAGCGCGTGGCCTCGATGGGCTCCGCCGAGAAGCGCGACGAGGTGTTCGCCCCCGGCGACGAGCCTCGGCCGACGCGCGGCCAGCGGTTGCCCGAAGGCATGTCGACGCGCCTCTCGCCTGGATCGAAGGCCTCCGCGGTCCTCGACGTCGGCGAGGCGGAAGAGGGCTCACCGGCCGGCTCGGTCGCCAAGTACGGCGACGAAGAGTCGGCCTAGCCGCGACGAAGCTCGCCCGGCCAGCGCGGGATCGTCCGTGGGGACGATCCGCGCGCCTCGTTCCCGTCCATCCCACGCGCAATCCCGATCCTCTCGCTGAACCCCGGTACGAACATGGAAATCACATCGGAAATGGTCCGGACCCTGCGCGAGCGCACGGGCGCCGGCCTCATGGAGTGCAAGCGCGCGCTCGGATCCTCCCAGGGCGACATCGAGGCCGCGGTCGACTGGCTGCGCAAGTCGGGCCTGAAGACCGCGGAGAAGAAGGCCGAGCGCGAGACGGGCGAGGGCCGCGTGCGCGTGCACGTCGGGCCCAAGTCGCGCGTCGGGGCGATGGTCGCGCTGACCTGCGAGACCGACTTCGTCGCGAAGACGGCCGATTTCGAGGCTCTGATCGCCGATCTCGCGGTGCACGTCGCCGAGAAGAACCCGGCGTCGGTCGAGGCGCTGCTCGACCAGCCCTTCCGCGACGGCAAGGCCAGCGTGGGCGAGACGCTGAAGCTCCTGGTGGGCAAGATCGGCGAGAACATGCGCATCGCGCGCATCCTCCGCCTGGAGAACATGAACGGCCGCGTCGGCAGCTACATCCACCACGACGGCAAGAAGGGCGCGCTCATCTCCGTGACGACGCCGGCCGAGGAGTCCGTCGCGACCGAGGCGCTCAAGGAACTCGCGATGCACGTCGTCGTCTTCAGCCCCACAGCCGCCAAGCGCGAGCAGGTCGCGGCCGACCTCGTGGAGCGCGAGCGAGCGATCTACCTCGAGGAAGTGAAGTCGAAGCCGCCCGAGATGCAGGAGAAGATCATCTCCGGCAAGCTCGAGAAGTTCTACGCCGACCAGGTCCTCCCCGAACAAAAGTGGATGAAGGACGAGACCAAGACGGTCCAGAAGATCGTCGAGGAGAAGCTCGGGCGCGGATCGAAGATCGAAGCCTTCGCGCGGTTCCAGATCGGGAAGTAGGCTGACAAGCGCCGGGAGCCTCCCTAAGCTCTGGCGCCGGCCATGGAGAAGGAGAAGCCCTACTCTCGCGTGCTCCTGAAGCTCTCGGGAGAGGCCCTGGGCGGCCCCGAGGGAGGCCACGGCCTCGACCCCGAGGCCGTTCGCACGATCGCCAAGCAGATCGTCGGCGTGCACAAGGCCGGCGTGCAGGTCGCGGTCGTCGTGGGGGGCGGGAACATCCTCCGCGGCGCGGACTTCAGCCAGCTCGGCGGCCAGCGCGCGAGCGCCGACTACATGGGCATGCTCGCGACGGTGATCAACGCGCTCGCGTTGTGCGACGCGCTCGAGTCGCTCGGGCTCCCGACGCGCGTGATGACCGCGATCGAGATCCGGCAGGTGGCGGAGCCCTTCCTGCGCCGCGTCGCGATCGCGCACCTCGAGAAGGGGCGCGTCGTGATCCTCGCCGCGGGGACGGGCAACCCGTTCTTCACGACGGACACGGCCGCCGCGCTGCGCGCCGCGGAGCTCTCTTGCGAGGTGCTGCTCAAGGCGACCAAGGTCGACGGCGTGTACACGGCCGATCCCAAGAAGGATCGCGGGGCGCGCCGGTTCGACGAGCTCACCTACATGGACGTCCTGAAGGACGGCCTGCGGATCATGGACGGGACGGCGATCACGATGTGCATGGAGAATCGGCTGCCCGTCGTGGTGTTCAATCTGTTCGAAGAAGGCAACCTCGAACGCGTGGTGCGCGGAGAACGTCTCGGCACCCGCATCCGGAGCTGACGATGACCTACCAAGCGACGATGAACGACTCGCGGGAGCGCTTCGAGAAGGCGCTCCACCACCTCCAAGATCTTTTGCGGACGATCCGGACCTCCCGCGCCTCGCCGGCGCTCGTGGAGGGGATCCGCGTCGACTACTACGGAGTGCCGACGCCGCTCTCGCAGATGGCGTCGATCTCGATCCCGGAACCCCGGCAGATCCTGATCAAGCCCTTCGACGCCTCCGTGCTCGGAGACGTCGGGAAAGCGATCCAGAAGTCGGATCTCGGCGTGACGCCCGCGAACGACGGCAAGGTGATCCGCCTGACGATGCCTCCGCTCTCGGGCGAGCAGCGCAAGAAGTACGCTTCGAAGGTCAAGGAGCTCTGCGAGGAGACGCGCATCTCGATGCGCAACGTCCGTCGCGACATGAACAAGCACGCCGACCAGATGCTCAAGGACGGCGGCGTGACCGAGGACGAGGGCCGCAAGCTGCACGACGAGATCCAGAAGCTCCTCAAGGAGTACGAGGACAAGGTCGGGCAGGTCCACGACAAGAAGACCGCCGAGATCATGGAAGTCTGATCCCGGCGGAGGCTCGAGCGGGCGCGTAGCTCAGTCGGTAGAGCAACTGGCTTTTAACCAGTAGGTCGAAGGTTCGATCCCTTCCGCGCTCACCATTCCCGCCTTCCCTTCCCAACAGGCCGCGGGGTCGCCATAATCCCCGCCCCTTCGAGTGGCCGCGTAGCTCAGTTGGTAGAGCAGGTGACTCTTAATCATCAGGTCGAAGGTTCGAGCCCTTCCGCGGTCACCAGTCCTCTCACCCCGGCGGGTCGCTAGAGTCCCGGCACGCCGTCGTCGGGCGAGAGCCCACCCAGAGCGCGGTACGCGCGCGCCCAGTAGCCCGCGCGCGCGACGCCGGCGAAGCTCACGAGGAGGACCTTGGCGATCGTCGCGAGGACCTCCCCGGCTCCTCGGAGCCAGTCGGAGAATCCCGTGAACAGCCGCCAGGCCATCAGGATGGTCAGGAACAGCACCAGATCGACCAGCACCGCGCGCGCCGTCGCCCACGGGTCGTTGCGCATGATCCTCCAGCCGTGCAGCAGCGCCGAGTACACGCCGCGGCGGTTGTGCGCCAGGCTGTGGAGCGCGAGCTGGTTCAGGACCGACAGCGCCAACGCGTAGGCCATCAGCACCACGAGGATCGGGACGATCAGCGCGCCCATCAGCACGGCGCTCTTCGGGCTCTCCGCCGGATCGCCGATCGTCGCCGCGAGCGCCGCGGCGGGCAGCGATCCCAGGAACAGCGCGCAGCCGATCATCAGGGCGAGCTGCAGCCACAGGCCGAAGGTCGGCAGCATGAGACCCTCGCCGGCCGCCCAGACCATCCGGAGCTGCGGCGCGCTCCGGCCGGCGCGCGCGGCCTCCCAGGCGCGAGCCGGTCCGACCCGCGCGAGCCCGGCGATCAGGCGGAAGAACGGCATGAAGAACACGCCGACGCAGGGGGCCGCGAAGAAGACGGTCAGGGCCCCGATCGGCAGGAACTGCAGGAGCTTCCACACCGCCCCGGGAGTCTGCCCGTCGTTCCACGCCTTCCCGAGGAGCGCGCCGGCCGAGTGTGTCAGCGGTCCGTCCCAGCCGAGGTCGAGCCCGAGCGTCAGGGTCGGGTAGAAGAAGCCCGCGATCCACACGAGACCGGGGTGGCCCGCCTGCCGTGCGGACTCGGCCAGCGCGTCGATCGCGCGGGGCAGCGACCAGCGGTCACTCTCGGTCCCGATCAACGTCGACATCGCGTGGGGCTGCGCGTCCGCGCGCCGTGCATTTCAGTGCCGGCGCGAACGCGCGGTAGAGACTACCTGACCGCAGGCGCGGGCGGATGCGGCGCGCGGCGGCGGCGGGTCTCCTCGATCTCCGCGACGGTCTTGGGAATCCCCTCGGTCAGCACCTCGCGCCCGCGCTCCGTGACCAGCACGTCGTCCTCGATCCGGATCCCGATGCCGCGCCAGCGTCCCTCGACGGTCTCGTCGTCCGGCATCACGTAGATCCCCGGCTCGACCGTGAGCACCATGCCCGGCTCGAGGACGCGCGGCGCGCCGTTCTGGACGTACGCGCCGCAGTCGTGGACGTCGAGGCCGAGCCAGTGGCTCGTGCGGTGCATGTAGAAGCGCCGATAGGACCCTGACTCGACCGCTTCGGTCGCCGGTTCCTCGAGCAGACCCAGGCGCGCGAGCCCCTCGCACAGGACGCGCACGGCGACCTCGTGCGGCGCGGTGAAGGCGGCGCCCGTTCGAACCGCGTCGATGGCGGCCAGCTGCGCGTCGAGGACGACCTCGTAGAGCGCGAGCTGCTCCTTCGAGAAACGCTCGCCGACGGGGTAGGTCCGCGTCACGTCGCTGGCGTAGTACTGCGACTCGGCTCCGGCGTCGACGAGGAGCAGGTCACCGTCCGCGAGCGGACGATCGTTCTCGACGTAGTGCAGGATCGTCGCGTTGACGCCGCCGGCCACGATCGGCGTGTAGGCCGCGCCGGTGCTCCCCAGGCGGCGGAACGTGTGCTCGAGCAGCGCGTCGATCTCGTGCTCGCCGACGCCGGGGCGCGCCGCCTTCATGGCGAGGACGTGCGCTTCGCGCGTGATCGCGGCCGCGCGGCGGAGGAGCTCGACCTCGGCCTGGCTCTTCCGGAGGCGCATCTCGTGCACGAAGGGCGCCGTGTCGATCAGCTCGGCGGGAGGCGGAACGAGCCCGCGCGCGCGCGCCCGCATCCGCGTGAGGGATTCGAGCATCGCGCGGTCGCGAGCCTCGTCGAGCCCGGTGCGGTAGACGACGCGTTCGCAGCCCTCGAGGAGCGCGGGGAGATCCGCGTGGAGTTGATGGATGGGCCGGGCCTCGTCGATTCCCAGGGCCGCGGGCGCGGCGGCTACGCCGAGGCGGCGCCCGTTCCAGATCTCCGCATCGCGGTCCTTCTCGCGCAGGAAGAGCACGCTCTGCGGCTTGCCCTCGCGCGGGCGCAGCACGAGGACCGCCTCGGGTTCCGCGAGGCCCGTCAGGTACCAGAAGTCGCTGTCGGGCCGGAAACGGTAGTGCGAGTCGTGGTTGCGGATCCGGTGCGCGGACGTCGGGACGATCGCCGCGGCGCCTCGGGCGCGCAGCAGCTCGAGCAGCCGGTCACGACGCTCCGCGAACATCGCTCAGGTCTTCTTCGCCGGGCCCGCCTGGCCCTCTCCGGACCGGGCGGCCGTGGCGGGAGCGGGCTCGGCGGCCTTCTTCTTCGCTTCCTCCTCGACGAGCCGGCCGAAGTACTCCGGCATCTGGACGCCGCCGATGTCGCGCATCATGTGCATCATCGGGGGCAGCGAGCCGGCGAGGCCGCGCAGGAATCCGGCCGTGCCGTTCTTCCCGTCGCCGCCGCCGCCGTCCCACACCACGACCTTGTCGAACTTGACGTTCGAGATCGCCTGCGCGGCGGTCTTCGCGAGCTCCTCGATGTGCTCGAGCATCAGCATCTGGAACGCTTCCTGCGCGCCGCCGCAGCTCTCGACGATCATCTTCAGGCCCTCGCCCTTCTTGGCCAGGATCTCGTAGTTGCCGCGCGCCTCGGCCTCGAGCTTGGCGTAGATCGCGGCCGCTTCGCCGAGTGCCTCGATCTTGCGCCGCTCGGCCGAGGCCTCGGCGTCGACGATCACCTGCGCCTTGACGGCGCGCGCCAGCGACTCGAGCTCGGCGCGCTTCTCGGCCTCGATCTTCTTCGCCTGCGCCTCGGCCGCGCGCGCCTGGGCGATGTACTGGGCCTCGAGGACGGCCGCCTGCGCGACGCGCGTGCGCGTCTCGCCGAGCTGGTAGGCCTCGGCCTCCCGGACCTTGAGGTCGGCGTTCGCGGAAGCGATGTCGGCCTTGGCCTTGTTCTCGCCGCTGACCGCCTTCGCATTCGCGTCCGCGACCGAGACCCGCATCGCGCGCTCCTGCTCGCGGATCGCCGTCTCCTGCGCGAAAGCCGCGCTCTGCTCGCCGACCTTGCGCTCCTTCTCGAGATCCGCCAAACGAACCGCGCGCTCCCGCTCGGCTTCCTTCGTGCCCATGTCGCGCAGCTTCTCGGCGTTGGCGACCGAGATCATCTTGTCGCGATCCGCCTCGGCGACGCCCATCGCGCCCTTCTTCACCTGCAGGGCGACGTCGATCTCGGCCTGCTGGATCGCCTCGGACGCGGCCTTGCGGCCGATCGCCTCGATGTAGCCCGACTCGTCCGTGATGTCCTTGATGTTGACGTTGATCAGGACGAGGCCGATCTTCGCCAGCTCGGGCTCGAGGGAGGACTGGACCTTCGACAGGAAGACGTCGCGGTCGCGGTTGATCTCCTCGATCTTCATCGACGCGATCACCTGCCGCAGTTGGCCGAGGATGATGTCCTCCGCCTGCTTGACGATCTGGGTCGTCTGGAGGCCGAGCAGGCGGACGGCCGCGTTGTTCATCTTCTCGTCGTCCGTGCCGATCGCGACCGTGAAGACGCTCGGCACGTTGACGCGGATGTTCTCGATCGAGAGCGCGCCCTGGAGGGGGATCTCGATCTGGACCGGATCGAGCGCGAGGTACTCGTAGTTCTGGATCAGGGGCCAGACGAAGGCGCCGCCGCCGTGCAGGCACTTCGACGATCGACCCGAGGTCGTCTTGCCGTAGATCACGAGGATCCGGTTGCTGGGGCAGCGCTTGTACCTCCGGGCGATGACGATCAGGAAGCTGAAGAGGATGAAGACCCCGAAGACCACCATGAGCAGCCAGGCGAGGTTCTCGGGGAGCTGCTGGGGAGCGAGCACAGCGGTCGTCACGATCGTTCTCCTTTTTCGGTGATGTCCGGGCGGCGCTGCCTAGAGCGCCTCGACCTCGAACGTGTCCTGCGTGATCTGTCGCGCGACCTTGACCTCGGCTCCCGAGGGGATCTCCGCGCCGGCCGTCGAGGCCGCGAATTCGTGCGTCCGTCCCTGGATGGAGACGGTGATCTTGCCCTTGCCCGAGTTGCGCGCGGGGATGCGGAGGTACACGCGCGCCGTCTTCCCGACCGCGTTGCCCGGGTCCAGGTTGCCTTCGGAGTACAGGCGGTGCTGGAGGCTGAAGAGCCACGCGACCGCGAGCAGCATCAAGGCGCCGGAGAGCACCGACACCCCGATCGTGAGGAAGGGGCTCCATCCCGCGTTCGTCCCGCCCCAGCCGGCCAGGCCGAAGAAGGTCAGGAACGCGGCCACGCTGCGGATCGAGAGCAGGTTCAGGGCCCCGTCGTGGCCGTCGTGCTCGCCGCTGCCGGAATGCCCGATCTCCGGGTGGTCGGATCCTCCGCCGCCGGCGTCGTGGTCCCCGCCGCCGAAGATCAGCATGAGGGTCTGGATGACGAGGACCGCGCCGCCGGCCGCGGCGCAGGTCAGATACACCATCTGCATCGACCAGTTCATGGGATCGTCTCCTCCCCCGAAGGTCGCCACTGGGCCCGCATCGGAAGGCGCGAGACGCAGAGCCTACCTCGCTGCGCTCCTCTCATTCAACGCGAGCCGCCGTGCTCAACGCGGACGGGCGAAGCAGCGCCGCTCGACGGCCCCGGCGATCCACGCGAGCTTGCGCGGTCGGAGAGCGGGGTCGGTGAGATCGATCGTGACGCCCAGGAAGTCGCCCGAAGGGCTTCCCTCCTCGTGCAAGACGGCCGGGATGCGGAGCGGACCCGCGGTCAGGCTCTCCGCGACAGCCCGCAGGAGATCGAGTTCGCCGTTTCCCCCTCGCGCCACGATGCGCAGTCCGCCGGAGGCGACCTGCGCGGGGACTTCCTCGGGAAGAAGCGTCGGCCACTCGGGAGCGCGGGGCTCGAAGCGCGCGTAGAGGGTATGCTCCTCGTCGCCGGGCTGGATCGAGAGCGCGTGCGCGACGCCCTTCACTTCCGCGCGGTACCAATCGACGTACTCGTCGGAGAAGCCGAACCTCGGGTCTCGCGGGATCGCGATGGCGAGCTGGACCGGCCCGCCGGAGAGGTGCTGCACGTCGATCTGCACGCCCTCGATCTCCACGGACACCTTCATGGCGATCGTCGCGGCGCCGACGACGAGGCCCTCGATCTTCATTTCGCGCCGGTCGATCCCGCCGCGCACCGAGCCGGCCGCGCGCGCCTCGGCCGAACTCGGAGGCGGCAGCGCCGGCGCGAGCACCGCCCCGTCGGCCAGCGGGTAGGACCGCGCGCCGGGAAGGAAATGCGGCAGCAGCGCCCGCGCGACCGGCGACGAGGAGCCGCAAGGCTCGAAGCGCTCCCACGCGTCCTCGTAGCGTCCCTGCGCGAGCGCAAGCAGCGCTAGCTCGGCGCTGCGGAGCGGATCGGGCTCGCTCGCCTGGGTTTCCAGGACGAGGATCTCGGCCCAGCGCTTCCACGTCTCGGGCCGTGCCCAAGGGTCGGACGGCAGGACGGGGAGGACGGCCGGTGGAACCGCCTCGAGCCGCTTCAGGACCTCGGCGGCCGGACCGGCCGGCAACTCGATCCGCGGCGCCTCCTGGGCACCGATGGCGACGAGGATCGGGCCGAGGAACGGGCGGAGGAGCATCGCTCCCGAAGCCTCGGGCGACCCGCCGGCCCTGTCAAGTTCGGCTCCCGGCTTGGATTGTCCGCGCCGATCCTGGATGCTACTCCCGTGATCGACAAGGACCTCCTCCAGATCTTGGCCTGCCCCGAGACCCACCAGTCGCTCGCGGAAGCGGAGGCGGCGCTGCTCACGAAGCTCAACGAGCGCATCGCCGCGGGCCAGGCGAAGAACCGCGCGGGCACGAACGTGACGGAGAAGCTCGAGGGCGGGCTGGTCAGGCAGGATGGCAAGCTCGTCTATCCGATCCGCGAGGGCATTCCGGTCCTCCTGATCGACGAGGCCATCCCCGTCTAGCGGCCGCGCGCGCGAGGACGACCCGGTGCTCTTCGAGCATCCCGACCATGCGGGCAAGCGCGTTCGGCTCGCCTACTGTCTGAACCTCCATCCGGCGCACGATCTCGATACGCTCCTCGAGGGTGTGCGGACGATCACGCTGCCGCTGCAGGAGCGGCTCGCGGGCAAGAAGAAGCCCTTCGGCGTCGGGCTCTACCTCCCCGCCGCGCTGGCCTCGAATCTCGCCGCCGATCGCGGACGGCGCGATCTCGAGCGGCTTTCGCACTTCCTGGCCGAGCACCGGCTCGAGCCCTTCACGTTCAACGCCTTCCCGGCCGGTGGGTTCCACGAGGGCGGCCTCAAGCAGGGCGTCTTCCGCCCGACCTGGCTCGAGGAGGAGCGCGTGCGCTTCACCCTCGACGTCGCGCAGGTCGCCGCGCGCCTCCTCCGGGAGGTTTCGCGATCCGGTTCACACGTCTCGATCAGCACGCATTCCGGCGCCTTCGGACCCTGGCCGCGCGGCGAGCAGGACGCGCGGCGTTGCGCGCAGAATCTCGGCAGGGTCGCGCAGAGTCTCCTGCGGCTGGGCCTCGACGGCGGCCTGCGCTTCGTGCTCGCGCTCGAAGCGGAGCCGCGCGCGACCGCGGGCGACAGCGCCTCCCTCGCGCGCTTCCTCGAGCGCGTCCCGGAGTGGACCGAGAGGTCCGTGGACGACTGGGTGCTCTCGCGCGGGATCGGCACCTGTCTCGACGCCTGCCACTCGGCGGTCGAGTTCGAGGATCCTCGCACGGCGTTCGGTCTCGCGACCGCGCGGTCGCTGCTCGGGAAGCTCCAGTACTCGAGCGCGATCTCGCTTCCCGCACCCGCGGAGCATCCCCGCGCGATCCTGGAACTCCTCGCCATGGACGAGCCGCGCTACCTCCACCAGGTCACGGGACTGACGCCTTCGCGCCGCGCGAGCGTCAACGACCTCCCCGCTCTCCGGCAAGAGCTCGCGGGCCCCTCGAAGGAGACCTGGCTGGCCTGCCGTGAGTGGCGCTGCCACTTCCACGTTCCCGTCGATCTCGATCGGGTGGGCGGGGAAGGTCTGCGGACGACGCGGAATCACGCGGCCGCGATCCTCGACGCGGCGCTCGACGATCCCCGCAAATGGGGCACCGAGGAGCTCCACCTCGAGATCGAGACCTACACGTGGGAGGTCCTGCCCAGTCAGGCCCGCGGAGCGGGGGAGATGGTCGACGGCCTCCACCGCGAGTACGAGCACGTGATCGGCCGGCTCGAGTCGCGGGGCTGGCGCCTGGACGGCGCCGCGGCCGGTTGACAAGCTCCAGAGGCGTGCCTATCGTTCCGCCTCCTCGACCGGCCGAACACGGCCCCATCGTCTAGCCAGGCCTAGGACACCAGGTTTTCATCCTGGCGACAGGGGTTCAAATCCCCTTGGGGTCACCATTCTCTCCTCTTTGCCAACTACCCCCCCTGCGAGGCTGAAAACGCCGCAGGTTGCAGCGGTTCCAAACCGCTCGCCGTCGTAGGGGATGCCGTCAGGGAAGAGGAACCTTTGAAGTCGCCCCCTCCGGTCCGAGTCAAGCTCGGTCCAGAGGCGGGCGGCGTCGTTGAGTAGACGCTCGCCGAGGTCGAGGGCGCGTTCGAGATCCAAATCCTCGGACTCGAAGCGGCGGAGTTCTTCGCGCGCTACGGCCGACTCGGTTCGGTACTGCGCGAGGAGGTCGGCGTAGGCGTCCTTGTCGATCGCCCCTCGCGTCGCGAACGCCTCGGTGAGCTGCCGCTCCTTGGACGCCACTTCCCCGATCCTGGCCGTGAGCTTCCTGCGATTCGTTGCCTCATCCGAATTGCGTCGATTGCACACGTCGCGCACGACCTCACGGAAGAGGCCGCCCACCTTGCCGGTGGGTGTCAAGCCGCGAAGAACGTCCAGAAACTGTGACTCCAGGAGATCGGGCGGGATGTTGCCGATGCCGCTCCGGTCCCCGTCTCCGTCGCAGTCGTTGTTGCGGCAGCGGTAGTACGGATACGGCTTCGAGCGCCCCTTCGAGTTGCTCGCAGTGAGCGGCTTGCTGCACCACGCGCAGTACACGAACCGTCGCAAGGGGAACTGCGGGTTGTTGAGGACGTGCCGACGGCTCTCCGGGCGCTTCCCGCACAGGAGCGCCTGGACACGGTCGAACGTGTCCTCGCTGACGATGGGCTCGAAGTCGCCCTTCACGTCGATCTTCCAGCCGGGGCTTACGACGCGGCCAGCGTAGACAGGTTTCTCCAGGAGCTTGGAGAAGTCCTGGGGCGTCAGGGGGCGTCCCTTGCGCTTGACAAGGCCGAGTGCCGTGACGTGCGCCAGCACTCCGGCCTTGGAATGCTCGCCTGTAGCGAACATCTCGAACGCCATGCGGATCAGGGGCGCTCGCTGCGGGTCATGGGCCAAGCTCGGACCGCCACTCGACCTCGGTACGTTGAGGAAGCCGATCGGACACTTCCAGACCCACCGACCTTGGATGGCGCGGTCGAACATCCCGTCAGCCGATCGCTCAGCGCGCAAGCTGTTGTCGAACTCCGCGTACCCCGCGAGCACCGCCTCGTTCAATCGTCCGGCCGGAGTTTCGTCCACGGGTTCGGTCACGGAACGCAGGACGATGCCGAGGTCCATGAGTTCGCCCCGGATCGCGTGATGGTCTCGTCCGCTTCGAGCGAACCGATTCGTCGAATAGACCACGACGTAGCCGACCTTCCCACGGAGCTGCTTGGCTCGTTGGAGCATCTTCTGGAACTCGGGTCGGTCAGTAGACTTTGCGCTCGCGCCTTCATCCGCGAAGGTCTCCAACACCTCGATGCCCAGCCGTGCGCAGTAGTCAACGGTCTCGCGGTCCTGCCGGGCGAGGCTCGTTCCGTCAACCTGTCGCCGTGAACTCACGCGAGTGTAAATGAGGGCTGTGGCCGGACGCTGTACGAGGGGCCGCTTCATCGCTTCACCTCCCTGCACCCGTCCACGACCGTTTCCGCAAGCACGTACAGTTGGTCCCTCAGGAATCGGACCTGTTCATCGCTCATGCCGCTTCCCGCCGGTCCAAGTGCTTCGCGACACTTCGTGACCGAGAGCGAGTGCGCGTCGTCGCGTGGCGGCCAGGGCAGGCGCGCGAAGAAGCGGCTGCACACCTTGGTGATGTCGCGATACCAACCACGCGGCAGGTCTCCGGCCAGCGGCGCGTACCACTCCCAGAGGATCGAGGTGAAGTAGGGATGGTCCTTTCACTCAGGTAGGTCGTCCGCGACGTGCTCCACCGTCATGGCGAACTCCCGTCTCACCCAGTCGCCCGACTTGCGGCGTTGGGCCAACAACAGGCGGCGCAGCTCCGGGCTGGTTCTCACCATGACTCGCCTCCGGTCACGGAACAGTCCTGGACCGCCCAGGAGGTGCCGTGGGCCTCGCCGACGGCCCGAGCGCGACCCTGCGGGTTTGCAGGGGCTCGTGCGCGAACAGGAAGTGAGCCCCAGCGGTGGTGATCGCGGTGGCTGCCGAGTATCGTTTCAGAAGTCAGGCTCATGATGCAGGTCCAGGTGGGTCGATAGAGTATCGGAAAAGGCCGGAAGCGTAACTATCCATGCCAACCACGTCAAACACCCCCTCCCCGGAGCCCGCGCTGCCCAGGTCCAACCGTGGCCGCCGCTTTCCGGCCGAGGTTCTGTCTCCTGCCGAAATCGCCCGGCTCATCGACGCCTGCTCACGAACGGCACCGACGGGACTGCGGAACCGAGCGCTGATAGTCGTGATGTGGCGAGCCGGGCTACGGGTCTCCGAGGCGCTCGCACTCATGCCGAAGGACGTGGATCGTGCCAGCGGCACCTTGCACGTGCTCAACGGCAAGGGCGGCAAGCCGCGCATGGTGGCCCTCGATCCACCGTCGTTCAGTGTCATCGAGCGCTGGCTCGATGCGCGCAACAAGCTCAAGCGGCTGACACAGAGCCCGGTGTTCTGCACCTTGCATGGATTGCCGATCCAGACCGCGTACGTCCGCGCGCTTCTCCCACGCCTCGCCGAGTCAGCGCGGATAGAGAAGCGAGTTCACGCGCACGCGCTTCGGCACACCTTCGCCTGCGAACTCATGCGCGAGAAGTTCCCGATCAACCTTATCCAGAAGCAGTTGGGCCACGCAAACCTCGCCGTCACCTCGCGCTACCTCCAGCACGTGACGCCGCCGGAACTCGCCGAGGCCATGCAGCGCCGCATATTGCCCTCGGAAGTCACGCAGGCGTTGGACCGCTGACTAGACACGCTGTCTAGCAGCCCGTGGTGAAAGTCTCCACCACGCTTGAGGGAGCCAGCAGCCTGGGCATAGCCTGACGTGACCGAGGAGGGCAGGCGATGGCGATCGGGAAGCGCAAGCCGACGAGGCAACAGGAGCTG
>JBJXFB010000090.1:0-83021 GCA_046155895.1 Planctomycetota bacterium | reverse complement strand
GGTGAGTCCGTTTCCGGGGAACACGAGGCGAAGATGCTACCGGCAGGCGGGGGAAGCGGAACCCGGAAGTGCCCGAATCAACGTCCCGCTCCCGCGGCCCGCTGGCGGGCCAGCTCGGCGGCTCGCGCCGCGTCGGGCGACCCCGCCGCCGCGGCGGCCGCGAACGCCTCCGACGCCAGCTCCCAGGCCTCGGTCTCGCCGCGGGGGAAGGCCCGGTCCTCGTCCGGGAGGGAGGCCTGGAACGCCAGCACGACCCCGCGCTCGAAGAGGAGAGCGCCGGGGTCGCGCGCCTGCGGCTCTCCGCGGCGCAGCGTGTCGAGTCCGGCTTCGACCCAGCGTGCGCGCGCGTCCCGATCGGGCTCGCGCAGGAGCGACCCGCGCTCGTAGACGAGGTGGCGGGCGAGGAAGATCCAGCCGCTCGGCTCGCCCGGATCGAGGCGCAGGGCGCCCTCGGCTCTCGCGTACGCTCGCGCGGTGTCCCCGCGGCGCAGCGCGGCGTCGAAGCGGACCCATTGCACGCTCGCGGCCAGGCTGGCGACGGGGCCGAGGAGGCGCTCGACCGGCGAGCCCGCCGCGCGGCGGGCGGCGTCCGCTTGCGCGGGCACGAAGGCCCAGGCGAACAACCCTGCGACTGCGATCCAGGCGGACCACCAGAGCAGCCGCCGCGTCATCGAGGCGCCCTCCAGCGCTTGGTTCCGAGGACGCCGAGGAGCACGCCGAGCGCGGCGATCGCCAGCGCGACCGCGTGGCTGCGCGGATCGGGCGTCGCGGGCACTCGTCCCGAGCCGACGGTGTCGAGCGCGGCCCAGAGATCCCCGCCGGGGAGCCAGCTCGGCGTCGCGTCGCCGAGCCATGCGGCCATCCAGGCCGCGAGCACGAGGAGCGCCGCGCTCGGAGCGCTCATCCAGGCCGCGAGGCCGACCGCGAGCGCGATCCAGGCCAGCGAGGCGGCGAGGAGCCGCTCGAGGATCCGCGTGCCGGCCGCGCGGTCGCTCTCGCACGGGACCCAGATCTCGACCTCGTCGGAGACCGTGTAGGCGCGCGTGCCCGCGCGCGGACAGGCGATCTCGATGGCCAGGTTTCCGCGCCCGGGCGGGAGCTCGACCTCGACGGTGCCGCGCGAGGAAAGATGAAAGGCCGCCGATCGCCGCTCCGTGCCGCGGCTGGCGCGCATCACGACCTCGGACGCGGAGCCCGAGCCGGACCCGAACGCGAGGTCCACGCGTGCGCGCGAGCCGGAAGGGAAGTCCTCGCCAGGATCCTCCACCGTGACGACGAGCGGCGCGCGGGTCTCGATCCACCTCGCGGCGGGCAGCGCGATCGAGCCCGCGGGCGTGAAGCTCGGAAGCGCGTCTCCGGCGCGAAGCTCGATCGAAGCGAACGACACGAGGAGGAGGATCGCGGCGGCCGCCCAGGTTCCGAGGAGCGTCGAGGCGACCGCGGAGAGCCGTCCGACGGCGCGGCTCCCGATCCAATCGCCCTCGCCCGCCCTCCAGGCCGGGACGATGCGCGCGGCGCGCGAGACGAGCAGCGGCGCGATCGCGAGCGCGACGAGGATCCAGGTCCCTTCGCGCGCCCAGCCTCGTGCGAGCGCTCCAGCGTCCGCCGATCCGGCTGTCGCCTCGAGCGTCGCGCTGCCGCCGGCCCAGTCGACGCGCAGCGCGACGAGGAGGACGACCGCCCAGGCCGCGAGGACGAGGGGCGCTAGGGCTCGCCGGAGCGCGAGGAGCGCGAGTCCGAGGTTCATGCTCCGGCCCGATAGAGATCGAGGAGCGATCGACCCGCCAAGAGCTGGCGCGGATCGCCGCGGATCGCGACGCGGCCTCCGAGGATCACCGCCATCTCGTCGCAGGAATCACGGAGATCGCCGATCAGGTGCGAAGCAAACAGGACGGTCGCGCCGCGAGCGCGCAGCTCCGCCAACATCGCGGCGAGCACCTCGAAGCCCTGCGCGTCGAGCCCCGCCGTCGGCTCGTCGAGGAGCACGAGATCGGGTCGCGCCAGCATCGCCTGCGCGAGGCCGAACCGCCGCAGCATGCCGCGCGAGTAGCGTCCTAGGCGGTGGCGGGCCTCCGCGCGGAGCCCGACCTGCTCGAGCAGGCGCTCGCTCTCGCGGCGCCGGTCCGCGCGCGGCATCCCCTGCAGCGATCCGAGCAGGTCCAGCGCGCTCCGAGCGCTCATCTCGGGCGGGAAGGGCGATTCCTCGGGGAGGTACCCGATCCGGCGGCGGACCCGCGACAGCGACGGGCTGCCGCCGAGCACCCGAACTTCGCCCCCGTCGGCGCGATCGACGCCCGCGAGGATGCGCAGGAGCGTGCTCTTCCCCGATCCGTTCGGACCTGCGAGCCCGAGGCAGCGGCCGTTCGCGAGCGACAGGTCGACGCCGAGAAGGACCTTGCGCCGCTTCAAGCCGAGCGCGACCGGGAAGCTCCGCGTCACGCCGCGCAGGTCGATCGCCGGCTCTTTCGTCGCTTCCACCATCAATCTCCGCGGGCGAGGAAATCCCGTACGAGGCTGCGCCACTCCACCGTCTGCAAGAAACCCCAGTCGTTGTGGCGCCCGGTCGTGGCGAGGAAGCGCTTCGGCTCGCGCGCGGCTTCGAACAGCCTCCGTCCGTGCTCGAAGGGGATCAAGTCGTCCTCCGGGCTGTGGATCACGAGCAGGGGAACGCCGAGTTCCGGCACCTTGGCGATCGAGTCGTACTGCGCGCGGGCGAGGAGGCGGATGGGGAGCCACGGATAGACCGCCGCTCCGATGTCGGGCATGGACGTGAACGTGGATTCGACGACGACGGCTTTCAGCCGCCGGCGGCGCGAGAGCTCGATCGCGACGGCGCCGCCGAGCGACTCGCCGTACGCGAAGATGCGGTCCGGATCGATCCGGGGATCGCTCGCCAGGCGGTCGTAGGCCGCGACGGCATCGACGTAGGTGCCTTCCTCGCCCGGCTTGCCGCTGCTGGCACCGTAGCCGCGGTACTCCAGGAGGAGCACTTCGTACTCCATCGCGGCGAAGGTCTCGGCCGCCGGCTGGCGGTTGGCGATGTTGCCGCCGTTGCCGTGGCAGACGAGGACGGCGCCGAGGCGATCGGATCGTTCCCCCGGGCGCACTCTCCACGCGTGCAGGCGCTCGCCGTCGGGCGTCTCGATCCAGTCCTCACGCGACTCGAGCCCAGCGATCGGCGGCGGCGAGCCCGCCGGAGGCCCGGGGAAGTACATGAACCGGTCCTGCCACAGCCAGAGCGCGAAGACGATGAGCAGGTAGAGCGCCGCAAGGACGAGGATCCAGGTCAAGACGCGCACTCCGGGAGGGACGCTATCGCGCGGCGAGGATCCCGACAAGGCGGGCATGCTCGCGGGCGGAGAGCTACCATCGTCCCTCGCTGCGCGAATCCCATGTCGATCTGGAGCCGCATCGTAGGGAAGAAGAGAGCCGAACCGCTCACGCTCGTGCTCTACACGCGCGCGCAGTGCCCGCTCTGCGACGAGATGAAGGCCGAGATCGCGCGCGCGCGGCTGGGAGGCCGCTGCGCGCTGATCGTGGTCGACATCGACGTCGATCCGGTCCTCGTCGAGCGCCACGGACGATCCGTGCCGGTGCTCGAGATCGAGGGCCGCGCGGCTTTCAAGGGACGTTTGAGCGCCGAGGATCTGGAGCGGGAGGTCGCGCGCGCCCTGCGCGAGCGGGCCTAGATGCCGAAGCTCTACATCCTCTCCGGGCCCGACATCGGCCGGACCTTCGAGGTCGCCGACGGCGCCAAGATCGGCCGGGGCGTCGACTGCGCCATCCACCTGCGCGACGTCTCCGTCTCCCGCGAGCACGCGCGGATCGCCCGCGAGGAGAACGGCTGGCGTGTCGTCGACACGGGATCGCGCAACGGCTTGAGCGTCGGGGGGAACAAGGTCGCGAGCGTCGTGCTGAAGGACGGCGAGGAGTTCCAGGTCGGCGAGGTGCTGCTCCGGTTCCGCGGCGAGACGCAGCTGGTCCCGCCGGCGCGCGTCGAGCCCGATCTCGACGAGATCGTCATCGAGGAGGAGCCGATCGCCGCCGCGCCGGTCCTGGCGCCGGGCGCGGGGCCCGCGCGCATCGCGACCGAGCTGGAGCGAACGACGCTGGCCACGCCGCGCAGCCGGGGGATCCTCCAGTACAAGAAGATCGAGGACCGCCCCGGGTTCTTCGCGTCGGACCTCGCGCAGCAGCCGCTCTGGATCCGCCTCGGCGCCGCATTGATCGCGCTCGCCTTGTTTGCGGCGATCTTCCTCTTCGCTTTCAAGGGGACTTCGTTCCTGAAGGGGCAGGCGGCGGGCGGCTCGGGCGGGATCGGGAGCGAGTCGGAACGCTGACGGATCAGGAGGAGGCGGCCGTCCAGGCCTCGACGAGCAGGCGAGCGGAAGCATCCCACGAGAAGCGCCCGGCATTGCCGGAGGCGCTCGGCCCCGCGATGGCCTTCCGGATCGCGCCCGCGCATTCCGCCGGATCCTCGGGCGAGAAGCTCGGAGCCTGGGGGCCGGCCACCTCGACCAGCGTGGGTGTCCGCGCGATCGCGAGGGGAGCTCCCGCGCGCTGGGCCTCGATCGCGGGGATCCCGAAGCCCTCGATCGTCGAGGGGAGCACGACGCAGGCGGCGCCCGCGTAGAGCGCGGGGAGCTCGGCATCGTCGACGGGACCGAGGAATCGCACGCGAGCTTCGACGCCGAGCTCCCGCGCGAGCGTGCGGAGCCGTTCTTCCTCCGCTCCCTTTCCCGCCCCGGCGAGTTCGAGACGCGGGAGCCCGCGGTCGAGGGCGAGCGCCCGCAGGAGGAGCTCGAGGTTCTTTCGCGGCTCCAGGTGGCCGACATGGAGGATCGGCGCGTCGTGCGCAACCGAGCGGGGAAGCGGCGCGAAGTGGTCGGCGGCGTTCGGGACGACGAGGACCCGCTCCGTTTCGATCCGGAACCGTTCGAGGATCGCGGCGCGGACCGTCTCGCTCACGGTGATCACCCGCGCGGCGCGGCCGATCGCTCGCGAGAGCAGCGCCGCCGCGGCGGATCGGCGCAACTCCGACGAATGGCCCGGTTCCAGGTGGCGCAAATCGTGCACCGTGATCGTGAACGGCGTGGAGGACAGGTACGGCGCTGGCAGATGACCGGTGTGGACGAGATCGAAGCCCGCGAGCGCACGGCGAACTGCCCGTCCCTCCGTGGCGAATCGCGCAAGCACGGGATGGGCGACCGCGCCGGTCCGGATGATCCGGATGCGCGGCGGAAGCGGGAAGGCGATCGGCTCGCGCCCTTCCATGACCGCCAACGTTCCTCCGCGATCCTCGAGGATCTCCGCCGCGCGCGGGAGCAGCTCCGCGTTGTGCCTCCGCACGCCGCCCATCGGCTGGCCGAGGAGCGTCCCGAGGACGAGGACGCGCGGAGCCCGCGTCGCGCTCACGCGATCTCGCTCCAGATCGCCTCGACCCGCTCCGCGCAGTGGTCCCACGTGAACGCACGCGCGCGCCCGACGAGAGCGTTCCGCGACGACTCGCGCACCTCCACCGCACGCGCGAGCCCGTGTGCGACCGAGCTTGGGTCTCGCGGGTCGACGACGATGCCCGCCTCGCCCGCGACCTCGGCCTGCGCCGAGCCCTCGGGCACGAGCACCGGCGTTCCGCAGGCCATCGCCTCGAGGACGGGCAGGCCGAATCCCTCCGACCGGGAGAGCACCGGAACGACCGTCGCGAGTCGCAGGACGGAGGGAAGGTCCTCCTCCGCGATCGAATCGAGCATCGTCACGTGCCGCGCGATGCCCAACCGCCCCGCGAGCCCGAGATCGCGGCGCAGCTGCGGCGTGTCGCCGCCCGTCACGATGAGCCGCATCGGGGTCGCGCCGTTCCGGTGATGCTCAGCGAAGCCTCCCAGGAGCGCGGCGAGGTTCTTCTTCTCGCGCACGGCGCCGAGCGCGATCGCCCAGGGACCCTGCGGAAGGCGGTAACGGCCGAGCACGACCTCGTCGACGACGCCGGGCCCCGGTTCGTCCGTGAAGGCCGGATCGACCCCCCAGGGAACGACACGCACCTTCGACGCGCCCGGGAGGAGCCTCCGGCGCAGATCGCGCGCGACGAACTCGGTCGCGGTGATCACGGCGTCGGCGCGCAGCGGACCGAAAGCCGCCCAGGCGCGGTGACGGAGGTCGGCGCCCTCGCGCGCGCCGTGCCGCCAGGGGAGCTCGTGGATCGTCTGCACGCGCGCTCCCGGTCCGCGGAACGGGAAAGCCGAGACGGGGGAATGGACGCCGGCGAGATAGAGCTTCCGCGCGAGGCTCGGCAGGTCTCTCGCGCGCCACACGCGCAGCCCGCGCCCTTCCGGAGGCACGAGGCGCACGACCTCGATGCGACGGCGCCGTTCCAGCGCGCCGACGAGCCCGGCCGTGATGCGCACGATCCCGCGCGGATGCGGCCGGTGGAGCGGCGAGACGTCGAAGCCGATGCGCACCGGAATACGGTAGCGACCGGAATACGGTACCAGGTCAATTCTTGCGGCGGCCGAGTGAGACAACTCGAGCCCAGCGACCCTGCTCGGCCGCCGCAAGAATTGACCTGGTACCGTATTCCGGTCGCTACCGTATTCCGGTGCGCGTCGGCTTCCTGATCGATCGATGGCAGCCCGACCGAGGCGGCGCGGAGCGCGCGATGGCCGATCTCGCGACCTGGCTCGAGGAGCGCGGCCACGAGCCGCGCGCCTTCGCGATGCTCGGAACGGGCGCATTCGACGCCGTCCGCGCGCCCTTCGCCCTCACGCGCGGGCGGCGCGAGCGCGCTCTCGGCCATGCGCTCGTCGCCGCCGCGCGGAAGGCGGGTTGCGACGTCACCGTCGGCATCCGGCACCTTCCGCGTGTCGACCTGTACTGGCCGCACGCGGGCAGCCACGCAGCGGCGCTGCGCGGGTCGCAGAGCGCGCGGGAGGGGAGGCTCCTCGCTCCCCAGGAGGTGAGAGCCGGTGGACGGCACCGGACCTTCCTCGAGATGGAGCGCGGCCTCCTCGAGGGTGGCGGCGCGCGCCGGATCGCCTGCGTCTCGAATCTCGTCCTGCGCGAGCTGGCCGCGGCGTATCCGACCGCCGCGGAGCGCCTCGTGCACGTGCCGAACGGGGTCGACACGGATCGATTCCATCCTCGCGAGCGCGAGGGAAGGGGTGCGCAGCTCCGGCGCGAGCTCGAGATCGATCGCGCGATGCCGCTCCTGGGTTTCTCGGCCCGGCGTCCGGAGCTCAAAGGTCTGCCAACGGTCTTCGGGGCGCTCGACGGGTTGCAGGGACGTCCCTGGCGCCTGCTCGTCGCCGGTCCGAGCGACGTCCGCGCCTGGGAGGAGCGCGCTCGCGCGAGCGGGCTTCCGCCTGAACGGATCCGCGTCGTTGCGGAGGTCGATCCCGTCGCGCTCGCGTCGGCCTGCGACCTCCTCCTCCATCCGACCTGGCGCGACGCCTGCGGTCTCGTCGTCCTCGAAGCGCTCGCGGCGGGGACGCCGGTCGTGACGACCGCCCAGGCCGGCGCAGCCGAGGTCGTGACGTCGGAAGAGCACGGGATCGTGGTGCACGATCCGGGCAACGTCGCCGCGCTGCGCTCGGCGATCATCGACCGGCTGGCTCGGATCACCTCCGGATCCTCGGATCGCGAGCAGGTGCGCTCCGCGATCCTGGGCCGCGATCGCGCCACCTGGCTCTCGGCCATCGAGTCGATTCTCCTGGACCTCGCGGCGCGTCGTGTCGTATGACCCAGCCCATGCCGACGATTCCTCCCCGCTGCATCCTCATCCTGGCCCTCGCCCTCGCTCCGTCCTGCTTCGTCTCCCGTTCGATGGTCAACGAGCCTCTGCGGCGCGCCGAGATCGACCGTCTCGTGCCCGGCGAGACGATGGCGAGCGAGATCACGTCGATCCTCGGAGCCCCGAACGAGGTCGTGCAGCTCGGATCGCGCACCGCCTACCGCTACGATTTCTCGGTGCAGAAGCGCGCGGGCTTCACGCTGATCGTCGTCACGCTGCTCAACGAGGACACGCGCACGGACCGCGTGTGGCTCTTCTTCGACAAGGACGACGTGCTGACGCACTCGGGCTCGACGCTCCAGGCCGCGGACGCGCGCTACGCGATGCCCTGGGTCGAAGTCCACGGGGAGTGAAGCGCTTGCGCGGACTCCTTCTCCTCCTTCCGCTCGTCCTCGCGGGCTGCATCAGCGTGGGCTGGTCGCGCGATCGGCGCCACGAACCGCTGCCCGAGGGCGCGATCGAGACGCTCGAGCCCGGTCGTTCGACGCTCGCGGAATGCCTGGAGAGGCTCGGCGCGCCTCTCTACGTGTGGGAATACAAGGGCGACGGCGCCGCGCTGGTGTGGGGATGGAACGACGAGGACCGGAAGGGCATCTCGGTCAGCGTCCCGGTGTACGAGCAGGCGTCGGCCTCTCTCAGCTACGACGACGCGCGCGAGAGGCTGCGCGGCGCCGTGCTCCTTTTCGGCGGCGACCTCGTGCTCGAGCAGGTGCGCATGGGCTGGCTGCGCGACCTCGAGAGCGAGCTCCTGCGCCGTCGTCCGGCTCCGGTGCATCCCGCCGAGTAGGCGCCGGGCGATCAGGGCTCGTAGAAAGCCAGGCCCATCGCCGTCATTCGCGCGATGTCCCCCGTGGCCGCGTTCGAGACGAAGCTCATGCGGACCTGGACGAACTTCGCGCCGTTCATCTGGGCCGGGGAGGCCTTCCAAGTCGGATCCCCGTTCAGGTAGGTGACCGCCGCGGGAACGAGTGAGTCTCCGTACGGGTCGAGAGTCGACGCGTCCCTCTGAACGAGAGCGATCGCCGCGTTCGCTCCCCGGAATGCGAGCTCTACCTGAGCACCAGCGGGTTGGTCCGCAGGCGCCGGCTCGACGATGGGCGGGGCGAAGGAGGCGTTCGCGAGCCGCGCGTCGATCCACACGGAATGGACGCGGCTCACCCGCACGACGAGGTCCATCTGCCCGATGTGGAAGACGTTGTCGATCGGCGGCGTGGGAAGGCCGGGAGGAATCGAGTTCGGATTGAACCCGCCTTGGGCGACCGCCTGGAGGTCCGGATCGATCATCACCGGGATGCCGCTCGAATTCGTCCCGCCCGTCGAGAAGGCCCGGAAGCTCGGTCGCGACGAGGCGTTGATCGCGATGTTGGCGTCGAGCGCGTTGAGTCCGAGCCCCGTCGCGTCCGGGAAGCACTTGAACTCCATGAGGAGCGGCAGGCCGATCGTCGGGACGAGGCCCGCGGGGAAGGGAACCCCAGCCGTTCCCATGCCGGTCGTTTCGACGACGATCCCCAGCTCGGCCCCGGTCCCGTTCGGCGCCTTCTTGGCCTGGATCGCCGTGTCTCGCCAGGTGTAGTAGACGAATTGATTCGGGGGGAGGTTGCGGTTCAGCGGCCACGGCATCATCGGCGTGCCCGTCGTCGCGAGGAACAGATCGGCCGGGTTCACCGTGTACCCTCGCTGGCGGGGATGCACGACGCGCAGCGGATCGGCCGCGGGGTCGAGGGGGTTCTGCGCGTAGGTGGTGACGACTCCCGAGTTCACGTACTGGGGCAGCAGGCTGATCGGATCGCGCAGTTCGTCGGGGAGGAATCCCGAGTGGGCGAGGCTGATCTCGAACAAGGCGTACTGGTCCGGCACGGCGACTCCACCGATCGGTGACCAGGCGAGACCTTCCACGTCGACGTTCATGAAGGACTCGTCGACGAGCCCCATCCCGACGTCGCAGTAGCGCCAGAGCGCGTGCAGCCGGCTGCCGAGCGGCGAGAGCGGTGAATTCACGCCGGAGGGGACGGCGAACATCCGGGCGGGGACCGCCTGCGTCCGGTCCGCGATCGCCGCGAAGCGCGAGACGGAACGCGGGCGGATCGCTCCCTCCACGAGTTCGTGCAGGAACTGGCCGCGCAGCTCGGGGTGACCGCTCCCGTCCTCGTCGACCGATTCGAACTGCAGGACGTAGTTCTCCGTGCCGCGCGCGGGCGACGAGGGATCGAGGTGGAAGGGAACCTGGGGCAGGGCGTCGCGCAACGGGTTGCCGGCGAGATCCCTGGGGCCCTCGGGCCCGGCCCCGACGTCGAGGAAATAGGTCTCGCTCGCTCCCGCGGCATGGTCGAGCGGGACCGCGGGTGTGAGATGGAATTCGTCCTGGGCCACGTTGGGAACCGCCACGGCCGACAGGCGCTCTCGCGGACCCGAAGGGCTCGAGACGGTCGCGATCGTGACGTTCTCGAGGCCGCTCACCGTCGCGGGATCCATCGGCTCGCTGAACCGCAGGACTATCCGGGCGTCGGTCGAGATCCCGGCATCGGGCGGAACGGCTGCCGTCGGAGTGAAGCGGACGAAGCACGCGGCCCGGCTCGCGTCGAGGGGCGGCCGGTAGACCGATTCGAGTACGGCGGGCCCGATCGAAAGCGGAGGCCCGGCGATGACACGCACGTGGACGCGCACGAGCTTTCCGGCGACCGGAGGGTTCGAGGTGCGCGTGACGACGGCCATCGTCGTCGGCGTGACCAGGACATCTCGCAGGCGCGCGGCGGCTGCGCAGGGCAGCGTCGCGTGGGTGAGGTTGGCGACGAAGTCCTGCGGCCCACCCTGCGAGTCGGGGGCGACGGCGTCGATCGTCATGGCCTGGACGCCGACGATCCGCGGCGGGGTGAGGTCGGCGAGCAGACCTTGATGAGCGTCGTCGCGGCTTCCCGATCGCATCGCGCGGACAACGTCGTCCCAGACGACGAGCGCGACGTTCGGGATGCGTGAAGAGCCGCTCGGAGGCAGCCCGGACGGGCGCACGGCGAGCGGAACCGGGCTCTCGAGCGCTTCCACCCGCGAGATGGTCGTGTCGAGGATCACGCGCGTGCTGTCATGGCCGTCCACGAACACGCGGGCAGGGAAGCTCTCCGAGGGAGGTGCGCCAACGAGGAGCTGGATCGAGCTCGCGCTCAGGGTGGAGGGATCGATCGGGTCGTCGAACCGAACGACGATCGCCGCGTCGCGCGGCACGCTCGGGAAGGGGGGGAGCTCGCCGAGATCGAGCGTCTTCTCGCTGATCGGAACCAGACCACCCTCGAGGCGCCTCCAGGCCGCGTCGAAGTCGCTCGTGCCCTCCGCATGGAGCACCGTGACGGTCGTGATCGCCGTGATCGGATCCGTGTCTACCTCGAAGGTCCGGCCATCCGACCGGATGTCCGGTCCGACGACGAGGTCTTCCGCGACGAGGATTCGCTCCCCGGCCGCGGCGTCTACGGCGTACACGTCGGCGAGACGGCCCCAGGAGACTTCGGCGACGCGGATCTCCCTCGCGACCCCTCCCTGGTTCGGATCGATCTCGGCTTCGAGCGAGTCCGTGGGATGGAACGCCGGATCGCGGGCGGAATCGCAGCTCACGAGGACGAACAGGACGACGGGAAGAGCCGGATGGGTGCGCATGTCGCCTTCCTGGAACGATGGGTGGTGGACGCGATTGACGAATGCGGCGGCGGGCGCAATCCTCGTGCCGCAGTCGATGAGCACGCAACTCGTCTCCACCACCTGCCCTCTCGACTGCCCGGACGCTTGCGGCGTCCTGGTCGAACGCGACGCGAAGGGCGGTTTCGCGCGCTTGCGTGGCAATCCCGCGCACAGCCACTCGCGCGGGACCCTGTGCGGCAAGACCATGCTGTACGCCGATCTCGTCCTCGATCCCAAGCGTCTGCGCGTTCCGCTCGTGCGCGAGGGGGGCCGGAAACGCGGGCAGCTGGTCGATGCGAGCTGGGACGAGGCGCTCGATCGAATCGTCGAGCGCGTGAAGCCGCTGAAGGGCGAGGACGTCCTCGCGCTCTGGTACGGGGGAACCATGGGGCTCGTTCAGCGCCGGTTCCCGCTGCGGATGATGAATGCTCTGGGCGCGACGCTCCACGACGGCGGAATCTGTGACTCGGCGAGCACGGCGGGGTACGAGTGCGTGCTGGGCCGCTGCGTCGGCCCCGACATCGAGAGGGTCGAGGACTCCGACCTCGTGATCCTGTGGGGAACGGACGTCGCCCGGACGGTGCAGCACCTGCAGCCGGCGCTGATGCGACTCTGCAAGCGCGGCGTCCCGGTGATCGCGATCGACGTCTACCGCACCGACACGATCCGCGCGCTCGAGCGCTGGGGCGGCCGCGGGATCGTCGTGCGCCCCGGCACCGACGCCGCGCTCGCGCTGTGCCTGGCGCGGATCGCGTTCGAGGCCGGGTTCGCCGACCGCGAGTTCCTCGCGCGCGAGTGCCTCGGCGCCGAGGAGTTCGAGGTCCACGTGCGCTCTTCGAACGATCTCGAGGAGACCGAGCGGATCACGGGCCTGTCCGCCCAGTCGATCGCGGAGCTCGCGCGGACGCTCCAGCGCGCGCGCCGGCCGTTCTTCAAGACGGGGGTCGGCTGGACGCGGCGGCGGAACGGCGCCATGAGCATGCGCGCGGTGTGCTCGCTCGCCGCGGTGCTCGGGCACGGCGAGCGCGTGCACTACGAGAGCTTCGCGCACTTCGGGCTCGCGGAGGGAGTCGTGCAGCGCGACGACCTGCGGCCGAAGGGCGCTCCGACGGTCCCCGTCGTGCAGGTCGCCCTCGGTAGGGAGCTCGAAGCCGGCCGATTCCGCGCCGCGTTCGTGTGGTGCCACAATCCGGCCGTGATGCTGCCCGACAGCGCGGCTGTGCGGCGCGGCTTCGCGCGAGAAAACCTGTTCCTCGTCGTACACGAGCATTTCCTGACGGAGACGGCCGAGTTCGCCGACGTCGTGCTGCCCGCGACGATGTTCGTCGAGCACGCGGACGTGTACCGGAGCTACGGACACCGCCTGATGCAGTACGCGCGGAAGGCGGTGGAGCCTCCGGAGGGTCCGCGGACGAATGTGGCGACGTTCGCGGCGATCGCGAAGCGGCTCGGACTCCGGCGCGAGACGTGGGATGCGACGGAGGAGGAGCTGTGCGAGGAGCTGCTCGAGGCCTCGCGCGGGCGGATCGGCGACGAGGCGATGGCGCGGCTGCGCGCCGGCGAGCCGGTGAAGCTCCCGCCGCAGCGATTCGCGGGCTGGGGGACGCCGAGCGGGAAGATCGAGCTCTGGAGCGAGGCCGCGAAGGCGAAGGGTCAGCCTCCGATGGCGACGTACGTCGCGGACGACGCCGCGGGCGATCGCGGAGCGTTCTCGCTGGTCGGCGCGCCGTCGGTCGAGACGCACAACTCGACGTACTCGTACAGCGCGCGGCACTTGAAGAAGGCCGGAGCACCGCGCGTGTTCGTGAACCCGGCGGACGCGCAGGCGATCGGCTTGGCGACGGGAGCGAAGGCGAAGCTCTCGAACGCTCGCGGCGCGCTGACGCTGCTGGTCGAGGTGTCGGACGCGATGCCGGAGGGCCTGGTGCGCGTCGACGGGCTGCCGCGCGCCGTCGACGTGCCCGAGAGGGTCGGACTGAACGCTCTGACGAGCGGCGCGACGAGCGACCTCGGCGACGGCAACGTGATGTTCAGCGCGCGGGTGGACCTCACGCCGGTCTGAAGACCGCAAGGGCGCGCGGTTGCCCACGCGACTTCTGCTCCAGGTCGCGGCGTGCCGATACACCGCAACGAGGATTCCCCCGTTGTCGAATCGTGCCCGTTGTATCGGCCTTGTCATCGTGTCGTGCATGGCAGTCCTCGGCCTGGGGTTGTTCGCGGCGCACGCGTCGCTCGAGGCCCGGATCGACGAACGGCTAGGCAGAATCCGGCAAGCGACGCGGTTCTCTCGTGAGCCGCGCTCGCCCGAAACGCGCGAGTTGGTCGCGCGGCTCGAGGCGATCGATCGGTGGGTCGTCGAGAATGCGAGCGACGACGGTCTGCCCCCGCCCTGGCTTCGCGATGCCGAGGATGTCGTCGATCTGCCGGAGAAGCTCGAGGCCATGGCTCCTTTCTTCCAGCAGGTCGACGTCTTGACGGACAGCGAGGCTTGCACCCGGATTCTCGCGGACGACGAGCGTCTCGACATGCCGACGCGCCGGCTGTTCCTGGCCCGGATGTGCACGAATCTGCTCTGCGCCCAAGCTTGGTTCGATCAGCATGTGGAGGGAGATTCGGCCGCTGCCGCTCGCCGTCTGGGGCAAGCCCTCGACATCGCCCGTCTGGGCGACGACGGCAGCATGATCGGATTCATGATCGACCTCGCGAACGAGCAGTACGTGCTCCTGGCAGTGCAGCAGGTCTTCCTGAAGCCTCAGCACGACGCGAGAGTGTTCCACGAGGCGCTGGAGTGCCGGCTCGCGCGCATAGACGACCCCGACCGCCTGCGCCGGACGCTCGTCCTCGAGTTCGAAGAGTTCCGCGCACGAGTTCCCGGACGGAATCTCCTTGGGCTCGTGCGTGAGCTGCAGTGCATCGAGACGCTCGAACGCGCGCTCGCGCTCGCGGGAGCCACCGGGGCCGAGTCGGAAGCAGGCCTTCCAGCCCTCGAGGCCCAGTCGGGCGATTACGCGTTCACCTACGGCTCCGCGGTGAAATGCTGGCAGCTCGCGCGGACGCATGCCGAGCTCGGACGCGCGGCACTCGCGGTCGCGGCCCGGAGCGAGGCCCCGCTCCCGATCGATCCGCACACGAACCGTCCCTTCGCCCGCGAGACGACGGCCGAGGGCGAGAGGATCTCGTCTCCTGAGGCGATCGCGACGCTCGGCGACCCGAGCGAACCGTATCTCCTGAGCTGGACGCTGCCGCGGTAGCTCGGCTGACGTGAGCCGACTGGCCGTCGTCCCGCCGGACGGCTAGCTTGCGCGCATGGATTTCCAGCTCGCGGGCAAAGTCGTTCTGATCACCGGCGCCGGCGGAGGGATCGGACGCGCGCTGGCTTCGGCCTTCGCAGACGAGGGCGCCGCGCTCGCGCTCCACGCGAACAAGAGCTTCCCTGCGCTCGAATCCTGGCTCCGCGACCAGACCTGGCGCGATCGTGCCCTCGCCGTGCGGGCCGACGTCACGCGCCCGGCGGAGATCGCCGCCGCGATGGAGAAGGCCTCGGCGCGTTTCGGCCGCGTCGATGTCTGCATCGCGAACGCGGGCATGTGGACGCCCGAGGCGAAGCGGCTCCACGAGGCCGACGAGGACCGCATCCGCAAGACGATCGACACGAACCTCTTCGGAGCGCTTTGGACCGCCCGCGCGTTCTTCGCGGCGCTCGCGCGCTCGGGGCCGCGTCCGGACGGCCACGGTGCTTCGCTCGTCATGATCGGCTCGACCGCCGGCCGTTTCGGCGAGCGCATGCACGCCGAGTACTCCGTCTCCAAGGCCGGCCTCTACGGCCTCCTCCGTTCCCTCAAGAACGAGATCGTCGACCTCGATCCCTACGCGCGCGTCAACTTGATCGAGCCGGGCTGGACCGTCACGCACATGGCGCGCCCCGCGCTCGAGCAGCCCGGCGTCATCTCGAAAGTCGTCCGCACGATGCCCCTGCGCCAGCTCGGCCGCGCCGTCGACGTTGCGCGCGCCGCGCTCTTCCTCGCCTCGCCAGCGGCCTCGCGCCACGTCAGCGGCGAGATCATCACCGTCGCGGGCGGCATGGAAGGACGTTCCCTCTGGGAATCGAGCGAGATCGACGAGCGCGCGATCCGCCGGCGCCTCGACGAGTAGTCCGGTGCGGCGAACGATCGGAATCGTCAGCCCGGCCCAGAGGAATCGCGGAGGAAACACCGTCACCGCCGCCCGATGGTCGGCGATCTTCCGCGAGCTCGGCTGGGAAGTCTGCGAGGAGGCGGTCTGGAGCGGGCGCTCCTGCGACGTGCTCCTCGCTCTCCACGCGCGGCGGAGTCACGACTCGATCGTTCGATTCTCGAAGGCGCACCCCGACCGGCCCTTGATCGTCGCGGCCGCTGGCACCGACGTGTACGGAGACGACGCGATCTCGGCAGAAGCATGCGATTCCTTCCTGCGAGCCGCGCGGATCGTCGTCCTCCAGCCGCGGGCCGTCGAGCGCCTGCCGGAGTCGACGCGGGGGCGAGCTCGCGTCGTCTACCAGTCCGTCAGCGTTCCGAAGAGTCGTCCGCCCAAGGTCGAGGACGCGTTCGAGGCTTGCTCGATCGCGCACATGCGCTCCGTAAAGGATCCGCTGCTCCCCGCGCGCGCGGCGCGTCTGCTGCCGGCTACGTCCCGCCTCCGCGTCGTCCATCTCGGCGGCGTGATCGAGGAGTCCTTGCGCGCGGAGGTCGAGCGCGAGCAGCGGGAGAACCCGCGCTTTCTCTGGCTCGGGGAGCGATCGCGAGAAGAGACGATGGACGCTATGGCGCGCTCCCACCTCTTCGTCTCGAGTTCGCGCCACGAAGGCGGATCGAACGCGGTCTCCGAGGCTCTCGCTCTCGGCGTCCCGGTGCTCGCCACGGCGATCCCGGGTTCCGAGGGGATCCTCGGGAGCGATCATCCGGGCCTCTTTCCCGTAGGGGACGCGCGCAGGCTCGCCGAGCTCCTTTCTCGCGCGGAGACCGACCGCGAGTTCCTCAAACGTCTGACGGATCGCTCCGCCGCGCTCGGAGTCCTCACCGACCCCGGGCGGGAGCGAGAGAGCTGGCGTGCCCTGCTCGAGGAGCTCGCGGGATGAGGTCCCCCGAGGAAATCCTCGCGTGCCTGCGCGACGCGCGCGAGCGATCGCTCCTCCTGATCGAGGATCTCGACGACGCGCAGTGGCTCGGCCCCGAGCTCGCGATCGTCAATCCGCCGCGCTGGGAGATCGGGCACGTCGCGTGGTTCCAGGAGAGCTGGACGCTGCGCCACTTGCGCAAGTTGCCGTCCCTGCGCGCGGACGCGGACGAGATCTACGACTCGGCCGGCGTCGCGCACGATTCGCGCTGGAAGCTGCGGCTCCCCGACCGTCGCTCCACGCTCGCGTACGCGGCGGGAGTGCTCGACGAAGTGGCCCGCCGGCTCGAGGGGATGAGCGAACTCGACGCCGACGCGCGCTACTTCCATCTCCTCGCGCTCTTCCACGAGGACATGCACGGCGAGGCGTTCGCGTACACGCGGCAGACGCTCGGGTACCGGCGGCCGGCGATCTCGGGAGGAGAGCCGCTCGGCGGGGGACCGCATCCGGGAGACGTCGACGTTCGAGGCGGGACGTGGACGCTGGGCGCGGAGCCCGATGTGAGCACCGGTTTCGTCTTCGACAACGAGCAGTGGGCTCACCAAGTCGAGGTCGCGCCCTTCCGCATCGCGCGCGCGCCGGTCACGCAGGCCGAGTTCCAGGCCTTCGTCGAGGACGGCGGTTACGAACGGCGAGAGTTGTGGACGGAGGAGGGTTGGCGCTGGAGGAGCGAAGCCCGGGCTGTCCATCCCGTGTACTGGCGACGCGAGCCCGGCCAGGGCTGGTCGCGCAGGCGCTACGACGAATGGATCCCGCTCGAGCCGCACCGTCCCGTCCACTGTGTCAACGCGCACGAAGCGGAAGCGTGGTGCCGCTGGGCTGGCCGGCGTCTGCCGACCGAAGCCGAGTGGGAATTCGCCGCGGGCCCCGCGCGCTTCCCTTGGGGAGACGCTCCGCCGACGCCGGAGCGCGCGCTCCTCGACCTGCGCGCCGCCGAACCGTGCGACGTCGGCGCTCACGCGGCGGGGGACAGCCCTCACGGGCTTCGACAGATGATCGGAAACGTCTGGGAGTGGACGGCGACGACCTTCGGCCCCTACCCGGGGTTCGAGCCAGGACCCTACCGCGAGTACTCGCAGCCGTGGTTTGGCGTGCACCGCGTCCTCCGCGGGGGCGCCTTCGCGACCCGCGCGCGGCTCCTGCGACGCACCTGGCGGAACTTCTTCACTCCCGACCGCCGCGACGTTTTGGCAGGGTTCCGGACCTGCACGCGATAAAGGAAGGGCGCGACCAGGAGGAAGCCATGAAGATCTTGATGACCGGTGCGACGGGATTCATCGGTTCGCGCCTGCTGCGCAGGCTCGAGGGCGGCGGACACAGCGTGCTCGTCGTCAGCCGCAGGCCCGGCGCAGCCGTCGACTGGTCCGACGCGAGCCTGGAACGAGGGGTGCGCGACACCGACGCCGTGATCCACCTCGCCGGAGAGAACATCTTCGACCGCCGCTGGAATCCCAGGCAGAAGCAGATCCTCGTCTCCTCCCGCGTCGAGACGACGAAGAAGCTCGCCGCGCTCGTTGCGGCCCGCAAGCCGGCCTGCTTCCTCTCGTCCTCGGCGATCGGCTTCTACGGCACGAGCGAGACCGCGACCTTCGACGAGCGCTCGCCGCACGGATCGGACTTCATGGCCGACCTGTGCACGCAGTGGGAGGACGCGACCGAGGCCGCGGTCGAGGCCGGCGTGCGGACCTGCCGCGTGCGCACGGGGATCGCTCTCGGGAAGGGCGGTGGAGCGCTCTCGAAGATGCTGCCCTTCTTCCGACTCTTCATCGGCGGGCCGCTCGGCAGCGGAAGGCAGTGGATGTCCTGGATCCACGTCGACGACTTGTGCGCGCTGTACCAGTTCCTCCTCGAGAATCCTCGCGCGACCGGAGCCTACAACGGCACGGCGCCGAATCCGGTCACGAACCAGGAGCTCTCGCGCGCGCTCGGCCGAGTGCTCCATCGTCCGAGCCTGCTGCCGGTGCCGCCGCCGATGCTGCGCCTCACGCTCGGGGAGGTCGCGGAGGTTCTCGTCGCCGGCCAGCGCGTGCTCCCGCGCCGCGTCGAGGAAGCGGGATTCCGTTTCGGACACCCGGAGGTCGAGGAAGCGCTGCGCGACGCTCTCGGAAGAAGGTAGTCCGGTGAACCTCCGCCTCTCCGATCTCTGGAGCCTCCGCGGCACCGTGGACCGCGGCACGTACGCGTTCTGGGGCATCGCGCTCGCGCTCGTGAAATACAACGTCGACCGCGTGATCGTCGGGATCTCGCTGGAGAGGCTCCTGCGTCCGCTCGACTACTGGTTCCCCGGGGACCTGTTCGGCGTGTTCCCTCCGCGGCCGGAACGCGCGACTGCGGCGATCCCGCTGGTGCTGATCGCCCTGCCGTTCGTGTGGGCTGGCGTGGCGCTGACGCTGCGCCGCCTCCGTGCGGTCGGCCTGCCGGCAGGGCTCGTGCTGCTCTTCTTCGTTCCGGTGGTCAATCTCCTCCTCTTCGCGATCCTGTGCGTCCTGCCGTCCCGAGTGGGAGAGGGCGCGGAGCTTGCACCGAGGAGGAGGCGCTGGATCGAGCTCGTCATCCCCCAGGGCCAGCTCGGGAGCGCGGTCGCCGCGATTGCGATCGTGATCCCGGTCACCGGCGTGTTCGCGTGGGTCTCGGCGGACGCGCTGCGCAACTATGGATGGGGGCTGTTCGTCGGCCTCCCGTTCTTCCTCGGACTCGCCGCTGCGGTCCTGCACGCCGTCCACGGCCCGCGTTCGCTGGCGAGCTGCCTCATGGTCGCCTGGCTCGCGACCGTGCTCCTGGCTGGATTGTGCATCGCCCTCGCCTTCGAGGGCGTGATCTGCGTCATGATGGCCGCGCCGATCGCGATCGTCCTGGCCACGCTCGGCGCCGTGGTCGGGCACGTGATCCAGATGCGTCCCGGAGGAGGGCGGGACGCGGATTCGGTCGTGTCCTCGATGATCCTGGTCTTCCCGGCTCTCCTGGGGATGGAGCGCTGGACCGGATCGGAGCCGGAATCGATCGAGGTCCGCTCTTCGGTCGAAGTCGATGCCCCGCCCGAAGCCGTCTGGGAGCACGTCGTCGCGTTCGCGGAGCTCCCGCCGCCGACGGAGCTCCTGTTCCGCGCCGGCGTCGCCTATCCGCTGCGCGCGGAGATCCACGGCACCGGTCCGGGTGCGATCCGGCACTGCGTGTTCTCGACCGGTCCGTTCGTCGAGCCGATCGAGGTGTGGGACGAGCCGCAGCGCCTCGAGTTCAGCGTGAGCGCGCAGCCGCCCTCGATGCGCGAGCTGTCGCCGTACCCCGAGCTCGCGCCGCCGCATCTGGAGAGCTTCCTCGTCTCGCAGCGCGGACAATTCGTGCTCGAGCCGCTCGCCGGAGGTCGGACGCGGCTCGAGGGGACGACCTGGTACACCAACCGGATGTGGCCGGCCTCGTACTGGAGGCTCTGGTCCGACGAAGTCATCCACCGCATCCATCTGCGCGTGCTCGAGCACATCCGGGAACGAGCAGAGGAGAGCTGATCGCGTACTCTGGGAGACGGAGGACAGCCATGCCGATCAAACCGGGAGCCGTCGCGGGGCATTTGTACGTGGGGATCAGGGGTTGCGTGCTGGCGCTGCGGAAGCACGACGGCACGTTGACGTGGTCCACGAAGCTGCGACGCGGCTCGTCGTTCGTGCCGATCATCCAGGAGGGAGACCGTCTCTACGCCGCGTCCGGAGGGGAAGTGAGCTGCCTCGACGCCGCGACGGGCGCGATCCTGTGGCACAACCTGCTGAAGGGATACGGCGCGGGCTACGCGTCGCTCGCGGGCGCGGGCTTCCCCACGGGGGCCGCGGCGCTGGAGCAGGCCGCTCGCGCGGCGGCGGCGGGAGCGGCCGCGGGCTGAAGCTGACCGGTCAGATCCTTCTCGCGAGCTTCGGCGTCTCCGAGGCCGGGTTCGTCGCCTCGCGGTAGGCGATCAGCGTCTTCCGCGCGCACTCCTTCCACGTGAACTCGCGCGCACGGCGCCTGCCCTTCTCCGCGAACTCGCGCGCGAACTCCGGCTCGGCCAGCATCCTGCGCGAGGCCTCGAAGATCCTCTCGACGTCCGTCGGTTCGACGAGCAGCGCCGCGTCGCCGAGCACTTCCGGCATCGACGTCACGCAGCTCGACACGACGGGCACGCCGCAGGCCATCGCTTCGAGCGGCGGGAGGCCGAAGCCTTCGTTCAGGCTCGCGAAGAGGAACAGATCGGCTTGCGAGTAGAGCTTCGGGAGCTCCGAGTCGGCGACGAAGCGTCTCCACTCGACCCGATGACGAGCCGGCGACGCCGCGAGTTCCCTCTCGAACACCTCCACGCCGTGCCCGCCCGGTCCCGCGATCACCCAGCGGTGCGGAAAGCCCTCCTTCACGAGCCTCTCGAACGCCTCGAGCATCCGCAGGTGGTTCTTGCGCGCGTCGACGCGCGACACGGTCAGCACGTACGGCTCGCTCGCTTTCCCGAATCCCTCCGGCGGCAGGTCGCGCGCGACGTGATCGCATCCGAGGTGCGCGATCGCGACCTGGTCGGGCCGCGCGCCGAGCGAGAGCACCACCTCGGCGCCCACGTACTCCGTCGGCACGATCACGAGCCGCACGCGCGCCACCATCTCCTTCGCGACGGCCGTCATCCGCTCGGCCGCCTCCTCCGACAGGTAGCCCGCGTCCAGCGTGTAGATGCAGTCGAAGATCGTCGCCACTTCGACCGCCTGACGCACGGCGAGCAGGTTCGGCTGCGTGTGGTGGTACACGTCGCAGCCGCCGACGAGGTCGTCCACGCCCTTGCGCAGGCGCGCGAGCAGCGCCGGGAGCCAACGCGACGGGAATCGCAGGCGCACGAGCTCTGCTTTCGCGCCCGCCAGGCCCAATGCCTCGCGCGTGAACTTCGATCCGGCGAGCGAATACGCGAACAACCCGAGGTGCGAATCGAAGTCGAGCTCGACGAACCCGCGCACGAGCTCGCGCGCGTAGCGGCCGATGCCCTCGCGGTTGATCAGCGCCGGTCTGTAGTCGATCCCGATCCTCACGCGGACGCTCCTACACGTCTCCGAGGATCCAGGGAAGGGGCAGATGGCTCGAGCCCCACGCCGTCCCGGCGAAAAGCACCGGTCCCGCGACCCACAGGAGCCCGCGCGCGCCCGCGAACGGCCGTACGCCGATCCGGGCCAGCGCGATGTTCGCTCCCATCGTCACCACGGCCTCCGTCGCGAGCGTCGCGGCTCCCGCGCCGTCGATCCCCATCGTCGGCACGAGCAGCGTGTTCGCGACGAGATTTACCGCGAGGCCGACCGCCGCGATCGCGAGGATCGACCGCATCTTCCCCGCGGCGACGAGGGCCGTCATCAACCCCGACCCCGCGTAGATGATCGCCGTCGCGCCCAGCAGCCAGCGCAGGCTCCCGCCGGCGGAGGCGAACTCCTCGCCGAAGATTGCGAGGATCCGCTCGGTCCACGGCCACAGGCTTCCCGCGCCGACACAGGCGAGCGCGAAGAGCGGCTGCGAGAGCTTCGCGACCGCTTCCGACAGCCTCCCCGCGGCGTGCTCGCGCGCGAGCCAAGGCAGCGCCGCCTGCGAGGCGAACAGCGCCACCATGATCGTCATCGCCATCACGCGGACGCCGACGTTGTAGTGGCCGAGCGGGATCTCCCCGCAGATCGCGCGCACGAACACGTTGTCGGCCCAGAAGTAGGCCTGCTGGAACAGGCTCGCGAGCCCGAGCGGGAGCGCGGCGAGCAGGAGGTCGCGGATCGGGGGCTTCGGGACTTCCGCGCGCGGCAGATGCCTGCGCGCAACGAGGTGCAAGAGGCCGTTCGAGATCGCGCTCCCCAGCGCCACGCCGCACAGGTAGTGCGAGCTCTCCTTGTCTCCCGCCGCTGCGAGCGCGAGCACGAACCCGAGCGACAGCGCGTTCGCGATCACCCGCATCGCGACCGGCACGCCCCAGGCGATCCGGTTGCGGAAGATCGTGCTCGAGAGCTCGAAGACGTGCGTGACGGGGTAGAGGCTCGCGAGAAGGATCCACCCGGCGCCCGGTTCCCTCCACATCAGCGCGCCGCCTCCCACGAGCAGCACGCCGAGTGACCCGGTGGCCAGCCGGATCCTCCGCGTCGCCGCGAGGACCGGCGGGATCGCCGATTCGTCGCCCGCAGTCCGCTGGACGGCGATCTGACCCGTCCCGAAGTCCGCAAGGCTGTCGAGCAACGCGAAAACCGCGAGGTAGAACGTGAAGCGGCCGAACGCCTCGTCCGGGAGTTTCTGCGCCGTCGTCCAAAGGATCAGGACGGTGCAGAGCGACCCGAAGATCCGGCCGAGGACGAGCAGGGTCGTCCCTCGCCACACGCGTCGCGGAACCGAGCTCACGGGGGAATCTGGCCCCGTTGATTGTGCAAGCACCTCGCGTAAGTCCTTGCCGGATGCCGCCTGGAGGGTCTGGCTAGGCCCCGAGGCGAGGCCCGGCGAGCAGAACGGACGCAAGCCTCGATCCTGCGGGGGTTTCGGGCGAGCCCAGGAACAGCGAAAGGGGCCAGAGTCCTCACGGCGGCGACTGCAGGCGCGCGTCCGCGACGTGGATCCACGACTCCCCGCCGCCCCGCACCCGGCGATCCACGACGATCTCGAAGCGCCTCGCCCCGGCCAGCGGAATGTCGAGGTCGATGCCGTCCGGGTGGTAGGGGACTTCGGTGCGCAAGATTCCCGTTCCGTCGAGGCGCACGGTGAGGATGAGCGGCTCGGGGGACTCGTCTTCCCCGCGGCGTGCGACGCCGATCGCCCGTCCCCGGAAGTTCCGTGGCTCGCCCTCGACGTCGATCGTGAGCTCCGTGGGCCCTTCCTCGCCGGGCCGCAGCAGAAGGTAGAGCGAGTTCGCGGCGGGATCGAAGGGCGGATACGAGACGTGCGACGCGCGCGCGAGGCCGCTGGTGCCGCGAGTCCGGATGCGCGCGGGGCGGCCGAGCACTGTCGCGAGGACGTCGCCGGGCGATTCGAGGAGCGGTGAGGCTGCGAGCGCCGTCGCGATCGCGCGGGGATCGACCTCGCCGAACCGCCGCTCGAGTCCCGCGCGCAAGGCCTCGAACGCGATGAGGTTCCCCATCTCGTTGTAGTGGCCGAAGAGCCGCGGCGCGCCGCCGAAGTAGCGGTTCGCCTGCTCCAGGCTGCCGTTCGCCGCGGCGAGGAGGTAGGGGCGCGTCTCGACGAGCGGCACGCCGAGGTCCGCCGCGGCGCGACCGACGAGTTCGTCCGCCCAGCGGACCCCGTCGCTCCTGGCCACGCCCGCTTCGCCGTGGAACGAGAGGAAGAAGTGCTCGATCCCGCGCGTTTCGAGCTCGGAATGGATCTCCTCGAGGATCTTCCGGCCGAGCGCGATCTTCTCCTCGTTCTTCAGGCTCCCGCGGCGCAGGTACCACTGCCAGCGCGAGGGCAGCATCCCCTTGCGGTACGTCAAGTAGCGGAGGAGGTAGCTCCGGATCGACGGCGGGTTCTCCTCCAGGTACCTCTCCGGATCCGTGACGAGAGGCCCGCTCGCGACGAGCTCGCCGTCCTCGATCGCGAAGCGCGGCTTCGGCCAGCAGCGGAACGACAGGATGTCGCGGTCGAAGTCGTTGTCGACGAGGAAGCTGATGACGACGATCGGATCCCTGTCCTTCCAGGCGTCGATCGTTTTCCGGAGGAGCAGGCACACCTGGTCCACGCCGTACCCGCCGACGCCGTAGTTGACGAGGGCGTACTCGCCGGCGAGGTCGCTGCGTTCGAGGATCCCCTGGAAGCAGGCCTGCGCCTCCGTTGCGCACGCGGCGTACGAATCGCCGTACAGCAGCACCGGCCGGCGTCCGCCGACGTCGCTCGCTCGCGCGTGCTCGTAGGTGCCGGGCGTGACGTAGTCCCCGGTCCAGCCGCACACGGCATCCGCGTTCTTCGCCGGCCCCTTCTTGTCGTCGGGCAGGAAGAGGTACTGCAGCTTCCAATAGTCGTCGTCGACGTTGCTGTCCGCGAAGTACTCCGGCTTCCGGAGGCTCTCGCCGAGTCGCCTGGCCAGCTCGGAATCTCCGAGGACCAGGAACCGGATCCCGATCTCGAGAAGGGGCAGGACCAGGGCGAAGCCGATCGAAAGGGCCAGGAGCGCCTTCCAGAACCTGCGCGTGCGGCTGCTGCGCGGCGAGCGCGCGTCCATCCAAAAAGTGTAACAAGAAGGCTCCCCGGCCCGCCGAAGCCCGGAATCGTCTGGTCGAACGGGCTCTGGCCGGCCGGTAGGATGAGGCCGGGCCGAGGGAGAAAACGGAAGACGCATGTACGCACGCAAGCGGCTGGACATCGGTTGGCGCGATCTGCTCCACGGCATCCGGGCCTGCGCTCTCGAATGGGACGAGGCGCCCATGCGCGAGCGCGTCGAGCGCTGGTTCTCGCCGCGCGGGGACGCGATCGCCTGCCTCTCCGTCCGTAGCGGGCTCGACCTGTTCCTCGAGGCGGCCAAGCTGCCGGCGGGGAGCGAGGTCCTGATGTCCGCGCTGACGATCCCTGACATGTGGAAGATCGTCGAGCGCCACGGCCTCGTGCCGGTGCCCGTCGACCTCGAGCCGGGGACGCTCGCGCCCAAGGCGCAGGCCTGGCTGGCGGCGTCGAGCGAGAAGACGCGCGTCGTGCTCGTCGCGCACCTCTTCGGAGCCCGCGTCGGCCTCGAGCCGGTCGCGAAGATCGCCCGGGAGCGCGGCTGGCTCCTCTTCGAGGACTGCGCGCAGTCCTTCACGGGGGACGAAGTCCGCGGCGACCCGCTCGCCGACGTCTCGATGTTCAGCTTCGGGCCGATCAAGACCGCGACTGCGCTCTCCGGCGGCGTGCTGGTCGTGCGCGACCGCCAGGTCCTCGAACGGATGCGCGGCTTGCAGTCGGCGCAGCCCCTCCAGGCGCGCGGCGCGTACTTCAAACGCCTTCTCAAGTATTCCGGCCTGACCGCCCTGACCAAGTGGCCGTGCTACGCCGCCTTCGTCCGCTTGTGCGGCGCCCTCGGCAAGGACCACGACGCGGTGATCCAAGGTTCGGTGCGCGGCTTCGCGGGCGGTGACTTCTTCGAGAAGATCCGCCATCGCCCCAACGCCGCGCTGCTGTCCCTGCTCGCCCGGCGGCTCGAGTCCACGGATACGTGGCGTGTCGACGGCCGTGTCGCGCGCGCGCGGCGTCTCGCGAGCTCCCTCCCTGGCGCGCTGACGATCCCGGGCGCGGAGGCGCCCTTCCACAGCTTCTGGGTGTTCACGGTCCTCGCCGACGATCCCGACCGTGTCGTCGCGGTCCTGCGCGAATCGGGATTCGACGCGACGCGCGCGGCGAGCCTGCGGAGCATTCCCGTGCCTCCGTCCAGGGCATCTCGCCCCTTCGCCGAGCCGCGCGAGGCCCAGCGCATCCTGGCGCGGACGGTCTATCTGCCGGTCTACCCGGAGATGTCCGAGCGCGCGATCGATGCGATGGCCGCCGCGCTCCGGCGCGCACTGAAGCTCGCGCCCGCGGACCGGGAAGGCTCCGTCGTGCTCACGCCCGCGCCAGCGAGTCCTGGCATCTTCCAACGACCTCGGCGGTGAACTCGCTCGTGCCGCGTTTCCCTCCGACGTCGCGCGTGCCGGCTCCGGCCGCGATCGAGTCGAGGACGGCGCGGCGCACGCTCTGACCCGACTCGATTTCCCCGAGGTGCCGCAGGAGGTTGGCGAGCGACAGCAGCGCCGCCGTGGGGTTCGCCAGGTTCTTGCCCGCGAGGTCGGGCGCCGTGCCGCCGGCCGGGTCGAACATGGCGAGCGTGATGTTTCCCGCGTCGTCGAACGCGTAGGACGAGCTGTCTCCCAGGCCGACGGACCCGATGAGTCCGCAGGCCGTGTCGGACAGGAAGTCGCCGTACTCGTTCGGGCACACGACGACCGCGTAGCGCTCGGGGTTCATGATGATCCCGGCCAGGAGCGAATCGAAGAGCTCGCGGCGGAACGGGATCCCGGGGTAGCCCTCGGCGATCTGCCCGACGACCTCCTCGAAGAGACCGTCGGTCTCGCGCTGGATCGTGTACTTCGAGGTGGACGTGACGTTCGTGCCGCGGATCCGGGCCAGTTCGAACGCGAAGCGCGCGGCGAACCGGCAGGGAGCGCGCTCGATCACGCGCAGCGAAACCGCCGTGTCGCGGCCGATCCGCCGGCCGGCGTCCTCGTAGGTCCCGCCGGTCGCGATGCGGACGACGTCGATGTCGAGCGTCTTCTTGAAGTTGTTCTCGATCCCCGGGATCGTGCACACGGGGCGATGGATCACCGCGAACTGGCAGCGGTCGCGCAGGATCTTGTTCGGGCTCTCGCCCTTCGTCGTGGTCGGGTACTTGATCGCCGATCCGTACAGACGCATCGCGGCGACGGCCTCGTCGAACACCCCGAGCCCGCGGGCCTGCCGGTTCTCCTGCGAGAGGTTGACCGGCACGAACTCGATCTTGCAGGGGAGCCCGCGGCTGACGGCGTGGACGCTCTGGGCGAGCTCGGGGGAGATCCCGTCTCCGAGCAATTCGACGACACGGTAGGTGTTCATGGATGAATGGGGGCGAAGAGGATAGCCGCGCGGTCGCGCGCCGGCGAGGGAGTCTGGCCCCCTTGGCTGGGCATGCGGACGAGCGATCTCCCGCCCGAACAAGGGCTTGCGACGATTCTGGTCACCCGGCCTCGACGAGGACCGCCTGGACTGCCGAATCGCCGCGATTCACGGGTCGATCCTGAAAACTCATGCACAGCGAAGGGGACCAGTCTCCTATCTTCCTCTCCATCAATCGGATGTCGGGGCGCACTTTCCTCATCGTCTTCGCCTTCCTTCTCGTCGTGGGGTTCGCGGCCGGGGCTTGGTGGCTCGTCAGGACGCCGCCCGGCGAGGCGTCCAGCGACCCTCCGACACCTCTTGTTCGCCCCGAGCCCCGTCCGAAGGAGGCGCCGGATCCGGACGGGGGCCGCACGAAGCTCGAGATCGACCCGCTCGAGGCGGCGCAGGCCTCGACCACGGTCGTCTTTCCCTTGGAAGTCTCCCTCGAGCTCGTCGCCTCCGCACTGACGCCGGTCGGGGAAGGGGCTCCGGCGATGGGATCGGACGCCACGGCGAAGCTCGCGGGATCGCTGAACGGTGCGGGCGGGCAAGGACTCTCGGCCGATATCACGTTCGTCGCCGGCGCGAACGAGGGGCGCGTGCTCCGCAGCGGACGCGACGGTCGATTCGGCGCGAACGATCTCTACCCGGGTCTGTCGATCGTCAAGATCACGGCGCTGTCGACACCCGGCGCGATGCGCGAGGTCCTCCTGCGCAAGGACCGCGAAAGCCTCCTCAACCTCGGCTTCGGTCGGCCCGGGTCCTTCCAGGGGACCGTGAAAGACTCCGCCGGCAAGCCGGTCGCCGACGCGCGGGTGATCGTCGACGGCCAGGAGACGCACTCGGACGAGCTCGGCGAATTCGTGTTCCCGACCGTCGCGGCCGGCGACACCTTCGCCGTCGTGGAAAAACAGGGCTACGGCACGCGCTGGGAGAAGCTGACGATCGTGGGCGGCCGGGCGGTCGAGAAGGGCGCGGTGACGTTCCTCTTGAGGAAGGCCGCCCGGCTCCAGATCACCGTCGTGGAGAACCTGAACGTCGAGACCGAGGCGCTCGTGTACCTCCTCCCCGATCCGCTGGATTCGGTGCGCGAGTTCCCCTGGTACCGCGTCAACCCGGTCCGGGTGTATCCCGGCGGGACCGTCGTGGTCGAGGATCTGCCGCCGCAACGCGTCTCCGTGCGCCTCTTCCACGCCGGCGCCGTCGCCAAGCCTCTCTCGCGCTCCGTGGCGCTCGGCGAAGGGATGACGGAGAACCTGTCCCTGCACCTCGAGCCCACGCCGGTCCTGAACGGCATCGTGAGCCAGAGCGGCAAGCCCGTGCGGAACGCGGAGGTCGTGCTCGAAGCCCCCGAGCGGGGAGCGGCGATGCTCTCGGTGCTCGGCGAGTCGAACTACCTCTCTCTCGAGCGCGAGGTGCTGCCCAATTTCCCTCCTGCCGTGCAGCGCGTGAAGACGAACGCCGCGGGGGCCTACGTCTTGAGCTCGTGCGAGAGCGTGACGCCGGTGCGGTACCTCCATGCGAGCTCACCGGACGGCCGGAGCACGGCGTGGCAGATCATGAAGGGCGGGGAGACGCGCGTCGATCTCGTGCTCGAGCCGGCGAAGGGCGAGGAGCGGATCGTGATCGAGATGGAAGGGCGGACGCAGGGCTTGCCCGTGCGCGTGGTCGTGAACGGTGCGCCGCGGGATCCGCTGGTGCTCCCGCCGGAGGAGAATCTGCGGATCGACCGGCTGCCGCCGGGGGACTGGAAGCTCACCGCGACCTGGAACGGCGAGCCGATCATCACGTCGATGCCGGTGCAGCTGCAGGGGGAGACGTTGATCGAGCTCGTGCTCCCGAAGGGGGCGATCGAGGGCCAGGACGAGGAAATCCGCAAGCGCGCCGGGAAGTGAGGCGGCGCGCGACCGCGAAATCGCACGGAGCCAGGGCCATCCCTCGACGATTCGCGAGAAGTCCTTGGCGCGCTCGAGGCCGCCCGGCCAATCGTTGAGAGATGGCCCTGGCTCCGTACCATCTCGCCATGCCCGGACGGACTCTCTCGCTCGACGGCCGCTCGCTCCGGCTCGACGACCTGCGCCCGCTCGCGCGCGGGGAGAGCGTCACTCTCGCCGTCGGCGCGGCGACGCTAGAGAACGTGGCGCGCTCGCGCAAGCTCGTCGAGGAGTACGTGCGCTCGGGCGAAGCCGTCTACGGCATCACGACGGGCTTCGGGAAGCTCAAGAGCGTCGCGATCAAAGCTTCGGACCTCGAAGAGCTCCAGGAGAACCTGATCCTCTCGCACGCGTGCGGCGTGGGGGAGCCGATGCCGGTGGAGGAAGTGCGGATCGCGCAGGTGCTGCGGTTGAACGGGCTCGCGCGCGGCAACTCGGGCGTGACGGTCGAGCTCGTGTCGAAGCTCGTGCGCCTCTTCAACGCCGGGTTCGTGCCGGTCGTCCCGCGCAAGGGGTCGGTCGGAGCGAGCGGCGATCTCGCTCCGCTCGCGCACATGGCGGCGGCTTGCATGGGACACGGCGAAGCGTGGATCGGCGGGAAGAGGATGTCGGCCAAGGAAGCGCTGCGAACGATCCATGAGGACCCGATCGTGCCGCGCGCGAAGGAAGGCCTCGCGCTCGTCAACGGCACGGAGATCATCAAGGCGGTGGGGACCGCGGCCTGGTTCCGCGCGGAGAACATGTCCAAGGCCGCCGACGCGATCGCCGCGACGACGATCGAGGCCCTGCTCGGCAGCGCGAAGCCCTTCGACGAGCGCCTCGCCGCGCTGAAGAGCCATCCCGGGCACGCGAACGCCGCCGCGAACGTGCGCGCGTGCCTCGCGGGATCGCAGGTGCTCGCGAGCCACGTGGACTGCGACCGGGTGCAGGATCCGTACTCGCTGCGCTGCGTTCCCCAAGTCCACGGAGCCGCGAAGGACGCGATCGCGCACGTGCGCGGCGTGCTCGAGCGCGAGTTGAACGCCGTGACGGACAACCCGATCGTGTTCGCCGAGACGCGCGAGGTGATCAGCGCCGGCCAGTTCCACGGCCAGCCGCTCTCGATCCCGCTCGACTACCTCGGGATCGCGCTGGCGACGATCGCGAACATCAGCGAGAGGCGGATCGAGCAGCTGGTGAACCCGGACCTGTCGCACCTGCCCGCGTTCCTGACCCCGCAGCCGGGCCTGAACTCGGGGATGATGATCGCGCAGGTCGCCGCGGCTGCCCTCGCGAGCGAGAACAAGATCCTCGCGCATCCGGCGTCGGTCGACACGATCCCGACGAGCGCGAACCAGGAGGACCACGTGTCGATGGGCGTGACGGCCGCGCGGAAGGCGGCGGAGATCGCGGGAAACGTCGAGACGGTGCTCGCGCTCGAGTGGCTGTGTGCCGCGCAGGCGCGCGAGTTCCACAAGGAGCTGCGCGCGGGGAAGGGCGTCGAAGCCGCGTGCGCGCTGCTGCGTACCAAGGTCGAGCCGCTCGGGCGCGATCGCTACCTGCACACGGACATCCAGGCCGCGCTCGAGATGCTGCGCTCGGGCGCGCTCGTCGCCGCCGTCGAGAAGGCCGCCGGTCCGCTCGCCGCGTGAGGATCCGCGTCACGCCCCGGGGCGCGGGCCGACGTGGATCCTCCAGTCGTCCATCTGCACGTTGTCCACGCGCAGGACGAAGAGGTAGGTCCCCGCCTTCTCGAACACGACGTGCATTCCGAGGATGAAGGCGCTCGCTCCGCCGCCCTTTCCGACCTCGAACTCGCCTTCCAGCTTCGGGAGGATCTCCGACCCGTCCTGATCGAGCCCCTTGATGTCGAAGCGGTGCTTCCCCGCGTCGCCCATCTCGCTCTGGATCCGGATCACGAGCGCCGCGTTCAGCGCGTACGGCGCCCGCTCGCCCATCACCCGGTCGATACCGGCCCGGAGGATGCTCATCGTGCCGTCCGGGTGCGCGGCGGCGGCTTCGGCGAGAGTCAGGTGGCCTTTCATGGGGCGCAGACGATATCACGGACGCCGCGGAAGCCCGGCTTCGGGTATCCTCGCGAGCGGGAGCTCCGCGCGAACACGATCCTCGAGGAGAGAGCGATGGCTACGGCGACAGCGAAGAAGTCGGCGAAGGCGAAGAAGGGCTCGGGCGGCAACTGGGGCGGAATCAGCGGCGAGGCGGTCCGGAAGGCGACCGGCTGCGACTGGGAAACCTGGCTCTACGTCCTCGACAAGTCCGGCTGCGCGGAGATGGCGCACAAGGAGATCGCCGAGCTCATCGCCAAGCGTTGGCCGAAAATCGGCGGCTGGTGGTCGCAGATGGTGACCGTCGGCTACGAGCAGGCGCGCGGCCTGCGCGTGATGAACCAGACCACGGCCGGATGGCAGGTCTCGAGCAGCAAGACGGTCTCGGTCCCCGTCAAGACGCTTTTCGCAGCCTGGAAGGACCCCAAGAAGCGCGCGGCCTGGCTGAAGGACAACGACTTCACCGTGCGCAAGGCGACCGAGCCGAAGTCGATGCGCATCTCCTGGGTAGACGGCAAGACGACCGTCGAGGCGAACTTCTATGCGAAGGGGAAGGGAAAGAGCTACGTCGCGCTGCAACACAACAAGCTCTCGGGCCGCAAGGAAGTCGAGAAGCTGCGCGCGTACTGGACGAAGGCGCTCGGGGCGATGAAGGCGCGGCTGGAGGCCTGACCCGCGTCCTCGAGAACGGCCCGTCTAGACAGGGAAACGGACGCGGTTAGGATCGGAGCGCTCGCTCTCTCTCCACCTTCGCAAGGAATCCCCGATGATCCGCCAGGCCCTCGCCATCGCTTCCGCTCTCGCCTTCGTCCTCGCCCCCACGGCCCGCGCGCAGTCGTGCGGCAGCGGAGAGACCTTCATCAAGAACGACGTGCTCCCCGCAATCCCGGGGCAGCAGGCCGTCTCGGTCATCGCGGGCTTGTGCGAGGGAGAAGCGGCGGGAGCCGTCTTCAACGTGTCGGGTCCGGTGCAGCTCCGCTCGGCGGCGATCGGATTCGTCAACGCCTTCGGCTTCAACGGCGCGCAGGCCGTCGTGAACCTCGTGATCTACGACGGGATCACGTTCCACCCCACGACTGGAATCCCCACGTTGGGCCCGGAGGTTTTCGACTTCGCCGCCTTCACCGGCGCATCGATCGGCCTGCAGAGCAGCGCGATCAACACCGTCGACCTGTCCCAGTTCGACATCCCGATCGCGTCGGGCAAGCTCGTCATGACCTGGTGGATGGACATCAATCCGAACGGCGACTGCTCGACCGGATTCGACTCGAATTTCGCGACGGACAACCCGACGGGCCCGCCGAACTGCAACGTCACGCAGAAGAACCTGATCTACATCCTCGGACAGGGGTGGCGGGACGCGGCGACCGCGGCCATCGGGCCCATCTCGCTCTGCCCGCTCTACTACGCCGGCAACTGGCTGATGCGCGGCTGCGTGGCGCCCGACGGGCCGATCCAGCCCTTCTGCGCCGGCGACGGAACGCTCGCGACGGCGTGCCCGTGCAACAACTTCGGCGCCGGCGGGCAAGGCTGCGAGAACTCGCCCGGCACCGGAGGCGCATACCTGTCCGCGACCGGCAATCCCGTGCCGGACACCGTCGTGATGACTTCCGCGGGCGAGCTGAACACGTCTTTGAGCATCTTCTGGCAAGGCAGCACGGAGCTCGCCGCGGGCGCATTCTGGGGCGACGGCGTGCGCTGCGTCAGCGGCACGCTGAAGCGGCTCTACACGAAGGGCGCCAGCGGTGGCGTCGCTACGGCGCCCACGGGAGCGGAGCTCTCGATCACGGCGCGCTCGGCCCAACTGAACCATCCGATCGCACCAGGATCGACCCGGTACTACCAGGTCGCCTACCGCGACGGCAGCCAGACGTGGTGCCCGCTCCCGACGGGGAGCGCGTTCAACGCGTCGAACGGCCTCAAGATCACGTGGTGATCGCGCGGATCACCCGTTGATCGCGCGGCGCGCAGCCCTTCGCCTCCTTGATCTCGCCGTCGTCGTAGCTCTCGCGGCCCCCGCGGCGCGCGCGCAGTGCCTGAACTGGCACCACGAGTTCGGCTTCCCCACCGGAGTCGGGGGAGAGGTGCACGCGCTCCTCTCCTTCGACGACGGGCAGGGACCCGCGCTCTTCCTCGCCGGCGACTTCGAGAACGCCCAGGACGCGCCGGCCCGCGGCATCGCGCGCTGGATCGACGAGCGATGGACGCGCCTCGGCACCGGTCTCGACGGGGACGCCTTCGCGCTCGCGGCCTTCGACGAGGGCGGCGGGCCCGATCTGTACGTCGGCGGCTCGTTCACGGGCGCCGGTGGCCTCCCGGTGAACCACATCGCCCGCTGGGACGGCGCGACCTGGTCGGCGCTCGCCGCCGGCCTCGACGGAACCGTGCGCGCGCTGATCGTCTTCGACGATGGCTCCGGAGCGAAGTTGTATGCGGGAGGGTCCTTCACCGGCCGCATCGCGCGCTGGAACGGCACGGCCTGGTCGGCGCTCGCCGGGACCCTCGACGGTGAAGTCTTCGCGCTCGCCATGTTCGACGACGGCGGCGGACTCGCGCTCCACGCGGGCGGAGCGTTCACGGGCCGCGTCGCGCGCTGGAGCGGAGCGGCGTGGACGCCGCTCGGGGGGCCCGCGGGCTGGGACGGCGACGTCCTCGCGCTCGCGGTGCACGACGACGGCGGCGGTCCGGCGCTCTTCGCGGGCGGGGCGTTCAGTCAGGCGGGCTCGACACCGGCGAGCCGTGTCGCGCGGTGGTCCGGCGCGAGCTGGTCGGCGCTGGGGCTCGGGACGGACGGGATCGTGCGCACTCTCGCCGTGCACGACGACGGCGGCGGCCCGAAGCTGCACGCCGGCGGCGATTTCGCGACCGCCGGGACCGCGGGCGCAAGCCGCGTCGCGCGCTGGAACGGCGCGAGCTGGTCGGCCCTCTCGACCGGCGTGGACGGCCCGGTGCGCGCGCTCGCCGTCCACGACGCGGGAGCAGGACCGAAGCTCTTCGCCGGCGGCGACTTCCAGGTCGCGGGCCGATTCCTCGCGAACGGGGTCGCGATGTGGAAGGGAACGGGCTGGTCTTTCCTGCCGAAGGCGAGCCACGGACTCTCGGCCCCCACGCGGGCGCTGGCCGAGTTCGACGACGGCACGGGGCTCGCGATGTTCGTCGGCGGGGACTTCATCGCCGCGGGCGCGACGCTCGCGAATCGGATCGCGCGCTGGCGCGACGACGAGTGGACTGCACTCGGGGCCGGGCTCGACGACGTCGTGCTCTGCCTGGCGACCTTCGACGACGGCGGCGGACCCGATCTGTACGCCGGCGGCTCGTTCACGGCGGCCGGAGGCGTCTCGGCCGACCGCATCGCGCGCTGGGACGGGACGGGCTGGTCGGCGCTCGCGGGAGGCTTGCATGGGCACGTCCGCGCGCTCGCGGTGTTCGACGACGGCTCCGGCCCGGCGTTGTACGCGGGGGGATCGTTCACGCTCGCCGACGGAGCGCCCGCGGCGCGCGTCGCGCGCTGGAACGGCGCCGCCTGGTCGTCGCTCGGCCTCGGCCTGGACGGAGACGTGCACGCACTCGCGGTGTTCGACGACGGAACGGGAGCGCAGCTCTACGCCGGCGGCGAGTTCGCGTCGGCGGGCGGAACGCCGGCGAGCCGGGTCGCGCGCTGGGACGGAGCGGCCTGGTCGGGAGTGCTCGGCGGGACGGACGGCACGGTGCGCGCGCTCGCCGCCTTCGACGACGGCGGAGGCGCCGCGCTGTACGCCGCCGGCAGCTTCCTCGCGGCCGGCGGAGCGCCCGCGAGCCGGATCGCGCGGTTCGACGGTGCGAGCTGGTCGGCGCTCGGTCTCGGCACGGACGGCGACGTGCTCGCGCTCGGCGTGTTCGACGACGGCGGCGGCCCGATGCTGTACGCCGGGGGCTCGTTCTCGACGGCCGGAACCGCCGGCGCGAGCCATGTCGCGCGCTGGAACGGATCGACGTGGTCGGCGCTCGGGACGGGTGTGAATGGTCTCGTCACGGCCTTCGGGGCTTTCGACGATGGAACGGAGCTCGGAGCCGACCTGTACGTCGCGGGGGGGATGACGCTCGCGGGACCTGCTTCGGCGTGGAACCTCGCCGAATGGCACGACTGCGACGGCACGGGGACGCCGTTCTGCTTCGGTGACGGCACGGGAACGGCGTGTCCGTGCGCGAATGCCGGCGACTCACGTCACGGCTGCCAGAACTCGGCGTCGACGGGAGGCGCGGTGCTCTACGCCGACGGGACGCGCGTGCCGGACACGCTGACGCTGCACGCGCTGTACGAGCTGCCGACCGCGCTCACGATCTTCCTCCAGGGCAACGTCGAGATCGCACCCGTTCCCTACGGCGACGGGTTGCGGTGCGCGGGAGGGAGCTTGAAGCGCCTGTACGTGACGACCGCGGCGGGAGGGAGGACGTCCGCGCCAGGGATGGGAGCATCGTCGATCACCTCGCGGTCGGCCGCGCTCGGCGATCCGATCGCTCCGGGCTCGGTGCGGAACTACATGACCTACTACCGCGACGGGAACCCGGCGTTCTGCCCGCTGCCGACGGGGAACACTTTCAACGCGTCGAACGGGCTGAAGATCACCTGGTAGCGGGGGTGCTCCCCTCGGACTGGGGTCTGAGCGTCCTCCACGAAGGCAAGACGAAGAACGCCGCGAGCTGGACGACGGAGTAGATCGGGAGCGGGAGCACGAACGCGAGGAGGAGCGGTCGCGCGATCCCGGCGTGGCGCGAGATCAAGACGTCGATCGCTCCGAGCGGGACGATCGCGACGGCGAAGAGGAATGCGGAGCGCCGCGCGCTCGCTGAGCGCGCCAGGAGCTGGATCCCCGTCGCGAAGAGGCACGCGTCGGCGAGTACCGAGACCAGGGCGAGCGCCATGTACCCGAGGACGACTCCCAGGTGGTCCGCCTGGTCGGGAAAGTCGAGGAAGCGGCCTTCGAAGAGGAACTTCGACCACTGCGCGACGGCGACGATCCAGACCACGAAGGTGATCGCGAGTCCCATCAACGTCGCCGCGATCAGCCCCATCGCGCCGAGAACGATGTCCAGGAACCCTGAGATCGTCACGGATCGAGTTCGCTTCGCATGGGGAAGGCTCGCTTCGGGCATCGCCGGGAGACGCCTATCCCATAGTCGATGCGAGGCTACCGAGGCTTCGTTGTAAGATGATGTCGAAGGACACCTCCTCATGACCGAGCGATTGGAAAAGGCCTTCGCAGAGGCCGCGAAGCTCCCTGAAGTCGAGCAGGACGCCCTCGCACGCTGGCTCTTGGAGGAACTGGCTTCCGAGCGTCGCTGGGAGGAACTGTTCTCGAAAACTCCCGACCGAGTGGCGGAGATGGCCGACGAGGCTCTCGACGAGCACCGGCGGAAAAAGACTCGCCCGCTCCGTCCCGGCGATCTGTGAGATCTCACACGACGGCTCGCTTTCGGCGGTGCCTGGAGCGACTGCCTGAGCAAGTTCGGAAGCAGGCGAGGGAAGCGTACGAGCTCTTCAGTCAGAACCCGACGCACCCAGGCCTTCGGTTCAAGCAGATCCGGGGCAAGGAGGCGGTATTCTCCTTCAGGGTCGGGATCCACCACCGGGCGCTCGGAGTTCGCGATGGCGAAGACATCATCTGGTCTGGATCGGTTCGCACGACGACTACGACTCCCTGATTCGATGAAGGGCGCCCCTGCCTCGCTAGGATGAACGGAGCCATGCCGCGTCCCGAAACGATCAAGCGCACCTCGTCGCCCGCCCTCGCCGACATCCCCATCGGCCCCCAACGCGCACCGCGCGGCCCCAACCGCACCTGCAAGACCTGGGCGGCCGAGGCGGCGATGCGGATGCTCATGAACAACCTCGATCCCGAGGTGGCCGAGGATCCCGCGAACCTCATCGTCTACGGGGGCTCGGGCAAGGCGGCACGCGACTGGGACTCCTTCCGCGCCATCGTCGCGACGCTGCGCCGCCTCGAGGCCGACGAGACGCTCCTCGTCCAATCCGGCAAGCCGGTCGGCGTCTTCAAGACCACGGCCGCCGCGCCGCGCGTCCTCATCGCGAACTCGAATCTCGTCGGCCACTGGGCCAACTGGGAGCATTTCCGCCACCTCGAAGCCGAGGGGAAGATCATGTTCGGCCAGATGACGGCCGGCTCGTGGATCTACATCGGCACGCAGGGGATCCTCCAGGGCACCTACGAGACCTTCGCTGCTTCCGCCGTCGCACGCTTCGGCGGCACGCTGAAGAATCGACTCGTCGTCTCCGCGGGTCTCGGCGGCATGGGCGGGGCGCAGCCCCTCGCCGCCACGATGAACGAAGGCACCTTCCTCGGCGCCGAAGTCGACCGCTCGCGCATCCAGAAGCGCCTCGACACGCGCTACCTCGACGTGATGATCGAGGACCTCGACCGCGCCATCGACCAGGCCCTCGAGTGGAAGTCGAAGGGCGTCGCGAAGTCCATCGGCGTCCTCGCCAACGCCGTCGACCTCCTCGAGCGACTCATCGCTCGCAAGGTCGTCCCCGACGTCCTCACCGACCAGACGAGCGCTCACGATCCGCTGAACGGCTACGTGCCGAACAAGATGACGTACGCGGCGGCGCTCGCACTGCGTTCGAAGGACGCGAAGGCCTACGAGCGCGCTTCCTTCGCGGCGATGATCGACCACTGCCAGGCGATGCTCGAGCTCCAGCGCCGCGGCGCGGACACTTTCGATTACGGCAACAACCTGCGCGGGCACGCCCAGCAGGCCGGCTTCGCCGACGCGTTCGGATTCGAGGGCTTCGTCCCGAAGTACGTGCGGCCTCTCTTCTGTCTCGGCAAGGGGCCCTTCCGCTGGGCCGCGCTCTCGGGCGATCCCAAGGACATCGCCGTCACCGACCGCATCATCCTCGATCTCTTCCCCGGCGACCGTCCGCTCGCGCGCTGGATCCGGCTCGCCGGCGAGCGCGTCGCGTTCCAGGGCCTGCCCGCGCGCATCTGCTGGCTCGGCTACGGCGAGCGGGCGCGCGCCGGGCTCGCGTTCAACGCGGCCGTCGCGAAGGGCGAGATCTCGGCACCGATCGTCATCGGTCGCGACCATCTCGACTGCGGCTCCGTCGCGTCGCCGAACCGCGAGACCGAGGGGATGATCGACGGAACGGACGCGGTGGCCGATTGGCCGCTCTTGAACTGCATGCTGAACGTCGCGTCGGGCGCCTCCTGGGTCTCCTTCCACCACGGCGGAGGCGTCGGCATCGGCTACAGCCTCCACTCCGGGCAGGTCACGGTCGCGGACGGGACGCCCGAGGCAGCTCTCGCTCTCGAGCGCGTGCTCACGAACGATCCGGGCACGGGCGTCATGCGCCACGCGGACGCGGGCTACGAGGACGCGATCCGTTGTGCGCGCGAGAAGGGGATCGATCTCCCCATGACTCGGCCCTGACGCCCATGCGCAAGACCGTCTCGGTCCTGAACCCCTGGATGGGCGTGATCTTCGCCGTCTGCGTCGCGCTGCAGTGGAACGACCCCGATCCTCACCTGTGGATGCCGATGTACGGCGCGGCGATGGTCGCCTGCGTCCTCACTTCGCTCTCGCGTCTCCGTCCCTGGATGAGCGCCGTGGTCGGCCTCGTCGCGCTCGTCTGGGCGATCACGCTCGCGCCCGACGTCCTCGGTCACGCGAGTTTCGGCGACATGTTCCAGTCCATGAAGGCTTCGAATCCCACCATCGAGAGTTCCCGCGAGTTCGGCGGTCTCTTGATCGTCGCGACCTGGATGGGGATCCTGACGCTCGGAGCGCGGCGGAAGTAGATGGCGGTCGATCCCGTTTGCGGCATGCAGGTCGATCCTGCGTCCGCGGCACACTCGCACGAGCACGCCGGAACGCGCTACCACTTCTGCGCGGCGGCATGCCTCCAGAGATTCAAGGCGGATCCGGATCGATTCCTCCGCCGATCGGCCGCTCCCAAGGACGAGAAGAATGCCAAGGGCATCCACACCTGCCCGATGCACCCCGAGGTGCGGCAGGAAGGCCCCGGCCACTGTCCGAAGTGCGGCATGGCGCTCGAGCCCCTGGTCGCGTCCGCGGCGGACGAGGAGAACCCCGAGCTGAGGGACATGACGCGCCGCTTCCTCGTCGCCGCGGTGCTCACCGCGCCGATCCTGGTGGGCGCGATGGCCAGCCACATTCCCGGCGTGCACCTCGACCGCCTCGCGCCGCACCGTGTGCTCACGTGGGCGCAGCTCGCCCTTTCGACGCCCGTGGTCCTGTGGGCGGGCTGGCCGTTCTTCGTGCGCGGGTGGCGCTCGATCGTCGACCGGAGCCTCAACATGTTCACGCTGATCGCGCTCGGCGTCGGCGTGGCGTGGGGGACGAGCGTGGCCGCGGCACTCGCCCCGGGCCTCTTCCCCGAGTCCTTCCTGGAGCGCGGCGGCGAGGCTCCCGTCTACTTCGAGTCGGCCGCGGTCATCGTCACGCTCGTGCTGCTCGGCCAGGTGCTCGAGCTCCGCGCGCGATCGCGAACCGGAGCCGCGTTGCGCGAGCTCCTCGGCCTCGCGCCGAAGACGGCGCGCCGCGTCGGGCCGGACGGATCGGATCGCGACGTGCCGATCGAGGAGATCGTGACCGGCGACGTCCTGCGCGTGCGGCCGGGCGAAAAGGTGCCCGTCGACGGCGTCGTGCTCGAAGGGACGAGCTCCGTCGACGAGTCGATGCTCACCGGCGAGCCGATCCCGGTCGAGAAGCGCGGCGGCGACGCGCTGACGGGCGGCACGGTGAACGGGACGGGCGGATTCACGATGAGGACCACGAGCGTCGGCGCCGACACGAAGCTCGCCCGCATCGTCGCGCTGGTCGCGGAGGCGCAGCGCAGCCGCGCGCCCGTGCAGAAGATGGCGGACAAGGTCTCGCGCTGGTTCGTACCGGCGGTCGCGGCGATCGCCGTCGCGACTTTCGCCAGTTGGGCGCTCCTCGGACCCGAGCCGCGGCTCGGCTACGCGCTCGTCAACGCCGTCTCCGTGCTGATCATCGCCTGCCCCTGCGCGCTCGGGCTCGCGACGCCGATGTCGATCATGGTCGCGGTCGGCCGCGGCGCGCGCGAGGGCGTCCTCTTCCGCGACGCGGAGGCGATCGAGCGCTTCGAGGCCGTCGACACGCTCTTCGTGGACAAGACCGGCACGCTGACCGAGGGCAGGCCCAAGCTGCGCGCGGTGGTCGCGGCGGAAGGTTTCGCGGAGGACGAGGTTCTGCGCCTCGCCGCGAGCCTCGAGAAGGGGAGCGAGCACCCGCTGGCCTCCGCGATCGTCGTCGGAGCGGAGGAACGAGCGCTGCGGACGGCCGAGGCACGGGATTTCGCCTCGATCTCCGGCAAGGGCATCACCGGGACGGTCGACGGCCGCCGCATCGTGCTCGGCAATCGCCGGCTGATGGTGGATTCGGAGGTGGAGATCCAGCCGTTGACCGAGAAGGCCGACGACCACCGCGGTCACGGCGCGACCGTGGCGTTCCTCGCCGTCGATGGCAAGCTCGCGGGGTTCGTCGCGATCGCGGACCCGATCAAGGCCGGCGCGCGCGAGGCGGTGCGGGAGCTCCACGCGCTCGGGTTGAAGATCGTGATGGTGTCCGGGGACAGCCGGGAGACGGCGGAGGCGGTCGCGCACGACCTCGCGATCGACGAAGTGGTCGCCGAGGTGATGCCGGAAGAGAAGTCGAGGGTCGTGGAGCGCCGGCAGGAGACGGGGAAGATCGTCGCGATGGCGGGTGACGGCGTGAACGACGCGATCGCGCTGGCGAAAGCGGACATCGGGATTGCGATGGGGACCGGAACGGACGTCGCGATGGAGAGCGCGGGGGTGACGCTCGTGCAGGGCGATCTGCGCGGGATCGCGCGCGCGAGGGACATCTCGAAGAGGACGATGAGCAACGTGCGGCAGAACCTGACGCTGGCCTTCGCCTACAACGCGATCTGCATCCCGATCGCGGCGGGAGCGCTCTACCCGAAGCTCGGGCTGCTGCTCTCGCCCATGATCGCGGCCGCGGCGATGAGCTTGAGCTCGGTCTCGGTGATCGGGAACGCGTTGAGGTTGCGAAAATGAATCAGCAGCGAATCCAGGCCTTGATGATCCTGTCCTGCGTCGCCTCGTGCGCGGAGCCTCGCGCCCACGGTCCGACGTGCGGCACCGTTCCCTTGACGCTGGAGATGGGGAGTCCCGTCGTCACGCTCACGCTGCGTGCGAAGGACGGGACCGAACGGCCGACGCGCTTCCTGGTCGACACGGGAGGCGGCGGGCTCATGCTCACGGAGGCCGTCGCACGCGAACTCGGGCTTTCCGTTCGCCTCGAGGAGACTGCGACCGAGGAGGGCATGCGCTTCGCCCCGATGGAGACGCCGCACATCGAGATCGACGGCTTCGCCCTCGATCTCGAACGGGCACGCTGCGCGGCGGTGCTCGACCGCGAGTCGATCATGCACGGCAGCACGCCGGAGGGTTTCCTCCCTGGGCACGTGCTCGCTCGCCACCATGTTGTCTTCGATTACCCTGGCGGTCGCTTCACGATGGGGCGCCCGGGCACGATGAAGCCTCTCGGAGAGCCCGTTCCATCGCCGATCGGATCCAAGTCGGGATTCCCGCGCATCGAGATCGGCGTGGGAGGCACGAAGCAGGGCTTCCTGCTCGACACCGGCGCCTCGTTCACGATGATCTCGATCACCGAGCTCGAACGTTGGCGGGCAGCCGACGCGAATCTTCCGACGATGACTGGAGCCGTCGCCGAGGCCAACATGGTCGGCGGACCCATGGAGACCGATGCGCTGCTGATGCGCGTGCCCGAGCTGGCTTGGGGACCTCACTCGCTCCGTGGAGTCGCTGCGGTCTCTCGTCCGAACGGCACCTTCGAGAAGTGGATGTCGAGCATGATGACGGATCCGATCGTCGGCGCGATCGGCGGCAACGTGCTCCGGCACTTCCGCGTGGAGATCGACTACGCGAGTGGGACGACCTACCTCCAAGCGAACACGGCGGACTTCGCGACGGTCCTGGACGGGATCGGGCTCGTCCTGGGCGAAACCGCGGAAGGCGCCCATCGCGTCGACGCGCTCGCGCTCGTCGAAGGGAAACCGGTCTGCGACGGCGTGGAGGTCGGGGATCTGCTGCGCGCGCTCGACGGGCGATCGCTCGAGGGTCTCGCGCACCGTCCGGTGATCGAGCTCCTGCGCGGGAAGCCCGGGACGCCGCGGACGCTCACGCTCGAGCGCGATGGCGCCGCGATCGAGCGAGTCGTGTCATCGGTCCGCTTCCTGGGCCTCTGATCACGGCGCGCACGCTCCGGGGCCGCGTGGATCTCCGCAAGTCCCGCACGAGCCGGCTCCGAAGGAGCCTTCCGGCGCGCCCGCTTCGCCGCCAGCCGCGAAGAGGGAGAACTTCTTCTCGAGGTCCCCGCTCCTGCATTCCGGGCAGGCTGGACGCTCGCCGCCCATCACGAGTTCCTCGAACTCGTGCGCGCAGCGCCGGCAGACGTATTCGTAGACGGGCACGGGACGATTCTAGCTCTCGTCGGGCTTCGTCCGCATCAGGCGGAAGGCCGACATGAGGCCGCAGGCGACCAGGACCGCTCCCACGACGTAGAAGGCCGGCTCGTCGGGCGTCTCGAGAATCTCGAGATCTCCCTGCAGGCGCAGGAAGACGAATGCCGCCAGATTGTTCGCGAAGTGGCACAGCACCGCCGGCCACACCGATCCCGTCCTCCACGCGACGAAGCCTAACCACGCGCCGAGCGGCAGAACCCCGAGCGAGTGCTGCACGTCCATGTGCATCGCCGCGAAGAAGAGGCTCGTCAAGCCGATCGCGGCGACCGGCGACCAGCGGCGCAGCAGACCGCGCTGCATGTAGCCGCGGTAGAGCGCCTCCTCGCACACCCCGGGCAGGACGCTCATCAGGAACCCGACGCCGACCGCTGCGAGCCCCTGCGGCTCGAGGAACATCCGGGCCAGGAGCTTCAGGGAGTCGCTCGGCTCGTCGATCAGCGGCTCCGCGACGAGATCGATCAGGAACTGCACGCCCAGCGTGCCGAGGACCGCCCACGCGACGGTCCAGCCCGAGCCCTTCCAGCGCACGAAACCCAGGCGCCGCACCGAAGGATCGCGCGCCAGCATGGCGAAGATGAGGGTGGTCGCGAGGATCGTGACCTGCGCGGTCAGGAGCAGGGCGGCGATCACGGGGAATCCGGTCTGGTTCTCCTCGTACCATCGCCCCAGGTTCTTCTCGGCGTCGTCCTTCCAGAGGCCGGGATCCGAGAAGGTGGCGACGACGGTGACCGCGATGCCGCCAGCGAACGCCGAAGCGGCGAAGGCGATGAACGGCGCGAGGAGGTACGGCCAGAGCGGGGGCTTCGCGGCGGGCGGCGCGGCGGCCAGGGTCGGCGGCGGTGCGGGCTCGTCCATCGGATCTGGGGATCGATCTTGTACCAGCCCGCGTACACTTCCCGCCCTTCTCGACGCTTTCCATGCCGTTGACCGAGAAACGCACTCTGCTCCGCTTCGATCGCGAGAGCCTCCTCCATCTCGATCTCTCGATGACGCGCGAGTGGCTCGAGACCGACGGCCGCGGCGGCTACGCGTCCTCGACCGTGCTCCTCTGCCCGACACGCCGGCAGCACGGACTGCTCGTCGCGCCGATCTCCGCCAGCGGCTCCGGCTCCGCGGGCGGCCTCGGAACCCGCCACGTGTTCCTCTCCCGCTTCGAGGAGACCCTGCAAGGCGGCGGGAAATCGCTCCCGATCTCGATGGCGCGCTATCCCGGATCGTGGTCGCCGCACGGCCACAAGACGATCGAGAGCTTCGAGCTGCGTCCCTGGCCGTCCTTCCTCTATCTGTTCGGCAGCGCGAGGATCGAGCGCGACGTGCTCATGGCGAAGAGCCGCCGCGCGGTCCTCGTCCGCTACCGCGTCAGCGGCCAGCGCCACCAGGTCGAGCTGGCGCTGCGGCCGCTGCTCGCGTTCCGCCCGGCCGACGCACTCACCTTCGAGAACCTGGCTCTCGATCCGGGGACCGTGCGCATCCAGGACGGCATCCGCTGCCGCCCCTACGCCTCGCTCCCGCCGATCCACGTCACCGTCGGCGGCGCGGCGCCGCGCTTCTCGGCCGATCCGGTCTGGTACCGGCGGATCGAGTACACCGCCGACCTCGCGCGCGGCTACGACGGCCACGAGGACCAGTTCTCGCCCGGCGAGCTCAAGATCCCGCTCGAGAGCGGCGTCGAGATCGTCGTCGCCGCTTCGATCGACGATCCGGTCGACCTCCCGCTCGGGCTCTGGGAGCGCGAGACGGCGCTGCGTCGCGCGCAGTTGCAGCAGCTCCCGGACGATCCGGTGCGCTCGCGCTCGGCCGCGCGCCTCGTCGCGGATGATTTCGTCTTCCGCGCGCGCGACGGACGCCTCTCGGTCCTGGCCGGCTTCCCCTGGTTCGGCGAATGGGGGAGGGACGCGTTCATCTCGCTCCCCGGACTGCTCCTCGCGCGCGGCAGGACGAAGGAATGCCGCGAGGCGCTCGAAGGCGTCCTCCCGTACCTGCGCCGCGGCCTCCTGCCCAACGTCTTCGGCTCGTCCGCCGGCGACAGCGACTACGGCTCCGTCGACGCGAGCCTGTGGTTCGCGCGCGCCGTGCGCCTCCTCGAGCTCGCGAGCGGTCCCCGCAACGACGTCGCTCAGCGGTTCCTCCCGGCCTTGACCGAGATCGCGACGAGCTACGCGGCGGGCACGGACCTCGATATCTCCGTCGACGAGGGCGGACTCGTCCGCGCGGGCAGTCCGACCCGGAACGTGACGTGGATGGACGCGCGGACCTCCGCGGGTCCGGTGACGCCGCGCGACGGGTGCGCGGTCGAGATCGAGGCGCTGTGGTACTTCCTGCTCGCCTACCTCGAGGACATCCAGGCGCGATCGGGCCGCGGCGCGCTCGCGGGCGAGTGGGCGAGGAAGAAGGAGCTCGCGGGCCGGACTTTCCTCGAACGGTTCTGGCTCCCCGAGGGCTACCTCGCGGACGCGTGGAAGGAGGATCACGTATCGCGCGCGATCCGTCCGAACATGGTGATCGCGGCCGCGCTCGAGTGGAGCCCGCTCTCGCGCGAGCAGCGCGAGCTCGTCGTCTTCGCCGCGGAGACGCAGCTCCTCGTCCCGTGCGCCTTGCGCACGCTCGAACCGCGGGATCCGCGGTACCAGGGGCATTTCCAGGGCGGTCCCGAGGAACGCGACCAGGCCTACCACCAGGGGACCGCGTGGCCTTGGCTCGTCGGGTTCCACTGCGAGGCCTACCTGCGCGCGCGCGGGCGCGAGGAACGGCGGCTGGAGCACGTCCGGGAGATCCTGCGCGGCTTCGACGGACAGATGGAATCGGCCGGGCTCCTGCACGTGTCCGAGGTATTCGACGGCGATCCTCCGCACCATCCGGGCGGGACGATCGCGCAGGCGTGGAACACGGCGGAGATCCTGCGCGCATGGAGCCTCGTCGACGGAGCGGCGAGCGCGGGGAGCGGCGCATGAAGGTCCTGATGTTCGGCTGGGAGTTTCCCCCGCACATCTCGGGCGGTCTCGGCACGGCCTGCCACGGACTGACGCGCGGCCTCGCGCAGCACGGCGTCGAGGTGCTCTTCGTCGTGCCGCGCGCCTTCGGCGACGAGGACCAGCGCTTCGCGTCCGTGATCGGCGCCAATGAGGTCAGCGTGCTCGGCGAGCTCCGCGAGACCGTCCGAAACTCCGCCGGGCTGACGCGGACGTCGAAGCGGCTGCGCGAAGGCCGCACGGAGATCGTCGACGAGGCTTGGGCTCATATCCGCGATTTGGTCCAGACCCTCGCCATCGAGAGCCCGCTCACGCCCTACATCACGGACCTCGAGTACCTGGAACGCCTGGAGCGGCTCGAGGAGTCGGGCTCCACGCCGCGCGCGGAGGCGCTCGCGGCGCTCGAGGAGGTGCTCCGGGTCTCCGGGACCCGCGACGGGGGAGAGGAGATCGTCCAGAAGCTCCTCCAGAGCCGGAAGCTGCCCTTCTTCGGGGGCTACGGACCGACCTTGATGGCCGAAGTCGCCCGTTTCGCGGTGGTCGCGGCGCAGGTGGCGCGCGGGCACGCGTTCGACGTCGTCCACTGCCACGACTGGATGACGCTTCCCGCTGGCCTGGCCGCGTCGCGCGCGTCGGGCAAACCGCTCGTCTTCCACGTGCACGCCTGCGAATACGACCGGAGCGGCGAAAACGTCAACGCGCGGGTGCGCGACATCGAGCAGCTCGGCCTCCAAGCGGCCGATCTCGTGGTGTGCGTGAGCCACTACACGGCGGGCGTGCTGAAGAAGCGCTACCTCGTCGATCCCGAGAAGCTCCGCGTCGTCCACAACGCCGTCACGCAGAAGCAGCAGGTCGACCTCCTCCACGTGGAGAAGACGATTCCCGAGCCGATCGTGCTGTTCCTCGGGCGCGTGACCTTCCAGAAGGGGCCCGACTACTTCCTGGCGGCCGCTGCACGCGTCGTGAAGCTCGAGCCGCGGGTGAAGTTCGTGATGAGCGGCAGCGGCGACATGTTGCCCGTGATGATCGAGCGCGCGGCGCAGCTAGGGCTGGCGCGTCACGTGCACTTCACGGGGTTCCTGAAGGGCGAGGACGTCGAGCGCATGTACGCGATGGCGGACATCTACGTGATGCCCTCCGTTTCGGAGCCGTTCGGGATCACGCCGCTCGAGGCGATGGCGCTCGACACGCCCGTGATCGTTTCGCGGCAGAGCGGCGTGTCGGAAGTGCTGCGCAACGCGCTCAAGGTCGACTTCTGGGACGTCGACGACATCGCGAACAAGATCCTGGCGTTGCTGCGCTACCCTGCGCTCGTGGAGCAGCTGACGGCCGAAGGGCGCGACGAGATACGCGGGATGCGCTGGGAGCACCCTGCCGCTCGGCTTCTCGAGGTCTACCGGGAGCTCGCGGCGTGACGGACCTCGTCTTCTACTTCCAGGTGCACCAGCCCTTCCGGCTGCGGCGGTACACGTTCTTCGACATCGGGAGGTCGGACCACTACTTCGACGACGTCGAGAACGCCCGGATCGTGCGGCGGGTCGCGGAGAAGTGCTACCTGCCGATGAACGCGGTGATTCTGCGGCAGATCGAGGAAACGGACGGGCGGTTCCGGTGCGCGTACTCCGTGTCGGGCACGGCGATCGAACAGATGGAGCGCTGGGCGCCCGAGGCGCTCGAGAGCTTCGTGAAGCTCGCGCGGACGGGCGCGGTCGAGTTCCTGGCGGAAACGTCGCAGCACTCCCTGTGCAGTCTCTTCGATCCCGACGAGTTCAAGGCGCAGGTGAAGAAGCAGGCGGACAAGGTCGAGAAGCTCTTCGGCCGGCGTCCGACGGCGTTCCGCAACACGGAGCTCGTCGTCGACGAGAAGATCGCGCGGATGGCGGAGGAGATGGGGTTCCAGGTGATCCTGGGCGAAGGCGCGGATCACCTGCTCGGCTGGCGGAGCCCGCACCGCGTGTACCGGCCGGATGGCTGCGAGTCGATCAAGATCCTCCTGCGCTCGTACAAGCTGTCGGACGACATCGCGTTCCGCTTCAGCAACCGCGGGTGGGAGGAATGGCCGCTGACCGCGGACAAGTTCGCGCGCTGGGTGCACGGCGTGCCGAAGCAGGACACGGTGATCGGGCTCTTCATGGACTACGAGACCTTCGGCGAGCACCAGTGGACGGAGACGGGGATCTTCGCGTTCATGGAGCACATGCCGCGCGAGATCCTGAAGGACGCGCGGTTCCGGTTCCGGACGCCGTCGGAGGTCGCGGAGGAGCGCGATCCGGTGGCGCGCCTGTCGATCCCGCACCCGGTGTCCTGGGCGGACGTCGAGCGCGACCTGACGGCTTGGCTCGGGAACGCGATGCAGCTTGCCGCGAACGAGGCGTTCTACGCGCTGCGGCCGGCGGTGATGAAGGCGGCGGAGGCGGGGGCGAGCGAGGTTCTCGACCACTGGCGGAAGCTCTCGACGTCGGACCACCTCTACTACATGTGCACGAAGTGGTTCTCCGACGGGGACGTGCACAAGTACTTCAGCCCCTACGCGAGCCCGCACGACGCGTTCATCGCGTTCATGAACGTGCTCGACGATCTGGCGCGGAGGGCGGAGATGGCTGCAGCCCCTCAGACGACCGTCCGCTGACCGACCGGCCGTAGCATGGGTGGCTTGGATCCCCTCGAGAGCCTGCAACGCCTCGCCGTCGCCCTCGGGATCGGGCTCCTCGTGGGGCTCGACCGCGAGAGAGCCGAGCTGCGCAAGGGCGAGGGCCTGGTCGCGGGAATCCGCACGTTGCCGCTGGTCGCGCTCTCGGGCGCGCTCTCGATCCTGCTCATCGACGTCGCGGGGTACTTCCTCCTCGTTGCGACCTTCGTCGCGGTGGCCGGCATCACCGCGATCGCCTACGCGCGCAGCTCCGCCTCCGGGCATCTCGGCGCCACGACGGAGATCTCGGTGCTCACGACCTACCTGCTCGGAGCGGTCGCGGGCGCCGGCCAGTTCCAGGTCGCCGTCGCGGGCGGCATCGCCGTCGCGGTGCTCCTGGTCGCCAAGCCGCGGTTGCAGGCCCTCTCGCGAGCGATCAGCGAGGAGGAGATCTGGGCGACGCTCGAGCTGGCCGTGATCTCCGCGATCGTGCTGCCGCTCTTGCCGGACAAGGGGTTCGGGCCTTGGGAGGAGCTCAACCCGTACCGGATCTGGCTCATCGTCGTGCTCGTCGCGACCGTGTCGTTCGCCGGGTTCGTCGCCGAGCGCATCCTCGGAGAGCGCGCGGGGCTGCTCGCGACGGCCGTGCTCGGCGCGATCGCCTCGAGCACGGCGGTCACGGTCGCGATGTCGCATCGCGCGCGGGCCGACCCTGCCCATTCGTCGGCGCCGGCCGCGGCCGTGGTGCTGGCCGGGTCCGTGATGTGCGTGCGTGTCGCGATCCTGTCCGCGGTGATCGGTGCCGGGATCCTGCCGCGGCTCCTGCCCGCCGTGATCGCGATGGCGCTGTGCGGCGCCGCCGCCGCGTGGTGGATCTCGCGCAGCCGCGACGGCGTGCGCGGCCGGAAGTCCGAGGAACGAACGAGCATCCGCAACCCCTTCTCGCTGCGGTCGACGCTGGTGTTCGGAGCGATCTTCGCGCTGACGCTGCTCGCGGTCCGCTACGGCCGCGAGACGTTCGGCGAGAGCGGGACGCTCCCGATCGCGGCCCTGTCGTCGATGGTGGACGTCGACGCCGTCTCGATCGCGTTCGTGCGCGGAGGACCGGGATCGACGGATTGGCGGAGCCCGGCGACGGCGGTGATCGTCGCGATGGTCACGAACACGGTCGTGAAGCTCGGGATCGGCGCCGCGATCGGCCGCGGGAGCTTCCGCCGGGAGGTGGCGCTGGGGCTCGGCGGGATGGCGGTGGCGGGAGCCGCCGCGGGCGCGATCGGGTGGCTGTAGCGCCCGTGATTCAGGCCTTTGGCGGAACTGGACGATTGATTGCGTCGGCGCGCCCCCGAAGAATGCCCCACCCCCCATGTCCGCCCCGCACGCCCTCTTCGAAGTCTCCTGGGAAGTCTGCAACAAGGTTGGCGGCATCCACACGGTCGTCTCGACGAAGGCCAAGACCCTCGTCTCCCGCTTCGGCGACCAGTACATCACGATCGGACCCTGGCTCCTCTCGAGCGGCCAGGCCCATGTCCGCGAGCAGTTCGAAGAGGAGTCCGGCTTCGAGGAATTCTCTGAAGGCTGCCGAGCCCTCGGCATCCCCGTCCGCATCGGCCGCTGGCGCATCCCCGGACGTCCGCGCACGATCCTGGTCGAGTTCTCGTCCCTCTTCGCGCAGAAGGACGCCATCCTCTCCGGCCTCTGGGAGCGGCACCAGGTCGACTCGATCGCTGGCGCGTGGGACTACGTCGAGCCGACTCTCTTCGGCCACGCCGCCGGCATGGTCATCGAGAAGTGGTTCCGCGAGCGCCTCGATCCCCGCCGCGCGCGCGCCGTCGCCCAATTCCATGAGTGGATGACCGGCTCGGGCATCCTGCACCTCAAGGACAACGCGCCCGAGATCGGCACCGTGTTCACGACCCACGCGACGATGCTCGGGCGCTCGATCGCTTCCGGCGGCGTCTCTACCGAAGCGGGTCTCGAGGGCCGAACGCCCGCCGAGGCCGCCGAAGCCCACGGCGTCCGTGCCAAGCACTCGATGGAGTCGGTCTGCGCGCGCGAAGCGGACGTCTTCACCACCGTGAGCGAGATCACCGCGCGCGAGGCCGAGCTCCTCCACGTCCGCCGCGCGGATCCGCTGCTCCCCAACGGCATCGACCTCGACGTCATCGACGAACTGGCGGGTTCGACCGACCGCGCCGCCGCCGAATCGCAGCTCCGCGCCCTCGCCCGCCGCCTCTGCGGCGAGGATCTCTCCGACGCCATCCTCCTGTGCGTTTCCGGCCGCTACGAGTTCCACAACAAGGGCCTCGACGTCCTCCTCGACGCCCTGGCGGCCGTCGACCGCAAGCCCGGGAAGCCGATCGTCCTCTTCGCGCTCGTCCCGGCCGGACATTCGGGCGTCCGGGGGGAGGTCCTCGCTCGCATGCGCGCGCCGCTCGACACGATCCGGGAGCCGCTCGCCGGCGTCTCGACGCACAACCTCTTCGACGACGACCGCGATCCGATCGCCCGGCGCTGCGCGGAACACACGCTGCGCAACGCCCTGGGCTCGCGCGTCAAGGTGATCCACATCCCGCTCTACTGCGCGCCGGACGACGGGCTGCTCGGCCTGCCCTACGAGGCCGTGCTGCGCGGCATGGACCTCACCGCCTTCCCTTCCTTCTACGAACCCTGGGGCTACACGCCCGAGGAGAGCCTCGCCGTCGGCGTTCCGACGATCACCACGGACTGCGCCGGCTTCGGCCGCTTCGCGCTCGAGCAGCGCCTCGGCGCGGAGCAGGGAGTCACGGTGCTCCCGCGCGAGGGCCTGGCCGACGCGCGCGTTGCCGAGCTCCTCGCCGGCATCCTCGAACGATTCGCGGCCCAGACTCGCGTTCGCGACGAGGTCGTCCGCACTTGCCGCAGCACGGCCATGCGCACCGCGTGGTCGGGGCTCGTCGGCCGGTACTACGAAGCCTTCGACAGCGCGCTCGGGCTGGCGGCGAAGCGCGTCGGAACCCGTCCCGCCGCGCCGGCGCGTCCGCGCGTCCCCGTGCCCGTCGTTCCTCCTCGCGACGGCAAGAGCCCCCGCCTCATGGGATTCCGCGTCGCCGCGAAGGTGCCGGAGCCGCTGCGCGGGCTCGAACGCCTCTCCCGGAACCTGTGGTGGTCGTGGAATGCCGATGCGACGAGCCTTTTCCGCGAGCTCTATCCGGACAAGTGGGAGTCCAGCCGGCACAACGCCGTCTCCTTCCTGCACGACATCTATCCCGAGGACCTCACCGCGCGCGCCCATGACGCCGCCTACCTCGCGCGCCTTCGCCAGACGCTCGAGCGGTTCGACGCCTACCTGACGGGGGCCGGAGCCGAGCCCTCCGGCTGCCCCGCCCTGTCGAGCGCGAATCCAGCGGCCTACTTCTGCGCCGAGTTCGGCGTTCACGAGTCGCTGCGGATCTACAGCGGGGGTCTGGGCGCGCTCGCGGGCGACCACCTGAAGTCCGCGAGCGACCTGGGCCTGCCTTTGGTCGCGGTCGGGCTCTTCTACCGCAGCGGATACGTCGAACAGCGTCTGACGACGTCGGGCGAGCAGTTGAGCGCCCCCGTCGTCAACGACCCGCGCGATCTGCCGCTGGAGGCGGTCGTCGACGAGCAGGGAAGACCCGTCGAGGTCGAGATCGAGCTCCCGAGCTCGACCCTCTACTTGCGCGCGTGGAAGGTGCAGGTCGGCCGCGTGCCGCTGTACCTGCTCGACTCCGACGTCGAGCGCAACCGCGCCGAGGATCGCGAGATCACGCGGCAGCTCTACGGCGGCGACCACGAGACCCGGCTGCGCCAGGAGATCGCCCTGGGTCGCGGAGGCGCGCGCCTCCTCGCGCGCCTGAAGATCCAGCCCTCGGTCTGGCACCTGAACGAGGGCCACGCCGCCTTCGTCGCACTCGAGCGCGTAGGGCGCATGGTGCGCGAGCAGGGGCTCACCTTCGACGAGGCGCGCGAGATCGTGCGCGCCAGCACGCTCTTCACGACCCACACGCCCGTGCCGGCCGGCCACGACCGTTTCGGCGAGGACCTGATGCGCCGCTACTTCTCCGACGCGCCCGCGGCGTTCGGCGTGCCGTGGGAGCGCTTCTACGAGCTGGGGCTCGCCGAGAGCGACCGCGAGTCCTTCAACATGACCTACCTGGCGCTGTCGTTCTCGTCGTTCGTGAACGGCGTGTCGAAGCTGCACGGGCAGGTCAGCCGCCGCCTCCTGCGCCCCTTCTGGCCGAAGCTCCTCGAGGGCGAGGTGCCCGTCCGCTCGGTCACGAACGGCGTCCACCTCGCGACCTGGACGAGCCCGGAGATCGCGCGCCAGCTCCCGGACGGGACCGGGACCGTCGACGCGAGCTCCTTCGAGCGCGCCGCCGCCGGCCTCGACCCGCGCGCGCTCTGGGAGGCTCGCCAGGCGACGAAGCACCGGATGGTCGAGCGCATCCGACGCTCGCTCGAGAAGACCTTCGTCGAGCGCGGCGACAGCCCTTCGCTCCTCGGCCGGATGCTCGAGGGCCTCGACGCCAATGCCCTGTGGATCGGTTTCGCCCGCCGATTCGCGCCGTACAAGCGCGCCATGCTCCTCTTCCGCGACGAGAAGCGCCTCGCGCGCCTCCTCGCGGACGACGAGCGCCCCTTGCGGATCGTCCTCGCAGGCAAGGCGCACCCGCACGACCGCCTCGGCCTCGACTTGTTGCGGCAGGTCGCCTTGCTCTCGCGCACCGGGCCCTTCCTCGGCCGCGTCTTCTTCGTCGAGGACTACGACCTCGAACTCGCGCGCGCTCTCGTGCAAGGAGCGGACGTGTGGCTCAACAGCCCGATCCGGCCGCTCGAGGCGAGCGGGACTTCCGGCATGAAGGCCGCCGCGAACGGGGCGCTCAACCTGTCCGTGCTCGACGGGTGGTGGGTCGAAGGCTGCGACGGGAAGAACGGCTGGGCGATCGGCGGCGGGCGCACGCACGCGACGCAGGAGCTCCAGGACGAGCTCGACGGCGACCATCTCTACCGTCTCCTCGAGGAGGACGTCGTGCCGCTCCACTTCCGCCGCGACCCGGACGGGCTGCCGCGGGAGTGGCTGCAGCGCGTCCAGCACGTCCTCGGGACCATCCCTCCGGTCTTCAACACGCGGCGCATGGTCTCCGAGTACCGCGATCGCGCCTACGCTCCGCTCGCGACGCGCTGGTCGGCCCTGGTCCAGCGCAACCACGCGGAAGCGCGCGAGATCGCCGCGAGGCACGCGCGCCTCCGCCGCGGCTTTCCGGGCATCCGGATCCGCGGGGCGCACATGGCGGAGCTCGCCGGCCTCAAGGTGGGCGACGTCGTCGACGTGAAGGTGGACGTCGAGCTGGGCGCCCTCGAGGCGGCCGACATCCGCGTCGAGCTCGTGATCGGCCATCAGAACGGCGAAGGCGACCTGCGCAACCGCTCGGTCGTCCTGCTCGAGTCCGCCGGCGCCGCGGGAGACGGAGCGCGGTCCTTCGAGGGCTCCTACCGCATCGAGCGCTCCGGCGGCTTCGGCTACGGCATCCGCGTGCGGGCGAAGCCTTCCTCCGAGCACGATCTGGCGCTCTCCGACCTCGTGCTCTGGGCCTGAAACGTCACGAAGACGGGGGACTCGTTACGCGCGCCGCTCTCGAAGCGCGCCCTCGAGCCGACGACCTGCCGTCCTGACGCGAGCGAACGATGCGGCATGGGCGTTGCCTTGGAGGCGAGCCATGAAGCGCCAACCCATCTTCGCCGTCCTGCTCGCCGCGGGTGTTTCCTTCCTCGTCTCGAACGCTTTCTCGCACGGCGGCACCTACCGCGGTCCCGGCGACGTGGTTCCCGGAGGCGGTGGCGGTGGCGGTGGAGGCGGCAGCACGCCGACGGGGCCGGGGGGCACGGGCTCGCCGGGGGGCGGCGGGAGCGGAGGCGCGACGGGAGCTCCGACGGCGGGCGGTTCCCCGACGGGAGGTCCCGGCGGAGCGCGCGGCCCGGTGCTCACCGGTGCGGCGGGGGGCTCCGACCGCACGACGTGGGAGTCGTGGTGGGGCTTCAACAAGGCTCCCTACCTCAACTTGCGTGCTGCGATCCACGGCGGCGGACCGGCGACGGGAGACATCTTCCACACGACGCCTGGCGAGATGAAGGGGCGCGACATCTACAAGCCGTCGGCCGAGACCGTGCGCGTCGAGATCGTTCCCGCGCTCCTGCGCGCCCTCGAGACGGAGAAAGCGAACGACATCGTGACCGGAGCGCTCGTCGCGCTGGCCAGGATCGGCGACGTGCGCCGCGAGGACGGGACGAGCGAGCTCGGAGCGAAGATCGCCGGATTCCTGGGCGACTCGAACCAGGAGATCGCGGAGACCGCCGCGCTCGCGCTCGGGATCCTGGAGCACGAGAGCTCGGTCCCCGTTCTCGAGAGCCTGCTGCGCGACACGAAGGAGGCCCGGAAGCTCGTCGGGCGCGGCGAAGTCCCGTACCGGACGCGCGCCTTCGCCGCCTACGGCCTCGGCCTCGTCGGAAACGCCGCGGCGTCGCGGGAAACGCGCCGCGAGATCGTGCGGACCTTGATGGGCTTCGTGGAGGAAGCGAAGTCCTCGACGCGCGACGTCCAGGTCGCCGCGCTCCTCGGGATCGGCCTCGTCCCGATCGAGGTCCTCCCCGAAGAGGTCGGCGAGTCGAGCGTCGATCCGACGGCTTCGCGGCAGACCCAGGTCCGCTGGATCGCGCGCGTGCTCGCCGACGAGCGCCAGGCGTGGATGGTGCGCGCGCACGCTCCTCAAGTGCTCGGCAAGCTCCTGGCCGGCTGCCCGACGCCGCTGCGCGACGAAATCGCCCGCCGCCTCCTCGAGCTCACGGCCGAGCGCTCCAAGGCGGAGGACCAGATCCAGCACGGCTGTGTCATCGCCCTCGGCATGATCGGCGCCTGCGACGGCGATCCTGGCGACGTCCGGATCCGCGAGGCGCTCGTCAGGATCAGCCGCGGCCGCGACTACGAGGCCGGACACTTCGCCTTGATCGCGCTGGGGCAGATCGCCGGCCGCCGCGGCGCGGGAGAGGAGCCGGCCGTGGGTCGGCCCGCGATCACCGCGCACCTGCTCGACACGCTGACGCGCGGCCGCAGCGCGGACCGGCCCTGGGCCGGGCTCGCGATCGGCGTCCTGGAGCACGCGCTCGCCGCGGCGGGAGAGGAGCCTTCGATGGCCGTCCGCCAGGCCTTGCAGGAGTCGCTGTCCCGCGCCGGCAACCCAAGAGACGTGGGCGCCTTCGCGATCGGGACGGGCATCGCCGGGAATCGCGACGCCGCGAAGATCCTCCGCACGAAGTTCGAGGCGACGAAGGAGGACAACGCGCGGAGCTACATCGCCGTGGCCATCGGCCTCCTCGGCGATCGGGACGCGATCGAGGAGATCCGAACGGTGGTCCGCGAGTCGAAGTTCCGGCCCGAGCTCCTGCGCGAGGCCGCGATCGGCCTCGGCCTGCTGGGCGACAAGGAGCTCGTCACCGAGCTCGTGACGATGCTCCAGGAGGCGAAGTCGCTCTCCGTCCAGGCCTCGATCGCCACGGCGCTCGGCTTCATCGGCGACGAGCGCTCGGTCAGTCCGCTCGTCCTGCTGCTCGAGCGGAAGGACGTCACGCCGTCCGCCCGCGGGTTCGCGGCTGTCGCGCTGGGCCTCGTGGCGGACAAGGAGCCCCTGCCCTGGAACTCCAAGATCTCCGTCGACGTCAACTACCCGGCCTCCACGTCGACGCTGACCGGCGCGGGCACGGGCGTGCTGGACATCCTCTGACGCTCCCGCGATTCGACACCGCGCCCCAGGCCCGCTAGGGTTCTCGGCTCCGGCCGGATTCTCGCAAGTTTCCCGGTCACAAACCCCGAGCTGTGCCCGAACCCGCCCCCGACCAGCGTTCCGCTCCCAAGGCCGATCGAGACGGCCTCGGAGACCGATCCCGGGTGGAGCTGCCGCCCGAGCTCCGGGCCAAGCTGCCGCGCCGAGATCCGGAGGCGCTGGCGCGCTTCTACGAGATCTACTTCGACCGCGTGTACGGCTACCTGCGACGCATGCTAGGCGAAGACCATCTCGCGGAGGACGTGACCCAGGACGTCTTCATGCACATCCAGCGAGCGATCCACACCTACGATCCGAACCGGGCGCCGGGGCCGTGGGTGTTCACGATCGCCGCGAACAAGCTGCGGGACCACTGGCGCTCGCGCCGGCACAAGGACGGGCAGCTCGATGCGGGAATCGACGGCGAGGAAAGGCGCCTGGAGCCTCCCGCCCGCGACCGGGGGCCGCTCCCGGAGCTCGAGAGCGCCGAGCTCGCCCGCGAGCTCTCCCGCGCGATCGAGACGCTCTCGCCCGGGATGCGCGAAGCCCTGATCCTGCGCTACTTCGAGGGTCTCTCCTTCGAGGAGATCGCGGAGCGGACCGGGCGCAACGAAACCGCGGTCCGGAAGCGCTACTCGCGCGCGCTGGCGGACCTGCGCGAGGCGCTGGAGAGGTACGTCGTGGAAGGCAAGGGGGTGCGCCGATGAGCGCGGAACACGACGCCGAAGTCGAGGACGCGCTACGCGCGGTCGGGAGTCCCGCGTGCCGCGCGGAGTTCCGCGAGGAGCTTCGTCGCCGGTTCTGCGAGGGCTCCCAGCTCTCCTCGCCTCCGGCTCGCCGCTTCGCAGCCCCCATGATCGCCTTGCTGGCGGCCGCGGCGGTCCTCGCCGCCGGCTACTTCCTGACGCGCCCGAGCGCGCCGGCCTGGCGCGTCCTCGAGGTCGCTCCGGGCAGCATCGTGAAGGCCGACGGCGCGCCCCTCCCCGTGGAGGATCCCGACGCGCTCGCGCGCGGCCTGCGGAACGCGCGCGAGATCGTCGTCGAAAAGGGAGAGCTCGTGCTCCAGGTGGGGGACCTGTCGCTGTTCGGTCTGAGCGGAGGGACGCGCGTCGCCTTCGCCGGCTTCGACGATCCGGACTCGACCAGGAGCTACGAAGTGCGCGCCAACGCCGGTCGGCTGCGCGCGCGGACCGGACCCGGATTCGCCGGGCGCAGGATGCGCGTCCAGGCGGACGTGATGGCGGTCCTGGTCACCGGGACGGCCTTCGCGCTCGACTACGAGACGGAGGGAACCTGCGTCTGCTGCCTCCATGGGACCGTCGAGATGGTCTCGGAGGCCACGGGACCCGGGTCGCGTGCGGTCGAGCCGGACCGGATGTGCCTCGTCTTCCGCGACCAGCGCGAGCCGCTCTGGGGAGGGTCTCCCGACTCCCACGCCGAGCCCCTGGTGCGCCTGGAAGCCTTGGCCCTCGAGATCTGGCGCTAACATCGCCGGGGTGCCGGTCGTCGCTCGGTCGGTGCAAGGACTGGCTTTGGCGACAGCAGATGTCCGGATCCGCGCGGAGGAGGCCCCGGCGCCCGAGTCCGACGCGGATCTCGCGCTCCGCGCGCGAGAGGGGGACCGGCCGGCCTTCGCGCGGATCTACGAGCGCTATGCCGCGACGATCCACGGCGTCCTGCTCGCCGTCGCGCCGCGCCAGGAGGCCCGCGACCTCGTCCAGGAAGTCTTCCTCCTCGCGCTTCGGGCGATCCCCAGGCTCGACGATCCGGCCAGCGTGGGGCCTTGGCTCATCCGGATCGCACGCAACCGGGCCCACGACGCGCACAAATCGAAGCGCACGGTGCTCGAGCTGCCGGAGGATCACCGAGCTCCGGCCGACGACGCCGCGGGCCCGCAGGGCGCGACGATCGAGGAGGACGAGGAAGCGGAGCGCGCGCTCGAAGCGGTGCGCAGCCTCCCGCAGGCCTACCGCGAGACCTTGATCCTGCGCCTCGTCGAAGGGCTCTCCGGACCCGAGATCGCGGCGCGCACGGGCATGACGCACGGCTCGGTGCGGGTGAACCTGCACCGGGGGATGAAGCTCCTGCGCGAGAGACTCTCGCAGGCAGGTGGACGATGAGCGAAGACGACGAAGTGAACGAGTACCTGTGGCAGAAGCGCGGGGCCCCCGACCCCGAAGTCGCGAAGCTCGAGCGCCTCCTCGGGCGTTACCGCCTCGGGAATTCTCGGTGGACGAGCGCGGAGGTTCCCGCGCGCGCGAAAGGCCGCCTCCTCCGGTTTCGGATCGCCCTGGCGATCGCGGCGGGACTCGTGGCGGCCGCCTTGATCTTCTGGGCGCTCGGCGGCCCGCGCAGCTCCGGATACCGCGTGTTCGGGCTCGAGGGACGCGAGCTCGTGCGCGCGGGCGAAGGGTTCTCGACCGATTCGAAGACCGGCGCGCGCCTCGAGATCGGTTGGCTCGGGCACGTCGACGTCGCGCCGGACTCGCGGATCGCGGTGGAGGACACCGGGCGCGACGCGCACCGCCTCTTCCTCGAGCGCGGATCGGTGAAGGCGAAGATCTGGGCGCAGCCGCGCCTCTTCCAGATCGGCACGCCGGCGGGCAACTCGATCGACCTCGGCTGCGCGTACGAGCTCGACGTGGCCGACGACGGCGACTCGCGCCTGCGCGTGACGACCGGGCAGGTCGCGTTCGAGTTCGAGGGCCGCGAGATCTACGTGCCCGCGGGGTGGACCTGCGTGTCGGATCCCGAGCACGGGCCGCGCGCGCCGGTGCACGACGAAGCGCCGGACGAGTACCGCCAGGCGCTCGCCGAGGTCGAGTTCGCGGCGAATCCGGACCCCGCGCTCGTCGCGAAGGTGATCGACGTCTCGCACGAGGGGCTGCTCACGCTCTGGCACCTCATGATCTCCGACCGCACGGCCCCGAGCCTGCGTCACGCCGCATTCGAGAAGCTCGCGAAGGCCTATGCTGCGCCCGACGGCATGACCGAGGCCGCGATCCTCGCCGGCGACGAAGCGATGCGCGCTGCTTGGCTCGAGGAGATGAAGCCCTCGTGGCGGTAGGCCGCGCGAGCTATCCTCTACGCGTGCCTTTCGGGTTGGATTTCTCGATCGAGACGCTGCTCTTCCTGCCGCTTCTCCTGCTCGTGCCGGCGCTGATCGTGACGCTCGCCGTCGTGAAGCGCACCCAGACGACGGTGGGAGGCGTGATCGCGGAGGTGCGGCCCGATCGATGGACGCGCCGCGTGCTGCTCGGAGCGCCGCTCGCCGCGCTGCTCGCGCTGGAGTCGATGTGGGGGCACCTGCAGCAGGATCTCGTTCTCGAGTCGATCCTGCTCGGCATCCTGCTCGTGTGGGTCACGCCGGGGTTCCACGACGCGGTCCTCGGAGAGCTCGGCGTGCAGCGGGGTTGGTTCGCGAGACGATTCGCGGACCTGGAGGAATGGCGGCTCGCGGGCGACCACCTGCGCTTCAAGCTCGACGGAGAATGGACTTCGGTGCCTTGTCCGCCGGGGGATCAGGCACGGATCCGCGAGACGCTGCTCGCGGTGAATCCGTCGGGGGAGAGCCGGTTCAAGGACTAGCGCGTCCTGCGCACGGAAGCGTAGACCTCGAGGATCCGCTCGATCTCTGCCGTCGACAGCGTTCTCTCGGTGTTCCGGGTCAAGCAGGCCAGGTCGTAGTCCGGGCCTCGCGCCTGTGGCGGCAGGCCGCCCGCCCAGCAATCGAGGAACCATATCCCGTCGGTGACGAGGATGTTCCTCGGGAAGAGATCGTGGTGGAGGAAGCGCAGCGAGTGCATGCGCGCCACGGTTCGCGCTAGCTCCCCGAGAACCGCGGCTCGCAGATCGAGCCGGGTTTCGTCGGCCAGGAAGCTTGCGAGCGTCCGCGCCCCGGCCACCTCGCGCGTGAAAAGGAACTGGAAGCGCGGGAGCCCGCGCTCCCACAGCGCGCCCGCGGCGAGCGGCTCGGGAGCCTGGAAGTCGTTCTTCCGCAGCCACGCGAGGTTCGCGAACTCCGCCAGGCGCGGGAGGGGAGCCCGGAGGAACCTGCGCTTGAAGGCATAGCGCACGCGAGTCTTGCCGGCGAGCGCGCTCAGCTTGAAGTAGGCGCGCCCGCCGGCCAATTCGACGAACCGCCCGTGCCGCGGACCCTCGGACCAGGCCGCGAGCGCGAGCTCGCTCGCCTCCCGCCTTACCTCCTCCGACCGCGCGACGAGCTCAAGCTTGACCAAGGGAACCGGCCGCGCCCTTGCGGGAGAGGTCGATGAGCTTCTCCGAGAGGCCCTCGGGCAAGGCCGCTTTCTGCGCGACCGGCGCGCGCTTCAGCGCCACGGCGAACGCCTGTTGTGAAACGAATCGGAAGGAATGGTGGAAGCCGACGATCTCGGCGCCCGCGGCGTCGAACATCCGCTTCAACGCGCGTTTCGGCAGCGCGCTGCGGCCGGCAAGACCTTCCGGACGCCGCAGGCCGACGCGCGCGCGCCAGGCGTGCAGCGAGGCCGCGTCCCAGAAGGAGACGATCACCATGCGGTGCGCGACGCGCACGAGCTCGCGCACGACCGCCCCGGCCTCCTCGGCGTCGTGGAGGTGGTGGAGGAGCCGGCAGCACACGACGACGTCGAACGAGTCGTCCCGGAACGGCATCCGGTCGACGAAACCCATCACGAGACCGGCCTCCGCGTCTCGCCGAGCCTCCTGCAGCATCGGCCAGGAGACGTCGAGGCCGACGTAGCGCATCCCGCGGCGCTCGAACACGCCCCGCAGGCGGCCGGTGCCGCAGGGCGCGTCGAGCACGGGCCGCAGGCTCGGCCGGGCCCCGTCGCGGTCGAGGATCCGCTCGACGAGCGCGGGATCGCGGAGCGCCGCGCGCCGCGTACGGAATCGGGGACCGACGTAGCGGGCGCCCGATCCGGGTGCGCTCCACTTGTCGCGGGCGCCGCGTCCTGCAGTCATGCGGGCAGTATAGATCGCCACCGGCAGCCGGACCCGCGATCCCTTCCTATAGAATCGCCGCCCCCATGCCCGAGACGACCAGCCTCTTCGCGACGCCCTCCGGCCTGCTCGAGGGTCTGAACGACCCGCAGCGCGAGGCGGTCACGCACGGCGAAGGGCCGCTCCTCATCCTCGCCGGGCCCGGTTCGGGGAAGACGCGCGTCATCACGCGGAGGATCGCCTGGCTCGTCCAGGAGCGCGGCGTGCGGCCCTGGGAGATCCTCGCGATCACCTTCACCAACAAGGCCGCCGGGGAGATGCGCGAGCGCGTGGAGGCCATGCTCCCCGAGCGCGGGGCCTGGATCAGCACCTTCCACTCGATGTGCGCGCGGATCCTGCGGCGGGACATCGAGTCGCTCGCGCCTTCCGGCTCCCCGGAGCGCTACACGCGCGATTTCACGATCTACGACACGAGCGATCGCAACGAGCTCCTCAAGAAGCTGATCCAGTCGGCGAACTACGACACGACCCGCTTCAAGCCGTCCATGGTCGGCGCATGGATCAGCGCGTCGAAGAACCACGGGTATTCGGAGAGGCCGGATCTCGTCCTGGGCGCGGAATCGGAGGGGATCGAGCACGAGGTGCTCGTCCACGTCCGCCGCCTCTACGAAGCCGCGATGCGCAAGAGCAACGCGCTCGACTTCGACGACCTCCTGATCCGCGTGCTCGAGCTCTTCGAGCAACATCCGGGCGTCCGCGACGCCTACGCGAGCCGTTTCCGGTACGTGCTCGTCGACGAGTACCAGGACACGAACCGCGTTCAGTACCTCCTGACGAAGCATCTCTCCGGATTCCATGGCAACCTGGCCGTCTGCGGCGATCCCGACCAGTCGATCTACGCCTGGCGCGGAGCCGACATCCGCAACATCCTCGACTTCGAGAAGGACTTCGGGGCTCCCAAGGTCGTCCGCCTCGAGCAGAACTACCGCTCGACGGGGAACATCCTCGCCGTGGCGCAGGCGATCATCCGCAGGAATCGCGCGCGCAAGGAGAAGTCGATCTGGACGACGTCGGACCCGGGCGCGAAGGTCGCTGCGCTCCGCTGCGCCGACGAGAACGACGAAGCGCGCGAGATCGCCCGCGAGATCCGCTCCCAGGTCGCCGCCGGGCGCTCCCCGAAGGACTTCGCGATCTTCTACCGCGTCAACTTCATGCAGCGGGCGCTCGAGAGCGCGCTGCGGCTCCAGGGCGTGCCGTACCAGGTCATCGGCGGCCTCGAGTTCTACGCCCGGCGCGAGATCCGCGACCTGGTCGCCTACCTGAAGCTGATCGTGAATCCGTCCGACGAGATCGCGTTCCGCCGCGCGGTGAACCGGCCGCAGCGCGGGATCGGCGACAAGAGCGTCGACCTGCTCGTCGAGGAGGCGGCGCGGCGCCGCATCCCGTTGCTCGAGGCCGTCCGCTCGAGCGAGATCCTCGCGGGGATCCGCGGTCGCGCGCGCAGCGGATTCGCGGCCTTCGGAGAGCTCCTCGGACGCCTCGCGCCCCTCGCCGACGCGCCCGCGGCCGTCGCGCTCGGCCAATTGATCGAGGAGATCGACTACGACGCGTGGATGGCCCAGATGGACGACGAGAGCGGCGTCGACCGCGAGGCGAACGTCGAGGAGCTCCTCGCCCACGCCGCGGAGTACGACCGCCTCGCCGCGATCGGCGAGGCGCCCACGGCGATTGGCGCGGGTCCGCAGGAGGAGGGAGCGAAGGCCGGCGGCCTGCGCGGATTCCTCCAGGACATCGCGCTCGTCAGCGACGTCGACTCGTTGGACGAGAGCCAGGAGCGCGCGACGCTGATGACGCTCCACTCGGCCAAGGGCCTCGAGTTTCCCGTCGTCTTCATCGCGGGAGTCGAAGAGGAGCTCCTGCCGCATGCGCGCTCGCTCATGGAAGCCGAGGGTCCCGATCCCGACGCGGGAGTCGAGGAGGAACGGAGGCTGTTCTACGTCGGCATCACGCGCGCGAAGGAGCGGCTCGTGCTCATGCACGCGCAGACGCGACTCCACTTCGGGCAGGAGAGCTTCCGCTCGCCTTCGCGCTTCCTCTCGGAGATCCCGCCCGAGCTCCTGGAAGGCCACGAGGCCGACGCGGACGAGTCGGAGATGCTCGGCTCGTTCGCGCCTCCGCCGGAGATCCCCGAGTTCCGCGTCGGCGATTTCGTCGAGCACGAGCACTTCGGCCGCGGGACGATCGAGCGCCTGCAGGGTTCCGGGATCAACGCGCGCGCGACCGTGCGCTTCACGACCTCGGGGGAGCGGCAGCTCCTGCTCCAGTACGCGAACCTCAAGCGGATCGGGGAGCGGCGCGCTTGAGCGGGGAGACCGATCGCGAGGCGCTGCGCCGGCGCATCGCGGAGATCGTGACCGATGCGCGCGCCTCGGGGTTCGAGGGCGAGCTCCCCAGGATGCTCGAGGATGCGCTGCGTCCTCCCGCATCGAAGGAACGCGCGGTTTCCGCCGAGATCCCTGCGCGGTTCGGCATGATCGGCGACAGCCCGCCGATGCGCGTCGTCTACGACCTGATCGAGCGCGTGGCGGCGAGCGACGTCTCTGTCCTGATCCAGGGGGAGACCGGGACCGGCAAGGAGCTCGTCGCGAAAGCGCTCCACGAGCAGAGCCGGCGCAACAAGAAGCCTTTCCTGGCCGAGAACTGCGCCGCCGTGCCGCCGAACCTCCTCGAGAGCGAGCTGTTCGGGCACACCAAAGGCTCGTTCACCGGCGCGATCGCCGACCGCGCGGGCCACTTCGTCCACGCCGACGGCGGGACGGTGTTCCTGGACGAGATCGGCGACATGCCGCTCGCGATGCAGTCGAAGCTCCTGCGCGTGCTCCAGGAAGGCGAGGTGCGGCCGGTGGGTTCGAACAAGACGCTCAAGGTCGATGTGCGGATCGTCGCCGCGTCGAACAAGGACCTCGCCGCGATGGTGCGCGAGAGGACCTTCCGCGAGGACCTCTACTTCCGCCTCAACGTCGTGACGATCCGCTTGCCGCCGCTGCGCGAGCGCCCCGCGGACGTCGCGCACCTCGCGCGCGCCTTCGCCGCGCGGATGGAGGGCGAGGTCGGCAAACCGGTGCGCTTGAGCGACGCGGCCATCGAGGCGCTCGCGCGCTGGAGCTGGCCGGGGAACGTGCGCGAACTCGAGAACTCGATCCGCCGCGCCGCGGTGTTCGCGAAGGGCGAGATCGGACCCCAGGACCTGCCCGCACCGATCGGGACGGGAGCGTAGACGACGTGATGATCCACCTCACCCTCCTCTTTCTCGCCGCTCAGGCGACCCCCAGCCCCGACGAGCGCCAGATCCTATGGCAGCGCCGCCTCGAGGACGTCGTCGCCATCGCGGAGGCCGAACAGCGTCCGATCCTCGTCGCAGTGAACATGGACGGCGAGTCCGCCAGCGAGCGGATCGTCAAGGAGCAGTACCGCGACCCGGAATTCGTCGCGATGTCGCGCGGCTTCGTGTGCGTGATCGCGAGCGCCTTCCGTCACGCGCCGCGCGATCACGACGATCTCGGCCGCAGGATCCCGTGCCCGCGCCTCGGGGAGGTGACTTGCGGCGAGCACATCGAGCTCGAGCCGATCCTCTTCGAGAAGTACCTCGGCGGCGAGCGAATCGCGCCGCGCCACGCGCTGATCCTCCCCGACGGGACGAAGCCGTTCGACCTGTTCCTCCTGTTCGATCTCCAAGACCTCGACCGGAAGCTCGCGGATGCGCTCGATTTCGCTCCGCCGACGACGAGTGCCTCGACCGCACCCGCCGATCCGGCCGCCGCCCGCGACCACCGCGGCCGCCTCGCGTTCGAAACCAGCCTCCTCGACGCGAGCCTCGAGGAGCGCGAAGCCGCCGTCGGCGCAATGGAGGCGTCCGGCGACGCGGGCTCCGTCGAAGCGCTCCGCATCCTCCTTGCGTCGCGCCCTCCGCCGCCGAAGGCCCTGCTCCTGCGCATCGGCGAGGTCGCTCGCGCGAGGGGGATCGAGCCCGCGGTCGCCGGCATGGTCCGCGAGGGGCTCACCGGCCTCGGCCGCTGGCCCGGCGCGAGCGGGCTCGGCGAGGACCAGGAGCTCCTTCTCCTGCTCGGCCGTCTCGATGGGAGCTCGACGGCGACCCGCTCGCTCCTCCTCGCGCACGCTGTGCTCGGCGCGCAGTCGGAGCGCGCCCTGGCGACCGAGGCCCTCGACGGCGGACCGTTGCGCCCTGCGGCGCCCGTGGGGGAATGGCTGGCGAAGGTGCGCAAGTCCCCACCTCCCGCGGCGAGCGGCGCGGCCGCGCCCGCCGAGGTTCTCCCCGAGTCCGACGCGCTCGAGACGGAGCTCGCCCGGCTCGACGAGGCGCTGGGCAGGAGTCCCGACGATCCCGAGATCCTGGGGCAGTACGGGAAGACGACGCTTTCTCTCGCTCGCCGTCGCATGGAATCCGGCGGATCGGGCGCGCAGCTCCTGCTCCAGGACGCCGACCGGTTCCTCGAGCGCGCCTCGCTGGCCAAGCCCAGGGACGTGTCGCTGCTGCTCGCCCGCGCGCGCGCGAACTACCTCCTCGTCCGCTTCGAGGACCAGGAGAAGATCGCTCGAAAAGCGGTGGAGATCGCGCGCGGCGACGATCGCTACGAGGCGCTGCGCTGGGTCGGGGACGCCTCGGCGCGCCTATTGGCCGCGCGCTCGGGTGGCGACCCGGCCGTCGAGGCAGCCGGGATCCTCCGCGGTGCGCGCGCCCTCCAGGAAGTTGCGGCGGGTCCCGAGGCCGGCGAGAAGGACTGGATCAGCCTCGGATCGTTCCTCGGAGCGCTCGGCCTGCGGCGCGAGGAGCTCGCGGTGTACCAGGCCGGCTCGGAGCGTTTCCCGGAGTCCGCGGCGCTGCGCGGTGCGATGAACTCGGCGCTCTGGGCCGGCGGGAGGATCGACCTTGCGTCCGCCAAGGCGGAGTGGATCGCCGCGCGCAACCCCTCCTCGGCCGACTGCGCGTGGCACGCGGGCTACGCGCACGTCCTCGAAGCGGAGGAGCGCCGACGCGGGGACGATCCCGATCGCGCGATCGAGTCCTACGCGAAGGCCAACCGCTGGTTCTTGAAGTGCGCGGAGCTCCATCCCGAGTACAAGGACTCGACCGACCACCACCGGGCGCTGTGCGCGCTCGGCCGCGGATTCGCGCATCTGCTCGCCGGCCGCCGCGTCGAGGCCGCGGCGTGTCTCGCGGAGGGCATCGCGATCCGCCCGGCGAGCGGCGCCGCGCGCGACGGGCTCGACCGCGAGCCGGTCGACCTGCTCGACGGCGCGCTCGAGTGGCGCGCCGAGGGCGCGAGCCCGGTCGACGTTCAGTCGCTGCTCGCCGCGCTCGAGCGCGCCGATCCAGGCAGCGCGTTCTGGCCGCGCGGGATCTCGGACAGCGAGCTGCGCGAGGCGCTGCGCGCGGAGGGCCGAGGCGAGCAGGAGGAGACGGAGCGTTACCTGCGGCTGTCGATCGAGGCCGCGCGGCGCGCGCTGGCGATCGCCGACGATCCGGAGACGCGGCGGGCGCTGGCGCAGCCGCTGACGATCCAGGCCGAGCGGGGGCTGGAACAAGGAAAGCTCGACGAGGCGCGAGCGGCGCTTGCGGATTCCGCGCTGCTGCTCGAGGAGACCGCGCCGGACGCATCGATGGACGCGGCGGGCCTCTCGGATCTCGCCGGACGGCTGCGCGAGAAGCTCGGCGCGGCTCGTCCGCGGTTCCGGCCTGGGCGTTGACGCTTCAGCCGAACTGCACTGACCGCTTGGTGAAGGCCCCATCCATCCACCAGCCGGTGATCGGGAACGTGACTCGCGGGCGGTCCTCGGCCGCTGCTCCCGCGGCGACGAGCACGGGCGCATAGTGCTCCCATGTTGGCAGCGCCGTCGACGCGGCCGGAGCGCGCTCCTGGAAGTCCTTAAGCGCGTCGACGTCGTGGCGGACAAGCGACTCCGTGGCCCAGGCGTCGAACTCCTTCGCCCACGCCGGCGTGCCGGGCTTGAAGGCGTAGCGCATGTTGTGGGTCAGGAAACCGCTGCCGAACACGAGGACTCCCTCGTCGCGCAACGGCGCGAGGGCGCGGCCGAGCACGAAGAGCTCCTCGGCGTCGAGCGCGGGCAGCGAGACCTGCAAGACCGGCACATCCGCTGCGGGATACATCGCGACGAGCGGGACATAGGCCCCATGGTCCAGCCCGCGATCCGGATCCTCCGCGACGCCCATGTCTCCTTGCCGGAGCATGTCGCGCACGCGCGCGGCGAGCTCCGGCGCTCCAGGAGCTGGATACTGCGTCTGGTAGTAGCGCTCGGGAAAGCCGTGGAAGTCGTACACGAGCGGTACCGTGCGCACGGCGCCGAGGCTCGTGGGGCGCTTCTCCCAGTGAGCCGAGATCATCAGGACGCTCTTCGGCTTCGGCATGGCGCGCGCCCACGAGGCCAGCTCGCTCATCCAAGCCTCGTCGTCGAGGAGGATCGGCGCACCGTGCGCCGCGAAGATCACGGGCATGCGCACGGGGATCGCCTACTTCAGCTCCACGGCCTCGATCTCGAAGGAGAGCGATCCCGAGGTCGATCCCTCCGCCGCGTCGCCCAACACGAAGCGCTTCGGCGCGCCCTCCGCCTTCCCGAACACCAGGTTCTCCCGCGCGAAGAGCTGATCGTGCGTCGACTGGTCGATCGTCCCCAGGCTCGGCACACCCAGCTCGAACTCGCGCGACTTGCCGCGGCGCACGTGCGCGCGCGCGCCGACGTCCACGACGAGATCTCCGGAGAGCGACATCGTCGGCCGCGCCCGCACCGCGATCCCGTCGAAAGCGATCCGCATCTGCGAATCGGCGACGCTTGCGGCCTGCGCCACCTCGACGTCCCAGTCGGCCACCTCGATCGCCTCCGTCGCGAGCACCATGCAGCCGCTCTCTCCGAACCGGATCGGCATCGAGCAGCGCGCGACGGGCGCGGTCGTTCCCGAACGCCGGAGTGTGATGGACACCTGCGCGAGGCGCGCGGGCGGAGCGTAGCGCTCGAGGATGTCCGGCCCCGACGCATCCCGCGCCGGCAGGATCGGCGTGTCCGGGCGCTTCGATCTGGCATGCCGCGTCAGCAGGAGGCATGGGCCCACGTTCCGGATCTCGAGGTCCTCGTCGTTCCCGCCGAGCAGGTCGCGGAGCACGTCGTTCGGCTCGGCCGCGAAGCCGGCCCAGATCCCGAACTCGCGGTTCCCTTCCCGGAATCTCGACATACGCCAGACGCTCGGCATGGCGGCCGAGGGGATCGCGGCGTGGTCGAGGGCGATCCGCGGCGGCACGATCGACTCCGCGTTCAGGTAGAGCAGCTTGCCTCCCGCGCTCTCGCCCGTTTTATCCAGCGCGATCTGCTTGAAGATCGGCAGCGAGCCCGACGCGCGCCTCACGAGGAGGATCTCGCCGCGCCTGTTGCCCGCGAGGAACGAGGACTGGATCGCCAGCACCCGGCTCTCGGGCAGGTAGGTGTCGATCGCGAGGGAGCGGTTCAGGACCTCGACGGTCTGGTACGACGTCGAAACCTCCAGACCGTTGATCCGCTCCTGCGTCGTCACGTGAGCGGCTATGGGGACCCGCCGGTCGACGACCTCGCCGAGCGGATCACCGCGGCGCAAGATCAGGGAAAGCCAGGTGCCGCCCGCCGACGGCGACGCGCGCGCGAACAAGCGCAGGCCCACCGCGACGTCGTGGACGATCGGATCGGCGATCGCCGTCGCCTGAGCGATCTCGATGTCGTAGTCGGTGACCATGCTCGTGACGCGCGAGAGGTCCATCATCGCGGTGTCGCCGGCGCTCACCCGCAGGCGCCAGCTGCGGACGCCGCTCCCGCCGCCGCGCGCGATGAGCTTGTCGGCATCCGCCGGCGCGAGGAGCGCCGGGATCGTCTCCGCTTGTCCTTCGGCCAGCTCGACGGCGTCGATCCGGAGCTCGAGGCTCGCGCCGAACACGCTCTCGAGGAACGAGAGCAGGGCCTTCGTCCGGGCCTGCAGCGAGGGCGGCGCCTGGACGATCAGCCGCCCGCTCGACTCCATGTGGATCGAACGGCCTTCGTAGTCGAATTCGTCGCCGTTGAGGGCGCGCAGGAGGTCGATCACGACGTCAGCGCCGCCCATAGCGCCTTCCTCCTCTTCGCCCGAGCGGTCGTTCCCGCCGAGGTACGGCAGCAGCGTCTCGATCGTCCCCGGGTGCATCGCGCCGGGGAGCGCGGTCGTGAGGTCGTACACCTCGAGGACGCTGGGCTCCGTGGAGCGCTGCGTTCCATCGCCGGCGTGGAAGGGGAGGAAGAACGTCAGGATCGTCGGCAGCAGCATGGGATTCCTCGGCGGTTTCAGGGTGCGAGCGGCGCGAGGGCGTCCTCGAGCTCGCGCGACAGTCGGGACACGGTGGACGCGGGGCGTTCCTTCGCCTCGCTCGCGGCGAGCAGGGCGAGGACGCGTTCGGCGACGCGGGGCGGGAGTGATTCCAGGAAGCGCTGGAGTCCCTCGACGCCCGCGAGGGCTCGGATCGCGATCAGGCAGGCGGCACGGACGTCCTTCTCGGAGGGGCGGACGCGCTCGAAGAGGTCGAAGACGAGGTCCGCGTCCGAGGCGACCCCGGTCTCGCCGGCGAGGAGCACGCACCAGCGCCTGTCGGAGGCGGGCAGGAGCCTCGATCCCCCGAGCGCGACGAGCGCGGGCGCGCCGTCCCTTCCCGGGGAGTCCGAGAGGATCCGCTGGAAGGCCGCGATCTCGCCGCGGCGGCCCTCGCGATCGGCGTCGAGGACGACGGCGCGGCCCGCGTAGCGCTCGCCCGCGAGCGTCTCGAGGATCGGCGACTCGATTTCGGCGCGCGGGATGCGGCCGGATGCGGCGAGACGCACGAGGATCTCGAGGCCGGGCTGCCCGCCGTAGCGCGCGATCGTCGCGAGAGCCTGCGGCCGCTGCTCGCGCTCCTCGAGGCAGCGCCGCTCGAGGAGAGACAGCGCGCGCGGGGGCTGCAGCGCTGCGATCGCGGTGAGCGCGAGGTCGCCGTCGATGCCGCGCGGGCGCGTCACCACGAGGTCGGCGACGGCGTCGGCTGCTCCGTCGGTCCGCGCGAGCGCGTCGACGACCTCGGCGCGCGTCAGCGTCCCGTCGGAACCCATGCGGAGGAGCGCGGGCACGCCGGCCGGCCCGATTCGCGCGAGCGCGTCGATCACCGCGAGCAGACGGGCGCTCCCGCCGCGGGCATCGCGCAGGCGCGCGGCGTCGCGCGCGGCGCCATCGAGGAGGCGCGCGGAGCCCTCGTCTCGCCGCTCGGCGAGCCGCTCGACGACGAGAGCGCTCGCGCGCGGCTCGCGCAGGGCAGCGACGAGGCCGTCGAGGCCCGCGTCGCCGGCGTCGCACAGGGCGAGGGCGGCCTCGAAGCATGTCGTCGGGTTCGCGAGCGAATTCTCGAGCGCGTGCATGGCGAGCCGATCGCCGCGGAGGCCGAGATAGCGCGCTGCAGCGCGCGCGACGAGCGGATCGGGATCGGCGAGATTGTCCTCGACGAGTCGCAGGACCGGCCAGCCGGTGCGGTAGAGCTCGCGCGCGCCGTCATCGAAGCGACGAGCGAACTCGTGTGCAGGCGAGGGATCGCTCGCGAGCAGGCAGCGCACCTCGTCACGCGCACGCTCCAGGCGCGCGAGATCGAGAATCTCCGGGGCGGTAGGCGGCGGGACGGTGGGCGCCGGGGGAGGGGGAATCGGCTCCACGACGACTTCGGGGGCGCGCGCTTCCTCGTTCGGACTCGTCCTCAAGAGGAAGACGAGCAGAGCCGCCGCCGCCAGCGCGCCGATGCCGATCGGAACCCACCAGGAAACCCGCCGGCGTGGCGGGAGGCTCCGGACCGGCGCGATCTCGCGCTCGATCCTCCCGCGGATGCCCGCCACGGCGCGTTCGATCTCGATGCGGTCGGCGGGAGGCTCCGGGAGGCGGGCGAGGGCCGCATCGAGCTCCCGCGCTTCCTCGTACCGCGCGCGGCAATCGTCGCAGCCGCGAACGTGTTCCTCGAGCTCGAAGACGCGCTCGATGCGCATCGATCCGTCGATCGCGGGCAGGATGCGCGAGCGCGCTTCGCGGCAGGTCATCATCGCGATCCCTCCTCGCGTTCGCGCGAGAGCCACGGCGCGAGCGCGCGCTGGAGGAGCCTGCGCGCCTGCATGACGTGCGTGCGCGCCGTCGCGGACTTCACGCCCGTGATCTCGGCGACCTCGTCGTACTCGCGGCCTTCGATCGTGCGCAGGACGAGGGCAGCCCGCAGGCGCGGCGGAAGGCCATCGAGAGCGCGCGCGACCTCCTGCGAGAGCTCCGCGCGCGTGAGCGACTCGGCGGGAGTGGCTTCCGAGGAAGGCCGCTCCCCGTGCTCCATCGGGATCGCGATCGCCCTTCGAGCCCCCGCGCGCCGGTGGTCCTGCGCGAGGTGGAGCGCGATGCGACAGATCCAGGTCCCGAAGGCCGCCTCCTCGCGGTAGTGCGGCAGCGCGCGCCACGCGCGGACGAAGCACTCCTGCGCGAGATCCTCGGCGTCCTCGTGGCTGCCGACCAATCTGTGGGTGAAGCTGTACACGCGCTTGAAGTGGGCCCGCACGAGCGCGTCGAAGGCCGCGAGGTCTCCCTCCCGGGCACGGCGCACGAAGTCCGACTCGGGGGCGACCACGGGGCCAGCCTCGCGCATCTCGTCCAGGGTTCGAGCCATGGCGGCGGCTCCGCGAGCCGGCGTCGGCGGGGGGATGGACGAGGGGGCGGGGCGCCTGTCGATCCCTTTTTCCACGGATCGTGCTACCGCTCCGGGGAGGACCTGTTCCCGGCGAATTCCGGCCGCACTCGAGGCGTCCGGCGGAAGATCAGGGGCAGCAGGACGAGCGTCGCCACCAGGCAGGCCGCGATCGCGATCGCAAGCAGCGCGCCGAGCCGCGCATTCGTGGGCACCTGGGACAGGACCAGGAGGCCGAAGCCGGTCCCGACCGCCAGCGCGTCGATCACGATCGCTGGACCGACGGCCGAAACGGCCTCCTCGGGCGTCTTGGTCCGGGCGCTCTCCCACATGTGGATCGCGTAGTCGTCTCCTACCCCGATCGCGATCGCCGCGAACATGCTCGTCGCGATCCCGAGGGGGATCGAGAATGCGCCCATGAACCCGAAGACGAGGAGGACGGCCACCCCGCACGGGACGACGCAGACGAGGCCGCCGAGGATCGATCTCGTCAGCAGCGCCGCCAGGACGAACACCGTGAGCACGGAGGCGATCAGCGAGAGCGCCTGCGTGCTCACGATCCCTCCGATCATCGATTGGGAGACGGCGATGTCCCCTCCGATCTCCAGCGCGATCCCGATCGGGGCGAGATGCTCCCGCTCGTACGCGCGGATCTCCTCCAGCAGCCCGGCGACCTTCGCGTAGCTCGGATCCCGCACCAGGACCGTGACGAGGGCGCGGTCGAAGGCGGGCGAGTAGATCTCGCGCAGGCGCCGCTCTCCGCGCGCCCGCACGTACAGCTGGAAGGCGTGCGCGAGTCCGTCGCGCGTCGCGAGGAACTCGGGAGCGTTCTCGTGACCCCCTCCGACCGTCCGATTCAGGGCGACGAGCTGCGACCAGGGTCCGATCACCGCTCCCACGCCGCCTCGGGTTTGCCGCCCGAGGAACGCCTCGAGTTCGCGGATCTCCCCCAGCAGCGCGAGCTGCCGGAGGCGATCCTTGCCATCGAGGACGAAGGAGAAGTCTGGGACGTTGGCCGGCAGAAGGTCCTTGACCGCGGCCATCGGGAGATTGAGGTTGGTGAGGAAGAGCCGCGTGTCTCCTCCCTCGACCGTGGCCTCCGTGACGATCAGATCCTGCGCGTAGTCGAGGGCGCCCTGGGCGGTTCCGGGCGCGGGTCGGACCTCCACCCGGTGGTGGATCAGTTGCCGGGGAGGATCCGCGACGATGCCGGGGATCAGCATGCTCACGCCGTCGAAGGCAGCGCGACTCGAGGTTCCCTGACGGCGGACGACTTCTCCGACCAGGCGCAGGCGCAAAAGGTGTGTCCCGCCGAAGAGCTGGTCGACGCGCTCGGTCGCGCGCAGGATCTCGCTCGATCGCGGGAAGCCCTGGGTCCAGCTGTCCTCGATCCTGACTCTCGAGGCCGCGAATGCCGCGAGCAGGATCAGGGCCGAGAACCCGGTCAGGACCAGCTTGCGCGACTTGCGCAGCGCGGGTACCCGGGCGGTGAGTCCAGCGGCGATCCGGTCGCGTAGGGCGGATCCTCGAGTCGGGATCGGCGCTTCCTGCGCACGGTCCGCCAGCGCGAGGCAGGCGGGCAGCGCGGTCAACGACCACAGCAGCAGCAGGAGCGTGCCGACGGCGGTGAAGACCCCGAAAGCCTGTACGGCGACGACGGGGGAGAGGGCGAAGGACAGGAATCCGACCGCCGTCGTGATCGAAGTGAACACGACCGGCCGCGCGAGCTCGCGCAGGGTTGCCTGGAGCGATCCTCCATGGAACTGGTATCGGTCGAGCACGTGGAGCGAGGCCGCGACCCCGATCGCGGTGAGGACCACCGGCATGACGAGGCAGGTCAGATAGATCGGGACGCCGAACCAGCCCATCAGCTCGAACGTGAGGACGATGCACGCCCCGACTCCGAGGAGGGGCAGGGCGACGAACAGGAAGCGGCGGAGGAACACGAACAGGATCGCCCCCATCAGGAGGAACGCGACCGGAACGATCACGCAGAGATCGCCGAGGAGCTGCGTCCCCATTTGGGACTCGACCACCGGAGCGCCGACGATCAGGAGGCGGTGGCCCTCGATCGATTGCGAGCCGACCAGGTCGCGGATCGTTCGATGCAGCTCGCCGCGGTCCTGCTCCTCGCGCACCCCCACGAGGATCGCCGCCGCGCTGGGAGGAGAATCCAGCGAGACGAGCGTGCCGTGGTAGATCTCGGCGCGTTCGAGCCCGGCGCGCAGGCTCGCCAGCTCCTTCTCGGTCGCTGGAAGGGGATCGAGCCAGGCCTGGAACTCCAGGGTTCCCGGACGCACGTGATCGCCCGGCTCGGTGGCGAGGCTCACCACGTCCTCGGGTCGGACGGAGGGGATGGCCGCCAGCTCGGAGGTGAGCCGCGCGATGAGCCCGAGAGTGTCCGGAGCGTAGATCCCGCGCGGGTCGTCGCTCTCGACCACGACGGCGATCTGGTCCTCGACCCCGAATTCCTCCCGGATGGAGCGGTCGAGGCGAAGCTCGGGGGCCTCGGATGGAACGAGGGCGAGACCGTCGGTCCTCAGCGTCAGTCTCGCGAGTCCCGGGGAGAGCGCCCCGATGAGGGTGACCCAGACGGCGAGCGTCAGGCCCGGTCTTGCGAGAGCCCAAGCGTGGGGTTGCTGCATGCGAGCGGGCCCCACGATACACGGCAGGCAGGGAATCCCGAGATTGGGAAGGGGGGGCGCCTTGTGAGTTCCGGCGCCCGGTGGTGGAATCCAGCTCCCGGTGGGTTCACCGGGGTCAGGAGCTGGGAATGAACGAACGCTCGATCGTTCTCCAGGGTGCTTCCATCAGCGCTCTCCGCAGCTTCGTCCCCCAAGTCCTTCGATCGCGCGCAGGTCCTCCCCTTCTGCGCGCGCGCTGGCTCGCCTCACCTCGAGAGTCCAGCACTAGCTTCCTGCTCGATCCGTAAGCACGGGGAGTCTGTGAGGTTTCCCATGACAAGCACGAACAACATTCACCGCGATCGCGCGAGTCGTCCGACTCTGCTCGTGATCGCTGCGCTGTGCGCGCTCGGATCCATCCCGGTCCGGGCGGGCGACGTCATGCCCGGCTCCGACCTGCTCTTCACGCCCGCGCCGGGTCCGGCTCCGTACACGGCCATGGTCGTGGTTCCTCCGATGCCGGCCGGCGCCTTCGGCGCTGGATCGGATCCGTTCCCCGGCGTGCCTCCTCCGGGGCTGCCTCTGATGGGCTTGCCTCTGGATGGAACACCGCCGCTCGACCCCGTGATGGGTCACGGCATTCCCGGGCAGTCCGACACGATCGTGAATCGCCTGACTGTCGCGCCGTTCCCCGTGTGTCCCGGGGTACAAACGATCCCGATCGAGCTCGTGGCTCTGAACCTCGTGAGCGTCCAACCGATCACGGTGACTTTCGGGGGTGGAGCTAGCTCCGCGCAGTGGGAGGTACGCGTGTGCCGGTCCCTGACCGGTCCCCAGCAGCAGGGTCAGATGACCATCACTCACGACAGCCTGGACGGCGGCACGTTCACGTCGTTCCTGCCTGTCCGGGGCCGGCTCATGTTCGCCAAGTGCAACCCCAACTCGGGTCCCGGCCTCGCCAGCCCGCCCGACCTCGATCCCCACATCGTCACCCTGATGACTCCTGTACCGGCTCCTTGGGTCCACCAGGCGCCGCCGACCAGTGGGGTCATGAGCTCTCCGGGAGGCGTGGTCGACCACGACTGCCTCCCCACCACCGTCCCGACTCCCTACCCCCCGACGTCGAACTTCGTCCCCGCCTTCGCGTCGGTCGGCGGAAACTGCACGGCTCCGGGTGTCGCCCAGCACAAGGAACTCACCCGCGAGGAAGAAATGCTGGCCAGGCACGGCATCCTGCCCCCCAACCGGGCCCCCGGAACCCAGAGCGGGTTCGGCGACGGGAGCATGGGGAACTGCCCGTGCCTCAACAACAGCACCGTTCCCGGCCGCGGATGCCAGCACTCCGACAGCGCTGGCGCGTTCGGCGGCGCTGGGGGTCTCCTGTTCGCGACGGGGAAGGCCAGCGTGGCGGTCGACGCCGGAGGCGGGCCCGAGTCGCTGACCCTACGGGCCATCGAGATGCGGAGGCCGCCGACGGTCTGCGTCTTCTGGCAAGGCACTGTGGCTCTGGCCGTGCCCGTGATCGCCGGGGACGGCTTGCGCTTCATCGGAGGCGCGTTGAGGCGCATCGGGATCAAGCCGGGGTGCAACGGGAAGGCGAGCTACGGTGCCGGCCTTCTCGACGTCCCCGTCTCGGTCTCCGGCCTGATTCCCGCCGCCGGGGGCACGCGGCACTACCAGGTGGCATTCCGCGATGGAGCGCCCGCCTTCTGCCTCCCGGCCGAGACGGTCAACTGGACCAACATGGTCTCGATCCCCTGGAATCCCTGATCGCTTAGCGCGACCGGGCTCGGAATGAATGGGCGGCGCCGGAAACGGCGCCGCCTGCGTTTCCGGGGCGATCAGCCGGCGGCGCCGAATTCCATTCCATCGCGGAGCGCGGAGCGGATCTCTTCGGTGTCGGCGTAGGCGAGCAGGGCCTTCAGCATCGGCGCGGGGAAGGGTGCGGGCACCCAGGACCCGTTGCGGTTCGCCTTGCAGTGCACCTCCTGCGTTCCCGTCGCCACGATCTCGGCTGGCCGAGCCGCGGGGGAGAATGTGAACTCGAGCCACATGCGCCCGCCCCGGAACCGGGCGAGGTTCATCCGCACGAGCACTTCGTCGAAGCCCCCGAATCCCCATTCGCCGCGCCAGTCGCAGGAGCAGTTCTTCGTGAAGAAGGCCACCTCGCGGCGCTCGAGCAGGCCGAGGACTTCCGGACAGGTGTCCCTCAGGAACATCTCGCGGCAATGACCTTGCCACAGGAGGTAGTTCGTGAAGTAGACGTTGCCGACGAGGCTCGTCTCCTCGAAGCCGACGACGTGGCGGTGCTCGTAGGCGGGCATGGTCAGACCTCGACCTTTCTTTCGCGCTCGCGTTCGGACTCGTTGGACGGGAAGGCGATCGCGAGGGCGCCGGCCCCGACATCCGTCCGCACCTGGACCGCCCTCCGCGTGAACGTCCGCGCGAGGAGCAGGAGGTATCGCCCGCAGCTCACCAGCGCCAGCGCGAAGAACAGGTCGAACACGATGTGCAGGCGCATCAGGGTGCCGTAGGCGAGCGCCACGGCGAGCCCGAAGGCGATCTGCTCCCGCGGGCGGCTGGGAGTCGTCGCCGGATCCGTGACCATGTAGAAGGTGAAGAGCAGGAAGGCCACGCCCGTCATCGGCATGAAGGCGCCCTCCAGGCGCGCTCCGAAGAACGTGTGCCGCAGGAGCGCCTGCAGGACGAACCCTCCGAGCCACGCTGCGATCAGCGGCCAGCGGCGCGTGTAGCGCGCGTTGAGGAGCGAGCCGAGCACGACGACGAGCGCCGGGAGGAGCCAATCTCCCAGATGCCCGAGGTTCTCCGTGAACATGTACGGCGGCGCGATCCCGATCGACGGGAACAGGAGGAGCGTCACGGCGATCCCCAGATTGGACGGATTGAACACGTGGCGATCGGCGCCGTCGATGCGCAGGCGGATCAGGCTCTTCGACGCGATCGCCAGCGCGGCGCCGAAGGCCACCGGAGCCAGGCGCTGGTTCGCATAGAGGAGCATGGAAACCGCCAGGCCCGTGATGTGCGCGGAGAGGAGGAAGTCGACCAGGCTGGCGCCTCTCTCCGAGAACCGCGGCTTGCGTCCCTTGGACCAGGCGTCGGCGAGCTCGAGCGCGATCTCGGTGCCGTAGGCCGCGGCCAGTCCGACCAGAGGCTGCGCGTACGATTGCTCGAAACCGAGCAGGGTGTGCCCGAGCACGTTCAGGATCGTGATCGCCGCCGCGAACCTCCGCAGGCCGCCGAGCCTGTCCTGCCCGTACCAGCGGTCCGGCGATCGGGCGGTCATCGCGGGTCCCCGTCCGTTTCGAGGATCACGGTGTGCCATCCGGGGGAGACCTCGATCGACTCTCGCCGCGCTCGTCCGCGGCGGTCGCGCCACGCGAGCTCGACCTCGATGTTCGAATCGGAACGCATCGAACCCAGGCCGAAATGGAGGTCCTGGCTGCGCTTGCCCGAGTGCCCGCCGCCGCCGTCGACCTCGCCCGCCAGGATCCGCCCGTCCGGCAGCTTCGCGCGCGCGACCGCTCCGATCGCGGAACGCACGCGCAGCTCGGGGCCAGGATGTCCGGCGCGGACGGACGTCGCCTGGGAGGGCTCGCGGTCGATCGGCAGGACGAGATGCAGTCCGAGGAACGTTCCTCGACGCTCGGAGACGTTCGTGTGGAACGTGGACGGCTCCCACTGGTTGCCGAAGGCCAGATCGAGATCCCCGTCGCCGTCGACGTCCGCGATCGCGATGCCGCGCGTGTTCTGCGGGCGATCGAAACCGAGCTCGCGCGCCAGGTCGAAGTAGCGGCCGCTCCTCGAGCGCGCGAAGAACGCATTCGGGGAGCGGCCTCCCAAGTCGTCCCCGGGGAGGAAGGTGTGCCAGCTCCCCGGGAAGCGGAGCAGCGCGTCGTTGCCCATCGCGACCTCGTGGAGCTCGGGCCAGCGATCGATCTCGCCCTTCATGAACCCGAGAGCCTGGAGCATCTCGAGGACTCCGTCCGCGTCGAAATCGGCCAGCTTGCAGTCCCAGGCCCAGCCGCTGCGGGAGAGTCCGAGCGACTCGCTTTCGTCGAGGTAGGGCGCCACGCCGGCGCGCATCCTCTCGGTCTCGCCCGTCGAGACCCACGCGAATTGGCTCTCCTCGAGCCCGAACTCGGTCGTGATGTTGCTGACGACGAGGTCCTGGAGTCCGTCGCCGTTCAGATCGCCGAAGTCGACGCCCATTCCCTTGAAGGAATCGCGGCCGAGCACCTTCGAGTTCGGCATCGTGAAGGTTTTCACGCCCTCGAGGACCGCGAACGAGGGTTTCCCGGCCGACGAGCGGTTGTGGAGGAGCCGGTCGGGGCCGAAATCGTTCGCGAAGTAGATCTCGGGGTTGAGATCGCCGTCGAGATCGCGCGCACCGACGGCGAGCGTCCAGGCGCGGACGACGTCGTCGGGAAGTCCCCACTCGGTCTCGACGAAGCCGGACTCCGCCCACAGGAGCAGCCGATTCCGGCCTCCGTTGAACGCCCTCGACATCGAATCGTGCAGTTCCTCCGTTCCGCTGGCGCTCGCGTCGAGGATCCGCGCGCCGTCGGGGAAGTAGTTGCCGATCACGAGATCGGCGTGGCCATCGCCGTCGACGTCCGCCAAGGCCGCCGCGTTCGTGTACCAGCGCTCCGAGGGGTCGCCGATCGGCTCCGCGAGATAGGAATCGGCGCGCAGGGAGAGCGAACGATCCGTCGGCGGGTCCTCTCGGCAGACGAAGGCCACGGGGGGCCGGCCCCAGAAGTAGACGAGCAGGTCAGCGAGCCCGTCCTCGTTCACGTCGCATGGCAAGCAGCCCATCGGGGCGATCGTCTGCGCGTCGTGCCCCAGGGACGCGAGATCGAGGGCGAAGGAAGCGTAGCGCTCGCCCGTGCGCGGCGCGGGACCTACGAAGACCTGGTCGAAGCGCGGGTCGACCCAGGCCAAGTCGTTCGGGAGCCCGTCGTTGTCCAGATCCTCGAGCGCGATGCCCGCTCCGAGCGTGTTGATCCAGCCGGCGATGTGCTCGAGGCTCGGGTGCACGGGTCTCGCGGCCGCCGGCTGGCGGACGGAGGGCGAGAGGATGTCGTCGTGCTGGAAGCGGAACCTGCCGGCCATCTCGGCTCGCTCTCCGGCCGAGGGAGCGGGCAGCCGCGCCTGGAAGTACAAGGCCACGACGATCGCGATCGCCGTCGCGCGGCGGGCGTGGCGGACGGCGACCTGGACCGGCACGCTCACTCCGTCGCCCTTCCCGCGAACCGCGCCTGGATCCGCCGGCGCCAGGCCTCGAAAGAGGGGACTTCGCCGTCGGGAGGCAGTCCATCGAGCGCGCGCACCGTCTCCGCCGCCGCCGAGGCCGCGTCGCATCGGCACAGCGCGCGACACGCCAGATCGGTGGCCGGCGACGGGTTGCGGGCGCGCGCGCGAGCTTGCGCCGCGAAGGCCGCCCCCTGGGCGAGCTCGGGCGCGAAGCGCTCCGCACGCGAGCGCAGGGCTTCGATTCCCGGACGCTCCATGCCTCCCGCGTAGGCGCAAGCGAGCCCGACGCCGCTCCACAGATCCGGCCGGCGCTCGAGCGGCATCGCCTCGATGCGACCGGCGATCGCCTCGGTGTCGGCGCCGCACGAAAACCAAAGGCTGCGGCCCACCCCCTGATCGAAGGCGCGGCGAGCGTAGCCGACGACGCGACTCGGGATCCCGCCGCGTGCGACTTCCTCCGCGTGGAAGAAGCCCTCGTGGAATCCGTATCCGTCGGCGACGAGCCAGCCGAGGAGCGGGTCGAACTCCTCCTTCGGGAGCTGCAGCTTCCTCCGCATGCGCGCGAGCGCCAGCCCGGCTCCGACGTGGAGCATGTAGGGATGGTCCGCGCCGGCGCCCGTCAGGAAGGCCTGCCATCGGCTCGCGCGCCAAGGTGAGAGGCGATCGAGCAGGGTCAGCGCCATCGCCGCGCCCTCGCACGCGAATCCCCGCAGGTCGGCCTCGACGCCGCGGATCGCGCCGGCGAGCTCGACTTCCTCCTCCGCCTCGAGCGCCGCATGGTATCCGTCGAGTACCGCTCCGGCGGCGCGCTCGAGCCGCTCTCGGGCGCGCGAATCGCGGCAGGCGAATCTGCGGCGTTCGAAGCTGACTTCGTCGCGAGGGATCGTCAGCGACCGTTGCCGCAGCCAACGGGGGGGAAACGACACGAGCTGCGACGATGCTAGCAGAAGAGGATCGCCCGGGGACGGTCGAGCCCTCGGTGCGGTCTTCCGGCCCCCCCGGGTCCGGCGACCGACCGCGAGCGCTCTTCCGTCCGCGGGCAGAACGGCTGTTTCAGCCGCTCCGACCACGCGACCGCGCCTCGCGCGGGACGGTGACGGTTCGATCCGGGTTTTCTTTCGGAAATCGAGGGGCTGCTAGACTCGCCTCTTCATGCCATCGACGAGCTACTCGAAACGAACTCGGATCCTCGCCCTCGTCGGTCTGGCCCTGGTCGCGATCGCCGCCTACGCGCCCTCGCTCGCGGGCGGCTTCGTCTGGGACGACCAGGCGCTGATCGTCGACAACGCCGGCATCCGGTCCTGGAATCACGTCGGCGAGATCCTGACTAGGGACTTCTTCCACCTCAACGACGATCCGATTCCCTACGGCTACTACCGGCCGGTCGTCTCGCTCTCCTACCTGCTCGAGTACCAACTGTGGGGATTGGCGCCCCTCGGCTACCACCTCACGAACGTGCTCCTGCACGCGGTGAGCACGGTGCTCGTGGCGCTCGTCCTACGGCGGCTGCGTATGGGCGACGGCGCGTGCCTCGCGGCGGCGCTGCTCTTCGCGTTGCACCCGATCCACACCGAGAACGTCGCTTGGATCGCGGGGAGGACCGATCTGTTCGCTTTCGCCCTGACGGCGACGGCGTTCCTCGCGCATGCGGCGGCCGTCGACCGCGAGGAGGGCGCGGCTCGGCTCCTGGTCGTCTCGACGCTCGCTTTCGCGCTCGGACTCCTGGCGAAGGAGATGAGCGTCGTCCTCCTGCCCTGGCTGGCGCTCTGCCTGCGGTTCCTGCACGGGCGATCGTGGAAAAGGATCGCTCTGGAGCTGGCCCCCTACCTCCTCGTCTTCGCCTCGTACTGCGCGCTGCGATTCTGGATCCTCGACATCGACGTCCCCGGAGCGGCGCGCAGCGACCAGCTCCGGCTCGCGCTCTGGAGCGCCGCGCCGACGGTGCTGCGCTACCTCGGGTGGATGCTGGCTCCGATCGGTCTGAACGCCTACGTCCAGAATCCCTACGTCACCGCGCCGACCGATCCTCGTCTCCTCGTCTCGCTCGCCGTGCTGGCGGTGCTCGGCATCGTCCTGTGGCGGAAGCTCCGCAAGCCCGAGGAGCGGCTCGTGCTCGCGATGCTGGCGACTTCCTTCCTGCCCATCCTGAACCTCGTGCGCGTCGCGGGGCCGGCGGACATGGGCAACGCGATGTCGGAGCGCTTCCTCTACTTCCCTTCGTTCCCGTTCCTCGCCCTCGTCGTTCTGCTCGCCGCGCGTCTGCTCGGCGAGAGGAAGCCGTCGTCGGCCGTTCGCGCCGCCATGGTCGGCTCGCTGATCGTCGCCGCGGGGTGGAGCACCGTGCAGACCGTGCGCCGCACGCTGGACTGGCGCGATGAGCGCACCTTCGTGACCAAGACTCTCGCGCAGAGTCCCGGCGCTCCGCTCCTTTGGAACCTCATGGCTCTCGCACGATTGAAGAGCCTCGTTCCCGCGGCTCCCTCGAATCCGGAAGAGACCTGGCGGGTCGCCGGGAAGGACGACACCGAGCTGCGCGAGGTGGCCGAGGCTTTGAGGACCGCCGTGCGGCTCAATCCCGACTACCTCGGCGCGCAGCACAATCTCGGCGCGACCCTGTACCGGCTCGGGGACCTGGAAGGTGCCGTGCAGGCGTTTCGCGAGGCCATCCGGATCAAGCCCACGTACGTCAAGGGGCACCTCAATCTCGGCGCCGCGCTCCAGGATGCGGGCGACACCGACGGGGCGATCGCCGAGTACCGTGCGGTGATCGCGATCTTCGAGGGGGGGAGGCCGCGCTCGGGCTCGGCGTCGCAGGTCGATCTTTCCGGCGCGCACTACAATCTCGGCGTCGCCTTGCTCGGGAAGGGGGATCCGGAGGGAGCCGGTCTTGCGTTCCGGGAGGCGCTGGAGATTCGCCCCGACTTGATCGGGCCTCTCGTGAACGAGGCGCGCTTCAGGGCCGAAGGCGGCGACCTCGCGTCCGCTGCGAGCGCGATGAAAGAGGTGCTGACCGTGCAGCCCAAGCAGGTCCCATTTCGCAGCCAATATGCGAGGATCCTCGCGGGGATGGGGCGCATCGCCGAGGCAGAAGCCGTGATCCAAGCGGGGATGGAGCAGGCCACGGTCCAGGAGCGGGAGACGCTCGCGCGAGCGCTCACGAGCCTCAAGAACGCGCCCGGAGGAGCGAAGTGAGTACACCGAGCCTCCGGCGGCGAGTTGCTTGTCTGCTGCCGTTGCGTTCGCGTGCTTGACTGCAGGGACGTTGGCGAACGCAGTG